>JAJZEA010000101.1 GCA_021851335.1 Acidobacteriota bacterium | reverse complement strand
AAGGAGATTCAATTGGAACAAGCTGCGATTTATGAAAAGCTGACAGAGATTTTCCAGGATTTATTCGATGATGACTCGATTGAAGCTACGCCGGAGCTGAGCGCAAAGGATGTGGATGGTTGGGACAGTCTTGCGCATATTCGGTTGATTATTACGATCGAAAAAGCGTTCAAGGTGAAGTTCTCCACGACGGAGATTGCCAAGCTGGAAAAGGTGGGCGATCTGGCAGCGCTGATTCAAAGCCGAACATAGAGTTCTCCTGTGCGGCCGGGCATGCGGCACTCAGTCGAGATGGTTCACAGGATTCCGCTGCGCGCGGACAAACCTTCCCAGGAGTCGCACAAGCAATGCTGATGGAAATGTATACCGAGCTTCAATGGTTACCCAAAGCCCCGCCGGATTTTTCTTCGCAAGTGAAAGCATGGTCGGAAGCAGATGGCGGCGCGGCACTGCGCTCGCTCGCCTCCTGCGCGCTGGATTTGAATCAGCTCACGCGGCTTGCCAAGCCGATTTCGGCGGCTGTCGCTCGCGGGGCCAATCTTGAGCCGTTGCAGCCGTTCCGCCTCGCTGTCATCAGCAATGCGACGATGGATTTCATTTTGCCCGCACTGGTTGCGAGTGCCGCGCGTCATGGGCTGGCGCTTGAGATCATTCAGCCTGCTTATGACCAGGTGGCTCAGGAGGCTCTGACCCCAGACTCGCGTGTGAATGCATCGAAGCCGAACGCAGTGCTCTTTGCGCTGGATTATCGCTCGCTGCCGCTGAAGTTTGTTCCAGGCGATGCCGATGCAGCAGCAAATGCGGTGGCTGGAGCGACGGGCTATTTGAACGCATTGCGCGAGGGCATCCAGAAGAACTGCGGCGCTGCGTGCCTCTTCCAGACCTTTGCACCAGCGCCGGAGATGATCTTTGGCAGTTTGGATCGGGCGCTGCCGGGCACGATGCGGTGGCTGCTGAGCGAAATCAATCGTGGGCTGGCGGAACAGGTGCTGGTGGCGGGCGATGTCCTGCTGGACGTGGCCGGAATCGCCGAGACGGTGGGGCTTGCCAACTGGCACGATCCACAGATGTGGAATCTGGGCAAATTTCCCTGCGCCGAGAGCGTGATTCCGCTCTATGGGGACCACGTGGCGCGGACGCTGGCGGCGATGCGCGGCAGGAGCCGCAAGGTGCTGGTGCTGGATCTGGACAATACGGTTTGGGGCGGTGTGATTGGCGACGATGGGCTGGAGGGTATTCGTGTAGCTCAGGGCGACGCGGTGGGTGAGGCGCATCTGGCGGTGCAGCGCATGGCGCTTGATCTGCGCAAGCGTGGCATCGTGCTCGCGGTTTCGTCGAAGAATACCGATGAGGTGGCGCGCGAGCCATTTCTGAAGCATCCGGAGATGCTGCTGAAGCTGGATCACATCGCAGTCTTCCAGGCAAACTGGAACGACAAGGCGACGAATCTGCAGGCGATTGCTGATGAACTGGCCGTCGGCATCGATTCGCTGGTGTTCCTGGATGACAATCCGGTGGAGCGCGGGCTGGTGCGCAGGCTGCTGCCGCAGGTGGCCGTGCCGGAGTTGCCGGAGGATGCAGCGGGTTACGCGCGGACGCTGGCCGCAGCAGGATATTTTGAGGCGATTGCCTTCGCCGGTGAAGACCTGAAGCGAGCGGATTTCTATCAGGACAACGCAAAACGCATCAGCCTGCAAAAGCAGGTGGGCGGCGTGGACGCGTATCTGGCCTCGCTGGAGATGACGATCACCTTCCAGCCGTTTGACGCCACCGGGCACTCGCGCATTGTGCAGCTTATCAACAAATCGAACCAGTACAACCTGACGACGCGGCGCTATACCGATCCGGAGGTGCTGGCTGCTGAGGAGGATCCAGATGTCTTTACGCTTCAGGTGAGGCTGGCGGATATCTTTGGCGACAACGGGATGATCAGCGTGGTGATCTGCCGCCCGGCGGAGCAGGGCGTGTGGGAAGTGGATACCTGGCTGATGAGTTGCCGCGTGCTGGGGCGCAAGGTCGAGCACATGGTACTCAGGCATCTGGTGGAGCAGGCGCAGGCGCGCGGCATAACCAAGATCATCGGTGCGTATATTCCGACGGATCGCAATCAACTTGTCGTCGATCATTATGCAAAACTCGGTTTCAGCAAAGTAGACGAGGATGAGTCTGGCCGCACTCGTTGGGAGATACTCGCCGCAGAAGCCAAGCTGGATATAGCACCCATGAAGGTCATCACTCTTGGTGTCGAACAAGTACAGGAGAATGCGCAAGCATGACACAGTGGGCTGAAGGAAAAGCTGAGGAGTCTACTCGACGGCGGGATTGGATTATTCTGCCGCTGTTGGCCATCCTGACAGTCGTTAGCCTGTCGCTTACATCCGAGAAGATTTCTGAGCTGATCTACGGTGAACCAAAATCTGCCGTGGATGTTTGTCTCAATGTGAGTCATCCGGATAAAGGAGTCAGCGGAATTCCAAATTGCAAGACGAGCGAGATGGACTTTGGCGTCCCTTTAGTCGAATACAAATTTGATACCTGCGGTTACCGTTCTGGAATTGGCTGCGTGTCGAATTCCCCTGGAGCCTATCGGATTGCAATGATTGGCACATCGATAGCGTTTGGACAATGGGTGAAGCAGCAGGATGCACTGGCCGCCAAGCTTCCTATCGATATCTCTGAGAGAGATGGTCGCAAGATCTATCTATATAACGAAGGGATGCTGGAGCAGTATCCACAATTTGTCTCAACGCATGTTCAGACTGCGCTTTCGAGAAAGCCCAATATTATCCTTTGGTTAGTTACTCCCTATGATATCAGCGTCCCGCCTCTGGATTCCAAGTCAATTCTGTTTCTCCTCGGGGGGGGCGGGAAAAATCTCGGCGTAGTCGAGCGATGGAAAACTTATCTGAAAATCAAGGTTTTCAGTGGTTCCTTTTCTTCTTTGGAGCAGGCTGTTTCGGAGCACTTTATAAGAAAATTTTCTCATACGGGTACTGGATTTATGCTACAGGATTTATTGAACAAAAATGCGGATCGATATGTAAAGAGCTATTTGAAGCTTCCGGATACAGAGTCTGGGTATCTCAGAGTGTCGCCCAGCTCGAAATGGAAGCAAGATATGAAGTCGTTTGAGGATATGGCTACGGTTATGATCGCGCAATCCCGAGCTGCGGGCGTTCCTCTGGTTGTTACATTGATACCTTCGCGTGCGCAGGCTGCAATGCTTAGCTCCGGTACCTGGCCAGAGGGCTATGACCCTTACAGACTCGACAATGATGTTCGTTCGATCATTACTCGTCACGGCGGAATATATGCAGATATTTTCCCCGACCTTAAAAAAATCCCGAATATGGAAAATAACTATTACTTCAGCAATGGTCACCCAGATGCCAATGGGGACGCAATTCTGGCTCAGGCAATTTCGAAAGAGATCACAAACGGCCAGATACCCGATCTCGAAGCTTTCGATCAAGCTCCGAGAATTCAACACGTGGGGAAATAACCATGGATTCGGCATCTTTTGCGTTTGTCTTTTTCGGCCTGGTTGTGGCTATCGTCATCAACCTGAATCGCTCGCGTGTGTGGCGTTCCACGGTGCTGACGGTGGCGAGCCTGTATTTTCTTTACGCGCTGGAGAAGAATCCTCTGGCCTATCTGCCACTGGTGGGTTTTCTGGCGCTGGGATACGTGTGCATTCTGTGCCATCGCAGGGGATGGGTGCGCGTGCCGGCAGCGAGCATCGTCGGAGTTCTGCTGATCTACATCTGGCTGAAGAAGTACACGTTCTTTCCGGAAGCGATCCTGTTGCACTCGGTTTATTTCACGATTGGCCTCTCGTATATCTTCTTCCGGGTGATGCATCTGGTGATTGAGAGCGGCGACGGGGGCGAGATTGCGTCGCGCATCGGTGTCTTTGAGTATCTGCTTTACACGCTGAACTTCACGACCTTCAT
>JAJZEA010000037.1 GCA_021851335.1 Acidobacteriota bacterium | reverse complement strand
ATCTGGAGATGGACGAAACCAAGGTGCCCGAATACCCCATCGAGGACTGGTTGCCCGTCCACGCGCGCGTCGTCATGCAGCGCTATCCGCAGCCCGGCGACCCCAACCCTGCCGTGCGCCTCGGCGTGGTCTCGGCCAGCGGCGGAACCACCACCTGGGTCCAACTGCCCATCCGCGCCAACGAGGATTACATCCCGCGCTTTGGCTGGGTCGATGCACGCACCGTATGGGCTGAGACGCTCACCCGCGATCACAAGACCAAGACGCTCTGGTTTGCCGATCCAGCCACCGGCCAGGCCAGGGCCGTGCTCACAGAAAGCGATGCAAAGTTCTTCGACGAGCGCTATGACGTCTGGGTCGGCGCGGGCCACATTGTGCTCACAAGCTGGCGCGACGGCCACACGCACCTCTATCTCTACAGCTTTGACACGGCCCACCCCATGGCGGCAGAGGCCAGGCTCGAACGGCAGTTGACCCACGGTGACTTTGAAGTGACCAAGGTGCTCGCCGTCGACCCCGCGCATCAGCTCGTCGATTACCAATCCAACGAAGGCAACTGGACCGAGCGGCAACTCTGGCAGGTGAGCTGGACCGGTGAAAAAAAACAGTTGACCACCCAGCCCGGCGTCCATGACGGACGCTTTGCCATGACCGGCGGAGCCTTCAGCGACGAATTCTCCACACGCGCCAGCACCCCGACCGTAAGCATCTGTCGCGCAGCAGGGGACTGCAGCGTCGTCTGGAAGACCGATGCTCTCAGCAGCTATCGGCTTCTCGCGCCTCAGCCCTTCACCGTCAGGGCCGCTGACGGAACGACGCTCTTTGCCACCATCCTGCTGCCACCGGGCAAGACCACCCCGGCCAGTGTGCCGCTGATCGTCAATCCCTACGGCGGACCGGGCGTCATGTCGGTCACCAACCACTGGGGCGGCGACGGCTATCTCTTTGACGTCGTCCTCGCCGAGCATGGCTTCGCCGTGCTCCACGCCGACGGTCGCGGCATGGATGATCGCGGACGGGCCTTCCAGCAGGCCGCCTATCACGAGTTTGGACCCATGCAGTTTGCCGACCAGCTCGCCGTCGCCGACACCGCGCTCAAGCTCTTTCCTCAGCTTGACGCGCGACGTCAGGGGTGGTGGGGATGGAGCTGGGGAGGCTCGTTCACGCTCTGGGCGCTCACCCATTCCGATCGTTTTCGCGCCGGAGTCTCCGTTGCTCCCGTCACCGACTGGCGCAACTACGACTCCATCTATACCGAGCGCTATCTCGGCGAGCCGCAGCAGTTTCCTGACGTCTACAAACAGTTTTCCGTCGTCAACTCCGCCGCCAATCTCAAGGGGCGCCTGCTGCTCATTCACGGCACCGGCGACGACAACGTACACATCGAAAACTCCATCCAGTTCGTGCAGCAGATGACCCTCAACAATGTCCCCTATTCCTTGAATCTCTATCCACGAAAAACGCACTCCATCGCCGGTTCCGAGGTGCGTCCGCATCTCTACGACAGCATCCTGGCTCACTTCGAGCAGTATCTGCTGCCCGAGCCGTCTGCCGCGGGAGCGGCGCAGCCGTGAACGCGATGGAAGCCGAGCGGCATCCGGCAGAACGAGCCGACACCGCCGATCTCATTCGTGGCAACACGCGTGTTGGTGACTGGGAGATTACGGTTCTGACCGACGGCTTCTTTTTCCTCGATGGCGGAGCCATGTTTGGGGTAATTCCCAAACCGCTCTGGCAGCGCCGCGCGCCTGCCGATGCTCAGAACCGCATCCTGCTCGGAACCAACACCGTTGTGCTGCGCAACGGCCGGCAGACCCTCGTCATCGAAACCGGAATCGGCGACAAGCTCAGCGACAAGCAGCGCCAGATATACGGCGCAAAGGCGCTGCTGCCGCAAGCCTTTGCTCAGGCTGGCATTGCGCTCGAAAGCATCGATCTCGTCCTCAACTCCCACCTTCACTTTGACCACTCCGGCTGGAATACCCGCTTCAATTCCAGCGGCCAGCTTGAAGCCACCTTTCCGCGCGCACGCTACTTCGCCCAGCGCGGCGAAGTCCTCGATGGGCGCAAGCAGCGTGAGCGCGACGGCGTCAGTTACATGGCCGACAACTATGAGCCGCTGATCGCCACCGGACAGATGACCCTCCTCGACGGCGATGCGGAGATTGCGCCCGGCATCCGCGTGGAGCTGTTTCCCGGCCACACCCCACAGGTGCAGGCCATCCACATCGAGAGCCACGGCGAACACGCCTGCTACATCAGCGACCTCATTCCCACCAGCGCCCACCTCGACCCGACGTGGGGCATGGGTTACGATCTCGACCCCCTGCGCGTGATCGAAGAGCGCAAACGATTCTATGCCCGCGCCATCGCCGAAAACTGGCTCGTACTCTTCACCCACGACCACCACGTCCCCTTCGGGCGCATCGGATGGAACGAGCGCGGACGACCAACCCTGCTGAGTGACTGAGGCACGAAGATGCAGACCAGCAAAGACGAGATATGCGCATCGCTGCTGGGCCTGGAGATGGAGTTGATGCAGCCCGCAGTGCGCCGCAACCGCGCCCGCGTCGAGGCCCTGCTTGATCCTGAGTTTGTTGAGATTGGCGCCTCTGGACGAGTCTGGTCACGACCACAGATTCTCGATCTGCTGGCAACTGAGCCGCACGCTGAGCCGCCACAAATCACCGATTTTCAATTGCGCATCCTCACCCCAAACAACACGCCGCAACTCGCGCTCGTCACCTATCGCACACTCTCGTCACAACGCGGTGCAGCACTGCGTTCTTCGCTTTGGAGATGCGACGGCATGCAATGGCGCTGCGTCTTCCATCAGGGCACTGTCGAGCCTCAAGGTGCCGTTTAGGGGATGCCATCGCACACGTCCTGATCCGCAGCTCGCCTTGCGGCATCCATCTTATCGGCAGCCTATTTATCGGCAGAGCTTCTCAAGGGAGCTTCTCAAGGGCCGTGCGAAACGCTGCATAATTGCCGTCGGTGACCGCACCGTAGCCCACGGCCCGAATATGCCCGGTCGCATCCAGCGCGACCGCAACCGCATGGCTGAGATCGACGCCGGGAAATCCACCGCTCAGCCTCTGTTTCCAAAGCGAACCGTCGTGGTCCAATACGATCGAGTGTGCCTGACGCGCCGGCGTCATGCCGTGGCGAATCCCCGCGGCAATCATGCTGCGCATAAAGCCAGGCGCCGAATCGAGAAAGATCAGATCATCCACGACAAGAGCAGGAAAGTCGCGCTCCGTACGCGCCGTCCACTGCGAGGCGTCCTTTCCCGCAGCCTGCGTAAAACCGAGGATGACCACCGTCGGATGGCCGTCCGGAATGACCAGCACACCTCCACTCAGCGACTTCGCGCTCACGGCAGGGAATGCATCGCCGACGTGAAGCGCCTGCGCCTCAGCGCAACAAAGGCTCGAAGCCAACACCAGCAGCCAGGTGAGGAAGCGAAGAGCGGGCATGCGTTCTCCTTTGTGCGGTTCCCAAAGTTAACAGAAGTATACGGCCAGCTCGATGGCATTCGATGAACATACACCTATGCTGGCCGTCACAGGCTCATGTTCCCATTTCATGAAACGCTCATACGCATGAAGCATCTTCCCCGCATCCTCCAGGGCGGCATGGGCGCTGGCGTCTCCAACTGGCGACTCGCGCAGGCAGTCGCGCGGCTAGGGCAACTCGGCATCGTCTCCAGCACCGCCATCGACCAGATATTCATCCGTCGGCTGGGCGCCGGCGACCCCGATGGCGCCATGCGGCGCGGGATGGAGATGTTTCCCTTTCCGGCGATGGCGCGCCGGGTCTGGGAAGAGTACTTTGTGCCTGGCGGCAAGGCTCCCCGGCAGCCGTATCGCACAACCCCCATGCACACGCAGATCGATGCACGAAAGCTCATCGAGTTGTGCATCGTGAGCAACTTTGTCGAGGTAGCGCTGGCTCGTCTGGACCATAGCCACGAGGTCGGAATTAACCTGCTGGAAAAAGTGCAGACCGTGCACTTGCCGTCGCTTTACGGCGCCATGCTGGCTGGTGTGGGATATGTTCTCATGGGCGCGGGAATTCCGCTGCATATTCCCGGCGTCCTCGACCGGCTCGCCGTGCATGAGCCTGCGGAATACCGGCTCAGCGTCACCGGCGCGCCCGCCGAGGTGCAGTTGCGCTTCAATCCCCAGGATTTTGCCGAGGGCGAACTGCCCACACTCAAACGCCCGAAGTTTCTCGCCATCGTCTCTTCAAACACACTGGCCACCACCATGCTGCGCCGCTCCAATGGGCGCGTTGATGGTCTCGTGATGGAGACGCATCGCGCCGGAGGACACAATGCGCCGCCACGCGGAAAGCCGCTGCGAACCGCGGCTGGCGAGCCACTCTACGGAGAACGAGATCAAGTGGATTTTGCCGAGTTACGCGCGTTGGATGTCCCTTTCTGGCTGGCTGGCAACTACGCCAGTGCAGCACGATTGCGCGAGGCCCTCGATCTGGGCGCAACCGGGGTGCAGGTGGGAACAGCCTTCGAATTTGCCGAGGAATCCGGTCTCGATCCCGCACTGAAGGCGGCTGTTATCCAGCAGATTCTCGATCATCAGGCTCAGGTCTTCACGGATCCTCTGGCATCGCCCACTGGCTTTCCGTTCAAGGTCGTCCAACTGGCCAACACCCTCTCCGATCCGCTGACATATCAGGCGCGCGAGCGCGTTTGCGATCTGGGCTTTCTGCGCGAGCCTTACTGGATTGCTGACGCCGAAGGCTCCGGCAGCGCGGGACGGATCGGTTATCGGTGCTCCGCCGAGCCGGTCGCAGCATACATCGCCAAGGGTGGCCGGGCCAGCGAGACCGAGGGGCGCAAATGCCTCTGCAACGCACTGCTGGCTAACATCGGTCTGGCTCAGCTTCGCAGCGAAAAATCCGCAGAGATGCCGCTCATCACCGCTGGCGACGGCATCTACCAGGTCGCCCGCTTTCTTAAGCCAGGCCGCAGCCACTACTCGGCAGCCGATGTCGTGCGGCAGATGCTCGACGATCCTGCCTGAGCACGCGCAGGGTCCGGATGAGAGTTCAGATGAGGGCGCAGCGCGACGCCGTCAGTGCAGATGAATCGTGTGGATAAAGCTTCGCAATCCCGTCGCCAGAATCTGCACACCGATGCAAAACAGAATGAACGACGACAGGCGCATCAGCACCACCGTTCCCGTTCCTCCCAGCAAGTGCGCCGCGTTGCGCGCCCAGCGATAGCAGATGTAGACTAGCCCGCACACCAGCCCGGACCCCAAAATTGAAGCGATCAGCACCATCGGCGAAAAGAAGTTCGCAGCGTGCAGTTGCGAGGGCAGATGCGCGCCCAGGGCAATCGCCACCGAGATCGATCCCGGACCTACCGTGATCGGCAACGTATACGGGAAAAATGCCTGTGCCAGTACCTCATCCGGATTGGGTGTCGCCGGTCGATCTTTCTGTCCGTCTTTAGTCAGCAGTTGCCAGCCGCTCGAGGCCACCACCAGGCCGCCGCCAATCTGCACCGCATACAGCGAGATACCAAAAAACGAGAGAATCTTGCCCCCGATAATCATCGAGACAACCAGCAGGCAGAAACTGTAAAACGTGATCCGCGAGACCAGGCGCTTCTGCAACGATGCGTCCAGCGTATCCACCATGGACAAAAAAACCGCCGCGCTGCCTATCGGGTTGACGATGGGAAACAGCGTCGCCAGCACTAGCACGGTGGCTTCCGCCGTGCTGGAAGCTAGATCGACGATGGTTGAAAAATTCATACAGAATGATCAAATTCAATGAGAAACAGAGTTCCGTGCATACTCCGATGGTAACGTGACCGAGGGCTGTAGCCATCCCGCCCCCAGGCATTCGCCACATCCCTCACGAAGCATGAGCCACCGGAAAGCCGGGAATACGCATCTGCGTCGAACCCTGCGATGAGATTGCCGGAGCAGCTTTTTTCGGGCCACGTTTGCGCGCGCTCATCACGCGTATGCGCTCAATCAACTCCGCCGGAGACGCGTTTCCTTTGCCCAGGAAGGCGTCGGCCTGGTGTGGCCGTTCGCCGACGCGCACACTCTCGCTCGTCAGGATCATCGGAAGCTCCGGCATCCATTGCTTGAGCTGGCCGATCAGCGTATTGCCGTCCAGTTGCGGCAGCCGCAACTCCGCTACGACAAGATCCACATGCTGTGTGGAGAGTATCTCCACCGCCTGCTGACTGCTGCAAGCCGTGATTGCGCGAAAGCCGCGGGTTTCCAACAAAAAACTGCGCACCGCCAGGGCACGTTCACTGGAGTCGATGCAGAGGATAACTTTTCGAGGACGCATGGACTGGGTTGGTTCCTTTCGTGATCTTGTTTTGCAATTCGGTCGCACCACTCACAAGCGAGCAGGGATCTCCTGTACGCGTCGTGAACGCGTTTGCGAGCGGCATCGCCGAAGCGATGCAAAGTTTCCGGTTGGGATCAGCGTAGGAGCCAGCATCTGCGGTTCACTCCAGCTTGCCCCGGTGGGCAAAAGCAGTGAATCTCACAGTGCAAACCACCAACGTGAAGCAGCAACGTTTACCGAGAGTACGGGGAGTGGCGCGGCTGCGCAATGGGGAAAAATGGGCGAAAGCGGGGCGGCAGTAACGGTGCAATTCAGGGAAAACAGGACAGGATGCATAGTCACAACAAGTTAGGCGCGGGCAAGGCTGAGGAAAGCATGTGCAGAAGTGACGGAAAAGCCTGTACACTGCCCCGCAAAAAGTGCTGTCAAGCGCAATTTCCACTGCCGCCAGACCGGCCAGGACGCAAGGCTCGTTACAACTCCACCAGCGGACGAGGCAAGCGCGTTCGCGAGCGATCCAGAAACAGTCGCATCCGCAAAGCTTCCGCTCGCTGGATCGCAATCAGCTTGCGATGACGACGCAGATGGTCTTCGTGGAAAAGATGAACCAGATTCAGCTCATCCGTGGCCGCATCGCGCTCCAGCCGCGCAATGCGCTCTTCCACAGTCTTGCGAAAGCGCGGGCTGATCTCCATCGAGTCACATTGTGGAAGGGAAACGGACATGGCGCACCTCGCATTTTTTTGCGAAAACCCCTAAAGGTTTCGCATCTGTTGCCGATCATAAGGCCACAGGCTCTTGTGCGCCAGATTACGACAGGGCGTGACTCTGGTGCTCCTGTGTCCTGCAATGAGACAGTCAGGTGCTGCAACAGATTTCGCCGCCGCATCATGGAATCCGCGCTCATCCAACGTGAATAGCCTCATGATTTCCCGCTCCGAAATTTCCCCTGCTCCCCGCTCACGCTCTCCGCTCAGCATCTAAACTCAAGAGCGTGCCTTTTCTGAACACCATCCCGCCACGCGCACTCGACCGCACCACCGCGCCGCCTGTCTCCCCGCGTGAACGCTGGCTGGTGCTTGCCGCGCTCACCCTTGCCTCAATGGCGGCGATCGTCGTCAGCGCGCGCCACCATGCCTGGCTCTTTTATGGCGACGCCGAGGCTCACCTCCACATCGCTCGACGAATCTTCGACTCACACCGTCCTGGCCTGAGCCAGCTCGGCTCGGTCTGGCTCCCGTTGCCCCATCTGCTGCTGGCTCCCTTTGCCGCCATCACGCCCTGGTGGCGCTCAGGATTTGCCGCGGTTCTGCCTTCGGCGCTTTGTTATCTCGCTGCCGCGCTGGGTCTCTACCGGCTCGCACGAATCTGGATTCATCCGCTTCCCGCGCTCTTCGCGCTTGCGTTTTTCGCCCTCAACCCCAATCTTCTGTATCTCCAGACCACGGCGATGACCGAGCCTCTGTTTCTTGCCGAGCTGGTGTGGTCCGTGCTTCTGCTTGTTCGCTGGCACTCGTCGCTCGATGATCCGCCCGCAGCTTGCCTCCGCATCGGCGCGCTCCATCTGTGGCCGCTCACGCTCACCCTCATCGCCGCCGCGTGGACGCGCTACGATGGCTGGATTCTCGGCTTCGGCATCTGGCTCTGGATGGCCCTCGCGCTCCATCGCCGTCGCGCGCTCTTCCAGCGGCGTTTTATCCTCGCCAGCTTCGCTCTGCTGGCCGCGCCGCTCCTCTGGATGCTATACAACGCCATCTACTTCGGCGACGGGCTGGATTTCATGCGTGGCCCATACTCGGCGGCGGCCATCGAGGCGCGCACCTCTCACGGCATGGTCCCGCCCCATCCCGGCTGGCACAATCCGTGGATTTCGGCGCTGTTTTTCTGGCACGCATCAACCGGCGACGCCTTCGCGCGCAGCTTCGTCGGCTGGCTGCTGCTGCTGCTGTCTCTCTTCGGGCTGTTTGTCGTGCTGCGGATGGTGCGCCGAGCGCGCAATACGCCGCGCCGCGCCGCGCTTGCCGCCACGCTGCTGCTCTGGTTTCCGCTGCCGTTTTACGCCTACTCCGTCGCCTGGGGATCGGTGCCCATCTTTCTGCCTGACTGGTGGCCACACTCGTTCTACAACACGCGTTACGGCATGGAGATGCTTCCCGCCTTTGCCTTCACGCTGGGCGTTGCCGCCGACTGGCTGCTGGCGCGGCTCGCCGAGGCCCGCCCATCCAGCCATCCATCCGCTCAACTTCGCGCCGTCGCGCCGCAAACCGGCACCCTGGTGGCAGCGATGGCCTGTTTATTTCTCGCCAACACCGGACAGATGATCGCCCAGCATCCGCTGGTCTACGTCGAAGCCACCAGAAACTTTGCCGCGCGTGGCGCATACACGCAGACGCTGGCCGCTGCGCTGGCGCGTCTCCACGCACTGGACCCCGACGCGCTCACGCTTGTCGAAACTTCCGATTTTCCGTCCATCATTCCCCTCGCCGGACTGACCTATCGCCAGACCCTGAACGAAAGCGATTACCTCTACTTCCGCGCCGCGCTGGCCGCCCCAGCCAGTCATGTCGCCATCATTCTCGCCTTTGACGGCGACGCTGTTGCGGATGCCGTCCGCGCTCATCCCCAGGATCTCCGCCTGCTTGCCCGTTTTGCAGCGCCAGGACAACCCGACTCTGCGCTGTACGTCTCCACGCTATCTCCGCTGGCTCACGCCGTGCTTTCGACTGCCCCGCGGTGATAGCATCGGGCTGAGAACCCACGGAAGGACCACCCTGCGTTGATCCCCTTCACCAAAGCCCACGCCTGCGGCAACGATTTTCTTATCGTCGCCGTAAGCGACATAGCCGCCCTTGATCCTTCCACGCTCGCCATTGCCCTCTGCGACCGCAACACCGGCATCGGTGCCGATGGCGTCGAGTTCCTGGAATGGCAAAACGATGACCCGGCGCGCGGCCCGCTGGCTGCCACCCTCCGTCTCTTCAACGCTGACGGCTCTCTGGCAGAGATCAGTGGCAACGGCACTCGCTGCGTCGCCGCATGGATGGCTTACGAAAAGGATGCGCAACCCGGCGATACCCTGCTTCTTCACACCGACGCCGGGCCGCGCCACTGCACGCTCATCGAGCTGCGCGAGACCGGCTCGCCCACCGCTCTCATCACCACGGACATGGATATTCCCGACTGGGAGCCGCGCGTCGTCGAACTGGCCGACGGCTCTCGTCTTGACGGCGTCTTCGTCTCCCTCGGCAACCCGCACTTCGTCCTGCTTGTCAGCAACCCGCCACAGCCCGATGCCTCGCTGGATTTCTCCATCGACGGACGAACCTGGCAGGAGATTGGCGAGGAAATCTGCTTCCATCCCGACTTTCCCGACCAGACCAACGTCGAATTCATCCAGCCGCTCAGCCGTGGACGCAACCAGCCCGATCAGGTTGCGCTGCGTATCTTTGAGCGCGGCGTCGGACCCACTCACTCCTCCGGCACCGGAACCTCCGCCGCAGCCACAGCGATGATTGCTGCCTTCGGAGCATCCTCGCCCATCGAAATCTTCGCCCCCGGCGGCATGCAGACCGTGCACTGGCCCGGCGCAAACGAACCGCTGATGCTCACCGGCCCGGCCACGCTGATCGCTCGCGGCGAAGCCTGGATCGAATCTTAGGTCTAATCCTGAGTCACGACTATGCACCGCAAAGACTCCGCGCCTGATCTCGCTCCCGCGTTTCCGCTTGACCCGCACCATGCCGCTGGTCAGCTTCTGCTGCCGCATGCCGTGCCTGACTCCGGTCACGCGGCGATTCTTTCGCCTGCTTCGACGCCACGTTTGGAGCGCGTAGAGGCTGGCTCTGCCGCGCTCGCCGCGCTTGGCTACTCCTCGACCGTTGCGCCACACGCGCTCACGCGCGGCCCGCTGTACTTTGCCGGTACAACCCAGCAGCGGCTCGTCGATCTCCACGCCGCCTTTGCCGACCCGGAGACACACCTGCTGATGGCTACACGCGGCGGATACGGCTCCAATCACCTGCTTGATGGCCTCGATATCGACCTCATCGCAGCCCATCCCAAGCCATTGTTCGCCTACAGCGACCTGACGGCCGTGCAACTGGCGCTTTTTCACGCTATCGGCCTGCCGGGGTTTCACGGCCCCATGATCTCGCCTGATTTCGCGCGTCAGGGCGGCGTTCACCTGCCCAGTTTCCGCGCCGCGCTCTCCGGCACGCCATACTCGGTCGGCGCAGCCGAGGGCCTGCGCCTGCTGCGCGAAGGCAACACCCCCTACCCGGTTCGCGGAACGCTCTATGGCGGCTGTCTCAGCATCCTGACCGCGCTCATCGGCACGCCGTGGGAGCCAGCGCCGCCGCGTGGAGCCATTCTGTTTCTCGAAGACGTCAACGCGCGTCCGTACCAGATTCACCGCATGCTCTGGCAACTGCGCAACGCCGAGCTGCTCGATCACGTCCGCGCCATTGTCTTCGGCGAGATGCTTGACTGCGCTTCAGCAGGTGCGCCTGCCGACCTGCTCCATGACGCCATCCTCAGATCTCTCGAAGATTTTCCCGGTCCCATCGCCTTCGGCTTGCGCAGCGGACACGTCTCCGGCCCGAACGTCACGCTCACTCTCGGTGTAGCTGCCGAACTTCGACCCGGTCTGACAACCACCCTTCACCTGCTTGAACCCGCGGTCCACGCATGACAAAACACATCCATCTCTCCGGCATCTGCGGCACCGCCATGGCCTCCATCGCCGGGTTGCTCGGCGCACAGGGTCACCGCGTCACTGGCTCGGACGCTGCTGCTTACCCGCCGATGAGCGACCTGCTCGCCTCGCTCGGCATTCCGGTTGCTCAGCCCTACGCTGCGGCTAATCTTGACCCTCTTCCCGACCTTGTAGTCATCGGCAACGCGCTCTCGCGCGGTAATCCAGAGGTCGAGCGCATCCTCGACGAACGTATCCCGTTCACCTCAATGGCCGCCATTCTCCGCGAGGAGTTTCTTGCGCCCGCCGGTCGCCCCGCGCGCCATTCCCTTGTGGTCGCAGGCACGCATGGCAAAACCACCACCACCAGCATGTTGGCCTGGATATTCCAGACCGCTGCTGCCAGCGACCCTGCCTTCGAGCCGTCGTTCCTCATCGGCGGCGTCGCGGAGAACTTCGGCACAAGCTTCCAGCTTCGTCCCACCGTGCCTTTCATCCTGGAAGGCGACGAATACGACACCGCCTTCTATGACAAAGGACCAAAATTCCTCCATTATTTCCCTGACTCGCTCATTCTCACCAGCGTCGAGTTTGACCACGCCGACATCTATGCCGATCTGGCGCAGGTCCAGACTGCATTTCGCCGCCTTGTCAATCTCGTTCCGCGTCGCGGAGTCATTCTAGCCTGGGACGGCAGCAGCAACGTCACCGAGTGCGTTGCTCGCGCCTTCTGCCCGGTGGAACGCTACGGCCTGGCTCCTGACTCCCGCTGGCGCATCGCCGATCTTCACTTTGCCGACGGCCACAGCCACTGGAGCCTCCTGCTCGATGGTCAACTCTGGGCCACTTTTTTCATGCCCATCGCCGGTGAACACAACGTGCTCAATGCCACCGCCGCCGCCGCGCTGGCCTTCCGGAACGGCGTTCCTGTCGCTGCTATCCAGGCAGCGCTGGCCAGCTTCCGCAGCGTTCGTCGACGCCTGGAGGTGCGCGACCGCGTCGCTGGCATCACCGTCATCGACGACTTCGCACACCACCCCACGGCCATCCGCGAAACCCTGCGCGCCCTGCGCCAGATGTTTCCCTCAGCCGATGGTTGCTCAGGGCGTCTCTGGGCCATTCTTGAACCGCGCTCCAACACTCTCCGCCGCAACGTCTTCGAGCAGGAACTCACAGCCAGCCTTGCTCTCGCCGACCGCGTCCTGCTAGCCAATGTCTATCAGCAGGAGCGCATCCCGGAGTCCGAACGGCTCCACCCGGAGCAGGTGGTTGCCGCGCTCAACGAGCAAGGCACACCGTCCCTGCTCTGCTCCTCGACCGACCAAATCATCGACACCCTTGTCCACCAGGCCGCGCCCGGTGACGTGCTCGCCATCCTCTCGAACGGCGGCTTCGACGGCATCTATCAAAAATTACCCGCGTCTTTGCGCATCGCTCATCCTGAATCTCACTCGGAGCCAACCCCGTGATTCCCGCCCTGGTGCTTCTGGCCACCATCGTCCTGCTCGGCGTTCCCGCAGCCCTCGTCTACATTCCCTGGACTCTCCTCACAGGCAACGTCCTGCCGCTTTATCGCACCGCCATGACCATCGCGCGCACCGGCCTGCGTCTCGCTGGCATTCGCGTCCAAATCACCGGCATCGAAAACGTCCCTTCCGACCGCGCCGTCATCTTCATGGCCAATCACGTCTCGAATCTAGACCCGCCGGTCCTGCTCCCGCTCATCCCCGGACGCACCTCCATCTTTCTCAAGCAGTCCCTCATGCGCATCCCTATCCTCGGACTAGGCATGAGGCTCGGCGAATTCATCCCCGTGGCTCGCGACGGAAAGCCCCAGAACGCGCAGAAAAACGTCCGCAGCGCCGCCAGCCTGCTCGCTCGCGGCACCCACATTACCGTCTTCGTAGAGGGCACACGCTCGCGTGACGGGCACCTGCTGCCTTTCAAAAAAGGCCCGTTTTATCTTGCGCAGGAATCCGGCGCGCTCTGCCTTCCGGTGACCATCTACGGCACAGCTTCCATGATGCGCAAAGGCAGCCTGCGCATCTTCCCTGCGACCGCGCACGTAACCTTTCACCCGCCCATCCACCCGGCCAACTACTCCACGCGCGAGGCGTTGATGACCGACGTTCGCCACGCCATCGCCAGCGCGTTGCCCCCTGATTTCCAGACTTGATCGCAAGACTTGATCTCCAAGCCTCATTCCAGGCCCGAACTGCCCACCGGATCGCTTTCGCGTCGGCTCAGCACTCACTTCACAATCGCGTTGTAGCCATCGTGTAGCAGTCTTTGGCGCGTCGCCGATGCATCCGCGCGGCTGGCAAACGGTCCCACCTGCACATGCGTCAGGCTGTCCGTCGTTCCGTGTGTCAGCTTCACTGCATAGCCGCGCTTCCGCAGAGCATCCAGCAGCACCTGCGCATCGACCGGATCGCTCACCGCCGCCACCTGTACCATGATCTCCGCCGCTCCTGCCGAACTGGCAGCAGGATTCGTAGCTGGCAGCGCGGCTTCCACCGTCCTTGCCGCTACAGCAGGCGCGGGCTGCGTCGCGGGCTGCGGAAGCGCCGGATGCACACGCATCCCTTGTCCAGCCGCACCTGCTGCACCGGCCGTCAGGCTCACTGCCTGCTGCACGGCCGCAGGACCAGTCGCCGCCGCCTGCCCGGTCACCTCAGGAGCTGCCGTCAGGTTATCCGCCATCGGAGCCGCAGGCGTGGCTCCTGCTGCAAATCCATTCCCGCCACTGGCCGCCTGCGCTTCCAAACCAGCACCGCCCGTCGGAGCATTGCCGACCTCCGGCGAAGGCTTTTCCGCGCTTTTGCCCAACTTCGTCGGATCCGCCGTCTTCTCGCTGCTTCGTGCGCTCGCCGCGTCGCCGCTATGCGACCCCAGCGTATATCCCACGCCAAAACATAGCCCACACACCAGCACCAGCGCAAAAAACAATCCCAGCAGCGTTCCGGTGCTCAGAGTCAGCTCGCGATCCGGCGCAATGCGTTCCTCTTCTTCGTCGTCAAATGCAGAACTGCGCAAAACCGGCTCCTGCGGGCCGTTCCATCCAGCCCCATCAGCCTCAGTCTACGACGGATTCCCCTCGACCGCCGAGGCTCCGCCGCTCACCATGCCCTGCGGCGTTCCTTTCGTCACAACATCCCGCAGCATCGACAGCACATCCATCGGGAGCGGAAAGACGATCGTCGTATTCTTCTCTACCCCAATCTCGGCCAGCGTCTGCAGATAGCGCAACTGCATCGTCAGCGGCTCGGTCGCCAGCAGGTGCGCCGCTTCCACTAGCTTCTGCGCAGCCACAAACTCGCCCTCGGCGTGGATGATCTTGGAGCGTTTCTCGCGCTCCGCCTCGGCCTGCCGCGCCATCGCGCGCAACATCTGCTCTGGAAGGTCCACCTGCTTGACCTCCACGCTCTGCACCTTCACGCCAAATGGCTCGGTTCGCCGATCCATAATCTCCTGGATGCGCAGATTCAGCTTGTCTCGGTGGCTCAGCAACTCATCCAGCTCCACCTCGCCCAGCACCGAGCGCAAAGTTGTCTGCGCAAACTGCGAGGTCTGATACGCGTAATTGGCCACCTTCACCACGGCCCCAATCGGCTCAATCACACGCAGCGTCACCACCGCATTCACCTTGATCGTCACGTTGTCGCGTGTGATGACATCCTGCGGCGGCACCTCCATCACCTCCTGCCGCATCGTCACCCGCACCATCTGGTCCAGCGGACGAAAGACCAGAAAGATACCCGGCCCCTTTGGCTCACCCAGCGCGCGCCCCAGCCGAAAGATCACCGCCCGCTCATACTCGCGCAAAATCTTGATCGAATTGAACAGATACAGCGCCACCAGAACCACTACCACAAGCATCGGTATCCCCGTCGTCATCGCCGCTCCTCTTTCCTCGCAGCCTTTTGCGCTGCGCATCATGGATTCTACTCTTCGCCTGTGCGCTGCACTCAGGCCCGGCTGACTCGCAGCCGATCCCCATCCGTACCCGTCACCCTCACCGCCGTCTCCGCCAGCAACGGCTCGCTCGCAGTTGCCTCCCAGATTTCCCCCTCCACCATCACACGGCCACAGCGCCCATCTGCATCCACGGCACTCCCGATCGGCTCCATCGACACACCTTTCGCGCCCACCAGCGCCGCCACGCCAATCAGCGTCTTCCGCCGCTTCGCCCTCATCGCCAGCCGCAGTAGAAACACCGTAATCCCGCCCAATCCCGCGCCCACTCCAATCGCCACACCCGGATTCACTCGCAGTTCCGGAACCGGCGCGTCCACCAGCGTCAGCATCCCCACCGTCAGGCTCACAATTCCCCCCAGAGCCAGCAATCCGTGACTGGTAAACTTCACCTCCAGCGCCAGCAGCACCACCCCGGCCACCAGCAACAGCAGCGCTGTATGCCGCACCGGCAGCATATTCAGCGCAAACAGCGCCACCAGCACCATCACCGTGCCCGTCGCGCCGGGCACAATCGTCCCCGGAAGGTGAAACTCCAGATAGATCAGCAGCACGCCGAGCGCCAGCAGCAGCAGTGCCAGATTCGGATTCTCCAGCGCGCCCAGCACACGCTCCCGAACCGTCGGCTCCAGCGTTTCAATCCGCGCTCCTGCCAGCATCAGCCGCTGCTGGCTCCCGTCCATCCTCGTGATCGTTCGTCCATCCAGAGCCTTGACCAGTGCCGCGTCATTCTCGGCAATCACGTCGATCAGGTGCGCATCCAGAGCCTCCTGCGCGCTATATGCCTTCGAATTACGCACCGCCTGCTCGGCGGCGTCCACATTCCGTCCTCGCTTCGCCACATACGAGCGCAGAAATGCCGCCGCATCGTTTTCCATCTTCTGCTTCATCGTCGCGTCCGGTTCGCCACCCTCCAGCACCGGATGCGATGCTCCCGCATTTGTTCCCGGAGCCATCGCCGCCACATCTGCCGCCTCCAGCAGAAAGAATCCCGCGGACCCGCCGCGCGCTCCCTCGGGAGCAATGTACACCGCCACCGGAACCCGCGAGCGCAGCATGGCGCCAACCATCTCCCGCGTCGAATCCAGCAATCCACCCGGTGTATTCAACTCAATCACCACCAGCGCTGCGCCATCCGCATTGGCCCGCGCCACGCCTCGCTCCAGGCGCGCCGCGCTCACCGGCTGCACCGTATCGTCGATCACGACGCGCTCCACCCGCGGTTGCGCACCCTGCGCCGCCAGTGTCAGCCCCGCCAGTGTCAGCCCCGCCAGCGTCAGTCCTGCTGCGCACAGCAAAAAAGCCGCAATCTGCTGCGGCTTTTTCCTTCTTTGTTCCTCTGCATGTCTTCCTGTCGTCATTGCCTTGACCTCATTGCGTCGCATCCCCAGACTTCATCCTGCGATCAATCAATCGACGCAGATCGTGCGCCGCGCGGTTTTTTCCATCCAACCGCAGCGCCGCATCCACATCCGCCAGAGCCGCCGAAGCATCGCCGGCCGCCAGATCCAGCCGCGCCAACACCAACTCCGCGTCCACATTCGGACCCTCGCTCAAGGATGCCTGCGCCTCGCTGCGTGCACCCTTCACTTCGCCCGCGCGCTCCATCACCTCGGCCAGACCCGCGTGCGCCTCCGCGCAATGAGGATCGGCTGCCAACGCCTGGCGATACTCGCGCTCGGCCTCCAGCAGCAATCCTTCATTCAGCTTTGTCTGCGCATCCCGGCTCAGCTTCAACGCCTGCTGCGAAGCGGGCAAGGCCGCAATCCGCGCCTGCTCCACCGACTCCAGCATCATCGCCGCCTGCCGAAATGCGGCTCCATCATACTGCCGCTTGATGCGTTCCAGCGCTTCGGTTCCGTCCATCGCATCCGCCGAAGTTGCCGCTGCAACCGGACCCGGCTCTGCCACCGGCTGCGAAGCGGGCACCGGTTCCGCTTTCGCATCGCTCCACCTCGCCAGTAGCGACCTTGCTTCAGTATCGCTCGTGCTCAGCTTCAGCGACTGCTCCAGTTCACGCCTGGCCGCCGCCACGTCCCCGGCATGATGCAGGCTCACCGCCAGGTTAAAGTGATAATCCTCGTCCTTCGGATCGCTGCCAGACGCTTGGCGATACAGCGCCGTCCCATCCATCCCGCGCCGACTCAGCGCCACGGCTTCGTTGTTCACCACCTCCGGCAGCGGCAACACTCGCGCAATCGCCGCGAACGCCGTCTGCGCCTGCTCATATCCGCCCGAGTAGATCAGCGCCAGCCCACGATAGAAATCCGATTCCAGCGCCGCCGGATGCCCTGCCGGAACATGCTCAAACGACGAGGCCGCATCCTCATACTCCTGCTGCTCAAACTCTTCGCGTCCCAGCGCCATCCACGCCTCCGTCAGTTCCGGACTCAGCGCCACCGCCCGCTTCAAATGCCGTTCCCGCTCCGCTGGATCGCGCTCCGTCACCCCGCGCACATACTGCTCGAACGCATCCAGACGCACGCCACGGCTGGCCGCCACAAACGTCTCCCGGCTCACGTCCAGATCCGGATTCAGTTCCCGCGCCACCTGCCACGCCAGCCCATCCAGCAGTGGCAACAGTTGCGCGATCTCGCCATCCTCCACCAACTCTCGGCTCATCCGCAGCCTGGTCCCATCGATCACCCGCGCCGTCAGATGCAGTCGTGTTCCCTCCGCCGCAAAGCTCCCAATCACCACGTATCCGGCATCCAGCGTCTCAGCAACGCGCAACGCTGTCGCGCGGCTCGGTTGCAGATTCTCCGGCAGCCCCAGATGCTCCAGCGCATATTGCCGATCTTCGCGCGTAAGCGCCAGATATCCCACCGATGTCAGCCGCCGATTCAGAATCTCTGCCGCCGCCTCGCGGATCCAGTCCAGATTCACCATCTCGCTGGCTTCGCTCACGGTAGGTCCACCGGCATGGGATTCTGCCGAGCCTGCTTCACTTTTTTCCGCCGGCTTGCTCACCTGCATCGTCCGCGCCGGATCTGTCTGGTTGTCAAACGGCAATACCAGCACAATCGGACGCATCGACGGCATCGAAGTCGCGCCTGCGGTCGCGCTGCCGGTCTGCGCATGGGCCACCCAGCCCGCCAGCCCCGTTATGACCAGCGGCATCATGGACATCGTTGTCATGGCCAGCGAACCTGTCCACGCCAGCGCGCGCGCCATTCTGCGTATGCTTTTTCGATCCTTCACGTCTTCCTGATTATAGGCCGCTGCCCGCTTGTCGCTCTGCGCTTCGGCCCACGTCTTTCGGCTCGTCCACACGCGCATCCACTGCGCGGTCAAAGTGAACAATCGCCGCCCACTCCAGCCCATCTCGCCGCTCCCAAATCACTGTCCCATGCAGCCGCGCCGCCACCATCGCCGCAGACAGATCGTGATGCAGGCCGAAGTACCGCTCTTCCATCCCTGCCGAGTCCACCACGCTGGCCAGTCCGAACGGCAGTCCATGCGGCTCCAACTTCGTGGAAAAAACCAGCGCCACAGAATACCCACCCGGGTCCTCTGCCGCGCGCTCGATCTGCGTCAGCGAAAAATCCTCAACTCGATCCACCGCAAACGGCTTCTTGACATAGCCAAGCTCCGGACGCGTCAGCTCATCGGTCGCTGGCCACGCCGTCAGCACCACGGCTCCCGGATACTTCGCCTCCAGCTCCTGCGCCGCGGCCTGCTGCACAAGGATCATCCGTGCATAGCTCAGATTGTCCTCGGGCGCAAACCCATACGGCGGGTCCAAAAAAATTCCCATCACAAAAGCTGCCGCGCTCAGCGCCGCCATCACCTGCCACCAACGCGCCCGCCGATGAAACGTCGAGACCGCCAACAGCAGCACCAGCGGATACATCGCCAGCAGATATCGCGTCAGCAGCGCTCCGCCGAGCAGGGAAAACGCTACTGCATTTGCCCCCAGCACCGCATAGATTCGCCACTGCGCCCGGAGGTCCATGCGAGGGCGCAGACCGTCGCTGCCAGCCCGAACGGGGTCCCGAACCGGATCCAGCATCATCGCCGCAGCCATCAGCAACACCGGCACAAACAGGTTCATGTGTGCCGTCAGGTGCAGCACACGATGCCCAAGCGCCGCCAGAAACCGCACCGGCGTCAGCGTCGCCGTCGCGTTGTAGCGCAGAAACTCCGGGTTTCCAAAGACAAATCCCGTCTTCGCAAAGTGATACCCGTACCAAGCCGCCAGCGGCACCACACACACCGCATTCCAACCCGCACGCCGCCAGTGTTCCCTGCGAATCGCGCTGTCCCGCGTCCGCAGGGCCGCCACGCCCTCAAACGCCGCGAGCGCCAGCGGAGTCGCCAGCGCTGTCTCCTTGGCCAGCACGGCCACGCTGAACCAAACCGCAGCCATCCAAGCCATCCTCGGTTTCGACGCATCCTGGACTGTCGGCAGCGCATATGTCAGCGCCCAGATTGTTGCCGCTGCGGCCATCAAGTCCGCATGGGCCAGCGTGCTTTGTATAAACCAAACCGGATACAGGCCCGACAGCACCACCGTCCACACCGCTACCAGCGCCGATCCGTTCAGCCGCATCGCCAGACGCCACACACCCAGCAGCCCGAACGAGGACACCACCAGCATCGCCTCCCGCGTTACCTGAGGCGCAAATCCGCCCAGCCGCCACCACAGCGCCAGATAAACCGACGGCAGCGGCGGATGCGCATTCGAGATCGTCGTCTGCGGAATCAGGCTGCCTGTACGAAAAAAGTCCCACGCCGCGGGAATGTAATACCCAACTTCGTCCCAGAAGTAGGGCAGGTTCAGCAGGCTCCAGTGCGTTAGATACAGCGCCGCAAAGATCAACGGAAAGATGCGCCAAAGCGGCATCGAGTCTTCGTCATGCGGCAGCACGATGCGGCTCAACCAGCTTCGCTCGCGGCTTGGCGTCGCTGCACCGCTGGTTCTTCGCAGCCGTCGTCGTTCGTTCATTGCCAGGGTTAGTTCACCGCGCCCTGAGGAAAATCTCCCACGCGCGGCTCCAGGTTCAGTTCGCCAAAAGCCTGCTCATACTGCGCCAGATTCTGTCCCAGCACGTTCCACAGCGCTTTTGCCTGTTGCGGACTCAGATAAATCCCCTGCTGATTCTGGATGCTCACCTGCTCCGGATTCTCCGAGCTTGCCTGCCCAAAGACCAGGTGAAAATCCCACACGCTCACGCGAATCTGCACGCTGTTGGCATAGGTGTCGCGATAATTCGCGTCATTCACAATCTGCACGCGCGGCGTCTGTCCGGTTCCGTTCATCGTCTCTCTCTACTCTCTCTCGGCTTGGGCGGTTCTGTTCACGCCAGCCATCTCTGGTGCGGAAGGGGGGACTTGAACCCCCACGCCTTGTGGGCGCCAGATCCTAAGTCTGGTGCGTCTGCCAATTTCGCCACTTCCGCTCGCGCTTTCAGTCAGTGTATACCCGCCTGCAACACCGTTTCACCCACGCTCGCCGCGTTCTCCTGCAAACACCAAAGGGCGCTCCCGTAGTGCAAAGCGCCCTTCTGGTTTTTCTCATGCACTTCCGGTTTATGGGAAGTAGTAACGGAACGAGGTGAACAGCGTATTGTCTGTTCCCTGAGCGGCGCCGTTCGGGTTCAGAGGTCCACCCATGCCCGACCACAGGTCGCGCACAAAGTAGCTGTACTGAATGCCCTGCCGCAGTCCGCCCATCGGCCCTTTGTAGAAGTAGTACCAGTAGCCTGCCGTGAACTCGTTGATGTTCTTCGTGTTCCCGCCGCAGTTGGCCGGAGCAGCAGGGCTGAACGGTCCACCCGGAACCGGCTGCGTGTTGCAGCCCGTCATATTCGTCAGCGGAGAGCCGTAGCCTTCGCTGCCAAAGTAACGCCGACCCACATAGTCGCCGCCGTAGTTCAGGTAAATGTAGGTCCGGCTGTTGGGGAAGAACTCCAGCGTGCTCAAAGCCGACAGCGTGCGCAGAGGCGCAATCTGTCCATCCGGTCGCAGCGTCACATCGGCAATCGTCGACGAACCGTAACGGCCCATTCCCTGACCCCACAATCCCTTCAGGCCCAGCGAAACCTTCTGGTTGGCAAACGGTACGCGGAAGCCGCCGCCGATGCCCGCCGTAAAGGTCGAATCGTTATACGCGCCTGTCGCGGACTTTGACGCAGCATTCGGATACACACGATCCCGATAGAACCGATTGATCTCAAACACTTCCCAGTGTCCCCAACCTGGCTCCAACGCTGCTTTGATCACAAAATCCGGCGCCACGTTGAACGAGTAGTTCGCTGTCGGGTTGAAGAGGCCGCCCGGTGTTCCGGCCGATCCAACCAGCAGATTCGTCGGCAGTCCATTGCCCGCCAGCAGAATCTGAGGATCCTCCGCCGAAGCACCAAGGAAGAACTTCCGTCCGAAATCCTTCGTCACGCGGAAACCATACTGACGCGTCCACACAAAGCCCGCTTCGTACTGAGGATCGATCGTAGCCGGCAGAATCTCCGATCCGTTCGTAAGCCCCTGCGTCGTCTCCGTCGCCAGCGACCACATCTGACCGCCCGTGAAGCGCCATCCATTGTTCAAGGCTGCGCGCACCCACAACTGCCGCTGCCGCAGCACATAGCTGTTGCTCTGGTTGTTGTTGCTCGTGATGCCTGTGCCCAGCCAGTCCATTTCGTAGTAGCCTGTCATCGTCATCGACGGAATCTTGCCTGTCGCCGTCAATGCCAGTCGCGACTGACGGCCCGTTCCGTTAAACTCGCTCATCTGCGCCGCATCCGCATTGGCCAGCGGAATCGCGCCAAACGCCGTATTCAGGCCACCGCCGGTCGCCGCGCTACGATAATCCGTTTCTGCCGCGATGAACGATCCAGTTGGCGAGATCGTGATTCCCTTCACGTGAATCGCGTCGGGATGCTCGATCTGCTTCTCCATCGTCTTGCGCTCGGTCGTCATCGTGGCGGCCATTTGCTGCTGGCTTGCCTTCAGGCTCGATACGGTCGCATTCAGCGTATTCACCGTGGAAGCATTCTCGGTGGCGGCTTGCTGCTGTTCACCTGCAGCGGCTTCAGCCTTGGCCGCCGTCTGCTGCGCTGCTTCGGCGGCGTCCTGCGCTGCCTTCAGCTTCGCATCGCGATCCGCCAACTCGCCCTTCAGCGCGTTGATCTCGCCCTCCAGCTCATCCTTCAACTGCTGGAGCTGCTCGGCGCTCGCCGGCGCTTCCTTCTTTGCTGCCACATGATGCTTCTTCGTCGTCTGTGCGATTCCCATAGCCATCGGAATCAGCATCAGACCCGCCGCCAGCATCGCTGTCCTCGCTGTCTGTTTCCTGGTCTTCATTGAGCCTCTCTTTACGGTTCGCTAAGGTATCCATCGACCGCACACACACCGACTACAGGCGCAATACACGGCCATCCTGGGGAAAACCTTCTTAAAGAGTCACAGAGTTGTGTGAATATACGGCAAACAGAGATGACAAATCCGCATCTGGCGTTCATCATTTAACCGCAGCGCAACATAAGCAACACACCAGCAACATTTGTCATCTTCCCGTAACAAATAAAATGAGCGAGGCCGAAGGCTTTCGCCGCCCTACCTCGCCCATTTGGAAGCACCGAATCTTCGTCTCTACGGCGTCTTCGCGCCTGCGCTCACCAGATTCGCCAGCAGACGATACGCCCCCGGCACAAGCTCTGGAAACTGCCGATACAGCGCATACGACACATAAATAAACCGACCCTTGCCCACCGTCGCCACCAGCAGCCCTCCGCGCTGCGGATCCTGCCCATGATCGGCCGTCTCCGTCAGCGCCGTATACGCCTTGTCCCACGTATCCAGGAACGAATGTCCGCGTTCCTCCACCCATCCGTCAAAATCCCGCTCCGTAATCCGATTCGGCGTTGTCAGCAACGGATTGTCGGCATTCAACAGCTTCACGGGAGCCGTCTCTTCCACCACGCGCTCCGGCATCCCGCCCATGCTCAGCGCGAACGGAGCCGGAAAATTTCCGCTCTGGTACTGCACAATCACCGTTCCGCCCGCTTGTTCAAACGCCTCCAGCCTCGCCTCATTCGCCGCCAGCTCCGGCCTCACCGAATAGGCCCGAATTCCCACCAGAATCACATCCCACGCTGACAGATCTCCCTGCGCAATCTCCTGCGCCGTCAGCAGGTGCGGTTCAATGCCCAGCCCGCGCAACGCCTCCGGCACCGTATCGCCCGTTCCCATCACATACGCCACGCGCAGCCCTCGCGCCACCTTCACATCTACGCGTCGCGTCTCCATCGCCGCTGCGCGATAGACGTTATACGGCCGCATCCCCGGGTAGCCCACGCTCCGCCATCCGCTCGCAAACTGCTGCCCATTCCACTCCGCCTCGGCCTCGATCGCAATCTTTCGCCCTGCTGCAAGCGCCATCGGCGGCCTTACTCGAAAGCTCACCGGCTCGGCATCCCCGGCCTGCTTCCGCGCAAACGAAGCCTCCATCGGCTCGGCCACCCATCCCTGCGGCAGCTTCAGGCGTACCGTTCCGCTGGCTGCTCCCTGCGTATGTACCACCACGCGCACCACCAGCGGACCACCCTCCGATGGCAGAATCTGCGCCTGCGGCTCCACGCTCACCCCAATCGGCGGCGTCACAGCCAACGGCTCAAAGACGCCTCCACGACCTGGCTCCCGATGCATCGTCTGCACCACTTCGCCCATCTGTACCGGAACCCCGTCATAATGGAACTCCGCCCACGCTTCAAGCGGATACGGCGCAAACGGGTCGTCCCGCAGCTTTGCCACCTTCACGTCGTAATACGGCTGCTCCACCGAGGGGCGCGTGAAATACGGCTCCGTCGGCGGCTCGTCGTCCGGCACCGTCGCAGCGAGCGTCGCGTCCGCTGTCGGATTCTCCGCCGCGTCAGCATTCCACTGTCGCCCATCCGTTCCGCGCAGCCACACGCGCGCGAGCTTCACATCCTGTGCCGCCTCGCTTGTATGCACCCGTACCAGCAGCTTCTCGCCCGGCACTGCGCTCGTCGGCGTCTCTTCGATGCCGCCGCCAAACGGACCACCCCCCACCTTCGCGCTCTTCACCGTGAATGCCTGCAAATCCAGCCCCAGCGACTGACCCAGCGCTGTCTCAAACTGCTGCTCCTTGCGCCCCAGTTCATCTGCCAGATAGGACTTGCCCGGCTCAGCCAGCCCGCTCGCCAACACACGCTCCCGCAGCGCACGCGTCGCCACCAACCCTAGCTTCAGCTCGGGCGCAATCCGCTCCGGCTGCTCGGCGCGATAGCCCGATTGCGCTGCTTGTACCGCAGCGGCCATCTTCCCCAACCCACGCGTCAGCCACCCCGGAGCGATGCTTTCCTGACCCGTGCCGTCAGACCGCGTCACCAGCCAGGAAAGGCCCTCGATTCCCACGGGAATCCCGGCAAAAACTCCACCCTCCCCGTCGGTCTTCGTCACCCGCGAGGCCCACAGGTGATAGGCGCTTCCGCCCTCGCCGCTCAGAGTCGGATTCCCGCCCCCATACTGCGACCGCTGCTCGCCCCAGCCCGTCCGCGCGATCTGCTGATAGCTCAGCCCATCCACCGCATTCCACTCCCCCGACGAAATCTCCACATCCGCCTTCGGAGCCTGATCGGACCACTGCTTCGTCACATAGTTATAGAACCGCGCCGGTGCCCATTTGCCGGTCGCGTAATCAAACATTCCCTTCGACGTCACCGGCGCAAACGGCGCGCGGCCATAGACCTTCAGCGGCGTCCACGGCTTCAGTCCTGCTTTCAACTGATCCGGAAACACCTTCGGATCTCCCGCCGAAAGATACGCCTCCTGCTCAATCTCGCCCGAAACCTGATGCTGCCCATGCCCATCCGTAATCCCCCCCACAAACGTCGCCATCAGCACCAGCGGCCGCTCCCGCCGAATCGCCAGTACCGCGTCATAGAGCACCCGATCATGCCCCCACTGCTCAAACGCCTCCTGCTGCGTCTTTGAGAACCCAAAGTCCGCCTCCGTGCCGAAGTATTGCCTCGCGCCGTAGTATTCATCCGCTGCGAGCAATTCATTCGTCCGCAAAACTCCCAGCGCGTCGTCGGCATCGGCGGACATTGCATTCTGCCCGCCCTCGCCGCGCGTCAACGTCAGCAGGCTCGCGCGCGCTCCCACGCCCCGGCTCTCATAGGTCAGCATTCCGCCGTCCTCATCATCCGGATGCGCCACAATATCCATCACGCTCGCCCAGGTGCCCAGCCGCTTCAGGCTTAGCGCCAGCCCGGCCGCGCCGCGATCCACCGACAGCGCTTCCGCTCGCTCGCTCGCCGCTGGAAACCGCATTGCCCCCAATCCCGCAGCCGTCGCGCCCGTCGCCTCACCCACCGCCAGCGTCTGCGCGGCCACCATCGCCGCCAACGCCACCCACGCCGCCATCTGCCTGCTTCTCGTATCTCTCATCTCACCGTCAGTGTACAATCCGCGTAGCCGCCAACGGGCCACACCCGCTCCATGTCCCAGCCATCTGCCCATTCCGGCCTCACCCGCCGACTCGGACTTCCCACCGCCGTCGCCCTCAACATGATGGAGATGATCGGTGTCGGCCCCTTTGTCACTCTGCCCATCATCCTCGCCACCGCCGGCGCTCGCTTTTCTGTATGGGCCTGGATCCTTGGTGCCTTCATCGCTCTCTGTGACGGGCTGGTCTGGGCTGAACTCGGCGCCACATTCCCGGATGCAGGCGGTTCCTACGCCTTCCTGCGTCACCTCTACAACCCTCGCCGAGCCGGTCGCTGGATCTCCTTTCTTTATGTCTGGCAGCTCAGCTTCTCTGCGCCGCTCTCCATCGCCTCCGGATGCCTCGGCGTCGCCGCATTCACCGTCTGGCTCTTTCCCGCGCTCGCCATTCCCATTCCCGGCGTCCCATTCCTCCACACCACCAGCCTCATCGCCGCCGCGGCCTGCCTCCTCGTCACGCTCATGCTTTACCGCAACCTCACAGCCGTTGCGCGCCTCGCCTGGATCCTCTTCTTTGGCGTGCTCGTCACCATCATCGGCGTCGTCGCCTCGGGCGCCGTCGTCTCCGCCGGAATTCACCCCTCGCCCACCTTCAACTCACTCGTCGGATGGCCCACCCTCGCTCTCGCACCCGCGCTCGCCCAAGCTACTCTCATCGCCTGCTATGACTACTGGGGCTACTACAACATCTGCTTCCTCGGCTCGGAAGTTCGCAACCCTCAGCGCACCATCCCCCGAGCCATTCTGCTCTCGCTCGCCCTGGTCGCCGCTCTCTATCTCGCCATGAACTTTGCCCTGCTGCCCGCGCTCAGCTCCGGCACACTCCACTCCGCCAATCGCATCGCCATGGTCGCCGATCTCGCCCATGCCGCCTTCGGTTCCACCGCCGCCCGCGTCCTCGCCGCGCTTATCCTTTGGAGCGCCTTTGCCAGCGTCTTCTCGCTGCTGCTCGGCTACTCCCGCGTCCCCTGGGCCGCCGCTCGCGATGGCAACTTCTTCCGCCCGCTCGCAGCCCTGCACCCTCGCCACAACTTTCCCCACCGCTCTCTCGTCGCGCTCGGTCTCACCGCCACACTCTTCTGTTTCTTCTCCCTCAGCCAGGTCATCGCGCTGCTTGTCGTCATTCGCATCCTGCTCCAGTTCCTGCTTCAGCACTTCGGCCTGCTCGCGCTGCGCAGTCAACACCCCCACATCGCGCGACCCTTCCGCATGCCGCTTTACCCGCTCCCGGTCTTCGCCGCCATCGCCGGATTCCTCTTCATCCTCGCCTTCCGTCCTCACCCGCTCACAGAACTTGCCGCTGCCGCCGCCATCGCTACCTCCGGCTCGATCCTCTACCTCTTCCGCGCTCGCCACCACCACCACTGGCCCTTCCATCAGCACTGATCCGGCTTTTCATCTCATCGGAAGACCTTCCACCTGCCTGCTTGACACCCGTTTTTTGCCCACAATATCTTGATTCCAACTCGAAGTAGTTCCCGTACGTCTGGCTCTCCGAGATTCACTGGTCGAGAGGACGCGCGCATGGCGACTCATCCCCACTCACTTTCCCGTAGTTTTTCGTCGGTTATCGCAGCTCTTTTTCTCGTTGCGCTGGTCGGCTGCGGCGGCAGCAGCTCCACTCCACCACCTGCTGGAAACACTTCCGTCACACTGCT
>JAJZEA010000036.1 GCA_021851335.1 Acidobacteriota bacterium | reverse complement strand
GGATACCCTCCCCCATGAAAGCCCCAAATTACCCCCCCCCCGGCAACTTACAATCTAACAATCATCGTAGTAGCCCTGTTGCTACTCTGCGTCGGCACGTTCGCGCCAGCCTACGCCCAAACGCCCTCCTCGCTCAGCGTCAGCGCAGAACAATCTAATGGCACAATGCTGACCGGAACACTGAATTTCACGATCACCACCACGAGCGGCAACTGTGGACCGGGTGGCTCTTATACGCAGACTACCTATTCCGACTTCTCCTTTGGCGGCAATAGTCTCCCCGGCCAACAGGTCGTCGCGCAGGGTTCCGGCTCCGTCAGTTGCCCCAACTACACGCAGCCATCCACGCTCCCGCTCTACCTGACAAATACGAACGGAACAACTGTTTCCGCTGGCGAGTGTGTCTTCAACTTCTCCAACGGAAATGGGAACGCCAGTTGTCCGACTCTGAGCACATCCACACTCGGGCCGGCCTATCAGGTCGTCTCCATCCTCTACGCGCCACCCGGCAATAAAAGCACGGAAGGTCTGGTTTCAGGAGTTACCGATGGCACAACAACCACCATCGGCAGTAACTTCACCTACGGACAAACTATCTCTTCGACGACAGGCATCCGCGGATATCTTACGATCGGCGGCTTTTACGGATCATCCACCACGAGTTCAGATTCGTTAGAGTTTGTCAGTACATGGCAGAGTGCAGTCGGCGCAATCAACGACACCTCCACATCGCCAACCCTGAACAGCGGGAATTACGATTCTATCGATCACACAAGGGATGACATCGCTATCTGGCTGAATCCGCTGGTTACAGTGGTCACCGACGAAGACACGAATGAACAGATCAGTTATCAGATGTCGAGTGCGCCCACTTCCGGCACATCCACACCCTATGCCGATGTGCTGATTGTTCCTGCCGGTAATATGATGCCAAATTCTTCTGGAGCGACGACGGTGCAAAACTCCGTCCTGGTTCCACAGCAGATATCGGGGACATCGGGATTAACCGTGCCTGGACTTGCGAACATCTGCAAGAATCTCAACAAAGCCGAGTATCAGGCATATAACTGTGGAACCGATCAATGCGGATGCACTCCTGCCGATTTCGCGCAGATTGTTGCGCAGGATGCACTGCTGAATTACAACACAACAAACTTCACGTCGAATCCAGTGCCGGGAAGCACATCTCCGGCATCTGTTGACGTATCTGGAACGACATGCACGGCAACCAACCCGGTACACACCTATCCCAGTTATACAATCCCTGACTGTCGATACGTAATTATTCCTGCAAGCCAGGGAAGCACGTCTTCCGAGCTACTGCAATTGAGCGGTTCCAGTGGCTCATCGCTGCAAGACACTGTTCAGGACAGCACCATTCTTACGACTGGGTCCAGTAACTCCTACACCACGGGAATCACGATCGGTGCGAGTACGCCGATCTATGGGCAGAAACAGACGGACCAGTGGACGTGGCAGAACTTTGAAAAGCACGGGTCAGTCCAACGGCGGATTCAATCAAACGAACATTTTACTGGAGACGACGACAGCAGGATGTCAGGAGGAGGTCGCACTGTATGAAGACACTCTTTACCACACCATCGTCTTCCAAACTCCGCAGGATCCTTCGGTCACAGGATGCTCGCAAAAGCCATAATAACGACCGGAGATCGCTGAGCAGTCGAAAACTTATTCATGAATAGGATGATCGTGCGGAACACAAACTGGATATCGATGTTATCCCTGTTTTCTTTATGCGCAGGGATCCAGGGGCTCACTTCGTGCGGCGGGGGATCGGCTACGAAGACGATCCAGCCGCCGCCCTCGAAGCTGGTATGGACCTGGGAGGCCGGCCCCATTGATCCAAGCGGAACGGGAACGTATGGAACGCTGGGAGTTGCCTCGCCACAGAATCTTCCTGCGGCACATTTCTCCGCGGCTTGTCAGATGGACGCATCCGGCAATTTCTGGCTCTTTAGCGGCAATGGGCCAAGCGCGCAGACGCAATGGCCAAACGATCTTTGGAAATACTCCAATGGGGAGTGGACCTGGATGAGCGGTGCATACGCGAACAACGAACAGGGAAGCTATGGAACTCTGGGCGTGGCGTCGAAGCAGAATCAGCCCCCGGGCAGAAACTTCGCCGCTTCCTGGGTGGATGCGCAGGGGAACTTCTGGATCTTTGGCGGCGGAAACCAATTGCTTCTCAACGACCTCTGGAAGTTCACTCCGTCCAGCGGAGAGTGGGCCTGGATGGGCGGTCCGAGCCAACCGAATCAGGCTGCTCCGGGCATCTACGGAACCATGGGTCAACCCTCGCCCAACAATCTCCCCGGGGCACGGTTCGGATCAGCGAACTGGGCCGACCCACAAGGAAACTTCTGGCTTTATGGCGGTATAGGAAACGACGCCGTAGGCAGCGTTGGCTATCTGCTTGGCGACATGTGGCGCTATTCAAACGGGGAATGGACCTGGATGGGAGGCTCAAATATCGCTGGGCCAAACCCGATCTATGGAACGCAAGGCGTTCCAGATGCAGCGAACACGCCGGGCGCGAGGTTTGAGCCGGCGAGTTGGACCGACGCGCAAGGGAATTTCTGGCTCTTCGGCGGCCTCTCTGTGGATGCGAACTTACAGGAGGTGTATCACAACGATCTGTGGAAGTTTTCGAACGGCAAGTGGGCGTGGATCAGCGGCTCTGACAAAGCCAATCAACCGCCGAGCTACGGCACGCAGATTCAGCCAGCGCCAACGAATGTAATCGGAGCACGTACGAATCCCCAGGTCTGGGTTGACGCCCAGGGCAATTTCTGGTTCTTCGGCGGAGACGGACTCGATCCATCCGGTTCCACGATTCAGGTGGGGCTGCTCAATGATCTCTGGAAGTTTGATCGTTCCAGCAGAGAATGGACATGGATGAGCGGCAACGATTTTCTGAACGCCATCGGCTCATGGGGAACGCTCGGAGTCCCGTCGCGTCAAAACGCACCTGAAAGCCGCTCAGGCTCCTGCGGGTGGACGGATACTTCCGGCAATCTCTGGCTCTTTGGTGGTGGCACTGAGGCGGGTGACCACAACGACCTGTGGGAGTACACGCCGTAAGCGGAGTGCTGGAGCAACTGCGGGCTGTGCGCGCCACGGAGGGGTGTGGAGCTTCCGGTGGTCGCGAGCTGGGTTTAGAGCATTTTCGCTCATTGTCTATACCGGCAGGCAGTTGCTCGTGTGGCTTTTCATTGAAGAAAAGCCACGCCGAAAGAGTTTCGACTGTAAGCACAGGGAGCGAAAATGCTCTAGCTGAGGACGCAGGCGAAAAGCAACAGCGGATTCCCTTCGGGAATGACAACAAGAAGAGCCACAGCAAAAACAAAGGCAGCGGCAGTGGTGTGACTGACCACTGACTCCCGACCACTGACCAATGACTGCTGTTCCCGGCGGTCTCGATCAGGCGGAGTGGACGATGCGGCCTTCGCTGAGGGTGTAGCGGACGCGACCACGCAGGGTCCAGCCGTCGAAGGGCGAGTTGCGTGAGCGGGAGCGCGAATCGGCCGCGCGCCAGGTCCACTCGACGTCCGGATCAAAGACGACGACGTCGGCAAAGCTTCCAGCCACCAGCGTACCGCGGCCCTTGAAGCCAAGCAGCGCAGCGGGCTGTGTGCTGAGCAGGCTGAGGACGCGGCTGAGCGGCAGATGCCACTCACCATGAAGCCACTTGAGACAAAGGCCCAACGCGGTCTCCAGGCCCGTGATGCCATTGGGAGCGCGCTCGAACTCTACCTCTTTTTCATGCGCCGCATGCGGCGCATGGTCGGTGGCAATGGCATCGACGACGCCATCAAGAATGCCCTGGATCATGGCGTCGCGGTCCGCCTCCGAGCGCAGCGGAGGGTTCATCTTGGCGTGTGTGTTGTAACAGCCGATGTGCTGCTCGGTGAGCAGGAAGTGATGTGGCGCGACCTCGCAGGTGACACGCAGACCGTTGCGACGCGCCTGATGCACGGCTGCGACAGCCTGCGCGGTGGAGGTGTGGGCTACATGCAGATGTGGGCGCGCGCCTTTGCTTTCGCGCTCCAGCTCGGCCACCAGGCGAATGTCACGCTCGACGAGGCCATACTCGGCCTCGGGCGGCATGCCGCGCAGGCCCAGACGAAAAGCCAGAGTGCCGGCATTCATGCTGGCTCCCTCGGTGAGGCGTGTGTCTTCGGCGTGCTGGATGACGGGAAGTCCGTGACGTGTGGCGGCAATAAGCACTTCGCGCATGATGTTGTCGCGCAGGATGGGGTGGCCATCGTCGGTGACGGCGACGGCGCCGGCAGCCTTGAGCGCGGCAAAGTCGTTGATCTGTTCTCCGCGCAGGCCGCGCGTGGCAGCGCCAATGGGAAAGACGCGCACACTTGCGCTGCGCTCCGGCGACTGCATCCAGCGAGTGATCTCGGGCGAGTCATTGGTCGGAGTGGTGTTGGGCATGGCGGCGACGGCGGTGAATCCACCCGCGGCAGCCGCGGCCGTTCCAGTGGCAATGGTCTCCTTGTGCGTCTGCCCAGGCTCGCGCAGGTGAACGTGAATGTCGATGAGGCCCGGCGCAACGACCAGGCCGGTGGCATCCAGCGTGACTGCATGCGCGGCATCCTCGGGTGACAGGCGAATGCGTCCCGGAGTGGCAACCTCGGCGACTCGGCCATCGCACAGCAGCAAGTCTTTCTTTTCGTCGATGCCAGCAGCGGAATCGATGAGGCGTCCGCCGCGAATGAGGGTGAGAGGCGCTGCGGGGTTCATTGGGCGGCTCCGGAAACGGCGGATGTGTGAAGATTGAGCGCTCGTTCGACGAGGGCCATGCGGATGGCAACTCCATTACGCACCTGATCGAGAATGCGGGATTGCGGACCGTCGGCAACTTCTGCGGTCAGCTCCAGGCCGCGAATGATGGGGCCTGGATGGAGGATGTGGGCAGCAGGCGCATGGACGGCCAGGCGCGCGGCGGTGAGCTGGTAGTCGCGGCGATACTCATCCAGATCGAGCTGAAGACCGGCGAGCCGCTCGGCCTGAATGCGCAGCATCATGACAATCTGCGAGCTGGCCAGTGCGCGGTCGAAGTCCCGTTCGATGCGGATGCCCGGGCCGACCTCAGCAGCCATGGCGGGCAACAGCGCCGGTGGTCCGCAAAGCTGAACCTGCGCGCCCAGTCGCGGCAGCAGAAGCATGTTACTGCGCGCGACGCGGCTGTGAAGGATGTCTCCGGTGATCGTGACGGTGACGCCGGACAGGGTGTCCGCGGCGATGGCGGTGACGCCGGAGCGCAGGCAGGCCAGGATGGTGCGCAGGTCGAGCAAAGCCTGCGAAGGATGCTCATGCATGCCGTCGCCCGCGTTGAGCACGGGCAGGCCGGTGACCTGCTCCAACAACCACGGCGCACCGGAGTTGGGATGGCGCAGGAGGATGGCCTCCGCGCCAAGGGCGCGCAGGGTGAGGCCGGTGTCCTTGAGTGATTCGCCTTTTTCAATGCTGGACGAAAGGCTGGAGACCAGCGTGGTGTCGGCGCCGAGAGACTTGGCGGCAAGCTCAAAGCTGGTGCGGGTGCGGGTGGAGGACTCGTAGAAAAGCAAGGCGATCTTGCGCTTGGCCAGGCGGTGGGCGCGAGCAAGCGGGTCCTCGGACTCCAACGCGCTGGCGCGAGCGAGGATGTGGGCGATGTGATCGAGCGTGAGATCGGCAACCGAAAGCAGGGAGCCGGGATGCTGAGCAATTGCGGGAAACGGGGTGGAAGCGGGAAGTGAATTGGGTACGGTGCGCGACGCGCGGACGGATTGTCGATCAACAGTCATAGGGTTCCCGAGCTAGTTTACTCAGACTGGGCGCAGTTGTGCTGTGGGGGATGGCAAAAAGTGGGACTGAGCCGGGAATGAAAGCGGACGAAGCTGGCCGGTAGCAGGCGAGAAAGAGGACGGGTACGGAGATGGATTGCATTCAGCGAATTGCAATCCAGCCAACACAAATCCAATCAACACAAATTCGCCAACCCCGATTCAGCCTACCCATCTACACGTTCCACGAGGAGCACCTGCTCATCTTCATCGACTTCGCGGAACTTGACTTCGATGATCTCGCGGCTGCTGGTGGGCACGTTACGTCCCACGTAGGTGGCTTCGATGGGCAGCTCGCGATGGCCTCGGTCAATGAGCACGGCGAGCTGGACGCGGCGCGGGCGACCGTGATCGAAGAGCGCATCGAGAGCCGCGCGCACGGTGCGTCCGGTGTAGAGGACATCGTCGCAGAGAATGACATCGCGCCCGTTGACATCCATGGCCGGATCGACGGAGCGCACGATGGGGCGATCGTCGTGGGTGCTGAGGTCATCGCGATAGAACTGGATATCGAGGACGCCGGTGGCGATGGGGCGCTTCTCGATGGTGCTGATGAGCGCGGCGAGACGTGTGGCCAGCGGGACTCCGCGACGCTTGATGCCGACCAGCATGATGTCCTGAGTGGCGTTGGTCTTTTCGACGATCTCATGCGCGAGTCGCACGAGGGTCCGCTCAATCTCAGAGGCCGACATCAGGCGACCTTTTTCACGTAGCTTCGGGGTATGGGCGGCTTCACTCATGAAGAACTCCAGTGGGTTTCGACGGGATGGAATGACGGCGAAAAATGCGTTGCTGTCATTGTAGCCGGAGGCGGTGAGGATGGAAACGGTGCAAGGATCAGACGCGCGGTCGTCGGCGCTCAGCGGGCAGCAGGCGCGTGCCCAGAAGACCACCTAGGACGGCAAACAGCAGCAGCAGAAACGCAGCAAAGAGGTATGCGAAGAGCGTGAATCCGGCGCGGCCTTGAGAGGACTGAAGGAGGGTGGACCAGAAATGGACCATCTGTGCGGCATCCTGACTCGAGAAATCTGGCTGGGCAGCCATTTGATGGTTCATCTGGGTGACCTGATCCATCAAGCGTGCGACGAGCGAAGCCCATTCGGCATCCATCTGCGCACCCTGATGAAGCGGGAAACGCTGAAGCCAGAGAGCGATGCCGTTGACGAAGAGGGTGAACCATGCGGCCACCAGTCCGGTGACAAATCCGATGCGCGCTCCCATGCCCATGGTGATCCAGCCGGGACGAGCACGGCGGCCATAGAGGACGACGGCCCATGCCGCGGCGGCCAGCATCCAGAGGATGGAAAGCGACTGGCCGATGGTGGAAAGACCAGAGCAAAGCAGACCAGCGGGAATCCCGAGGAGAATGGCCGCGTTGAGCGCAATGCGCCAGGAGATGCCCGTCTCAGAAAGGCCACGCGGATCGAGGGCTGGAGCGGCGTCGGAAGCGAGGGACGAATCGGTGGAGGATGCATCGGTCCACTCGCCAGAGGGACAGACGAGTTGCGGCATTCCGCAGATGGCGCAGAATCGGTCGTTCTCGCGAAGGGATTCACCACAGCGGATACAGGCCGGGATCACGGGATACTCCTCAAAAGGTGCCGCTACTTCTTCAAGTGTACGGTGGAGACGGCGTGAACGGGCGGAAATGGAAGGCGGGATGCCAAAAACTGGCATCCCGCCGGGAGTTTTCCGTGTGCAATGGGTAAGGGCCGGACTACTCGGTGATTTGAACCGAGCGATCAAGGTGGAAAGTCAGCAGGGTTTCGGCCGGAAGCACAATCTGCCTGTTTCCTGTGAATGCGCTGCCCGCGGTGCCCGCACCGCCGCCCACCAATCCACCGATGAGAGCGCCTTTGCCTCCTCCGGTCAGGCCGCCGATCAGGGCACCCAGACCGGCTCCACCACCGATCATGAGCGCGCTTCGCTTGCCTTTGCCCTTCTCGACCTTGTCGATGGTGCTGGTGCGCACGGGGTAGCTGCCCCATTGCGTGTGTACACGATCCAACTGCACGGCCAGAATGGCTTGACCCTTGAAGCGGCCGAGAGGCTTGGCTTCGATGACGGTGCCTTCGGCGCGTGACCCGTGCGGGATGATGACCTGCCCGTCACTACTCATCACGTCATCGGCCACGGTGGCGCTGAAGCTGTCACCGGGCTGGCTGATCTTGGAGCCGAGGTCGCTGTCGAGGCGAACACGAATTCGGCTGCCGGCCGGCAGAGTGACAACAGCAGGCGGTGGTGGCGGCATGGGAGCAGACGGCGCGGCAGACCCAGGAGCACCTCCTGCAGGTGGAAGATTGGCATTGTTGCCCTGCGCAGAGGAAGCGCCAGCGGGGGCTGCCGCGCCGGATGCGGTGGTGGACTTCGAGCCGGATTTGCAGCCGGCGACGGGAAGGAGCAGCGCGAGCAAAGCAGCAGCAAAGAGCGTGAACTTCGGTTGCAGCTTCAGATGCGGATTCATAATCAGTCTCCTGAGTGGGGAATGGCAATGGAAATGATGGATTTCACCAGCGCAAGCATATCATTGAGCGTGACGATTTGTATCCAATGGGATATCTGAAAAAGGACAAATCGGATAAGGCTGCGATGCGGCTTGCAGGATCCGTGTTTCGGCCCGTGGTTTTCGGCCCGTGATACTCTGCCTGCATTGCACTGGGACCGAAGACTCGTGGGGGCAAATGCTGATGAACCTGACTTCAACGCATATCCGACGGCTTTTTGCTCGCGTGGCTTTTGGGATTTCTCTCGCGCTGGTTGCGCTGGCCGCTCGACCTGCATCGGCGACGAAGAAGCAGGACCTGGACGCAGTTGCAGGCGCGTATGCGCAGACGGCGGAGCCTGACACACCGCTGAGCTTTTATCCGCAGCAGGGCAAGCTGTGGATGGAAAGCGAACGCCAGATGCCCGCCTCGCTGAGAGCGATTGGGGACGATGAATTTCAGACGGAGAACAATGTTCGCTTCCGCTTTGAAAAGCTGCCCGCAGGCTGGTCGGTGACTCGCATTGCGCCCGATGGAGGCTCGATCACGCTGATGCGTGTCGGCGATGTTGAGCACCATCTCTTTCACCAATACGAGCGTAGCGAAGCCATGATTCCGATGCGCGACGGGGTACGTTTGCACGCCGTGATCCTGATGCCGACCGATATGCACGAGCCGCTGCCAATCCTGCTGACTCGGACGCCGTATGGAGTGAGCGGATTGACTCCGGCTGCGTTCATCGCAAGCCAGCCGCAGCTTGCCCGCGACGGCTACATTCGCGTCGAGGAAGATATTCGCGGACGGTACGGCTCGGAGGGAAGGTTTCGGATGATGCATCCGCTAGCCGACCACAGCAACCCGAAGGCCACGGACGAAAGCACCGATGCCTATGACACGGTTGCCTGGCTGGTGAAAAATCTGCCAGGCAATAACGGTCGCGTGGGCGTGATGGGCATCAGCTATCCAGGGTTCCTGACGACGATGGCGGGGATCGATCCGAACCCGGCTGTCAAGGCGATCTCGCCGCAGGCGCCGATGATCGATGTGTGGCGCGGTGACGACTTCTTTCACAACGGAGCGTTTCGCCAGACGTATGGCTACGACTACGGCATCATGCTGGAGAGCAGCAAGGAAAACGTCGTCCTCGACGACTACGGCAAAGACGCTTCCGGCCAGCCGGTAGACGGGTACAAATTTTTCCTTGAGCGCGGAAGTTTTGCGCAGGATGTGGCTCAATCCGGCGTCAAACAGAAACTGCCGACCTGGCAGGATTTTCTCAATCACCCGGCGTATGACGAAGTGTGGCGCGCGCGCGGCGTGGAGTATCACCTGAACTCCGTCGCGGTTCCGACGCTGACCGTTGGCGGCTACTATGACCAGGAAGATATGTGGGGCCCGCAGGAGGAATATAAGCGCCTGGAGCCGCATGACACGAATCATGAGAACTTTCTGGTGCTTGGTCCGTGGCGGCATGGTTCATGGTCGGGGACGACGCGGCATATCGGCGCGCTGCAATATGGCGCAGCCATCGGTGAGCAGTATCGCGAGCAGATCGAAGCCCGTTTTTTTGCGCACTATCTGAAGGATCAGACGGGATTTACGCTGGAGGATACGGCGAGCTTCCAGACGGGATCGAATACGTGGAAGTATTACTCGCATTTTCCGCCACCTGCTTCACGTATGACAGATTTTTGTCTCGGAGCTGATCGTGAATTGCATGAGGGGAGTGGTTGCGCGCCGGGCGATGTCGCCTACGTCTCCGATCCAGCCAATCCTGTTCCCTATCGCCACCGTCCGATTCAACCGACTTATGGCAAAGGATCGCAGTGGTACACGTGGATGGTGGAGGATCAGCGATTTGTAACAGGTCGCAGCGATGTGGCCGCGTGGCGCATGCCACTGAACCATGACCTGACGATTACCGGGGAGGTCTTTGCAGATCTGTTTGCGCGCACAACTGGCTCAGATGGAGACTTCGTGGTCAAGCTCATCGATCAGTATCCGGACGATGATCCGGACCCGGCGATGCGTGGCTACCAGCTAATGACGAATATGGAGATTCTGCGCGGACGCTACCGCAAGAGCTTTGATCACCCCGAAGCGATTACGCCGGGCAAGACGACGGAGTTTCGCTGGAGCCTGCACGACGTTGATCACGTCTTCCGCAAAGGCCACACCCTCATGGTGGAGGTGCAGAGTTCGTGGTTTCCACTCTACGACCGCAATCCACAGACCTTTGTGCCGAATATCATGACCGCGCCGGCATCGGCGTACCAGAGGGCAACTGTCACCATCGTCAGTGACCCGAAGTATCCGTCGCGTCTACTGCTGCCGGTGATGCCCTAGCAGGCACAAAAGATCGCGCTGCGACGCGGATCACGTTACACTGGAAGTGTGACCGGTTCATGCGCCATTACGGCCCTTCTTTAGCGGCTCCCGCCGCCATACTGTTCTGCCGTGTCCCAATTCTGATCGCAATCGAATTGACCTATTTGCCAAGCGCGACCTGAGCGCGAGATCGCCCCAGAACAACCCACCCAAGGAAGCCCCATGTTTGATCGTCTGGAACAAATTGAAGCTCGTTACAACGAACTGGGCGAAATGCTCGCTCAGCCGGAAACGCAGCAGGATCGCGAAGCCTATCAGCGAGTGGCGAAGCAGCATCGCGACCTGGAAGAAACGGTGGAGATGTATCGGAGCTGGAAGCAGACCAGCCAGGCTCTGGCAGAAGCGCGTCAGATGCTGAGCGAGACGGACGCGGAACTGCGAGCGATGGCGGCGGATGAGATCAGCCTGCTGGAGCCAAAGCTGCCCGCAATCGAGGAAGCTTTGAAGATTCTGCTGCTGCCGAAAGATCCCAACGACGACAAAAACGTCATCGTGGAGATTCGTGCCGGCACAGGCGGCGATGAGGCTTCGCTTTTTGCCGCAGAGGTCTTTCGGATGTATGTGCGATTTGCGGAGCAGCACCGCTGGAAAGTGGAGATTCTGTCCAGTTCCGAATCTACAGTGGGAGGGCTGAAAGAGATCATCGCTTTGATCGAGGGCGACCGCGTCTATTCGCAGATGAAGTACGAAAGCGGCGTCCACCGCGTGCAGCGTGTGCCCGCAACCGAGACACAAGGGCGAGTGCATACCTCGGCGATTACGGTTGCAGTATTGCCGGAGGCCGAAGAGGTAGACATCAAAATTGAGGCGAAGGATCTGCGCATCGATACGTTTTGCTCGTCAGGACCGGGCGGACAAAGCGTCAATACGACGTACTCGGCGATTCGTATTACGCATCTGCCGACCAACACGGTGGTCAGCTGCCAGGATGAAAAATCGCAGATCAAGAATCGCGAGAAGGCGATGCGCGTCTTGCGTTCTCGCCTGTATGAAGTGGAGATGGAGCGTCAGCATCAGGCGCTGGCCAAAGAACGGAAACAGCAGGTGGGCACAGGCGACCGCAGCGAAAAGATTCGCACGTACAACTTTCCGCAGAATCGCCTGACCGACCATCGCATCGGACTCACGCTGCATCAACTGGATCTGATTATGGAAGGTCGTCTGCAACCGATCGTCGATGCGCTGATTGCTCATGGGCAGGCCGAGCAGTTGAAGGCAGATGCGGTTCATGCTGCCTGATCCGGAGCGCGCGAAAACGGTTCGCGCGCTGGCGCAAGAGGCGCAGAGTCGGCTGGCCGCCGGGCCACATCCGGAACGCGCTGCTCGCGATGCGGAACTGCTGCTGCGCCACGCACTGCATTGTGATGGTGCATGGCTCTTTGCCCATGCGGACGATTGCATCCCTGGCCATTGTGTGCAGCAGTTGGAGCCACTGCTTCGTCGCCGAATGGCCGGCGAACCGGTGCAATACATCCTGGGCGAGGTTGAGTTTTTTGGTCTAACTTTTTCTGTCCATCCTGCGGTGCTAATTCCACGCCCGGAGACTGAATTGCTGGTGGAACACGTGCTTGATTTTCTGCGTGGTCGCGGGCATCCACGCGTGTTGGATGTTGGCACCGGATCAGGGGCGATTGCTGTGGCGCTGGCTGCGGAGTGTCCTCAGGCGCGCTGCGTCGCGGTCGATCTTTCCTCCACCGCACTTTCCGTGGCTGCCGAAAACGCTTCACGTCACGGCGTGGCAGATCGGATTGAGTTTCACATCAGTGATCTGTTTTCCGCTGTGGGCGGAGAACGTTTTGACTGCATCGTCTCCAATCCGCCGTATGTGCCGCTCACAGACAAGGATTCGCTGGCGGTTGAAGTGCGAGACTACGAGCCGGAGTTGGCACTTTTCGCAGGCGAGGATGGTCTTGCCATCTATCGCCGCCTGATTCAGGCTGCTCCTGATTTTCTGACCCAGGAGGGGATGCTGGCGCTGGAGATCGGCTTTGGCCAGCGGGATTCGGTCGCTGCATTGCTGGCCGAAGCGAATTTTCAGAAGATAGCTTTTTTGTCCGATTACCAGCAGATTCCGCGCGTCGCAATCGCCAGGGAAGCTGATTTATGATTCTTCCTGAGCGCTGACGCATCGAATAAACAACTGCAACTGATCTGTTTTCCATTCACAAACTCATTTGATTTCGAGGTGTTTATGACAGCTTCACGAGGATATGCCGCTACCAGTGCGCAATCGCCACTCTCACCCTTTGCGTTCGAACGGCGCGAGCCGCTGCCAAGCGAAATTCTGATTGATATTCTCTATTGCGGTGTGTGTCACAGCGATCTGCATATGGCTCGCAATGAGTGGGGCCAGTCGATCTATCCGATGGTGCCCGGCCATGAGATTGTAGGTCGCGTGACCGCTGTGGGCATGGCTGCCACGAAGTTCAAAGTGGGCGACATTGCCGCCGTCGGCGTGATCGTCGATTCCTGCCGCGCGTGCGCTCCGTGCAAGGGCGGCGAAGAACACTATTGCGAGCAGGGTGCAACGCTGACCTATGCCGCAAAAGATCGCGTCGATGGCTCCATCACGATGGGCGGATACTCCAGCAATTATGTAGTGGATGAGCGCTTTGCACACACGGTTCCGGCAGGACTGGACCTGGCGGGAGTGGCTCCGCTGCTGTGCGCGGGCATTACGACCTACTCTCCGCTGCGCCACTGGAAGGTGGGGCCAGGCATGAAGGTTGGCATCGTCGGACTGGGTGGCCTGGGACACATGGGGTTGAAGTTTGCGCACTCCTTTGGCGCGCATGTGGTGCAGTTGACCACTTCGCTCAAGAAGAAAGACGACGCGCTGCGGCTGGGTGCAAACGAAGTGTTGCTGTCCACGGATGCCGCGGAGATGGCTCGCCACGCGCGCAGCTTCGACTTTATTCTGGACACTGCCTCGGCTCCGCATGATCTGCAACCGTATCTCACGCTGCTGAAACAGGACGGCACACTTGCGCTCGTCGGACTGCCGGAGAAGCCTCCTGCGGTCAGTGTTTTCTCGCTGATTACCAAACGACTGTCCATCGCGGGTTCGATGATTGGCGGGATGCCGGAGACGCAGGAGATGCTCGACTACTGCGGCAAGCACAAGATTACCGCCGATGTGGAAGTGATTCCCGTGCAGCAGATCAATGAATCGTTTGAGCGGATGCTCCGGCAGGATGTGAAGTATCGCTTTGTGCTGGACATGAAGACACTTTGAAAGAAGTTTACGCAAAGTCAATCGGAGTCAGCCATCGCGTTGGCTCCGATTGTTTTTTTGCGCTCACGCCTGCAACAGATTGGTGTAGATGGCCATGCCGGCCACGGCATCGACGCGCATCGCATGCAGAACATCAATCTCTTCCTGGTTGCGAATTCCTCCGGCTACAATCAGTCGGCGCACGGTATGGGCGCGTAACCTGCGCGCAACCTCCAGCGGAAATCCGGCAAGCAGGCCCTCGCCATCGATGTGCGTGTACAGATAGCCATCGACGAAAGGCTCGAGCGCGGCCATTGCCTCCTCTGCGGTGAGAGCAATGGATGTGGTCCAGCCCTTGATGGCGATTCGCCCGGCGCGTGAGTCGATGCCGGCCAGAAGGAATTCCGCTCCGATTTCGGTTGCCATCTCTTGCGCGAAGGCGGTGCGCACCGAGCCGCGCCCATTCTGCTCTGCAAACAAAGCGGAGCCGAGAATCACCTGGCGCGCGCCGGCAAGCAGCGCGCGCTGCGCCGCCTGAACGGAGCGAATGCCGCCGCCAACCTGCACGGGGAGTTGTCGCGCAATCCGCTCGACCAGTGCCGTGTTCTCACCTTTGCCCATCGCCGCATCGAGATCGATCAACTGGACGCGACGGTAGCCGCGAAAACGTTCTATCCAGTAGTCGATATCGTCGGAGGCAATACGGAGCCGCTCGCCCTGTTCCAGTTGCACAATACGCCCACCCATCAGATCAATTGAAGGAATCAGCATGGAAGCCTCACGGGAATCTGTTGCGCGGCAAGCTGCTCTTTCAGCGCGCGAGCGCTCGATACGCCAAAGTGAAAGATGCTGGCGGCGAGCGCGGCATCGGCGCATCCGTCAGTGAAAACCTGGCGGAAGTGCTCTACGGTGCCGGCGCCTCCGGAGGCGATTACGGGAATGTTGACCGCTCGGCTGACTGCCGCGGTGAGCGCACAATCGAAGCCGGCGCGCGTGCCGTCGGCATCCATCGAGGTGAGCAGAATCTCGCCTGCTCCGCGCAGCTCGGCCTCACGCGCCCAATCGACCACGGTTCGCCCCGCGTCGCGTCGGCCGCCGTGGGTGAAGACGCGCGCGGAACGCACAGCATCCTGCGCTTGCGCATCGCGGCGCGCATCAATGGCAATGACCACGGCCTGCGATCCGTATTCGGCGCCGATGGCCGAGATCAACTCGGGCGTCTGCAATGCGGCGGAGTTGAGGCTCACCTTGTCGGCACCTGCGTCAAAGACGGCTGCTGCATCGCTGAGCGTACGAATGCCACCGCCGACGGTGAAGGGAATGAAAAGCTGTTCAGCCGTTCGCCGCACCGTGTCGAGCAGCGTTGCGCGACCTTCGTGAGACGCTGTGATATCGAGCAGAACAATCTCGTCGGCACCGCCCGCGGCGTGGCGCAGCGCAAGCTCGGCAGGATCGCCGGCATCGATGATGTCCACGAACTGAACGCCTTTGACGACACGCCCGTCGCGAACATCGAGACACGCAATGATGCGTCGCGTCAACATGTGGACATCTCCAGAAAGTTTCTAAGAATTTTTAGTCCGACCACGCTGGATTTTTCCGGGTGGAACTGGACGCCGCAGACGAGCCGGTGCTGGCAGGCAGCGGCAAATGGCTCGATGTAGCGGGTGGTGGCGATGGTCTGGTCGGTGACAGGCGCGCGCCAGGCGTGAGTGAAATAGGCATACTCGCCACTGGAGACGCCTTGCAGGAGCGGACTGTCGGCAGCAAACTCAAGCTGGTTCCAGCCCACGTGCGGCACTTTTTCGTGATCTGCGGGAAAGCGAGTGACTTGTTGCGAAAAATATCCGAGACCGGGTTGATCGGGAGCTTCCGTGCTGCCTGCAAAAAGCCACTGCATACCCACGCAGATGCCCAGAAACGGCACGCCACGCGCGATGGCGTGCCGTATCGCCTGCGTCATTCCAGACTGATCCAGACGCGCGGTTGCGGCAAAATGGCCCACCCCAGGCAACACGATACAGGTCGCCGTCGCCAGCGTCTCCGGATGGGTAGCAACGCCAACATCAGCCCCCAGAAATCGCAAGGCTTTGAGGACCGAAGTCAGATTGCCCGCTTTGTAATCCACCACCGTCACCATTACAGCAAGCCTTTCGTGCTTGGCAGCAAATCCGCCATCTGCCGATCACGAGAACAGGCTCCGCGCAACGCTCGCGCAAAGGCTTTGAAGGTTGCTTCAATCTTGTGATGTGTGCTGCGACCATACATGACTTTAACGTGAACGTTGGCCCGAGCACCGCGTGCAAATCCCTCAAAGAAGTCGGTCACCAGCTCGGTTTGCAGATCGCCGACGAGTCGCGCGCGCACCGTTGTATCGACAGCAAACGCGGTGCGACCGGAAAGGTCGACAGCAGCGACGGCGAGAGTTTCGTCCATGGGCATGACGAAGTAGCCTGCGCGCAGGATGCCGCGCTTGTCACCCAAGGCGCGATCAAAAGCTTCGCCCAATGCGATGCCTACATCTTCGACGGTGTGATGCTGATCGACATCGAGATCGCCCTTGCAACTCAGCTCCAGATCGAATCCGCCGTGGCGGGCAAACAGCTCCAGCATGTGGTCAAAGAAGCGAATCCCTGTGCGGACTTTGTATTGGCCTCGACCTTCGAGGGTAAGACGCAGCACAATCGTCGTCTCTGTTGTATGCCGCATGATTTCTGCGCTGCGCACGGGTTCAGAGATTCGCTCGGCATTGTCGTCAATCACTGTCAGAGTTTTCATTGTGTTACTCCGTCCATCTGTTCTGTTTGAATGTGTAGCGAGTGCAGAATGCCCTCCATGGTCTTTGCGGCGTGACGCATCTGCTCTCTTGTTCCCACGGTGATGCGCACGAGGCCATCGCAGCCAGGGTCGGCTGAACGGTCTCGCACGAGCACTCCAGCCTGCTTCATGAATGCGCAGAACTCACTGTGCTTTGCACCGATCCGGGTGAGGACGAAATTTGCTTCGGAAGGCCAGCGGCGCACACCCATGCGATCCAGGGCTGCTTCAAACTCCGTGCGCGCTGCAAGAACTTCGCTGACATAGCGCGCCGTGTACTCCTCGTCCTCAAGCGCCGCGCGCAATGCCGCCAGTGCTGCCGCATTTACGCTGTATGGGGAAAGTACGCGCCGAATCCATCGCAGATTTTCTTCGCGTGAAGCCAACAGCCCGAGACGCAAACCGGCAAGCCCGTAGGCCTTGGAGAACGTCCGGGCGACCACCAGATTGGGCGTGTTGCGGATTGCATCCATCACGGTCAGACCGTGAAAGTGAACGTAGGCTTCATCCACCAGAACGATGGACTGCGGCGCAGCCGCAGCGATGGCCAGCATATCTGTACGCGAGGCCACCGCACCCGTAGGACTGTTGGGATTAGCGATGGCGATGAGCCGGGTCGCAGGCGTGATGGCAGCGAGCAATTGCTTTGCAGGAAATGCGAAGGTGTCATCGGCCTGAATCCGCTGAATGCGCGCGTCGGTTGCCGCGGCGTAGATCTCATACATGGTGTAGGTGGGCACGGGCAGCAGCAATTCATCGCCAGCGCCCAGATAAGCCTGACACAGCAGATGAATGGCTTCATCGACGCCGTTGGTCAGCATAACCTGATTTGACTCCAAGGACAGATGCTGTGCCGCTAACTCTTCGAGCGGTCCACGCTCTGGATAGCGTGTCATCTGCTCAGCGGTCAATGCGGCCAGCGCTTGACGTACGCGCGGAGAACAGGCTTGCGTATTCTCGTTGAAGTCCAACCGCAACGCTTCGCGATGGCCAAGCGGCGGATGATATTCGGGCATGGAGAGGAGGCGCGCGCGTGGTGTGGGAAAATGCTCGCTGGCGACGCTGGATGTCAGCTCGGCTGCGCGCTGCATGCGCTCGCGAATGGCGCTCTGATGGCCAAGCAATCCCTCGGCTGCGGCCAGACGCGCCGCATCCGTCCCAAGCTGGCGCAGAGCCTGCGGGGAATACGACTGCACGGTCATCAGCTTCAGAAAATCAAAGACGCTCAGCCCACCGCGCTGCGCTGCTCGTCCGCCTGTGGGCAGCGTGTGGTTTGGGCCGGAGATGTAGTCGCCCATGGGCTGCGGAGACCAGGGGCCGACAAAGACACTGCCCGCATTGCGAACCCACTCGACGTCTTCTTCGCTATCCACAGAGAGGTGCTCGGGCGCGATTTGGTTGACGATTGCGCGCATCTGCTCGGCGCTCTCGGCGATGATGAGGCATCCGTGAGCGGCCAACGACTGCTGCGCGATGGGGTTGTCGGCGATCCTGCGCTGCACTTCTTCCTGCACTGCCTCGGCGAGCTTCGGCTGCGTGGTGACCAGTACAGCCAGCGCATCCGGATCATGCTCTGCCTGCGCGATCAAATCCGCAGCAATCGCAGAAGCATCGCCACGCTCGCTGGCGATTACGATCTCTGTCGGTCCGGCCTCCATGTCGATGCTGCACCGCGACTGACGCGCGACGAGCATCTTGGCTGCGGTCACATATCGGTTGCCAGGGCCGACAATCTTCGCGACCGGTGCAAGAGTTTGCGTGCCCCACGCCAGCGCTGCCACAGCCTGCGCGCCGCCAACACGGTAGAACTCCGTGACACCGAGCCAGTGCGCAGTGGCCAGCGTCTCCGGAGCCGGATTGGGCGAAACGACGACGATTCGCGGCACCCCGGCCACTTGTGCCGGAAGGACGGTCATCAACATGGTGGATGGCAGGGGATGACGTCCACCCGGCACATAGCAGCCGACCGCGTCCAGAGTGCGGATTCGCTGCCCGACGCGCAATCCGCTGGCTTCCTCCTGATCAAAATCGCGCGGCATCTGAAGCTCGGCAAAACGCCGAATGCGTTGCGTTGCGTTGCGCAAAGCCGACTGCATGGATGTGTCAAGTTGCTCCCATGCGCGCTGCATCACTTCACTGGGAACACGCAGGCTTGCCGTGGCAGGCAGATGGTCCCACTCTGACGCATAACGTCGGAGTGCTGGATCGCCTTCGTCGCGCACGGCATCCAGAATCGTCTGTACGCGAGGGAAAATATCGTCGAGCGCGGTGCTGCCTCGACGCACGAGTCGCTGCATCGCATTGGCTGCCTGCTCGCGCTCGTGCATCGATTCACTTTGGAAGTTACAGAGTTGCATCGTGCCTGATCTCCAATCAGCGCTGCTCACAGCACCACTTTGTTGAGCGGATACTCGACGATGCCCGTCGCACCGCTTGCCTTCAGTCGTGGCACGACTTCGCGCACTGCGGATTCCTCCAGAATGGTGTTGACCGCGACCCACTCGGGATTGCTTTGCTCCGATATGGTGGGCGAGTTGAGAGCCGGAAGCACGGCCAGCACACGATCCAGTTCCGCGCGCCGGACATTCAGCATGAGACCCACCTGGGACTGGGCATCGATGGCAGCCCGCAACATGAGCGCAATGGATTCCAGCTTGCTGTGCTTCCACGGGTCGTTGCAGGCGGACTGGCTGGCGATCAGGCGCGTCTCGCTCTCCATGACGGTGTCAATAATCGCCAGGCGATTGGCGCGCAGACTGCTGCCTGTCTCTGTGACCTCAACGATGGCGTCGGCGAGCATGGGCGGCTTGACCTCAGTTGCGCCCCAGCTAAACTCCACTTTGACGTTGACGCCCTTTTGCGCGAAGTAGCGGCGCGTGACCTCGACCAGTTCTGTGGCCACAATCTTGCCTTCAAGGTCTTCAGCGCGAGTGATGCCTGAACCCTCCGGCACTGCCAGCACCCAGCGCACCTTGCGCCGGCTCTGCTTGGCATAGGTGAGCGAGGTGATGCTGGTCAACGTGAGTCCGCTCTCCACCACCCAGTCAATGCCGGTGAGGCCGGCGTCCAGCGCACCGTGGTCGACATAGCGCGCCATCTCCTGCGCACGAATCAACATGCACTCCAGCTCCGGATCATCGACGGATGGAAAATACGAGCGTCCGTCGGCATAGATATTCCAGCCGGCTCGCTTGAAGAGCGCAATCGTCGCATCCTGAAGGCTTCCCTTGGGAATTCCAAGTCGCAATTTAGCGGGCATTGGCCACCTCCGCGGTTTGTGAAACAGGCATGGTTATCGCCTTGGTGAAACAAGATACGGTGCCTTCGTGGCAGACAAGTCCATCGCCCTCCACGATGACGCGAAAGACGATGGCATCGTTGTCGCAGTCGGTGGCGACAGAGACGATGCGCAGGCGATTGCCGCTCGATTCGCCCTTCATCCACAGCTTTTGCCGGGTCCGGCTCCAGAAGGTTACGTAGCCGGAAAAAAGGCTCATCGCATAGCTGGTCTCGTTCAGAAATCCAAGCATCAGCACCTCGCCGGTTGCGGCATCCTGCACCACGCCCGGCACCAGTCCATCCATTTTGTTGAAGTCAATCACAGGGTTCGTCATCATTTCCTTTTGCATGTTTCCTTCGGTCAAGGGCAGGATCTGCGATCCTGGCAGGTAAAAAAATAAAGCCCGCCGATTGGCTTCGGCGGGCAGTCCAGAGGAGGATATCTTTTACTGTCTATCTACCTCGGCTAGAATCAGGACGCGCCGCCGACATGAAATGTCCATGCGTATGGTGGTGATCAGGATGGTAGCCAAGACTCATCTGTTGCCAAGTTAAGCAGAAAGAATTCTGAATGTCAAATATATTTTTCTCCATCTACGTATAATTTTTAGTGCATTCATTCTTGAAACAAGGAGTTCATAGTGAAATCAACGGTAGGCCAAAGGTTTTTATGGCTTCTCCTGCTGCTATTTCTGGCTCCACGCCCGCTTTCCGCCGGGCAAACTTTTCTCGTCGATATCAACTCGGCAAGCTTCTCTGCGCTGATGCAGGTGCATGGAATGACAGCGGTCTGGGCGAGACGCATTCTTCGTTTTCGACCCTATTCCCGGAAGACAGCGCTGCTGGAGCGCGGCATCGTCTCTCGCGAAGAGTATGCGCGAATTCAGGAGCAGATCACGGCGCATCGTGTTCGTCCCCAATAGTGCGCAGCAGTCGAGCCATGAAGACTGGAGCCGCGCAGCGGGGGCATCGACAGCAGCCAGAACGGCGCGGGAGCATGAAAAACGGGGTGCGGACGTGCTCTCAGTGCGTGGGCGCGGCTGCATGTTTGGATCTTCCCATGCGCTGGAGCAGGCTGCTCAGCGTGACGTAAAGCACGGGGATAAAGATCAGATTGAGGATGGTTGAGACCAGCATGCCGCCGACAATCGTTGTGCCGACGGAGTGCCTTCCCAACGCACCGGCACCAGTGGCAAAGACCAGCGGGAAGATGCCGAGGATGAAGGCGAAGGAGGTCATGAGGATGGGCCGCAGTCGTAGTTCGGCGGCCTCGATGGCAGCTTCGGCGATGCTTCTGCCTTTTTCGCGAAGCTGCTCGGCAAACTCGACGATGAGAATCGCGTTTTTCGCGGCAAGGCCGATCAGCATGACCAGTCCAATCTGGCAGTAGACATCGTCGGAGAGTCCGCGGGCTGCTACTGCGCCGAGGGCACCAAGGACCGCCATGGGAACCGCCAGAAGGATGATGAACGGCAGCGCAAAACTTTCATACTGCGCGGCCAGCGTGAGGTAGACGACGATGAGGCCAAGGGCAAAGATGAGGATGGCTTTGCCGCTGGATTCAATCTCCTCCAGCGTTAAACCTGTCCACGAATAGGTCATGCCAGGCATCATGGCGCGCTTGGCCAGCGCCTCCATGGAGGCAATGCCTTCGCTGGAGCTTTTGCCGGGTGCGGCAGACCCATCGATCTCGACGGAGCGGAAGAGGTTGTAGTGGCTGATGACCTGCGGACCTGATGTGTTCTCGACGGTAACCAGATTGTCGAGAGGAATCATCTGATTGGTGGTGTCGGAACGGACGTAGAACGAGTGCAGGTCGCTGGCCGTCATGCGGAAGGGCTGATCCGCCTGCGCATAGACTCGATAAACACGGTTGTTGTAATCGAAGTCGTTGACATACTCTGAACCCATGAAGACGTTGAGTGTGGTCGCGATCTGGGTGAAGGAGACGCCGAGCGCCTTGGCCTTGTCGCGGTCCACATGAACAAGGAGCTGCGGGTCGCTTGCAGAAAAGTCGGTGAACAATCCGGTGAGTCCCAGCCTGGGATCCTGGCGGCTCATTCCGATCATCTGATGCGCGACGCGGTCCATATCGGCCAGCGTGTTTTGTCCCAGGTCTTGCAGCTCAAACTGAAATCCGCCAAAGGAGCCGATGCCCTGCACGGCTGGCGGCTGGAACAACGCCACAGTGCCGCCTGGCACCATGAAAAGTTTTGGCGTGAGCGCGGCAACGATATCCGCAGCCGAGTGGCCTTTGGTGAGCCGCTCATCGGCTGGCTTGAGCGCGGCAAAGATCATGCCCGCATTGGGCGAGCTGCCGGTGAGCGAAAAGCCAGATACAGCAAAGGCTCCGGCGATATCGGGGTCCGTGGCCAGCACGCGCTGTGCTCGATCGGAGATGGCCGTGGTGTCGCTCAATGAAGCTCCTGGCGGAGCCTGCACGACAACCATCAGCATTCCCTGATCTTCCTGCGGAATGAAGCCGGTCGGCACATGCAGATACATCCACCCGGTGGCGGCCAGCCCGGCAAAGAATACCAGCACGAGGAGATAACGCAGCCGCAGCGCGATGTGAATCAGCCCGGCATAACCGCGTGAGATCCAGTTGATGAAGCCATCGATGCCATGTGCAATGCCTGCCCAGGCTCGCGAGAGCGGAGCAATCCGCAGAAAATCCAGTTGCTGATACTTAGCCTCTTCGCCGCGCAGGAAGAGCGCAGCCAGTGCGGGCGAAAGCGTCAGCGCGTTGAGCGCGGAGATGGCGATGGAAAAGGCGATGGTCAGCGAAAACTGACGGTAAAGAATGCCTGTCGTCCCGGGGAAAAACGAGACGGGGACAAAAACGGCGATCAGCACGAGTGAGGTTGCGATGACGGCGCTGGTGACTTCGCTCATCGCCACGGAGGTTGCATCGTGTGGATCGGAGTGCTCGGCAGAGATATGTCGCTGCACGTTTTCGATGACCACAATGGCGTCATCGACCACCAGCCCGGTGGCAAGTGTGATACCGAAAAGGGTGAGTGAGTTGATGGAAAATCCAAACGCCTTGATAAAGGCGAAGGTGCCGATGAGTGAAACAGGGATGGTAACAGCAGGAATGATGGTCGCGCGCCAGTCCAGCAGGAAGAGGAAGATGACCACGATCACGATGATGATCGCCTCAGCGAGGGTGACGAGTACCTCATGAATCGAGTCCCCGACGATGGTCGTCGAGTCGAAGGCGACTGCATACTCCAGGCCTGGAGGGAAGTGTGCGGAAAGCTGCTTGAGGACGGCTTTGGCCTCGCGGTCAACCTCAAGCGCATTGGCATTGGACAACTGCTGCACGCCGATGCCGACCGCAGCCTGCCCCTGATACTTGAGATTGGAGCTGTAGTCCTCCGCACCCAATTGCGCGTGGCCCACGTCGCGCAGATAGATCAGTCCGCTGGGACTGCTCTTGACGACGATGTTGTCAAACTGTGCCGGATCGCTGAGCCTTCCCTGCACACGCACGGCGACCTGGTAGGCCTGGTTAGAGTCCGATGGCGGCTGACCGAGCTGACCGGCGGGCACTTCGACATTTTGCTCAGCCAGCGCATTCACCACATCGCTTGCGGTCAGCCCATGCGTAGCCAGCGCATTGGGGTCGATCCACACACGCATGGCGTATTTTCGCTCGCCAAAGATCTGAACATTCCCCACGCCAGGCACGCGCTTGAGAGCATCGGCGACGTAGACATCCAGATAGTTGGAGATGAACTCGTTGGAGTAGCGGTTGTCGCGCGTAAAGAATCCCGCTCCAAAGACGAAGTTGCTGTTTGCCTTGGTGATGGTGATGCCCGCTGCGTTGACGGCAGCCGGTAGTCGCCCGCTGACGCTGGCCACGCGGTTCTGCACGTCCACGGCGGCAATCGAAAGATCGTAGCCCGTCTGGAAGGTCACCGTGATCGTACTCACGCCGGAGTTTGTGCTGGCCGACGTGATATAGTGCATTCCTTCGACGCCGTTGATTGACTCTTCCAGCGGAATCGTCACCGCTTTCTCGACTGTCTCGGCGTCTGCGCCAATGTAGGTGCTGGTGACCACCACCTGGGGTGGAGCCAGTTGCGGATACAGCGAGATGGGAAGCGTGGGAATGCTGATTGCGCCAGCAAGAATAATCAGAAGCGCAACGACCGTGGCAAAAACCGGACGACGAATAAAGAAATCGACAAACACAGGTACTGTCCTTCCTGAACGTACAGCCCAAGTTGGGCTGTTGCAAATTACGCGCCGAGCGGTATCACCGGCATTTGGTCGGCAAGGAATTGTGTTTTGGACGTGATGATTCGATCTCCCGCCTTGAGTCCGGAGCTGACCGCGTAGGAGTTGCCTACGGTCTGGTCAATGGTGACGCTGACCTGATGCGCGACCGGGTGACCGCCCTCGCTGGCCACGACAAAGACGAAGCTCTGACCGCCCTGACGGACGACAGAGAGGATCGGGATCATCGGCAGCGGCTGGGTATTCCAGATCACGCGCGCCTTGACCATCTGCGCCGAGCGCAAACGCGAATCGCCGGGCTGCACCGGAGCCTTCACCAGAATTCCCTGCAGATTGCTGTCCACCTGAGGCGAAAGGAAATCAATTGCGGTGGTCTCGATGACCGAGCCATCCTGGCCGAGCAGTTGCACCGGAAGACCCATGCGGATCTGCGCGCTGCGCTCGGTTGGGATGTAGATATAGGCCTCAAAATCCTTGTTCTCATCGACCGTGGTCAACGCGCTTGCCGAGGTTACGTAGTCGCCTACGTGGACGGGAATATCACCGACTACTCCGTCAAACGGAGCGCGAATTGTGTAGTAGGCAAGCTGCTCCTGGAGCGATTTGCGTGTGGCAATGGCCGACTGCCAATCGGCGCGTGTGTTCTGATAAAGCTGCTCGGCCTGGTCGAGCGCGTCACGGCTGACCACGCCGTCGGCAAAAAGCTTGCGCTCACGCTCGATCTCAATCGTGTTGTAGTCGTAGAGCGCCTTTTTCTGCTTTTCAGTCGCCAGTTGAGCGTTGACTAGTGCAAGCTGCTTGGCGGGGTCAACGGACATCAGCACCTGACCGGAACGCACACGCTCTCCGGAGTGAACGGCGATCGAGGTCAGATTGCCATCGACCTGCGGCATCACGGTGACGGAACGCCGCGACTTGATGGTGGCTACGTAGTCGCTGCTGGTGGCTACCGGCTTCAAGGCCACCCGTTCAGTGGCCACGGGCATGGCCTGCATAGCAGCGGACGAGGCTGCGACGGGCTGCTGTTTACAGCCGGACAACAGCATGGCTGCCGATGCCGTCATCACGATTATTGGACGAAAGTACTTCAAGCCAACCTCACTCATTTTTATCAATCCATTTCGAGATACATTCAGAAGCGAATCCGTCCCGAGCCGTGGCTTGGCGGAATCCGCAGCGCGACCGGGGATACACCCGGATTCGCAAGAAAACAAGCGATAGACTTAAGATGCGGAAGACCCGCGGCACGCTTCAGAGATTCCGTTTTTCCGGTTCTGGAAGTTGATTCTGGTGGCGGTCGTGCTTATTTGCTGAACGCAAAAGGACTGAAATTCGTTCCCTGGTCGAAGGTATCAACCTCTTCGGTGCGCTTCAGCCAGCCCACCACAAGATAGGTGAGCGGAGTTGCAATCACCTCGTAAACAACTTTGAATCCGTAGGATGAACCGATCATGATCAGCAGATTCCGCGGCGTCTCCACGCCCCAGAAAGCGATCAAAATCACCACCGTCGTATCAACCAGTTGTCCGGTAACCGTGGAGCTTACCGTTCGCGCCCACAGGTGTCGTCCACCTGTCCAGAGCTTCATCTTTGCCAGCGTGTAGCTGTTGGTGAATTCGCCGGCCCAGTAGGCGGCGAGGCTGGCGATGGCGAATCGCGGCACCAGCCCAAAAATGGTTGCGAATGCCTGCTGATTATGCCAATTCGGAGACGGCGGCAGCAGGACTGCAATCTCGCCCATGACGGCCAGCAAAGCCATCCCGAAGAACCCAAGCCAGATGGCTCGACGCGAGGCGGCATATCCGTAGACCTCGGTGAAGACATCGCCCCAGATGTAGGTGATCGGAAAAAGCAACTGCGCTCCGCTGACCAGCAGCGGACCAAACTTGCAGATCTTGGGTCCGATCAGGTTGGAGACCACCAGAATCACCACAAACGCGATGGTCAGCGTCTCCAGATAGCGAAATCGCCTGGGCTTTTGCTCCTGTGCCAGAGTCCAGTTCATCGTCTGAGCATATCTTACCGGCTCGGTAATTCTCTTCCATTCTGGTAGCACTTCCGCAACCACACTGCCATCTATTTTGTTTTACCCTCTTGAAAGTTTGCGAGCATCCGATATTCTCTGTGTGAAAGCACGATGAATGGCGGTTGATTCGTCTCGCATCGAATGCAGTCCGTCATTCCGGTAGTCATGCGCAAGCCTCCGCTGCGTGCGGAAAGAACGGAGACGACGATGCAAGCAGAGATGCACCCCCTCGAGCCTTTCTTTCAACAGATGGTCCGGAACAGCTACGCCGGCAAGCTTGGCATTCACGACGCCGACATCACACGCTATGTCGCGCATCTGCTCTGCGAGTTCAGTGAATCCGAAAAACTCTACAAGGTTCGGGATGAAGCGGGCCATCCCGTCTACTCGCTGGAAGAGATGGTGGTGGCTGCGGACCCGGTCCATGGCACCGCTTCGTCGTTTGACGCTGAGCGCACGGTGCGCAAGCATATCGGCGACTACGCGCTTTTTATCTCCGGCATGTATCCGGAGTCGATGGACCCGTGGCGTCGCCGTCACGGCCAGCAGAGCTTTGAGGAGCTGGTCAAGGTCGGCAAGGAAAGCTACTACATCGTCAGCCAATTCGACGTGGAAGAATATGCGGACGAAGCGCCGATGTTTGCGCGTCTGTCCGAATGGTTTGATCGCTGCATCTACGGCCTGCGGCTGGTGCGCGACGAACTCACAGGCTCGCGTCCCGCCTTCCTGCCGGCGCGGGTCAACTAGGCAGGTTGCCTCCGTACGGCCTGCACTCTCAATGGGGATGCAACAGGTAGGTTACTCCGCCGGTGATGGAGCGTCCCGGCATCGCCACGCCTTCGATCTCCTGGTAGCCCGTGTTGCTCAGGTTGGCCAGCCGCAGATACGGTCGCCATCGCTGCCGTGCGTCGGCATCGTACTCGAAGGCCAGATCCCACACCGGATACGGCGTCTGCTGATAACGCTGCGCCACCTGCAAACTGTTGCGCACGCGCAGTCGATTGTGGATGTTCATCGTCCACAGCATGTGCGCATTCTCCACCGGATAGTTGAAGATGTACTCCGACTGCAACCCATGCAGCGCGCTCTGCGCCCCATACAGATTCGTCCAGTCCAGTTGCAGTTGCT
>JAJZEA010000100.1 GCA_021851335.1 Acidobacteriota bacterium | reverse complement strand
CGCTGGAAGTAATCACACGTCAAGAGATCAGGGATCGCAAACTGACTCTCGGAGTCGGTCACGATGTCTGAAGTGATGAAATTGCCCATGTCGTCCATCCCGCCAATTCCTCCCAACATACCTCTAAGGAACCTCTGCACAAGTCTGCCGCCTGCGTCATTCTTGAATAGACTATAAGCATGAAGCGAATGGCGCGTTTTCAGCAGACGTTTGCATCGCAGTCCAGTTTGCGAAGTATGGTCGCAAGAGCAAGCGTGAACTGTTTCTTGACCCGATGAACCAGGTGGTTCCGTGGTCTTCTGAGTTGCTTGCGCTGGTTGAGCCCGTTTATCCCAAGGCAGGCAACGGCCGTCAGCCGGTGGGTCTCGGGATCATGCTGCGGACCTACTTTTTGCAACAGTGGTTTGGCTTGTCCGATCCCGGCATGGAAGAGGCATTCTATGAGTCGGCTGTGCTGCAGCGCTTTGCCGGAGTGGATCTGGGCGTGGCACTTCTTGCAGACTCCGCCGGGGTTCGGGACGGTTTTCACGATGCGGAGCCTACGCTTTGCCATGACCCAAGCTTACCGCTCAAACGGAAAGCAGGAGCGCACTGTGGATTTCAAATGGCACTAGTACCTGCGGATGGGACTGGGAAGGCTTGAAGTTGATTCGTTGCTATACTGGAATGGTATGCAGAGTGCGATGGAAGCTGTTTCCAATCCGGGTTCGGTGCCGACTGTGGCCGGGCAGAAGCGTGTGCTGTTGTTGAAGCCGCGGGGTTTTTGCGCGGGCGTGGTGCGCGCGATCGACATTGTGAAGATTGCGCTGGAGACCTTTGGCGCGCCGATCTATGTACGGCGGGAGATTGTGCATAACCGGTTTGTGGTGAACGAACTGGCGGAAAAGGGCGCGATCTTTGTGCACGAGATCGAAGAGGTGCCGGAGGGTCAGCGCGTGATCTATAGCGCGCACGGAGTTTCTCCGGCGGTGCGCGAGGCGAGCAAGGCGCGGCGGCTGAAGGTGATTGATGCGACGTGTCCGCTGGTGACGAAAGTGCATGTGGAGGCGGTGAAGTTCGCCAAGCAGGGCTATTCGCTGGTGCTGGTGGGGCATCGCGACCATGACGAGATTGAGGGCACGCTGGGCGAAGCGCCGGAGGCGACGCAGGTGGTGTCCAACGTGGCCGAGGTGGAGGCGCTGGTGGTTGCGGACCCGAATCGCGTGGCGTATCTGACGCAAACGACGCTGTCGCTCGATGAGGCGCGGGATATTATTCAGGCGCTGAAGCAGAAGTTTCCGAATATCGCCGGGCCGCACACGCAGGATATTTGCTATGCGACGGAGAACCGGCAGGTGGCGGTGCGGAATGTGGCTCCGGGAGCGGACCTGGTGCTGGTGGTGGGATCGACGAACAGCTCGAACTCGAACCGGCTGGTGGAGGTTTCGAACAACTTGGGAACGAAGGCGTATCTGATCGACAACTCGAAGGCGATCGATCCGAAGTGGCTGGAGAATGTTCAGTCGGTGGCTGTGACGGCGGGTGCGTCGGCACCGGAGGTACTGGTGGAAGACGTGATCAACTATTTGCAGCAAAACGGGTATTCGAGCGTCGAAGAAGTAGAAGTGATGCCGGAGAATGTGCGCTTCGGTCTGCCGCCGGAGATCGTGCAGGCGATTGGCGGAGCCGATGGCGGCGCGCCGGTTCCTGTGCAGTAGGTCGGACGAAGCGCCAAGAGAGCCGCGTTGCGGCAGAGTATGGTTCCCCGTGCGACGATCAAGTGGGATCGTGAGCGGGTGGATCCAGAACGACTTCCGGTTCTTGCGGTGAAGTGAGGCTTGCGGCAACAGATATGGATCGTGCAGAGAAAAAACAACTGGATGGGGTGGTAAGGCCGCGTTTTGGACGGCTGGACGCAGACCTGTCGCAGGTGGAGACGGCGATTGAACGCAGCGCCGAGCAACTGCTGCGCGATCAGCATGCGGATGGATTCTGGTGCGGCGAGCTGGAAGCGGACTCGATGCTGGAGGCCGACTACATCTTCATGCATGTGCTGCTGGAGAGCGGCGAGCCGGGCCGGATGAAGCGCGCACTGGCGGAGATGCTGCGCTATCAGAATGAAGATGGAAGCTGGAGCATCTATCCGGGCGGACCGGGGAATGTCTCGCTTGCAGTGAAGTGCTATTTTGCCTGCAAGCTGATGGGTATGTCGGCGGAGGATCCGATCCTGGTGCGTGCGCGCGAGTGGATTCTGGCGCATGGCGGGGTGGTCGAGTGCAACACGTTCACGAAGATTTATCTGTGCGCGCTGGGGCAGTACGATTACGACGCGGTGCCGGCGATTCCGCCGGAGATTGTGCTGGCGCCGAACTGGTTCTACTTCAATATTTATGAGATTTCTTCGTGGTCGCGCGCGATTCTGGTGCCGCTGTCGATTATCTATGCCAAGAAGCCGTTCAAGAAGATTCCGCCGGAGCAGGGAATCGACGAGCTGTTTGTGGGTGGCCGGGAGAATGCCGATCTGCGGCTGAAGTATGACCGGAAGAAATGGCTGAGCTGGCGGAATTTTTTCCTGCTGGCCGATCGCGCCTTTCATAAGGTTGAGGCGGTGTACATTCGTCCGCTGCGCAAACTGGCGCTGAAAAAGGCCGAAAAGTGGATGCTGGAGCGGCTGGAGATGTCGGACGGTCTGGGAGCGATCTACCCGGCGATGATGAATGCGATTATCGCGCTGCGCTGCCTGGGCTATTCCGATGACGATCCGCAGGTGATTCGCGCGCGGGACGAGTTTGAGAAGCTGGGCATCGAGGAAGCTGCCGGAGTGAATCATCCGGAGCCGACGTTCCGGATGCAGCCGTGCATGTCGCCGGTCTGGGATACGGCGTATGCGATGTTTGCGCTGGGCGAGGCGGGAGTTGCGCGTACCGACGCGCGGATGGTGAAGGCGGCGGACTGGATTCTGAGCAAGGAAGTGCGGCACCTGGGCGACTGGGCGGTGAAGGTGCCGAAGACGCAGCCGGGCGGCTGGTACTTCGAGTTCAACAACGAGTTCTATCCGGATACGGATGATACGGCGCAGGTGCTGCTGGCGCTGAGCCGGGTGGAGAATCCGCGCGAGCGCTATCAGCACGAGGTGGCACAGCGCGCGATCGATTGGATTTTTGCCATGCAGTGCAGCAGCGGCGGCTGGGCGAGCTTTGACAAAGACAACACGAAGATGATCTTTCAGTACATCCCGTTTGCCGACCACAACGCGATGCTGGACCCGCCGACGGTGGACATTACCGGGCGCATGCTGGAGATGTTGTCCACCTATGGCTACTCGCGCGCGGACAAGCGCGTGGAGCGCGCGGTGCAGTTCATTCTGCGCGAGCAGGAACCGGATGGAAGCTGGTTTGGGCGCTGGGGCGTGAACTATATCTACGGAACGTTTCTGGTGCTGCGCGGGCTGGAAGCGATTGGGATGGACCACAACGAGCCGCAGATCCAGCAGGCTGCGGAGTGGATTCGCATGATCCAGAACGCGGATGGCGGCTGGGGCGAAAGCTGCCTGAGCTATGACGATCCGGTGCAGCGCGGGATCGGTACGAGCACGCCATCGCAGACGGCGTGGGCGCTGCTGGGACTGCTGGCGGCGGGCGATACGCGCAGCGATTCGGTGGCCAAGGGCGTGCGGTGGCTGCTGGAGCATCAGCGTGAGTCCGGCGACTGGGATGAAACAGTGGGCAGCGGAGTCAAGCGCCAGGCGCTCTATACGGGAACGGGATTTCCGCGCGTGTTTTACCTGGCGTATCACATGTATCGAAACTACTTCCCGCTGCTGGCGCTGACGACGTATCGGCGCGCAATGCAGGGTGAAGCGTAGCTGGGAATTGCCGGGCTGGGAATTGCGAATCAGGACTGAAGTGAAGCTGGAATGTGCGCCGAAGGTGGCGCAGGAGGACGGAAGATATGGGTGTGCCCATCTCACAGATGTGGACGGTAGCCAGCTATATTGTGGGCAAGCGGCTGAAGGGCGAAAAGCGCTATCCGCTGGTGCTGATGCTGGAGCCGCTGTTTCGCTGCAATCTGGCATGCGCCGGATGTG
>JAJZEA010000099.1 GCA_021851335.1 Acidobacteriota bacterium | reverse complement strand
ACCGAGCGAGTTCGCCAGCCAGTGCGCGGCTAGCCGCGCACTGGCTGAAACCAAAACCGGCTGCGAACTAACATCAGACTTGGTACAGGAAAACTAGGCCCTTCACCGCTGCGCTACACGAACAATCTCACTGGTACAAATTACCGGGCAGACCAGGCCAAGGTTGTGTACGCGGCGGCGCAAAAATAGACCACGTAGCGCCGCGATAGCGGCGTGACGTGGCGGAGTAAATGTATGGTCCGCCCTCGACACATAAGGAAGCGACTTTGCTCATTTCCAAGAAACGGCTATCATCCCTGTCAACGGCTCACCCCTCATCAACGAATAGCCTTTCAAACGCGGATGCGCGCCGCTATCTCTCGGGTGGATTTTCGCGACATCTCTGCCTCGTCGGCATAACGCGGCCATGATGCAACGGCTGCTTTCACCTTCTCCAGAATCTCCGACGCATTGCGGATTCCGTGCCGCTTGCCCAGTGCCTGCAGTTGAACTGCGCCGGGATTCTTGCCCTCGCCCAGAACCAGCATGCTCTGCTCGCCGCCTGGGCCATCGGAGAAGACCAGATCGTAAGCAGGCGCGAAGACCCACTCGTTTCGATCATTCAGCAGGAAAGAAAAGTTCTTTGCGTGATCGTCGCGGTTATGAGCGAGTACATTGAAGCAGGCCAGTGCATAAACCTTTTCCGCTTCCTTGACGTTTCGGGTCAACGCCATGGCAACGCGCAGAACCATCTCGTAGTCAAGACTGGGGCTGCGATGGTCGGCATGAATCAGTCCGCTGAGGCTGTGCATGTGGATGCGCGCGTCACCCTCCCTGTCAAACCGTTGCGTGCCGAAATACCGGCTTCGCCTCGTTCGGAACAGATGCGTTCCAGGCATCTCGATGCCTGCATCCTTCGCCATCCGGCTATACGCATATTCGATGGCGCCGATATCCTTCGCATCCTGCGACGACGGAAATTTGATCATCCAATGCGCAAAGCCCGGTCGCAGTTGCTGTCCGCCGTGCAGGATTCTCTTTCTGTCGGCACTTACCTGCGCAACGATCTTCGGTCGCGCTCCCGACGAGGATCCATTGAGCCGAAACAACTCTTCGAGAACCGATTCCTCTTCTCCTTCCAGAACGGAAGATGTTTCTGCGGCGATTTTGTCGAGCGCGAGAGGCGCATCCTCGGTCACGTCAAAGCCCTGTTCCGGCTCATAACTCAGAGCGCCCATGCCGTTTCGCCCCACGTATGCCAGTCGGTCGAGCGGATTGAGCTGACCACGCCGGATGCCATGCTTCTCCACTGCACGATCCAGCAGCAGGCGGCCCCAGCCGTCCGGCAAGCTGTCGTTGAAGACGCCGAAAAGACCGTCGAAGATGATCGTATCGGCCGCGAACACTCCCGGCCGGAGAGGGAGCTTGACGGGCGAGATATCAATGCCGGAGGAGAGAAATGCGACATCGTACTCAAACAGAATCCGTCGGTCCCTGAAGGCGAGACGGCCTACTTTGTGGCGTTGACTGCGCGCGTCAAGAAAGACGTTCAACAACTCAACCGGGCTATGTGCCATGGCGATGCCCTTTCCTGCCCGAGGCATGGCGGCGCAGTTTCGGCGTCGCCAGCAGCGCATCCAGAGACTGGGGAATTGGCATTGTCCGGTCTTCGGCAGCCAGCCTGTCGAAATCGTCCAGGCACGCGAGCACCTGAGCCAGCTTCAGAAGCGAATGCAGCGCAATCAGCCCATGCCGCTCGAACCGCTTGAGCGAAGCCCAGGTCACGCCGGAGCGCTCCGCAAGCTCCTTCTGCGTCAGGTTCATGGCCAGACGCCGCGCCCTGAACCGCGCCGCAAGCTCGGCTTCAACCTCCTGCACGGTATTGAAATATACAGTCATTATTTTATTGCTTATATGCTATTTTACACTAAAAAGACAATATATTAACCGCATAATCCTATTGCCGCCTGCTGAAGCACAAGCGACGACGATCTCTGCAGCGACGAGGCGGAAGCGCCGGAGCCATCTACTCGGCCACACCGGCTGCGATCTGCGCGCAATCCATCCGCAGCCTCCCGTTGTCATTGAAGACCAGTCCATAGAAGCGGAAGACCGATCCGGTGCTCACCGGCGTCAGTACCGCAGTGCTGCTGTCGGCATAGACCTGGACGGTGTTGGGAGCGGTCGGAACCACCGGCTGCCCGGCATTCGCCGCCGCCAGAATGGGAAACAGATCGTAGGGCGCAAGCGTGACCGTGTAGACCGTAAATCCGCCGCTGGCGGAGACGGCCGTCACCGTTCCATTGATCGTCTGCGGCGCCAGCTCCACCGTGGTGGCCGGGAATGAGTTCGTGGAAAACTCGACAGCGGACGAGATGTTGGCCGCAACCAGAAGATTCTGCCCCGGAGTGGCGCTGGCCGCCTGAAAGACCGCAGGAAAGGGCAGGTTTTTTACATTCGGAAACTGGGTTGAGATCTGCGAGGCTGCCTGCGCATATCCGACCGCTGCGAAGTTTTCCGCTACCGCTCCGATAGCCAGATTGGAAAGCGCAAGCAGGGTTGACGGAGGATTGCCCAGAAACAGAACCTCGCCGCTCAGGACGTCCACGTTGGCCGTATTCGTATCGATCACCGCAACGCGCGTGGCCAGCAGGCTGCCATCCGGCTGCAGGGAGACATCCATATCCACCGGCAGACCGGCGCTCAGCCCTGAGAGATTCTTTACGCCAAAAAAGGCTGTGCTGCCATTAGTGGACACCTGCCAGACGGGCCCCGGACCCTCCGATTGTTGATTCAGCCCATTAGCTATAAACGTCCCGTTCGCGGCATTCACCGCGGTGACGACCCCATACATTCCGACCGACCGCCCGTTGGTGCTGTTCGTCGGCTGCGCGGCAATATTCATCGTCATCAGCGTAAAGGTGGGATTCAGAGGCGCCGAGACTCCAAGGGTGCAGCCGCCGGCAAACTGGAACGACTGCGAGACATCGAGATCCAGATCGATGGCCATGGCCGTTCCCGTCACCTGGATCGGCTGCGGCAGGTTCACTGTCACAACCGGCGTTGTTCCCGGAGAAATCAACGCCGAGTTCACCAGATGCAGCCCAACGCACGTCGGCGAAGCACCGCCGAAGACGGCAAAGGCCGAAACGTAGGTATCCTGCGGAATGCTGGCCGTCACCAGCGGCTGGGGATTTCCATTCAGGTGGATATACTCGGCGCCGATCGGCGTGGAGAAGACGGTGACGGTGTTTCCACTCTGACTCTTCAGCATCAGGCTTTGCAACGTCAGCGGAAGTGCCGCCAGTGCATCGTTGGCCGTGCTGGATGCCATCACCACCACCGTGGTTGCGCCTGGCTGAACCGTCTGGCTGGAAGAGCCGCCGCAGCCGGACAGTACGACAGCAGCACAGAAGACGAAAAGCAACGCAAGGAGCGGGCGGAAAACGTGCAGGGAGAAATGGCTTGGCTTGCCAGCGAAGGGGAAGTGGGAGCGCATACGGGTACCTTCCTGCCAATCGTGCGGGCAAAATCATATTAGCAGCGGATTTCCGATTCCGTCTGGCTTGCTGCCGCCTGTCTTCTCCACTCGCTGCTGGAGCGCATCGTAGACATACTACGCTCCGCCGGACGAGGTCTACATTCCTTCGTTGTCGTAGGTGTATGTATTCATCCCGTCATTGAGAATATCTCCTGCCGCATCGTAGGAGAAGCCGGAGATTTGGTTGGAAGTGATGAAGGCCTGAGTGAAGCTGAAGTTGTCCGATTGCTGCCGGGTGCGTCTTGCCGTTCGCCACTGCCACTTCGATCTGACGCAACAAATTTACCACCTGCTCAGGCTGGTACTTCTTGCCTCGTCCCATATGCTCTACTTATCCAGTTGTCTCTTATCCACTGGCACATTTCAAGCCGGGCAATCCATCCCGCTGAGGGCGTTGCTGATCGACACACTCAAGCGCATTCATATCCAGCTCGCGCTCAGTGTGCCGGAGCGGTCGAGTGTGGCTGCATAACGGTGATGCGCGGGCGGGTTGAGGGCTGGCCGGGTTGGGATTGACTCGTCTGGGACTGGAGCTGGTGGCTGACCTGCTCGATCTCATGAAAGACGCGCAGGAAGTTGCCGCCGAGAATCTTGTCGCAGTCGGCGGCGGAGTAACCGCGGGCCATGAGCGC
>JAJZEA010000098.1 GCA_021851335.1 Acidobacteriota bacterium | reverse complement strand
GATTCTCGCCGGTAATCCCATACGCCAGCGCATGCAGATGCGTCTTGCCCGTGATCACCGCGCCCATCGATCGCAACCGCGCTGCAACCCAGGAATCCACCGCCGCCACCGGATTCCGCTCGGCATAGAACTGCGATCCCAGCGTCGTCCGAGTGCCCGCCAGATCAAAGCAATCCTTCAGAGAAACCGGCACGCCCGCCAATTCCATCCCGACTGCCTGGCCGCCTGCCGCAGCGCGGCGTTCCAGCGCGCTGTCCAGCTCGCGCCTTGACCACTCCGCATCCTGCCACAGATAGGTATTGTGATGAGCGTTGCTATTGGACCGAAGCAGACACTGCTCCAGCCGCTCGCTCAGCGCGGCATCTGTCGGCTTCAACTCGAGCAGCGCGCGAATCGATTGTGTCTCATTGCCAGCCTGCGTCTCATTTCCTTGGAAGGACATGCTCACGATTGTATCCACTTCGCCGCATTGGCTGCCCATCGGCCGCGCTCGCCATCTTCCCCGCGTTCGCTCATCGAATCAAGCCCAGATCCGTCTGTAACTGCGCCAGGTCAAAGCCCACCGGCGAGCCTTTCTGGTCCAGCCAATCCTGGCTCAGCAGCGCATGCGCCTCATCCACATACTTGTTCCAGAAAGCCAGCGTCATCGTCTTCAGAATGCCCCACGTAATGCAAGTGAAACCGTTCGCATCATAGGCCGGCACAAAGACGCAATGACCGCCCCACGAGCCGGGCTGCGTATTCGGACCGCCGTTCGGAACCACATCCCACACATCCTGCGTCTGCGCCGACATCGGCAGATTCAGCCCGATATACACCCCGCCAAACAGGTGAATCGCCTGCCGAATCTCCTCCATATCCGTCCACACCGGATCCGCAAACGCCAGCAGCTTGTGCCCATCGAATCCCTGCTTCTTCCAGTCGTTCAGCACATTCATCTCGATGCCGCCAATATCCGTCGCCGGATTTGCCGGATTATATCCATCCCACTGCTCGTAGTAGCTCAGGATCACCTCATCCGGCACTGTCACCATCGTGCCCGTATTCGCCGACCACACCTGCACAGCATGTCCCGCTCCAGCAATCGTGCAATCGCCCAAATGGTCGTTCAGCATCAGCCCCCAGCTTGTCACGCCGCGCGTCCAATCCGTCGTCGGTGGAGCCGACGGCAGCGTCGGTTTCACGTAGTTGGACAGTTTCAGCGTACGGCTGTCCGTCTTCACACCGCGCCGTCCCAGTTTCATCTGCGAATGATCAGCCATCGTTCTATCCTCCTGCTTCGCTCCCCAGCATATCGCGACCAAGCCACTCCATGCCCCGTGAAGTTTTTCTTCGCTGAGCCACAACCACTCGCCGATCCCGCGCGTAGAATAGCCAGACGGAGGTTCTATGTTTCGTTTGCTCTTTGGAATTGTCGTCGGTGTCCTGCTTTGCCCCGTTCTGGTCTACTTCTGGTTCACGCGCGGCAACCCGCCCGTGGCCGTCGCCGATGCGCCGCTTCCCTTCGAGCGCCAGATCACGCACATTCCGCTGCACGCGCGCATTGAACGCGACATGCCCAAGTCCGTGCCCATCCAGCCCACCGCGGACAACCTCGTCGCCGGTGCGCACATCTACCGCGAGCAGTGCGCCTTCTGTCATGGCGTTCACGGCACCCCATCCGCAGTCGGCGGCAACATGTTCCCTCACGTGCCTCAGCTTTGGGAAAAGCATCACGGTGACGTCGTCGGCGTCAGTGACGATCCCGCCGGAGAGACGTACTGGAAGGTCGCCAACGGCATCCGCCTCACCGGCATGCCCGCCTACGACAAGATTCTGACCGAGACCCAGATGTGGCAGGTCAGCGTCCTGCTGGCCAACGCCGACAAGCCCCTGCCGCCCGATGCGGTCAATCTACTCAAGACGCCGCTCTCCTACGACGTGCCACCAGTTGCCGCCATGCCGGCTATGCCCGCCCGGCCGACAAAATAACGCAGAGACCCTGCACGATGATCCACCTTCACAAAGTCCCGGCCACGCTTGCGCTCCTGCTGCTGCTCCCCTGTGGAGCCGCAGCAACCGGAGCAGCAGCCGGACAGGCCGTTGCACAGACATCCACACGAACTTCCACGCAAGCCTCCGCCACGCTCGCCGGTGATCCAGCACACCCGGCACATACCGATCACTGGGTCGATACGCATCTCTACTTTGAACTCGGTCCGTATCTGCCGCCCGGGGCGCATCCTGACCCTCACGCCGTCTGGCATCCTCACCACCGGCCCGTCACCGAAGCGCAGTGGATGCACTTCCTCGACCGCGAAGTCACGCCGCGCTTTCCCGACGGCCTCAGCGTGCTCAACGTCTATGGCCAGTGGAAAGGCGCGCACGACGACGCGCCCCATCGCGGACGCTCCAAGGTGCTCATCATTGACTATCCGGAGACGCCCGAGAACGAGGCACGCATCGACGCTATCCGTGCCACTTGGAAGCAGATGACCGGCGAGCAATCCGTGCTCAAGGTCACAGTCCCGGCCGACGTCTCGTTCTAGGGCCTGTTCACCCTACCCGGGCGGATGGCGTTGCGAGGGAAATGGGGCCAGACAAGACGGAGGGCGAGGGGTTTGGTGGTTCCAAATTCGAGTCCGACAACGAAGGATGGCCCCATTTTCTCCGCAACCCGAAGGGCCGGGGCCAATTTTCCTCATCTCTTCGTCCTTCGTCACTTGAATACACCCGCTATTCAGCTCTACTCTCTCCTCGATAGGAGAAAAACTGGCTTCCGGCGCCACCGTCCGGGTAGGGTTAACAGGCCCTGACTAGTCGTGCCGCGTCCTACAACAGCTTCGCCAGCATCTCTTCCAGCGCTCGTCCTCGATGGCTCAGCGAAAGCTTCACCGCCGGATCCAGATCGGCCATCGTCTGGTCCAGCTCCGGCAGATAAAACAGCGGATCGTAGCCAAATCCGCCCGTCCCATGCGGCGCTTCCAGAATCATGCCCTCCACACTGCCCTCGGCCGTGGCAATCACCACGCCATTCCGCGCCAGCGCCAGCGCACACCGATAGCGCGCCGTCCGATCCCTCATCGCCACGCCTTCCAGCTTCTGCAGCAGCACAATGTTGTTCCACACATCGGTGTTGTCATTGGCATCCGGCGAATCCACCAGTCCGCTGTCAGCGGCAAATCGCGCCGAGCGAATCCCCGGCGCACCCTCAAGCGCATCCACTTCCAGACCCGAATCATCGGCCATCACCCACTGGCCCGGCGCAAACTGGCTATAGTAAACAGCCTTGCGGATGGCATTCTCCTCAAAGCTCTGCCCATCCTCTTCCGGAGCCGGAATCGTCCTCAGCGCAGGCATCGTATCAATCTGCACGGCAACGCCGTCAGCAGCCAGCCGAAATTCCTCCAGCTTGCCAGGATTGGTGGATGCAACCAGCAGATGCAGCATATTCGCAGTGTAACCCGCTGCGTTCCCCGTCCATCTTCAATGCGCAATCAGATAGACGCCCACGCACACCAGACCCGCCGCCAGCCATCGCCGCCGGTCCACATTCTCATGCAGAAACAGCTTGGCTGCAATCGCATTCGTCACCAGCGTCAGCGAAGCCGATGCCGGTGCAGCCAGACTCAGGTCCAGATGATTCAGCGCAAACAGCAGTGCGAAAAACGCCAGCGCCAGGAAACTTACTCCGGCAAAAAACAGCGGACAGGTCAGCACCGCGCGAATCGCCCCTGCCAATCCGCTGTGCGCGCGAACTTCATCCAGGTCGCCAATCGACTTCATCGCCGCCGCCGTCAGCACCTCGCCAATCGTCGAGGTGATCGAGACCGCCACGATCATTCCGGCGCCGGGCCAGAACCCCGGCGGCAAACCTGCCACCCACCCCGCCATCATGCCTGTTCCCCATCGCCCGCAGCCGCTTCCGGCTCGGTCAAAGATGGCCCCTGCGCCACAAATCCCACGCCCAGCGTAATCAGCAAAATTCCCGCCCAGCGCATCGGCGAGATATGCTCATGCAGCCAGAATCGCCCCAGCAGCGCAATCAGCACATAGCCAAAGGCCGTCGTCGGCAGCACATAGGTCAGGTCAGCCCACGACAGCGCCGTCAGATAGCAGGCAAAAAACGCAATCAGCAGCAGAATGCCGCCCGCAATCCACGGTGTGAAGACCGCGT
>JAJZEA010000035.1 GCA_021851335.1 Acidobacteriota bacterium | reverse complement strand
CGACCGGCGTCTCAATCGCAAGCGCAATGCAGTCCACCAGTGAATGCGTCACGCGGATCGGCTCGATCGTGAACGGCCCGATCGTGAACTTCCGCTTCGGCTCGATGTCGATCAGTTCGGTCTCGTCCAGCAGGCGATGCTCTTCCAGCTTGCCTTCCACATAGGCCAGCGTGAACTCGGTGCCGTAGACCGGAACCTTGATCTCCTGCAACATCCAGGGCAAGCCGCCGATGTGGTCTTCATGCCCGTGCGTGAGCACGATGCCGCGCACATGCGCCTTGTTTTCAACCAGATAGCTGAGGTCCGGGACGACCACGTCCACGCCCAGCAGTTCCGACTCCGGGAACATCAGCCCGGCATCGATGACGAGAATATCGTCCTTCCAGCGCAAGGCCATGCAGTTCATGCCAAATTCGCCAAGACCGCCAAGAGGAATAATTTTTAGTTTTTCGCTTTGCATCGTATCTTCACTGATGCTACCACCTTGGCCTGTTACGACTGCTTCTGTTGCAGCAACTCGTGAAGCAGCCATCAGGAAGGTATTGGCGGCCGAAGCCTGGCTCAGCGCAGCAGGTCTTCGAGGGCTGTGGCGAGATCGGTTTTTTCGTCGCGGTATTTGACGATGACCGGAGCGTAGAGGCTGAGGCCCCATTCGCTGCCTTGGCCACGGCGGACGGCGCGCGAGCCGGGAACGACGACGGCGTTGTTCGGGATGCGCAGGGGCAGGTCCGGGGTGGCGCGGAGGACGTTGCCGTGGACGAGATCGAAGACCGGGGTGCCGCGGGTGAGGATGGTTCCGGGTGCGAGGACGGCGGCTTTGCCGACGATGGTGCCCTCGTAGACGCCGGTGTTGCCGCCGATGAGCGCGTCGTCCTCGATGATGACGGGGCTGGCGTTGACCGGCTCCAGCACGCCGCCGATCTGGGCTGCGGCGCTCAGGTGGACGCGTTTGCCGATCTGGGCGCAGGAGCCGACGAGCGCGTGGGAATCGATCATCGTCCCTTCATCGACGTACGCGCCGACGTTGACGTACATCGGCGGCATGCAGACGACGCCGCGGGCAAGATAAGCTCCGGCGCGGACGCTGGAGCCGCCGGGGACGACGCGGATGCCTTCGGCTGCTGTGAAACGACGCGCGGGGTAGGTGGATTTATCGACAAAGGATAGGCCGTCGCCGGGCAACTCAGTCAATGCGCCCAGGCGAAAACCGAGAAGGATGCCGCGCTTGACCCAGGCATTGACGCGCCAGCCGGTGGGAGCGGTGGCATCGGGTTCGGCGGAGCGAACTGTTCCCTGCTCCAGCGCGGCGCGCAAAGCGGCAAAAACGGCCAGCGCTTCCTCGCGCTGGGCTTCGCTGAAGGTGGAGAGCGCAAAGAGCTTGTCGATGGTGGCGGCGAGGGATTGCGAATCGAATGGGGAGGCGTTGGAGCTGGATGGCATGAATTCAGTTTAGTGGATATTGCCGCACTCGCTGGCGTTCGGCGCTTGTGCGGATACGCATCTGGGAACAAAGCTGCCGCCCATTGCGTAATGCTGGTTGAAGGATCGTTTGCAGGCGACGCAACGCGGGGATTGGCGTCCAAAGAGGATGGGCCTCCATATGTAAATTGCACTTCTCAGGATCAAGCAGCAGTCGCGGAGAACTATGGAAAGTTTTGGAGACATCTTCGGGCAGGTGATGCAGGCGATGCTGGCGAACAAGCTGCGCACGTTCCTGACCATGTTCGGGATTGCGTGGGGCGTGGGTTCGCTGCTGGTGCTGGTGGGGCTGGGTGAGGGCTTTCGCAGTGGGCAGCGCAAGAATCTGGCCGATGTGGGCAACGACGTCATCATGATGTGGGGCGGGCTGATTCCGGCCGTGCCCAACCAGCACACGGCGCAGCGCCCGTACAAGCTGACGCCCGCCGATGAGGCCGCGATTGGCAAGTTGCCCGAGGTGCGCGCGGTGACGGCGACGCTCGAGCGCACGGATATGTACGAGGTGAGCCAGTGGTCAAACACTTCGTCGCGAGTGATGGGCGTGGAGCCGAATTACCCGGTGGTGCGGTTTTTACCGGTGATTGCGGGGCGGTTTCTCAATGAAGGCGACTTGGTAAATCGTCGTCGTGTGGCCGTGCTGGGGCAAAAGACGGTGCAATTGCTGTTCTCCGGAAGGCCGTTTCTGGGCCGCTCGATCACCATCAACGGCACGGATTTCACGGTGATTGGCGAGACGGGAACGGTGGGCCACGGAGACAACAACGGCGAAAATCAGCGGGTGATGATTCCGCTTTCGACGATGCAGGAGTGGTTTGCGATGAAGGGCGAAAACATTCCGCTGGACGCTTTGACGTCGATCCAGTACCAGCCGACGATTCACGGAGACAGCACGGAGGCCAAGACGGCGGCGCATCAGGTGATTGGACGGAATCACGGATTTGATCCCACAAACCAGGATGCATTCGACGAGTGGGACACGATCCACACGAGCCAACTGGTGGACAAGATCTTTGACGCGATGGATGTCTTTCTGGGTGGAGTGGGCGTGGTGACGCTGGGCCTGGGCGCGGTGGGCATCATCAACATCATGCTGGTGTCGGTGACGGAACGCACGCGCGAGATTGGCCTGCGCAAGGCTCTGGGAGCTACCAAGCGCAGTATTCTGACGCAGTTTTTTCTGGAGGGACTGCTGCTGACGACGGTAAGCGGGGGCATCGGGATCGGCATCTCGGCGGCGTTCATGGGCCTGCTGCAACTGTTGCTGACGGACAAGATGCCGGGCTTCGATCCGCCGCGGCTGGTTTGGTGGTCGGCGGCGCTGGCGATGGGCAGTCTGGCCATCTGCGGGGTGGTGGCCGGAGTTTATCCAGCCAGCCAGGCGGCGGCGCTGGAGCCGGTGGAAGCGCTGCGGCGCGAGTAAGGGGATGACGCGATGCTGAAGGACATTCTGCTGCAAGCCTGGGAAGCGATGGTCTATAACCGTCGCCGCACGATGATTACGATCATCGGCATGGCCTGGGGCATTGCCACTGTGGTGCTGCTGCTGGCGTATGGCGCAGGTTTTGGCCGCGCGATCCAGGCCATCTTTGCCCAGTGGGGCACGACGATGATTGGCGTCTTTCCGGGTCGCACCAGTGAACAGGCCGGTGGGGACAAGGCAGGCGTGAAGGTGCAGTTCACGCTGGACGATGTGGATGCGGTGGCCGGTACGGTTCCCGGGCTGATTCACATTTCGCCGATGGTGAGCAAGGATGTGCCGGTACAGGACGATTTGCATACGTATACGTGGACGGTGAATGGCGCAAACGACGGCATTCAGGAGATTATGCACCTGCCCACGCAGATGGGACGCTTCTTCAATGGAGCCGAGGTGCAGGAGCGCGCACACGTGGCGGTACTTGGTTCGGAGGCGTTGAAGAAATTCTTTCGCGGCGAGTATCCGATTGGCCAATCGATCCGGCTGAACGGGATCAATTTCACGGTGATCGGCATTCTGGAAGCAAAGATGGCCGAGGGCGACAACGACAACAATCGCCAGGTGTATATTCCGTTCACCACGATGGACGACATCAAGAGCACGCACTATCTGGATGGTATCTGGCTGGATTATCACGGCGACCATGAGGTGGTAGTGAAAAATCTACGTGACACGCTGGGGGCGGCGCACCACTTCAATCCCAAAGACCAGAATGCGATTTTTGTGGCGGACATCATGGAGCAGCTCAGCCAGTTCAATATTCTCTCGATTGCGTTGCAGGTGTTGCTGGCGCTGGTGGGGGCGCTGACGCTGGGCATTGCGGGGATCGGGCTGATGAATATCATGCTGGTGTCGGTGCAGCAGAGAACGCGTGAGATCGGGGTGGAAAAAGCGCTGGGCGCGCAGCGAAAGCATATCCTGACACAGTTTCTGGCTGAGGCGATTGTGATCAGCGCGACGGGTGGCGTGCTGGGCATTGTGCTGGCCGAAATCATCTCCGTGCTGGTTGGGCGTATCCGCTTCTACAGCTACATTGCGGAGAACGCAAGTGCGGCGGATATCTATCTGCGCATCTCGTTCAGCTCCGTCGTCGTCGCGGTGGGAATCCTGGTGGTGACGGGGCTAATCAGCGGCATGATTCCGGCGATTCGCGCTGCCAATCTGGACCCGATTGAAGCACTGCGCTACGAGTAGCGCCGCAGGATGGAAATCAATCCGGGAATGGCTCAGGCAGGCGGCAGGGCGTCGCTGACAGGCACGCCGGGCGGTGGCGAGAAGCGGAATGTTTCCGGCGCAAGTGTGAGATTGTCTTCTTCACTGCTCAGCGAAAAACGAGTGGTGGACTCATCCTGTTCGCGAATGACGATGGCCGTGATCTCTCCGGCAGGCGTGACGGTGAGCGCGACGGAGGCGATGCGCCTGGCGGCACCGCGAGGAACACCGACGAGGGTGAGCGCTCCGCCACGGGTGGAGAGATGAAGGCCGGTGAGTTCGGCGGCGATTTTGGTGTGGCCGAGCAGGAAGCGCAGCGGCGAGCGGAGATCGTCAAGCTGGCTGGCCTTCATGCGCTGCACCTGCTCATTGCCAGGCGCGTAAAAATAGGCATAGTGACCGTCAAGGAGAAAATATTTGCCGCGCGGCTCAGCATATATCCACTTCATGCGTCCCGGGCGAGCGAGCAGGAGCGTGCCGGAGTCATCGCGCTCCATGCCCATGCCGGAGTATTGCTCGGAGAAGTGGGCGCGCATGGTGCGCAGATGGTTGTAATGGTCATCCACGCGGTGGGCAAGCTCAGCCGCGGATGGATGAGCCGACGACGACGGAGCAAAAGCTGAGGGCAGTGACTGAGCGCAGCAACTGCCTGCGACGAGCAACGGAACCAGCAAAAGCGAATGCAGCGATGACTTCACTGGATGGACTGGGTGCAGTTGGTGCCGCCGGAGGGATCACTCTTGATCTCGCTGTACTGATCCATGCAGAAGCCGCGATTGCCGGTCTTGCCGACAGCCTGAGGCACCGCCGTCACATCGAAGCTGGTGATCTGATCGGTGTTGTTCACGGTAACCTTGGTGCAGTTGACGATCTTGAAGGTGTACCCAGCTTTGACGCCGGAGGAAAGATCGCCCTGGACAAGCTGTGCCGCAGTCGGCGATGGCGGACCGGATTGTGGATCGCCGCCGAGCGCGGAGAGCGAGCAGGCAAAGCCGTTGGACGGATAGGTGGTTTGATATTGAATCTCGGCTTTGTAGATGGCCTGCAGAGAGTTGATCGCGGAGGTCTCGTTGGCCGTAGCCTTCATCTTGTTAAAGTTCGGAATGGCGATCAGCATGAGAATAAGCATGATGCTGATGACGATGAGAAGCTCCATCAGCGTAAAGCCGTTGGGCCTGCGCTGAGGACGGTCGTGCGCAAAGTCCTTGGTAGAGAACATATCCAAACCTCGTTCAAATCCTAACGCCAGCGGCGCGTATTGGCAAAATGCCGGAGGGTCCAAGCCGCAAGAAACGGTTGGACGAGAAGCATACTCTGACAGGATAGACGCAAGCGGAGGCAGAAACGCTCCGCTTGCGGATTGATGGCGCAAAAGCGGAAGCGAACGACTGGGCGTGCCTGCGTCGCCGAGCGATGGCTGGAATCTATAATCGAAGGAGTCTGGTTGAACCAAGCTGACCACCGATGAGCAGAAGCTGCGCGGCTTCCCTGCTGCCATCTTTGTGTCCCTGGCCTAAAAATTTGACGGGAATGGATACTTGAACGACGCGATCGTCATCCGCGGAGCGCGGACACACAATCTAAAAGGCATCGACTGCACGATTCCACACGGGATGCTGACGGTCATCTCCGGCGTCTCTGGGTCGGGTAAGTCGTCGCTTGCCTTTGACACGATCTATGCTGAAGGGCAGCGACGATATGTGGAGTCGCTTTCGGCCTATGCGCGGCAGTTTTTGGAACGAATCGACAAGCCGGATGTGGACCTGATTGACGGGCTGGCTCCGGCGATTGCCATCAAGCAGAAAAATACGACGCGCAATCCGCGTTCAACCGTGGCAACAGCCACGGAGATTTACGACTACATGCGTCTGCTGTATGCGCGCTGCGGCACGGTGCATTGCGTCCACTGCGACGGGCTGGTGCAGCGTGACTCCGTGGATGAAGTGGCCGATGCTGTGCTGGCGCTGGGCGAGGGTGTGCGGCTGCATGCATTGTTCCCTGTTCGCGTGCCGGAGATTGCCGTGGAGCCGGTGAAAAAACTGGCCGCCTCGACGCGCAGGAAAGCTGCGGCGGCTGTGGCGGAGGCAGCGCCGCCACTGAGCGAGGCGATGAAGATTCGCCTGAACGACCTGCGCTCGCGCGGCTTCAATCGGCTCTATCAGCATGGGCGCATCTTTGAGTTTTCAACACCGGAGTCGCTGCTGGAGCTGGATTTTGCTTTGCCGGTTTTTGTGCTGGTGGATCGCATTGCCATCTCAGCGGAGAGTCGGGCGCGACTGGTGGATGCAACGGAAATCGCGTATCGCGAAGCGGGTGAAGTGATTTTGGAAGAGGTGCCGCGCGAGCCAGAGGCGGAGCGGCGCATGCATCGTTTTTCGACAGCGCATGAGTGTCGCGTTTGTCATCGTCCGGGACGCGAGCCGGAGCCGCGGCTGTTTTCGTTTAACAATCCCTTTGGCGCTTGTCCGCGCTGCCAGGGATTTGGCAACACCATCGACTATGACCTGAATCTGATTGTGCCGAATCGATCGCTGACGCTGAGCCAGGGAGCGGTCGATCCGTGGACGCGCCCGAAATATCGCCCCTGGATGACAGAACTCAAGCGCCATGCGAAGGCTCTTTCGATCCCGCTGGACAAGGCATGGCAGGACCTGACGCCGGAGCAGACCGAAGTGCTGCTCTATGGTGACAAAAGCGGCGCGACGGGATTCGAGGGTATCTACGGGTTTTTTGCGGCGATGGATCGGAAGAAGTACAAGCTGCATGTGCGGGTAATGCTGTCGAAGTATCGCGGCTATGCGATCTGTCCGGAGTGCAGGGGCCAGCGGCTGCGCGCCGAGGCACGCGCGGTGCGGGTGCAGCAAAAAAATATCTGCGAAGCCAGCGCGCTGACGATCGGCGCGGCAAAGGATTTCTTTACCTCAATCCAACTCAGCCCGATGCAGCAGGAGATTGCCGGACCCATTCTGGAAGAGGTTCGGAAGCGGATCGGGTTTCTGGATGCGGTGGGACTGGATTATCTGACGCTGGATCGGCTGGCCAGCACACTCTCTGGCGGCGAGGCGCAACGGATTCAACTGGCGACATCGCTTGGCTCGCAACTGGTGGGCGCGCTGTATGTTTTGGACGAGCCATCGATCGGCCTGCACTCGCGGGATACGGATCGGCTGATCGGGATTTTGAAGAGTCTGCGCGACCTGGGAAATACGATCCTTGTGGTCGAGCACGATCCGGATATTTTGCGTGCGGCGGATCATCTGCTGGATCTGGGTCCAGGAGCGGGCGAATTTGGCGGACGACTACTGGCGGCTGGGAGCGTGCCGGAGGTGATGGCGAATCCAGAGTCGCTGACGGGGCGCTATCTCAATGGACAAATCGCAATCCCGGTGCCGACGCGTCGACGGGAACCGGGTCGTGATCGGCTCATTGTGCGCGGCGCACGCGCCAATAATCTGAAGCAGGTGGATGTGGAGATTCCGCTGGGAATGCTGGTGGCGATCACAGGTGTCTCCGGCTCGGGAAAATCGTCGCTGGTGCATCAGGTGATGTACCCGGCAGTGGCGCAGGCGCTGGGCAAAGGCGAGGGTGGTGATCTGGCATCGCGACTGACCAGCCTGAAAGGCAGCGAACGGCTCAACGACGTGGTGCTGGTGGACCAGACGCCGATTGGTCGCACGCCCCGCTCGAACCCCGTGACGTATATCAAAGCCTTCGATCTGATTCGAGAGTTGTTTGCGGCGCAGCCGGAGGCTCGAAAGCAGAATCTGAGCGCCGGACACTTCTCCTTCAACGTCCCCGGCGGACGCTGCAAGACCTGCGAAGGTGACGGCACGGTGACCGTGGAGATGCAGTTCCTGGCTGATGTGGAGCTTCCCTGCGAAGATTGCAACGGCACGCGCTATCAGGCCAAGGTGCTCAGCGTTCCCTACAAAGGCAAAAACATTCACGAGGTGCTGGGGCTGACGGTGAAGGAAGCGCTGCGCTTCTTTGTGGGCGTGCCGCGGCTGGTGGACCGGCTGACAGTGCTGGACGAAGTGGGTCTGGGATATCTGCGGCTTGGGCAGTCGGCGACGACGCTCTCTGGCGGCGAGGCGCAGCGCGTGAAGCTGGCTTCGCACCTGGCGCAGGTGCGCACCTCGGGCGGACGCGCATCGGCGGCGAGCAGGGTGCTGTACATTCTGGATGAGCCGACGACAGGGCTGCACTTCGACGATGTGTCCAAGCTGCTGACGGCGCTGCGCAAGCTGATTGACGGCGGCGGATCACTGGTGGTGATCGAGCACAACCTGGACGTGGTCAAGAGTGCCGACTGGGTGATCGACCTTGGCCCGGAGGGTGGCGCGAGAGGCGGCGAAGTGATCGCCATAGGTACACCGGAAGAGATTGCCGCGAACGAGCGGAGCCATACGGGAAGATGGCTGCGAAGCGTGCTTTAAGACAGGAGGAGCGTAGTCTTCTGGAACGCAGCATCCGGTTGTCGAGACGCTGGAAGATTGTCTGAAGAGAGGAAATTTTGGTGGAGCTGAGCGGGATCGAACCGCTGGCCTCCTCGTTGCGAACGAGGCGCTCTCCCAGCTGAGCTACAGCCCCACAATCAGGGAGTGACTAGACGATTGTAACAGCCTGTCGGCTTTGCGCCAACAGGCTGCCACCCGCGTCCTTACAGGTGATTCATGTTTTGCAGGAACTCGGCGTTGTTGCGCACCTTTTCCAAGCGGCTGACCAGCAGCTCCATCGCCTCGACCGGCGAAAGCGGGTTGAGCACCTTGCGCAGAACCCAGATGCGCTGAAGGTCTTCCTTGGGGATCAGCAGCTCTTCCTTGCGCGTGCCCGAGCGCTGAATGTCGATGGCCGGGAAGACGCGCTTGTCGACCAGTTTGCGGTCGAGGATGACCTCCATGTTGCCGGTGCCTTTGAACTCCTCGAAGATGACCTCGTCCATGCGTGAGCCGGTGTCCACCAGCGCCGTAGCGATGATGGTCAGCGAGCCGCCTTCTTCAATGTTGCGCGCCGCGCCAAAGAAGCGCTTGGGCCGCTGGAGCGCGTTGGAGTCGACGCCGCCCGAAAGCACCTTGCCCGAAGGAGGAACGATGGTATTGTAGGCGCGCGCCAGGCGCGTGATCGAATCAAGCAGGATGACCACATCGCGCTTGTGCTCGACGAGGCGCTTAGCCTTTTCGATGACCATCTCGGCGACCTGAACGTGGCGCGCCGCCGGCTCGTCAAAGGTGGAGCTGATGACCTCGCCTTTGACCGAGCGCTGCATGTCGGTGACCTCTTCCGGTCGCTCGTCGATGAGGAGGACGATGAGCGCGACCTCAGGATGGTTGGTGGTGACGGAGTTGGCGATGGCCTGAAGCAGCATCGTTTTGCCGGTGCGCGGAGGCGCGACGATCAGGCCGCGCTGCCCTTTGCCGATGGGCGTCAGCAGGTCCATCACGCGACCACTGGTGGCCTCGCGCGTGGTTTCCATCTTGATGCGCTCCTGCGGGTAGAGCGGCGTCAGATTGTCAAAGAGAATCTTGTTGCGCGTCTCTTCGGGCGACTCGAAGTTGATGGCCTCGATCTTGACCAAAGCAAAGTATTTCTCGCCCTCGTGCGGCGGGCGAACGTTGCCGCTGATCGAGTCGCCGGTCTTGAGGTCAAACTTGCGAATCTGCGATGGCGAGACGTAAATATCATCCGGGCCAGGCAGGTAGTTGTAATCGGGCGAGCGAAGGAAGCCGTAGCCGTCCGGCAGAATCTCCAGGACGCCGTCGGCAAAGATATGGCCTTCTTTTTCGCTTTGGGCCTGAAGAATCTTGAAGATCAGGTCCTGTTTGCGGAGGCCGCTGGCTCCGGGAATGTCCAGTGAGCGCGCAATGCGGCTCAGTTCCGTAATATTTTTTTCTTTCAGTTCAGAGATCGTCATGAATTCCTGCGGGAATGAGGATGGAAGTGAAGTTGTGAAAGGAGGGTGGATCGCATTCGGCTGGAAGCTGCCTGAATTGTATCTGGCTGGAACGGAATCCTGTGTGGATGCAGCAGAATTGAGTGCGGAAGGTTACAAAACAGATCCGGGAAGCAGCGGCGCTTATGCAGCGCGGCGCTGCTCCTCGATGTGAGCCTCGGACATGGAAGCCGGATTGAGCGGCGACCCAGGGTTGGACTCGCGGAAGCGCACCAGAACCTCGTTGGTCGTGTCCTGCAGGCGGGTGTTGGGCTTGTGCAGTTTGCGAGTAGCCTTACTGGCAAGCTGGCAAAGCTGATAGCGGTTGACGACGTGGGTCAGTGCTCCAAAAATAAGTTCTGAGCGCATAAGCTTCTATCTCCTTGGACTTCGTTCCTTCTGACCGTCTGGCGGTTCAGAATCGCGTCGTCTTACTGCCGTCATTGGCGGCAACTTTTGTTGGACGCAGTTCTTGCAGAATTGATTCCAAAATATTCTGCAACAGTTATCGGATGCGGAAACAATCTCCGCGCGTTGTTTTCTGGCCTTCGTTTTCTTCAGGACAACAGACCGGAGTCAGTATCAAAATGGATCGTCAGAGGCACACTACAAACCCGTCTCGGCTCTCAACCTGCTACATTGCTTTGGAGTCGGACCGCTGATTGCCTGCGGATCGGCTTTTTAGTGGCACTCTGAATGTATACCCAAGTCTGTTTCCGGTCAACCCTTTTTTATATCACATGCTCTGGATGGGGCGCAACGCGCCTGGCGGGAACGCATGGAGCCGTACCGGCGGAGCGGATACTTGCCCATCGCCGGAGCAGGCCCGGCGGGAAGCATGAGTCGGCCATGCGGTTCTCACTGGCGGGTTCCGGGGCGGCGATTCACGCGCATGTCCGGTATTGCGTTCAGAATGTTACGGCTAGAAGGATGGTTCGCTCTCTCAGAAAGATGGATGGCCGGGTGGAAGCTCGGCGTGAGCGAGCGCGGGGTGCTGCTCTGCGACGGTGTCCAGTTCGTGGTAAATCTCCCGATTACGCAGGATCGACTCGACGTAGCCGCGCGTCTCGGTGAAAGGGATGGATTCGACGAACTCATCCATGCCGGAGTAAGGCCCGGCGGACTGCCAGTCGGTGACGCGGTTTTCACCGGCGTTGTAGGCGGCGAGCGCATACTCCGGAACGTTGCCAAAGTGATCGAGAAGCTGGCGCAGGTAGCGTGTGCCAAGGCGAATATTGAGCACAGGATCAAGCAATTGACGGGTGGCGATGGGGCCGAGGCCCTCTTCGTGAGCCATCTGACGACCCACAGAAGGCAAAAGCTGCATCAGGCCGAAGGCGTTGGCACCGGAGATGGCCGAGGGGTTGAACTCGGACTCCTGGCGGATGAGCGAGGCGACCAGATAGGGGTCGAGGTTGTTCCTAGCCGACTCCGCCAGAATGGTGGACCAGTAGGGCTGTGGGAACAGGATGCGCCAGTCGACAAAGGGGATGGCGTCGATGGGCGCGGAGGCGGCAAAAGGCAGCGCGCGCTTCATATGTCGCAAGGCGCGAAAGGTCTCTCCATAGGAGGCGTAGAGCCGCGCTTCAGCAACAGCTCCCCAGGAAGCGGCGTCCGGCACAGCGGCAATCTCCATGGGGACGTAAGCGCCCAGGCCCGCGTTGATGAGCAGGCGCGCTTTGAGCAGGTGCGGATCGTCGTCGGGAATCTCCGAGTCAAAAGCAGGGATCGGAAAGCTGCGGTGCGCGGATCCCGCCGCGATGGCAGTGGCTGACTGACCGAGCGCGACGAGTCGTCGGCTGGCCATTTGCGCGTAAAAGTAGTGGACGTAGTTGGCCATGAGCGTGCGATAACGCTGGGCAGCGAGGGTGGGATCGTGGTCCTGGGATTCGGTGAGCCGGGCGCGCCAGTAAAGGGCACTGACCGTTTCGGACGCGGCGGGATACAGACGAATCTGCTGGGTGAAAAGCTGCTCGGCCTGGGCGTACATGCCCTGACGATAACTGAGCCATCCGGCGCGCCAGTGAGCCGCGGCGGCGTGGTCATCGCGAGGAAACTGCTCAGCCAATGCCGAGTAGTAGGTGGTGGCTTGAGGATAGTTGCGGCTGAGCAGGTTCATGTTCGCGGCAGAAAAAAGCGCCTCGGCCAGCCACGGACTATGGGGAAAACGGGATTGCAGTTCATGGAGCCTGTCGGCAACGGCGGCATCATCACCACGGTCACGTGCAAGCTCAAGCAGGAGGTCAAGCCGGCGGGCAGCGGAGTCTTCGCCGGTGGCTGGCAGCGCCTCAGCCTCGGCTTGAGTGAGTCGCTTGAGGTGCAGATCACAGGCCGCAGCGGCGACCAGGTCGCTGTCCCGTACATCGGCGGGCAGGCCGGGAGCACGGGCCAGTGCTCGATATTGGGTGGCTGCTTCGGCGTAGCGATGGGCGCGATAGAAGGCGTCTGCCAGCAGGCGCAGATCGGCAGGGGAGAGCGTGTTTTCCATGCCAAGCGCGGCCAGCCGCGCATGCGCCGTGGCAGCCTCGGCAGAAAGCGGGAAGCTGACGAGAACGTGGCGGTAAAGCTGGGCGGCCTGATGGGGATGCCCCAGCGCTTCGTCCACTTGAGCCTGGGCGAGCTGGTATCCGCGGCGAGAGGCGGAATCCGGCGCGGCGGCAAGCACGCGCGAGGCCGCGCCGGGATCAGACTCGGCGAGCAGAACCTGAGCCAACAACTCGGGAATCTGGGAGTTGAAGATGCTCTGCGGGTGACGCGCGGCAAATCCGGTGAGCAGCATGGCGGCCTGAGGCTGATGACCGAGAAGATGCTCGGCGCGGGCCTCTAGAAATTCGTCGTAGTCGCCGAGCGTGTCGCTGGCGGAACGCGCGGCGCGCAGGCTGGAGACTGCCTCGGCAAAACGATCCTCCTGCAGATACGCGTAGCCGAGAGCCAGCCATGCAGTAGCGGCTGCGTCGCCCTGATGTCGGCGGGCGTAGGCTGTGACGGCGGCAAAGGCGGCCGGGGTGCGGGTGGCCACAAGCTGCTCGGCCATGGGGCGCAGCTCGGTGGAAGCGACAAACGCCTGATGATAACGCTGAATGCGACGAGGCGAGGCGTGGTGGCGCGATTTGTGCTTTTTTGCGGAAGCTTGATGATGCGTCGATTTGTGAGTTGACGAGGTGTTCAAAGCCAGGGCGGGTGGGGCGACAACGGGAACCAACAGGACAAGAAGCAGGAACAGGCAGCGCACGAGCTTGCGCCGCAGAATCAGACGTGGGAGGCTGAGGTCGGCCTGGCAGAGAGCAACCATAGATTCACTGTAAGACGGATTGCGACCCAGGACGAGCCGCAGAGCAAGGAAAGTACCTCTGCGGTTACGAAAATGAAACAGGCTGGAAAGTTGGGACGCGGCTGCGTCAAAGGTGGCAGGACGATGTCAGCCGCGATCGAGGTGGTTCAGGCGACGAAGTATTTGGCCTGGGGGTGGTGAACGAGGATGGCGTTGGTGCTTTGTTCGGGTTCGAGGTGGAAGCCTTCGGTGAGGTGGACGCCGATGGATTCTTCGGGTTTGAGGAGGTTGAATATCTTTGCCTGGTCTTCGAGATTGGGGCAGGCGGGGTAGCCGAAGGAGTAGCGCGAGCCGCGATATTTCTGGTGGAAGAGGTCGTTGACTTTGGGTGAGTCGGCGGCGGCGATGCCGAGCAGGGAGCGTGCCTGTTTGTGGACGTATTCGGCGAGGGCTTCGGCGGTTTCGACGCCGAGGCCGTGGAGATAGAGGTAGCGTGTGAAGTCGCCGGATTCGAAGAGCTTCTGGGTTTCAAGTGATGCCTGGTGGCCGATGGTGACGATGGTGCAGCCGATGACGTCGCGGCGTCCTGCGCTGAAGGGCAGGAAGAAATCGGCAATGCAGAGGCGGCGACCCTGAGCCTGGCGCGGGAAGTGGAAGCGCTCGATCTCGCGCTCGGGATCGGTGGGGTCGAAGAGGACGACATCTTCGCCGGCGCTGTTGCAGGGGAAGAAGCCGATGACGGACTGGGGGTGGAAGATGCCGCTGGCCTGGACTTCCTGCTGGAGTTCTGTGAGGATGGGGCGGAATTTTTCTTCGACGAGGCGCAGGTAGTCGGATTGCGAGGCGGTTTTGAGCTGCCACTGGTTTTTGAAGAGCGCGGTTTCGTTGAGGAATGGGAAGAGTTCGTCGAGGGAGTAATCCTTGAAGACGCGCGCGCCCCAGTAGGGCGGTTCGGGGATGTTCGGGGGCGGTTCGACGACGGGCGAACGGCCCTCGGCGGTGAGGGTGACGGAGGCGATCTCGGCGGTGGCGACGTTGGCGCGGTTGAAGACCTTGACGGTGCGGCCCTCGGTGAGGCGCTGCTCACGCAGGTCGGGGTTGGTGAGGTCGCTCATGATGGCGAGGCCGGCGAAGGCGTCTTCGGCGTAGTAGACGGGGCCGCTGTACTCCTTGCGCAGGTCTTCCTCGACGTATTTGCGGGTGAGCGCGGCACCGCCGCAGATGACGGGGATTTGCAGGCTGAGGCGCTCCAGGTCCTGGAGGACGTATTTCATTTCGAGGGTGGATTTGACGAGCAGTCCGCTGAGGCCGATGGCGTCGGTGGGCTGTTGGCGAGCGGCGGCGAGGATGGCGTCAGAGGGCTGCTTGATGCCGAGGTTGAGGACGCGGTAGCCGTTGTTGGTGAGGATGATATCGACGAGGTTTTTACCGATGTCGTGGACGTCGCCTTTGACGGTGGCCAGGACCATGGTGCCTTTGCCGCCGCCGTCGGATTTTTCCATCTTCGGTTCAAGGTAAGCGACGGCGGCCTTCATGACGGCGGCGGAGTCGAGCACCGAAGGAAGCTGCATCTTGCGCGCGCCGAAGAGTTCGCCGACGGTCTTCATGGCGTCGAGGAGGACGTCGTTGATGAGGGCGAGCGGGGAGTAGGCGAGGAGCGCGGATTCGAGGGCTTCTTCAAGGGATTGCTTGTGGTCGCCGGTGCCGATGGTGCGCTCGCCGCGGATGATGAGCTGTTTGAGGCGATCTTCGACGGTGAGGTCTTCAGCGGCGACGACCTCTTCGGGCACGTTGCCTTTGCCGAGGGCTGTGAAGTGAGCCATGTAGGCCTGGAGAGGATCGACGCGCGCGCCTTCGGGAGTCTCCCACTGCTGAAAGAGCAGGCGACGGGCGAGTTCGACTTCGCGCTCGGGGATTTTGTAGAGCGGGTAGATGCGGGAGTAGTTGACGATGGCGGTGTCGAGGCCGCGATCGACGGCTTCCTTGAGGAAGACGGAGTTGAGGACGCGGCGGGCGTAGGCGTTGAGTCCGAAGGAGATGTTGGAGACGCCGAGGACGGTTTTGACGCCGGGCAGTTCGATCTTGATGCGGCGGACGGCTTCGAGGGTTTCGATGGCGGCGGTGCGGTAGTCTTCCTGTCCGGTGGAGATGGGCAGGGTGAGCGGGTCGAAGATGAGGTCCTGAGGGCGCAGGCCGAAGCGGTGGACGGCCATGTCGTGAATGCGGCGGGCGATGGCGACTTTTTTGTCGGCGGTGAGGGCCATGCCGTCTTCGTCGATGGTGAGGGCGATGACGGCGGCGCCGTAGCGGCGGGCCATGGGTAGGACGCGAGCGGTGCGTTTTTCGCCGTCTTCAAGATTGATGGAGTTGATGATGGGCTTGCCGGGGATGCGCTTGAGAGCCTCTTCGAGGACGATGGCCTCGGTGGAATCGACGACGATGGGAGCGGGGACGCGGGTGGCGATCTTTTCGAGGACGCCGTTCATGTAGGCTTGCTCATCTTCGCCGACGATGGCGCAGCAGAGGTCGAGCATCTGGGAGCCTTCGCCGATGAGGCGTCGGGCCATGCTGAGAATGCCTTCGTAGTCGGCGGCGCGGACGAGGTTGCGGAAGTGTTCGAGCCGAGTGGTAGTGTTCATCTCCTCGGCGATGACGACGGGCTGGCCATCGACTTCAAGCGGGACGGCGGTGAAGGCGCTGGCGGCGACCGATTGCGGGCGCACGTCGCGGGCGAGGGGCGCGAGACCGGCGACGGCCTGGGCGACGGCGCGGAGATGATCGGGCGTGGTGCCGCAGCAGCCGCCGACGATGGCGATGCCGTACTCGGTGACGAAGCGGCGATGATGGGCGGCGAGTTCGGCGGGAGTGAGCTTGTAGACAGCGTGGCCGCCTTCGTTCTGGGGCAGGCCGGCGTTGGGCTGGATGGCGATGGGCAGAGTCGAGTTCTGACAGAGGAAACGGACAGCGTCGTTCATCTCCTCGGGACCGGTGGCGCAGTTGAGGCCGATGACGTCGGGCTGGAGCGCTTCGAGGACGGCGAGCGCGGCGCCAATTTCAGAGCCGAGAAGCATGGCTCCGGTGGCTTCGAGGGTGATCTGAATTTGCAGGGCGACGCGGGGCTGACCTTGTTCGACCGCAGCGGCGATGGCGTCCTGACAGGCGGCGGCGGCGATCTTGGCCTGGAGCAGGTCCTGGCTGGTTTCGACGAGCAGAATATCGACGCCGCCGGCGATGAGAGCGTCGGCCTGTTGGCGATAGCTGGCGGCCATGGCGTCGTAGCCGATGTGGCCGAGCGAGGGCAGGCGGGTGGTGGGACCGATGGAGCCGGCGACGAAGCGCGGCTTGTCGGGAGTGGAAAAGCTGTCGGCGACTTCGCGGGCTAGGCGCGCGGCGGCAAAGTTCAGCTCGTGTGTGCGGTCGGCGAGATCGTATTCGGCGAGGACGATGTCGGTGGAGCCGAAGCTGTCGGTCTCGATGATGTCGCTGCCGGCTGCAAGGAATTCGGCGTGGATTTCGCGGATGACGTCGGGACGCGAGAGGACGAGCAGTTCGTTGCAACCCTCTTTGCCCCAGTAGTCGTCTGCGGTGAGGTTGCGGCGCTGGATGTTGGTGCCCATGGCGCCGTCATAGACGAGGACGCGCTGGCGAAGCTGAGTGAGAAAGTCGGACAATCGTGCCTTCCTGAGTGAGCGCAGGTAAGACGCACTCACCTTTCAGGATAAACGCAAAACGGAAGGAAGAAATGAGACGCTGGCTGTGGGACGAAAGCAATCAGCAGTCGGTCAGCGGGCGGCGGTGAGGCTGGCGACCGGGATGAGCATGTCTTCCTTGCGCATGACGAGGTTGGTCGCGTTGAGCGTGGCCAGCTCGAAGCCGTGGCCGTGGGTGATGGCGTCCGTGGGGCAGGCCTCGACGCAGTAGCCGCAGAAGATGCAGCGGTTGTAGTCGATGTTGTAGGTTTTGGCGTAGCGTTCGCTGGAGGAGATGCGGACTTCTGCGGTGTTGTCGGCGGCCTCGATGAAGATGCAGTTCGATGGGCAGGCGGCGGCGCAGAGGAAACAGGCAACGCACTTTTCCAGGCCGTTTTCGTCGCGCTGCAACTCATGAGCGCCGCGGAAACGAGGCTGGAAGACGGCTCCGCGCAGAGGACCGGGACCATCGGGGTAGTTTTCGACTTCCGTGGGCTGAAGCATCTCCCGGAAGGTGATGCCCATACCTTTGGCGATAGCGGCCGCGTTGCGAACGATCGACATGGCATCAGTATACGATGAATGGCATGCCGAATGCTGATGCAAACGACGTTGCGCGAAGCTGGACAAAAGTGGTTTTGGGAATGCAGGCGGGAGTCACACTCGGACTGGACCGGGCTATGCAGTCAGGATTTCGCATCCAACGATGCAGGGAAGACGCCAACGATCCGGGGTGCAGAGGAGTCGCACGACCGGATGGACGGAGCATCCGAAGCTATCTTGGGCGGTAGCAGCAACTCCGAGTTCGCGTTCGGGTTTGAATCGATTGGTAGCGTGAAGGATCGGGACTGGGGATGCAGTGAGATGAGAAAAACGACTCAAGATGGAAGGACGCCAATGAGTGATTGGGTGCGAACGTGGACGGTAGCGCTGGCGCTGGCGATGACGACGACCTGCTGGGCGGCGGATACAGGGAAGCCGGCAAACGGAACGTCGGCAGCGCATCTCCTGGTTGACGTGACGGTGACGGGGGAACATGGCAACCCGGTGATGGGGCTAAGTCCGTTTGCCTTTCATGTGACCGACGATGGAGTGGCGCAGAAGGTGCTGGCAATCCAGAGCGGAGGACTGATGCTGCCTGGATCGAAGACTCCGGCCGAGATGGTGATTGTGCTGGATGGTGTGAACAGCGAGTGGAAGAAGATGCAACTGGCACGGCAGGATGTGGCGAAGTTTCTGCGACGCCGAGGCGGGAAACTGTCGGTGCCGACGCGGATTGTGGTGCTTTCGGATACGTGGATGAAGATCTCTCCGCAGGCAACCGAGGATGGCAACGCGCTGGCGAAGTATGTTGAGCAGACAGAGAATCCGGTGCATACGCTGCGCTTTCAGGCAGGATATTACGGGGAGCTGGACCGGGCGATGTGGACGATGGACCAGATGTACAAGCTGGCGCATCTGGAGGCCGTGGAGCCGGGGCGCAAGCTGGTGGTGTGGATCAGTCATGGTTGGCATCCGCTGGCTCGGGACTATCTGGCCATGGATGAAGGCGACCTGAAACGGGATTTTGATCTGGATGTCGGGCTGACGAATGCACTGCTGCAGGCGCGGATTACGCTGACTTCCATAGACCCTATTCTGGCGCTGCCGGGGGAGAATTTGAACTACTATCGGGCATTTCTGAAGCCGGTGGAGAAATGGGAGCAGGTGGATACTCCGAACCTGCTGCTACAGGTGTTGGCGACCCACACAGGCGGGATGGTGCTGAACCAGAGCACCGATATTCAAGGCGAGATCGAGCAGGCGATGAAGACGCTGAACGGGTGGTACACGCTGGTCTATTCACCGAAGGCACCGGAAGACGGAAAACCGTATCATCCGATTCTGGTGACGCTGGCACCGGACGCGACAGCGCAGACTGGGCGGATAGAGATTCACGGACCGCAGGGCTACTACACCAGCACGCCTTAACCTTGCGAGCTACGTCAAGAGACCGGGTACAGGCGGAGGCGCGGACGGGCGGGGTTGAGTACACTGGTTTGGAGGACGTGGACATTGGCAGATGGCCGCGTTGAGGAAAGGCAGCGATTCTTTCGCGACCAAACGGAATGTCGACCATCCAAGTAACAGGAGAGAATGAGCAGCATCCGGACGTGGCGCTGGTAGCCAGCGCAGTGGCCGGAGATGTTCAGGCTTTTGAGAAGCTAATCCGGAAGTATGACCGGCAGATCTTTCGCATTGCGCAGCACATTACGCAGAACCGCGAGGATGCGGAAGATGTGGTGCAGGATGCGTTTCTGAAGGCGTATGAAAAGCTGGATCAGTTTCAGGGCAACAGCAAGTTTTATACGTGGCTGGTGCGGATTGCGGTGAACGAGTCGCTGATGCGGCTGCGAAAGCGTCGGACGGGAAAGATGGTCTCGATCGACGAGGATATTGAGACGGATGAGGGGAGCGTGCCGCGGGATCTCGCGGACTGGAGCCCGAATCCGGAGCAGAATTACAGCCAGACGGAGCTGGCGAAGATTCTGCGGAAGACGATTCAGGGATTGCCACCGGGGTTTCGGGTGGTGTTTGTGTTGCGCGATGTGGATGGGCTGTCGACCGAGGAGACGGCAGAGATGCTAGGGCTGAGCGTACCGGCGGTGAAGTCACGCCTGCTGCGAGCAAGGCTGCAATTGCGGGAGCGGCTGAGCCGCTACTTCCGCTCGAAAAAGGCTGGTGAAAAGTGACCTGCACGGAATTTTTGGCATTGCTGGACGAGCTGATGGACGGTACGGTGGCCGCGGAGACGCGAGCGCAGCTTGAGGAGCATCTGGGCGGGTGTGCGCACTGCACGGTGACGCTGAATACGACGCGAAAGACGATCGAGGTGTATCGCTCGAACGAGTTGTATGAACTACCGAAGAGCGTGCGCGAGCGGCTGCATCAGGCGATTGTGGCGCGCTGCAAAAACGGCTGCTGAAAACCGGGAAGGCAAACCGAAAGCAAGAAGAATACTTTGCGGCTGAATGCGTCTTCGTTGAGGAAGTGCGACTACATCACCTTGCGCCACCAGGCGGTCTGTTCATCGCTGATGAAGTGGGTTCTGTCACCGCGCGAGAGATAAAAATCCAGCAACTGATTTTTTTGAAACGACGAGCAGTCTGGCCAGGAGTTATCAATGTCCAGGCGCACGGAGTTGTTGTGCTCATCGAGGAGGACAACCTCGGAGGTGGAGCATGCAATAACACGCTGGGCCTTGAGGGCAAAGACGGTACCCGGCGGCGGCGGCGGCGAAACATTGCTGGCCAGCTTGCTGAGCACCAGGATGAAGAGCATGACGGCGGAGATGCTGAGAATGCGCTTCATGAATGCATCCCTGTAAGAGTGGAATAAAAGCTGAACACAGCGGACCGACTGGGACCATGATAGCGCAACGGCGCCGGGTATGGTGGGCGGATGCGATGGCGCGTCAGTTGCTGCTGGTGGTGCTGGAAGTGGTGCTGGTGTCGTCTGTGCGGCGATGGAGTGTGGGCTGGTCATCGCCGTTGGTGGGCGGAGCGTTTCCATCCTGAGGCGATGCGCTGGCCTTGCGCAGCGAAGGCCGCTTGAGTCCGCGATTGTCGTGGAGCCTGCGCTTGTTTTCAATGCGCGCCAGGCGAGCCTTGACGTCGTCGAACTCTGAAGTGGTAACCAGATAGTCCGGTTTTGCGGGCAGGTAGTGCGCGATCTCGTACTGGGAGTTCTCGATGCGGTCCGGCGTCTGGGGATGGTCAGAGAACGTTTTGGAGATGATGCCGGGCTTACGCTTCTCGAGCGCCTCGATTTTTTCAAAGAAAGCGATGAACGCCTGCGGATCGTAACCGGCGCGGTACATATACTCGATGCCGAGGAAGTCGGCCTGAGATTCAAACTCGCGGGAGAAGTGGAGGAATGTGAGCGGAACGGCGATCGAGGAGGCTTCGTAAAGTTCGTAGCCGGTCATGCCGCCGAGGAAGATGAGCGGTACGGTGCCGATCTGTGCGTAGTTCAAGCGGGTCATCTCACGGGCGGCGTGGTGGGCGGAGACGTGGGCGATCTCATGGGCCATGACGCCGGCCAGCTCGGCCTCTTCGTCGGCGTTGAGAATGAGGCCGGAGTTGACGTAGAAAAATCCGCCGGGCAGGGCAAAGGCGTTGATCTCGTCGGAGTCGATGACCTTGATGGTGAAAGGAACTTTGGCGTCGGAGTTTTTGACGATGTTCTGGCCGATGCGATTGACGTATTCGGTGACGACAGGATCGGTGATGAATCGAGCGTTTTTGTCGATCTCCGCAGCGTAGGTGTGGCCCATGCGGATCTCCCAGTCGGTGGAGTACCAGTTGCCGAGGCCACGGCCGCCGATGTTGCGGTTGCCGACTGCGTTGACGTCTTCAATGCTGCCGGACTTGACCTTATCAAGGTCGCTGCCCGGCTCGGCCATGGGGATGGGCTGGCTGGCAGCAGCGACTTTGGCGTCTTTCTTGGCGGCTTTGGAGTCTTTGGATGTATGTGCTGATGGGGCTGGCGAGTCAGGCGAAGCGGCGGCGGGAGTGTTTTTCGTCGGGTCTGCTGAAGCAGCAGATGGATTGGGCCTGGCAGAAGCCGGGTCGGGAGACTTGGGAGGAGCGGAGGTGGGTTGGGGTGAGCCGGGCAGCGGCGTGGCTGGAGGGACGGGATTCTGCGGCTGCGTGGAAGTGGGCTGTGGCGAGCCGGGCAGATTGGCCGGCGGAGGCGCGGACTGACCCGACGGAGCCTGGGCTGCGAGCAGGCTGGCGCCGACGCAGGTGAGTGCGACGAGGAGGCTCGGGATGGGTGAGAACAAGCGCGGCATGGCGACCCCGAAGTGGCGACAGGTTGCCGTCACTTCCTTAGAACCTAGTATGCGCCGATTGGTGGGCGCTCGTCGATGGAGTTTCACCGAATGAAAGCTCGAGGAGCTGGAGCACAGGCGGGATGGGGAAAAAGTACGGCGAAAAGAAGAGGAATGAGGCTCTATACTGAAGCGCAGATGAAGAAGCTGGCGAAGGCGGATGGGACACGCGGGTGGAGTGCGCGCCGGACGGCATGGGCCGCGGTGGCGCTGCTGACGGGTGCGTGGGCTTTATCTGCCATGGCGCAGCAGAGCGGTGCGAATGGGAGCACCTCCGGCGGGGAACATCCTGCGCAGCCGCGCGTGGTGCGGATGATGCGAGGGCGCATCCATCCGCCGACGGGAGATCTGCCGAAGCCGGGCGAAGCGACGTTTTTTGATGCGACGGTGATGGGCGCGCCGGTGGTGCTGGATAAAAACTGGCGACTGGGAATCGCGGCTGGGACAGATCCGGCGGCGGTGAACTTTGACGACTCGAAGTGGCCGATGCGCGATGCGAAGGAAGCGCTGGACGAGATTGACGAAAGTGCGGCGGACCAGGAGGAGAATGCGATGCGACAGCCGGGCGCGAACGGTGCCCCGCACCCGCATCACCACGGACGGCCGTATGCGTGGTTTCGGATGAAGGTGAAGCTGCCGCAGCAGCACGAGCCGCTGGCGCTGATGGTGGAGGTGCCGGTCTCGCGGAGTTCACAGGTGGCGATCTTCAGCGGCGACGTGGGCATGGAGCTGTATATCGACGGAAAACTGGTGCAGCCGATGAGCCTGCATGGAAGACCGGCGGATCCGCTGGAGCAGGTAACGCGGCTGTATCCGGTGGAGATTCCGGCGGGCGAGACGGTGATGACGCTGGCGGTGAGGACGCCGTTTACGCCGGTGGGGCTGGATGCGTATACGGGATTCTTTGCGCATCGGAAGTTTGAGCTGGGAGCGGCGAGCGACCTGCCGGCGCATGTGCAGGTGTGGCGCGACAGAATGCTGCTGGAGCGGCTGCCGACGCTGGTAGACAGCGGGCTGAAGATGCTGCTGGCAGTGTTTCTGCTGGCTCTGTTCTGGACACAACGGGATCACAGGGAGTATCTCTGGCTTGGCATTCACCTGGTGTTCATTGCGCCGCTGGCGTTTGTGAGCTACCTGGGCAGCATGGGATTCCAGACACAGAAGGTGGTCTTTGCCGCGACGGTGGAACTGCTGCTGATCTCGGCGTATTTCTACTTTGAGTTTCTCTACAGCTTCCTTTATCTGAAGCGGCGATGGTTTGTGGCGATGCTGCGCTACTCGGCGCCGCTGCTGCTGAGCTTTGCGCCGTTGCTGATGACGATTCAGCTCAGCACGCGGATTGCCCTCGCCTGGCTGCTCTCTGCGCTGTTTGCCACGGCGTGGATTGTGGCGTGGATGGTGTTTGTGGGATGGCAACTGACACGTGCAGCGCTCAAGAAGAACTATGAGGCGGCGCTGCTGCTGCTGCCGCTGCTGCTGAGCGTGCTGGGCGCAGTGGAGCTGGCCTCGACGCTGGCGGCTTCCAGCCTGAGAGCTACTCCGATGGAGTCTCCGCTGACGTTCCGCGCGGGGCCGGTGCCGGTGCATGTTTCAGATGTGGCGGATTTTCTGGGGATTGTGGTGATCCTGATTATTATCTTCGGACGCTTCCAGCGAATTCACCGGGAGCGGCAGCGCGCGTCGAGTGAGCTGGCGGCGGCGCGCAGCGTGCAGGAAGTGATGATTCCGCAGGAGGCGCCGAAGACGCCAGGCTTCGAGGTGGATACGGTGTATTCGCCGGCCAATGAGGTGGGTGGGGATTTCTTCCACATTCATCCGACAAGCGAGGGCGGGCTGCTGGTGGTGATTGGCGATGTGGCGGGCAAGGGATTGCAGGCAGCGATGAACGTCTCGATGCTGATGGGCGCGCTGCGGCTGACGCGGGCGACTTCGCCGGGAAAGATTCTGGCGGAGCTGAATCGGGTGGTGACCGGCGGAGCGAGCTTTACCACTTGCGAGGCGGCGTACTTTGCTCCGGATGGTGAACTGACGCTGGCCAGCGCCGGACATCCGGCACCATATCTGAACAGCCAGGAGATTGTCATGCCGGGCGGGTTGCCGCTGGGCGTGATGGCGGGCACGCAGTATGAGGAAGTGTATCTCTATATGCATCCGGGCGACCGATTGCTGCTGGTATCTGACGGGATCGCCGAGGCGCGGCGATCGACCGGAGAGCTGTTCGGGTTTGACAGAATCCGGAATATCAGCACGGAGTCGGCGTTTTTTATTGCGGATACGGCGCAGAATTTTGGACAGGAAGACGATATTACCGTACTGACGATCCGCAGGCTGGGCGCAGCGACACTGCAAGCAGCCGATGTGCTCCTCACAGGCGACGAACAGTTGTGACGTTTTCGCCGGTCGCGGGTGGGGCCTGCGAGACCACAGGCGCAAACTCAGCCGCCCGAAGCGGCAGCGTCTATGAGATGTATGCTTAATTGCAAATTACGATATGAATCGGCTTGACATCGAACCAGACGCCGCGCTACCGTACTTCCGACTGATTTTTTGTTCAGTCGGCCTCTCGTTCGCCTGTTGATGCACGAGGATTGCACGGTATCCCTTTCTTCAGGGCTAGTTGTTCTGGACGGACGCGCCGCTGGCTGCGCAGATCGAAGTCCACTTTTGCCCTGGAAAATCTCGTCGAAAGGATACCCTCCCCCATGCAACTCCGATTTGCCCCAGCAAGTTTGTAGCCATCGTATGCCTGATGGCCTTTGTCGGCTTTGCACGGTCGGCACAGGCTCAACGGTGGAGCTTTTACCGAGCCTGAACGCATTTTCCAACGCCGCGCTCAATGACCTGTGAGAGTACGCGCCGAGAAGGTGCGCAGAGGGAGGAGTGGAAGATGAGGAAGTATCGATTCGCTTATCTTTGCCGCGTTCTGTTGCTGGCAGCAGCCGCAACACTGCCGCTCCTGCTTATGGGTTGCGGCGGAGCGGGGTCGTCTTCCGCTGCCTCGGCGCAGCATGAGTGGGTGTGGATGGGTGGCTCGAACAAAGGGATGCAGGGCGCTGTGTATGGGACGATGGGCACGCCCGCGGCGCTGAACACACCTGGGGCGCGCTTTGCCTCTGCCTCGTGGACCGACGCGCAGGGAAACTTCTGGATTTATGGCGGCGATGGGCTTGTCTCCTATGGCATCAGTGGTTATCTGAACGACCTCTGGAAATATAGCAACGGCCAGTGGACGTGGATGGGTGGATCGGATTCGCCCAGGCAGAATGCCGTGTACGGCACGGAGGGGATCGCCTCGGGTGCCAATAGCCCAGGTGCGCGCGCCTTTTCCGAACACTGGACGGACGCGCAGGGAAACTTCTGGCTCTTCAGCGGCTTAGGCGCTCCAAACGATCTATGGAAATACGCGAACGGTCAATGGACATGGATGGGGGGATCGAACAGCTTCTCTTACAACACGCCGACGCACGGTGTGTATGGAACGATGGGCCAGCCTGCGGCAAGCAATATTCCCGGTCCTCGCTGGGACGCGGCCACCTGGACCGATGAAAGCGGCAATCTGTGGCTCTACGGCGGCTTAGGGTATGCCGCAAGCGGACCAGGAGGCAATCTTGGCGATCTGTGGCGATATAGCAACGGGATGTGGACGTGGATGGGTGGGTCGAATCAGGTAAATCCTGCAGCCGTCTATGGGCAGCAGGGCGTTGCGGCCAGCGCGAATACTCCTGGCTGGCGTGAGGGCGCGGCCACCTGGACCGACAGCAGAGGCAACCTCTGGCTCTTCGGCGGCGCGGGTAATCTCGGCGAACAAAACGATCTGTGGGAGTACTCGAACGGGCAGTGGTCATGGGTTGCTGGCTCCAATCAAGGCAATCAGCCGGGTGTCTACAACTCCGAAGGAAATGCAGGCCAGGGCGACTATCCCGGTGGACACGACAGCGCTACCTTCTGGACAGATGCACAGGGCAATTTCTGGCTCTTCGGGGGTATCGGCATCGCCTCAGGTCCAGGAGCTGAAGAACTCAACGACCTGTGGGAGTACAGCAACGGCCAGTGGACATGGGTCAACGGATCAAGCACCACAACCTTCCCCCTCACTCCGGGCAATTACGGAACCCTTGGCGTTGCAGCAGCGACGAACATTCCTTCGCCTCGTGCGAATGCCAGCGGATGGATCGATAAAAACGGCAATCTCTGGCTCTTCGGAGGTGTCAGCCCGAATGCCTTACCATTTGCCTGGTACAACGACCTGTGGGAGTACACGCCGTAAGCGGCATTGCATGCAGCAGACGCGCGTTCGCGCCGTGGCGCTCCCGGTGGTCGCGAGGTGGTCATGCTGAGGGCGACAGCAAAAGCAAAAGCAGATTCCCTGCGGGAATGACAACAAGAAGAGCAAAGGCAAGGGCAAAAGCAAAGGCAAAAGCAAGAGCAGAAGCAGAAGCAGATTCCCTGCGGGAATGACAACAAGAAGAGCAAAAGCAAAGGCAAGGGTAAGGGCAAACTGGTGGAGAAAAAGGAAAGGCGCGGCGATGGATGCCGCGCCTCTTGTGTTTGTGGATGTGTTCTGCCTGGTCTCAGTCGTAGTATTCGAGGCCCAGATGGGTGATGAGTTCCTGGCCCATGATGTGGCGCAGGGTGTTTTTGAGCTTCATGGACTGGATGAAGAGATCGTGCTCGGGGTAGAGGTCGGGCGCGGTCTGTGGGGACTTCCAGTAGAAGCTGAGCCACTCCTGGACGCCGATGGAGGCGAGTTGCGGGGTGCGCCGGGCAAGATCGAGGAAGAGGACAAGATCAAGCGCGATGGGCGCGGCGAGGATGGAGTCGCGGCAGAGGAAATCGACTTTGATCTGCATCGGATAGCCGAGCCAGCCGAAGATGTCGATGTTGTCCCAGCCCTCCTTGTTGTCGCCGCGCGGTGGGTAATAGTTGATGCGGACCTTGTGGTAGATGTCCTTGTAGAGATCGGGGTAGAGATCGGGCTGGAGGATGAAGTCGAGGACGCCGAGCTTGGACTCTTCCTTGGTCTTGAAGGATTCGGGATCGTCGAGGACTTCGCCGTCGCGGTTGCCGAGGATGTTGGTCGAGTACCAGCCGGAGACGCCGAGCATACGAGCCTTGAAGGCCGGCGCGAGGACGGTCTTCATGAAGGTCTGTCCGGTTTTGAAGTCCTTGCCGGTGATGGGCGCGTTGTTTTTGCGCGACAGCTCGATGGCGGCGGGGAAATCGACGGTGAGGTTGGGCGCGCCGTTGGCGAAGGGAATGCCTTCGCTGAGCGCGGCGTAAGCGTAGATCTGCGAGGGCGCAATGGATGGATCGTTATCGACGAGGCCCTTTTCAAAGGCGGCGATGGACTGGTGGACGGAGGTTGGCTCGAGGAAGATTTCCGTGGAGCCGCACCAGATGACGACGACGCGATCGACGGTTTTGCGGAATGCTCGAATGTCTTCGCGAACCTGTTCGGCAAGGTCCATCTTGTTTTTGCCGGTCTTGACGTGAGTGCCATTCAAACGCTTGACGTAGTGCTGGTCAAAGACGGCGGGCATGGGCTTGATGGTTTCGAGGTAGGGCTTGAGTGCGGCGAGGGTCTCGTTGTCGAGCACCTTGGCGTGCGCGGCGGCCTCGTAGACGTTGTCCTCGAAGATATCCCAACCGGTGAAGACGAGATCGTCGAGCGAGGCGAGCGGGACGAAGTCGCGGATGAGAGGCGTATTGCCATCCGTCCGCTTGCCGAGGCGGATGGTACCCATCTGGGTGAGCGAGCCGATGGGTTTGGCAAGTCCGCGGCGGACGGCTTCAACGCCTGCGATAAAAGTGGTGGCGACGGCACCGAGGCCGACGACCATGACGCCGAGTTTGCCAGTTGCAGGAGCGATGGCGGTCTTCTGGCCGCTTTGCTGTGAAGAAGACATACTGAGAGTTACCTTCCCTTTCAAATCAAAGGCGGAGTGCCGAGGCAGAATCCGCTGAGGTTGACCGCGATCGCTGATTGGTTCTGAATCAGCACGAAGACGCGCGGGGGTTCGTGATGCGTCAGGACGCCGGGGCGCTTTTTGCGCGCCTCCAGTGCGTCCAGACAAACCAGAAAACTGCAGCGACAAGCGCCAGTTCCACCACGAGGTGGAAGCGGTGAAAAGCCTGTTGAAATGCGGGATCGGAGTTCCAGCGGTCACCGAGCTGCTTGCCGACAAAAGCGAGGGCAAAGCACCAGGGCCAGGAACCGAGAAACGTGTAGAGATGAAAACGAACCTGAGACATGCGCGCGATGCCGGCAGGGAAGGCAATGAAGGTGCGCACGACGGGAAGCATGCGACCGAGAAGCACGGTGATCGATCCCCAGTTGTGGAAGTACGCCGTCATGCGATCAAGGTCGTGATGACTGAGAAAGATAAACCGACCATAGCGGACGACCAGCGGGCGTCCGCCGACGGCTCCGATCCAGTAGGCGATCAAGGAGCCGAGATTGCACCCGATAGCCCCGGCTGTGGCCACGAGCAGCAAGCCAACGATGCTGTTACCTCCGCCAAAGCGGGTGGTGGCGACAAGATAACCGGCGAAGG
>JAJZEA010000034.1 GCA_021851335.1 Acidobacteriota bacterium | reverse complement strand
AGCGCCTCAATCTCGGCATCGCTGGAAACATCGCACTGAAATCCGTCGGCTCCGGGCAACTCGCCGATCAGCTCATGCGCCTCTGATTTCATGCGCTCGTTCTGGTAACAGATCGCCAGCTTCGCTCCCGCTTCATGCAGTCGCTGCGCAATTCCCCACGCGATCGAACGCTTGTTCGCCAGCCCAAAAATCACCGCCGTCTTGCCCGTCAGATTCAGTATGTCGCTCATCGTTTGCGCCTCTTTCATTCCTCACTTCAACCCAGCCCACAACGTACATCAGTCTACCAGCCCGCGACTTCCCTCATCCCGGCAGAAATCCGCTTTCCCGTCCGCTAGTCAGTCTCCGTCCATCGCCCATCGCCCATTGTCAGATGTCAGACTCAGACGTCAACCACTCCCTTGCCACTGCCTTTTTTTGTTGTCATTCCCGCAGGGAATCTGCTTTTTGCATCCATTCGCAGCCCGCCTACCCCGCGACCGACGGGAGCGCCACCACGCGAACGCGCAGCCGCTGTATGCAATGCTCAGCCCCCCAGATCGATCAGCTCCACCGTGCCCACCGGACGCCCCAGAAACCGCGATCCCAGCCGCTCAAACTTCGCCACAGAATCGGTCGCAAAGCAGCGGATATGCGGCATCTCAGCTTCTTCTGTCGTCCTGCTGCTGGCTCGCCCGGCCATCGCGCTTGCCACCCGCCGCGCCGTTGCCTCCGCAGAATCGATCACCGTCACGCCCTGCGGCACCGTGCGCTCCAACACACCTCGCAGCAGCGGATAGTGCGTACACCCCAGCACCAGCGCATCGGGCTGCTGTCCTGCCGCGCGCGCTTCGGCAAGCATATCGTCCAGATAAATCCGCACCACCTGCTCGGTTACCGGATGCTCGATCCAGCCTTCTTCCACCAGCGGCACCAGCAGCGGACAAGCCTTTTCGATTCCATGCAGCCCCCGGCGTTGGCAGGCTGCCGCATACGCATGGCTGGCCACTGTCGCCTCGGTCGCCATCACCATCACGTCGCCGGTCTTTGTCTGCTCGGCTGCGGCTTCGGCCCCTGGCTCAATCACCCCCAGCACCGGCACCGGCACCGCTGCCTCAATCGCACCCAGAGCCAGCGCACTCGCTGTATTGCAGGCAATCACCAGATACTCCGCGCCCTGTTGCTCCACCAAAAACCGCGCGCTCTCCGCCGCATAGCGCGCAATCGTCCGCTGCGACTTCGACCCATACGGCAGCCGCGCCGTATCGCCCAAAAACACAAATTGCGCCCACGGCACCTCGTCCACCAGCGCACGCAGCACGGTCAGCCCGCCAAATCCCGAATCGAAGACACCAATCACCGGACCGCTCATGGGACCGCTCATGGCTGCGCTCCGCTGGCCGCCGCGCTCGCCGCCGTCAAATACGTCTGCGTCAGATCCGCATGGCCGTGCAGCGTCGCCTGTTGCTCGCCACCCACCAGAAACCGCACCTCCATCACCTGCGGCAGATTGGCATGAAGCGTCGCGCTGATCGACAGCACCGTTAGCGTCTCCGTCTCCAATCCGGAAGGATGCGAAGCGGCAAACTGCGTCGAAAGATTCACAATCGCAATCCGATCCGCGCTCCTGCCACTCTCTCCACTTGCTCCGCGCAACGGCATCAGAAACACCGCCTCCACCGGATTCGCCACCGGCGGCAGCGGATGCTGAGAATGCGCCCCGGAGTACTGGCTCAGCAACCGATTCAGCACCGCTCGTGCGCGCGCCTGCGAATCATCCGGCAGTGGCAGCGCAATCGTTTCTGGCGCCAGAGTGCTCGTCTCATCATCGGCAACCATCAACGTCACCTGTTCCAGCGGTGCGACGGTCGGCGCCGTCGTTCCTTCGCTCACCGCCGTCTGCAACAGTCGATCATGCGCTCGCTCGCGCAGGCGCACCAGCACCGCCGTCATCGCCACCGAGGCCGCAAACAGCACGACAAACAGCATTTTCTGATATCGCGGCGTCACGCTGCGCCTGCTTCGCTGCGCCACTCCAGCAGCGCCGCCGCCAGCGCATTCAAAACCCGCGTCTGATAGTCGGCATCCGTGACCTCGCTCCTCACCTTCCCATCCGTGTCACGCAGCGGAGCCAGCTCCACCGCCACCGCCGGACAATTCATGCTGTCAATCCCCGGCAGCGTCGTTCTTCCCAGTGTCGTTGGAATCGTTAAAGCTAGATCCCCATCCCGGCCCGCTGTGCTCAGTGCCGTGTGGATCACATTGCCCAGCTTCAGGCTATTCGTCACCTGTGCGGCCTGCGCCGTCTTCCAGGGCATCAGCAGTTGCGTTGGCATCGGGACCAGCGAAGATACAAACAGATGCACTCCCGATCCCGCATTCGTCGCGTGCAACACAATACAGGCCTCCGCACGCACTCGATTGGCCGCAGTTGCCCGCGCATCCTCATCCACCGCCACGTCGCCCTGTCGCGTCTCCACCACGGCAAATCCCCGTGCGGTCAGCAGCGCGCGCAATCGCTGGCTCAGCGCAAGCGTCACAACTTTTTCCGGCACGGACGCAGCAGCCTCCGCGCCCAGCGCCGCTCCCAAATCTTCGCCTCCATGGGCCGCGTCCAGCACGATTGTCATGCGCGGCAAAGCTGTCGGAGACTGCGCTGCCGCCTCCGAGCATGTCCAGAACCCCGCGCACACGGCAAGACAAGCCGCCAGGCCAACACACCGCCACACACCCTGCCGCAGCCTCACATCCGGCACACTGCACACTCCGCTGCGCCCGTCGCCTCGCCATCGCTCGCGCTTCTTTGCCGCCATCGCTCTCGACGATTGTATCCCAGCATCCACGCCGCTTCGCTCACCCTCGACCGCAGCGTTCCTTCCGCAAACAATGCGCAGAAAACTCCACCCATCTCCCGCCTAACGTGCTGCTGTCCCTCCACCGGCTGGCGTAAAGTGAAGAGTGGGCACTTCCTTTTTGAGGCTGCTCACTTCCGGCACGCTGCCGGGGGCATCCGTTGCAACGCTGGTGGCTGATGAGATCGATCCCGATTCGCCGCACCTTTTTGGTCCTTGCTCTCACCGCGCTGTGCTTCTTCGCAGGCACGCCGACTGCGTCTGCCCAGCAACCCGCCCAGCCAGCACCGCAATCATCCCCCGCCGCGCCGTCTGCTGACACAGATCCGGTCCGTTCCCCTGACACCGTCGCTCAGCCAGCTCCGTCCTCTCAGCAGCCCGCGCATTCCAGCTCCGGTTTCCTGCTCCAGCAGAATGTCGAAGAGGTCGCCCTCAACGTCACCGTCATCGACAACAAGGGCCGCATCGTACAAGACCTCCAGAAAGAAAACTTCCGCGTCGTAGAAGACGGCAAGCCGCAAACCCTCATCAGCTTCCAGCACGCCGACGTACCCGTCTCCATCGGCGTCATCGTCGACAACTCCGGCTCGATGTACAAGAAGCGACCCGCCGTCAACAAAGCCGCTCTCGACCTCATCGAAGCCTCCAACCCGAAAGACGAAGCCTTCGTCGTCAACTTCGCCGACGAAGCCTACATCGACCAGGACTTCACCTCCAGCGTCGCCCAGCTTCGCCAGGGACTCTCCCACATCGAAGCCCGCGGCGGCACCGCTCTCTACGACGCCGTCGTCGCCTCCGCCGACAAGCTTGCCTCCGACGCCAAAAATCCCAAGCAGGTCATCATCCTCATCACGGACGGCGAAGACAACGCCTCCACGCTCAACCTCGAACAGACCATCCGCCGCGTTCAGCAGCTCTCCGGCCCCGTCATCTACTCCATCGGCCTGCTCTTCGGCGATGAGATGTCCCGCTCCGAGGTTCACCACGCTCAGCGCGCGCTCCAGATGCTCTCCGATGAAACCGGCGGCATCGCCTACTTTCCCGGCTCACTCGATGATGTCGATGCGATCGCTGCCGAGGTTGCCCGCGACATCCGCAGCCAATACACCCTCGGCTACCACTCCACCACGCCCTCAAACGTCCCCGGCTTCCGTCGCATCGCCGTCACCGCTCAGGCTAAAGGCCACGGCAGGCTCTTCGTCCGCACCCGCACCGGCTACTTCCCCACCGAGCACCCCACCGACAACCCCACCAAAGTCCCGCCGCCACAGAACTAACCCGGCCTCCGCTCTTGTCTGCCGCCCCACTCTGCGATACAGTCTTTTCAACCATTCCGCAGCTGCTGGAGGCGTCATGAGCAAGGTCCGTGTTCTCGTCGGCACGCGCAAAGGCGCATTCATCCTCACTTCTGACGGCGCACGCCGCCACTGGTCCGTTGACGGCCCTCACTTTCCCGGCTGGGAGATATACCACCTCAAAGGTTCGCCCGCCGACCCTAACCGCATCTACGTCTCGCAATCCTCCGCCTGGTTCGGCCAGACCATGCAGCGCTCCGACGACGGCGGCCTCACCTGGACCACCACCGGCAACCAGTTCCTCTACGAAGGCGACGCCGGCACACATCAGTGGTACGACGGCACACCCCACCCCTGGGAGTTCAAGCGCGTCTGGCACCTTGAGCCATCCCTCACCGATCCGGATTCAGTCTATGCCGGAGCCGAGGACGCCGCGCTCTTTCACTCCGCCGACGGCGGCGCCACATGGCGCGAACTGAGCGCCCTGCGCACACATGGCACCGGCCCTCACTGGCAGCCCGGCGCCGGCGGCATGTGCCTGCACACCATCCTCCTTCACCCCACCGATCCCAAACGCATCGTCATCGCCATCTCCGCCGCCGGAGCCTTCCGCACCGACGACGGCGGCCTCACCTGGAAGCCCATCAATCAGGGCCTGCGCTCGGAATTCATTCCCGATCCCAACGCCGAGGTCGGCCACTGCGTCCACCACATCGCCCTTCACCCCTCGCGGCCCGACACCCTCTTCATGCAGAAGCACTGGGACGTCATGCGCTCCGACAACGCCGGCGACCGCTGGACCGAGGTCAGCGGCAACCTACCCACCGACTTCGGCTTCGTCATCGACGTACACGCCCACCAGCCGGAGACCATCTACGTCGTCCCCATCCAAAGCGACTCCCAGCACTTCCCACTCGACGGCCAGCTTCGCGTCTGGCGCAGCCGCACCGGTGGCCACGAGTGGGAGCCGCTCACTCACGGCCTGCCCCAGGCCAACTGCTACGTCAACGTCCTCCGCGACGCCATGGCCGTCGATCGCCTCGACGACTGCGGCATCTACTTCGGCACCACTGGCGGCCAGGTTTACGTCTCGCCCGACGGTGGCGACCACTGGCAGGCCATCGTCGAAAACCTGCCTGCCGTCCTCTCCGTCGAGGTTCAGACTCTGCCGTAAATTCTTCCGCGCTGCCCGCGCCGCGCTTTCCCAGCCGCCCATGCCCACTTTGATTCAAGTCGAACTTCCCGCTGTCCTCCGGCTACATGCCGGCATCGCCAGTCACTACCCCATCCCGCTTGTCGTCGAGGCACCGGTCACGCTCGCCGCCGTCATCCGAGCCTTGGAGTCCGCACACCCGGCTCTGTGCAATACACTTCGCGATCCCGCCACCGGCAGGCGTCGCGCTCTTGTGCGCTTCTTCGCCGGCGGAGCCGATATCAGCCACCAGCCTCTCGACGCGCCCATCCCCGAAGCCATCACCCAGGGCCGCGAACCGCTGCTGATCCTCGGCGCCATCGCCGGCGGCTGACCCACGGCCTCACGCTTTTTCCAGCTCCAAAATTCTCCGCTCAGCAGATTTGCCATCTAGACCCGAACACGGCATGGCGCATACGGACCAGTTCGCATGCGCACGCAAACATGGCAAGCTGGCATCGCCGCAAGAGATTCAGAGAAAGATGGAGCGATCCGCGCATCATCGATCCCACAGGACCGGCGCACAGTCGGAACGAGATGATTCGGCATGGGTAAAATCCTTTTGCCCAAGCCGCGTTCGACGCAGTCGGAGCATCTCTGGATGCTGCGCACAGCGCGGGAGACCGATACGGCCAGCGTCATCGTTCTCTTCGACCGGCTGGCACAGATGAGGTTTGGCGTTTTACAGTTTTTGAGCCGGCGCGACTCGGGCATGGATCGATCGATTTGTGCGTGACCCTTCGATCAGAATATCCACCAGTCGGCGAGCGCTTTGTTTCCAGTCTGCCGCGTCCGACACATGAGCGAAACCAACCAGCGTGCGAAGCAGGTCGGCAGGCTCGGTATCGCGACGCAGGTCGCCGCTTTGGATAGCCCGCTTCACCAGCGCACGATTGGCCTCATGAATCTGCTGATACGAGCTTTCAAAGACCTTTTTGGGGTCCACCGTAAGCTCCTTCAGCGCAGGCGCGATCACCTGCTTGGCAGCGATGGCCTCCACAAACAACAGCAGCCAGGATCGCAACGCCTCGACCGGGGATAGCGTTTTGGCAAACCTGCGTTGTGCTTCCGCCAGCTTTTCAAGCTCCGTGCGATAGACCGCCTTCAGCAGATCCTCGCGCGAAGGAAAGTTGCGGTACAAGGTGCCGACACCCACCTCCGACTGTCTCGCAATCTCGTCCAGACTGGCCTGCGCGCCATAGCGAGTGAACGCATCCTTGGCCACCTCCAGAATGCGCGCTCGATTCCGCAGTGCGTCGATGCGAGGCTTCCTCGCAGGCGCTTTTGCAGCCGGTTTCGATCTCTTTTTCGACATTTCACAAACTTTCTGCAACCGGAGACAGTCTCCGCTTATCTATAGTATCCGGAGACTGTCTCCGTTCTATTCGGTGCCTCGGCTGTCCGTCAACCGCCGCACACACCTGCAATCGCAAGTGGCAACGCAACAGGAGGAAGAATATGCGTGTTTTTGTAACCGGGGCAACCGGATTTATCGGCTCCGCCATTGTCCAGGAACTTTTGCAGGCCGGGCATTCCGTGCTGGGCCTGGCGCGTTCCGACGCCGGTGCTCAGGCGCTGATCGCCGCCGGTGCCCAGGCGCACCCCGGCGATCTGGAAGACCTGGAAAGTCTGCGCAGCGCAGCGGCTGCGTCGGACGCCGTCATCCACACCGCCTTCCAGCACGACTGGACCCGATTCGCGGAAAGCTGCGAACTCGATCAGCGCGCCATTGAAGTCATCGGCGAGGTGCTTCAGGGTTCCAGCCGTCCGTTCATTCTTACGGGTGGACTCGCCGTGATCGCTCCAGGCCGCCTGGCGACCGAGGATGATCCTCCCGTGCCTGTCTCCAGTTCCTACCCGCGCGCTTCTGAAGCAACCGGCGAAGCGCTCGCAGCCCGTGGAGTCAGCACGGCCATTGTGCGCCTTCCTCAGGTTCACGATACCGTCAAGCAGGGCCTGGTCAGTTATCTCATCGCCTTGGCCCGTCAAAAGGGTGTCTCGGCTTACGTCGGCGAGGGACACAACCTCTGGGCCGCAGTGCATCGGTTCGATGCCGCGCGCCTCTACCGTCTTGCACTGGAGAAGCATGAAACCGGCGCACGCTATCATGCCGTGGCGGAAGAAGGCGTGCCGATCGTCCAGATCGCCACAGCCATCGGTCATGCATTGAACATCCCCATCCGTTCCATCGCTCCCGAACAGGCCCAGGAGCATTTCGGGTTCCTCGAGCGCTTTGTGACGATGAACCTTCAGGGATCCAGCACAAAAACGAAGCAGAAACTCGGATGGACTCCCACAGGACCAGGACTAATCGCCGATCTCAACAACCTGCGCTTCACGCAGGAATAACCGCCCTTACCCCATCAGCAACCTCACGCAGCAGCCAAACATATGGAGAATACGATGATGAAGAAAACGTGGTTTATCACCGGCGCATCGCGCGGCTTTGGACGCATCTGGGCGGAAGCCGCTCTGGAACGCGGCGATCAGGTCACGGCGACGGCCCGCAAATTATCCGACGTCGCCGATCTCACAGAGCGTTTCGGCGACTCGGTTCTGCCGCTGGCTCTCGACGTCACCCAGGCTGCTCAGGTGCAGCAGGTGTTGCGGCAGGCACATTCCCACTTCGGCAGGCTCGATGTTCTCGTCAACAATGCCGGCGTAAGCCTATTTGCCGCGACGGAAGAGGCAAGCGATGAACAAATCAGCAACCATTTCAATGTCAACTACCTCGGTATGATTCGCGTCCTGCGCGCCGCTTTGCCGCTTTTGCGTCAGCAGGGCAGCGGCCACATTCTCGCTGTTTCCAGCGGTCTTGGCATCACATCCATCCCGTTTGTCGGCTACTACTGCGCCACCAAATGGGCTATCGAAGCCCAGCACGAAGCGCTGGCGCAGGAGGTCAAAGGATTCGGCATTCGCGTAACCATCGTCGAGCCGGGCGCCTACGCGACCGAGTTCGGCAAAGGCTCCACGATCGCCGATGCCCAACCACCCTACGCGGAGTTCAGAAAGCAGTTCCTGACACAACTGGCCAGCATGGAACGCGGTGATCCTCATGCCACTGCCGAAGCCGTTCTCAAGCTCGTGGATTCCGATAACCCGCCGCTGCGTCTCGGGCTTGGCACTACGATTCTCCCTCGGGCGCGCGCCGCGTATGCTGAGCGCCTGGCCACCTGGGAAGCATGGAGCGACGTCGCCAACGCCGCGATGGGCGTGCCCAGGGTCAGCCGCGATTCGTGGATTCAGGAACTGATGCAGCAGCTCCCGGACCAGGCTTGACTCTTCAAGCTTGATGCTGCCATCTCCCCCATGAGTCATGGCTGGCCTTAACAACAATCCCCTGCTGTGTAGCACGCAGCAGGGGATTCGGCCTTTTCCAGTCCCAATCTGTTTCAGTCCCGATCTGTTCCAGTCCCAATCTGTTTCAGTCCCGATCCGTTGTCGGCTTTGGATACTTTCTCCTGCGCCTCGCCGCTCCCAACCTGCCTCTGCGATTGCAAGACAGGCTTGCGAGTTGAGCTACCTTCAGCTCCACTCAGGGAACTGCGTAACACCCAGATTCAGCGGTGCAATCGCAGCCATATCCGCATCGTTCAGCGTGAAATCAAAGATATTCAGATTCTCCGCGATATGCGCCTTTTGCCTGGATCGTGGAATGGCAACCACGCCACGCTGAAAATGCCATCGCAAACATACCTGTGCGACGCTCTTGCCGTGTTTCTTGGCAATGCCGCTCAGCGTTTGCTGGTCAAACATTCCATGACGACCTTCGGCAAACGGCGACCATGCCTCATGCTGAATACCATGTTGCTTCAGGTAGGCATGTGCCTTGTCTTCCTGAAAAAACGCATGAGTCTCAATCTGATGCACGGCCGGCTTCACCTTCGCATTCGCGATCAGGTAATCCATCTGCGCAAAGCTGGCGTTGCTCATGCCAATCGCCTTGATCCGTCCCTGCCCATAAAGCTCTTCCATCGCCTGCCAAGATCCCTTCCAATCGCCGCCGGAGGGTCGATGAATCAGGTATAGATCGAGGTAATCTGTCTGTAGCTTGTTCAGTGAGGTTTGAAAGCCGCGCTTGGCGTTTTCATAGCCCATATCGGTCTTCCACAGTTTGGAAGTTACAAACAGCTTCTCGCGCTCGATGCCACTTTGCCGAATGCCCTGGCCCACTTCCACTTCATTGGAATAGATCATCGCCGTATCGATCAGGCGATAGCCCAGCGAGATCGCCTCCGCAACGCTTTCTATGCCCACATTACCGGTAAGCGTCATCGTGCCCAGTCCGAGGCGCGGCATCTTCAGGCCATTGTTCAGCGTCACCCACGGAATGGCGTCTCCGGGAGTTCCGGGCGCGGCTAAAGAACGGATTCCGCCCCATCCCAGCGTCATCGCAGCGGCTGCTGTGGTTTGTAGAAACTGGCGGCGATTCATGCCGGCGGAATCTTGTGGCTCCTTCATCGACAGTACTCGTTTCTCGCCGTTGGCTACCGAATCGGTCTTGCCCGGAGTCAACTGCGCTTGCAGGTTGTGAAAACAACGACAGGCGAAACGTGTCAGGCCAGGATACTCAACCCAAGGCTCCGCGCCAGCGCCTTCCCATCCGTCGTCTCGCAGCAACCATAAACCTCTCTTTTACCTGCTGGCAAGTGATCAGCCTCAGCCTGTGAGCGCAAAGGCATTTGCAGAAGTTGTGTCGTTGTGCCGGATCAAATCACAGCAGCAGATGCCAGCAGCAGATCGCAACATCAGGTTGCAGCGGCAGAATCACAAGTCGCCGCGCAATCACTCTTCGCGGGTCGCCATGTGTCGCGCAACCCATTTTGGGCAATGTCCTGGTGGGCCCACCAGGATTCGAACCTGGAACCAAAGCATTATGAGTGCTCTGCTCTAACCGTTGAGCTATAGGCCCGTTGGAGTCGCAAAAATGACTCTCTGCTTGCATCATTGTAGCGGCTCACTGCCTGTTCGAGTCCCGTTCTTGAGCACACAGGCACAGGCCATCCCATCTCCCCCCAAAGCCCAAGGACCCAATGCAAACCGGGACAGGTGGTAGCGAAAGACCAGCAGCGGGCCTTAAACTTGCCTGTTGCGCGTCTTCGGACCAGGGTGCCGGGCGCGGAAAGGATTCCATGAACGCAAGAAAGTCGCAAGTCACTCCTCCCACCACCAATCGCCATCTGATCCGCTGGGTCGAAAAAATGGCAGAGCTATGCCAGCCCCAGCACATCCACTGGGTAGACGGCTCGCAGAAGGAGTATGACCGGCTCTGCGAGGAACTCGTCGCCTCCGGCACCTTCACCCGGCTCAACCCGAAGCTCTGGCCCGGCTGTTTTCTCGCTCACTCCGCGCCCAACGACGTTGCTCGCGTCGAGGATCGCACCTTCATCTGCTCGCTCTCCAAAGACACCGCCGGGCCAACCAACAACTGGGAAGACCCCTTCGCCATGCGCCGCAAGCTGAAGCAACTCTTCCGCGGCTCCATGCAGGGGCGCACCATGTATGTCCTGCCATTTTCCATGGGTCCAATCGGTTCGCCCATGTCGCAGATCGGCGTCCAGCTCACCGACTCACCCTACGTCGTCGTCAACATGCGCATCATGGCGCGCATCGGAAAGCCCGTCTTTGCCGAAATCGACAAGGACATCAAGCGCGTCGTGCCCTGCATGCACTCGGTCGGCGCCCCGCTTGCTCCCGGCCAGCAGGATATTCCCTGGCCCTGCAACGACACCAAATACATCGTTCACTTTCCAGAAACGCGCGAAATATGGAGCTATGGCTCCGGCTACGGCGGCAACGCGCTACTCGGTAAAAAGTGTTTTGCCCTGCGCATCGCTTCGAATATCGCACGCGACGAAGGCTGGATGGCCGAACACATGCTCATCCTTGGTGTCGAGTCTCCTTCGGGCGAAAAGACCTATCTCGCCGCCGCATTTCCCTCCGCCTGCGGCAAAACCAACCTCGCCATGCTCATTCCGCCGAAGAAAGGCTTCAAGGGATGGAAGGTCTGGACCGTCGGCGATGATATCGCCTGGATCAAGCCCGACGCCGAGGGCCATCTCCGCGCCATCAACCCGGAGGCGGGGTTCTTCGGCGTCGCTCCCGGCACCAGCGCGCGCACCAATCCCAACGCCATGGCCACGCTTTCTCGCAACACCATCTTCACCAATGTTGCCCTCACGCCCGAGGGCGGCGTCTGGTGGGAAGGCATGACCAGCGACCCTCCCGCCGAGTGCATCGACTGGCGCGGAGAGCGCTGGACGCCGGCGATCGCCCAATCGACAGGGCGTACAGCCGCCCACCCCAACGGACGATTCACGGCACCCGCCAGCCAGTGCCCATCGATTGATCCCGAGTGGGAAAATCCCGCTGGCGTGCCCATCTCCGCGATCCTCTTTGGCGGGCGACGCGCCTCCACCTTGCCTCTGGTTTACCAGGCATTCAACTGGTCCAGCGGTGTCTATATCGGCGCAACCATGGGTTCTGAAACCACCGCCGCCGCTGCGGGAGCCGTCGGCAAGGTCCGTCGCGATCCCATGGCCATGCTGCCCTTCTGCGGCTATCACATGGGCGACTACTTCCGACACTGGATCAAGATGCAGCGTAGCCTCCGCTCCACGCCGCGCATCTTCCACGTCAACTGGTTCCGCAAGGATGCCGAAGGCCGTTTCCTCTGGCCCGGATTCTCCGACAACATGCGCGTCCTCAAGTGGATCGTCGATCGCGTGCGCGGGCGCGCACTCAGCCTGGAATCACCCATCGGCTGGACGCCCCGATACGAAGACATGCACTGGGACGGCATGGACTTCGATCGTGCCCGCTTTGACGCCATTCAACAGGTGGATCATGCCCAGTGGAAGCGTGAGGTCATGGATCATGAAGAACTCTTCCTCGACCTGCACGACCATCTGCCACCGGAGATGATCTACGAGCGAGAACTGCTCATCTGCCGGCTTTGACCCGGCCCATCCAGCCCTGCCTCCCGCCAGATTGCACTTGCGGCAGGGCTGCCCGCACCAGCTACACTCATGCTGTGCTGCTCACCCACTCTTCGCATTCGCGCGTTTCCGGACTACGCGCCTCAGTCTTTTCTGCGTTTCGCCTGGCCTCGTTGCTGGCCACTCTCCTGTTCGTCGGCTCTCCGCTTGCCTTGGCTCGTGGAACCGCTGCTGCCATCCCGATTCCTGACCTGCTCCGTGCCAGCGACTTCACCGTTACCCTCAACGGCCAGCCCGCGCCGCTCGCCCACGCCGCGGCCAGCTATGACTATCTCAGCTTCACCATGACCGGACCCGTCGACGTCGCCATCACCGCTCGCGACAAGGGTTTCTGGAATGCAGGCGTCGATATCCAGCCCTGGCGGCTCGGCATCCGCCCCACGCGCACCGCAGACACCATCCACTTCCGGCTCGATCATCCCGCCAAACTCTCCATCAGCCGCCCCGGCGATTTTCTCAACCACGCCCGCATGATCTTCGTCTTTGCCACGCCGCCCGTAGCCCCCGCGCCCACCGGGCCAGCGGTACATGTCGTCGCGCCCGGCCTCCACCCCGGCAGTCTCAATCCCAAAAGCGGCGAAACCTGGTATCTCACCCCCGGAGCCGTCATTCAGGGCAGCATCAATCTCTGGCACGTCTCCAACGTCAAGGTTCTCGGTCGCGGCGTCGTCCTCTATGACGGCCCCCAAGACCCAAACAACGATCAGGGCTGGATGCAGCGGCCCGACTGGCACTGCATCGGCGCCCTCGACGCTCATCAGATCCAGATCGAAGGCGTAACCTGTCTAGTCCGCAGCCGAACCTGGTCCATCCAGATGAAGGACTCAACCGGCTTCCTCTACGACGACCTGCGTGTCATCGGCGGCAACCCCGGAAACGCCAATCAGGACGGCATGGACTGGCTCGGCGGCGGCGACGCCGTCGTGCGTAACTCCTTCTTCCGCGCCTCCGACGATATTCTCGCCATGCAGGGCAACTGGCCCGGATACGACGAAGCCGCGATGGTCAAGCCCGGACATCAGGTGGCCAACATTCTCGTCGAGAACTCCGAGCTTTCCACCAGCATCTCCAACATCGTCCGCGCCGGATGGCCACAAAAACGGTATAGCTCCCACCACTTCACCCTCCGCGACTCAGACATCCTCCACGGCGGCATCGGCTCCTGCGGCCTGCCCTTTGCGCTCTTTACCTATTGGGGCGCAAACGGCGCAGCCGGCGACCATAGTGACTTCACCTTTCAGAATCTCTTTCTCGATGACTGGTACTCGCTCTTCCAGATGCAGCAGAGCCAGCCTGAATTGCACGACTTCACCTTCCACAACATCTGGGCGCTCGGCCAGCCCCCGCTCGTCAGCTCGCTGCTCTCCGGCAATGTGCACGATATTCATCTGGAAAACGTGAAGTACGGCCAGCAGCGTATCGATTCTGACCCAGGCGTTCCGCTCACCGTCGCTGACGGTGCATCAGAACCCGCCTACGCTCCCGCGGCCACGCTTCAGGCCTCGTTCACCGTCCGCGATCCGGTCCTCGTGCCCGGTCAGCGCGCCCACTTTGAAGCCGCCAGGCAACCCCATCGCCATGTCCGCTATACCTGGCTCTTCGGCGACGGCGCCACCGCCACGGGCCGCCGAGTACACCATCGCTTCCCCGATGCGCTCGGCACCCAGCTCGATGGAGCCGCCAGCGGCGCTGGCAGCTTTCGCGTACTGCTCCATGTCGAAGACAAGCGCAGCTCGCACACGGCCGCGCCGCAGCAGGACTGGGCCGAGCAGGCCGTCGCCGTCGTCGCCCGCTGGCTTCCCGCCATGACCGCCGGACCCACAGCACTACCCACTGCGCCAGGCCTCAGCTATCAGATCTTCCCCGGCCAGTGGCCCGATTTTCCCAACTTCGATCAGCAGGTTCCCATGCGCGCCGGGGTTGCAACCACGCTCGCTGCCGCGGACTCCGGCGGCTTTACCCGCTTCGCCGTCGCCTACGAAGGCTTTGTGGATGTTCCCTCCGACGGCGGATACCGCTTCGCTTTGCTCTCGCGCGACGGCGCCCGCCTTCTGGTCGATCACCAGCCCGTCGCCGCCACCGGACCCCAGTTCGCCGAGGTCTGCGGCAGTCCTGACAACGCCATGCGATATGCCACCGGAACTATCGGCCTGCGAGCCGGAAAGCACCGCATCCGCCTCGAAGCGCTGGAAACAGTCAGCGTCGGCAGCCCGCAACTACTTTGGGAAGGCCCATCCATTCCACTCCAACCCATCCCTGTCGCGGCCTTCAGCCACCGCAACCTTCCGCAGATGATCGGCCGATAGATTTGTCCCATCCGCCTGATGCAGAGACGCCAAGAGAGAGCGACTCTCTTTGCCTGTGTCGCTGCCTTGAACGTTGTCTATCCTGATGGAAAGCAGCCTTGGCTTGCCGATGCCAGGCCGCGTATAGTCACATTGCTGGCATGAATAAGCGATTCGGAGGTCTGGCGATGCGAAGAAAAATTGGCACAGCGTTGGTAGCTGTCGCAATCAGCGCTTTAGCAATTGGCTCTTTGCCTTCTGTTGCCAGGGCCATCCCGCTGCCGCCGCATCGCCGCGAGATCAAGCTCTTTGATGGCCACGGCCTCAGCAACTTTCAGCGCTTTGTCAAACAGTTCGGCCTGGACCACGACCCCGATGGCGTCTTTCGTGTCGAGGATGGAAATATCCACATCTCCGGAACAGAGTACGGATATCTGATTACCAAGCGCAGCTTTTCGCGGTTCTATCTGCGTGCGGAGTTCAAGTGGGGCCAGGGAACGTTCATGGATCGCGCCGGAAAAGCGCGCGACAGCGGCATTCTCTACTACGTGCAGGGACCGAACAAGATCTGGCCACGATCCGTCGAGTTTCAGGTCATGGAGGGGGGCACGGGTGACTTCTGGCTCACCGATGGCGCAGCACTGACCGGCAAGGATGGCAAACGCGTCACCGGACCGCCCGGCAGCGCCGTCAAAATCGACCGCTTCGGCAAAGGCCCTTCGCAAAACGTCACCGGCTTTCGCGACCCGGTTGGCGAAGTGGAAAAACCGCACGGCGACTGGAACCTGCTCGAACTGGTCACAGACGGCAAGACCGTCAGGCAATATGTGAACGGCAAGCTGGTCAACGAAGGGACAGACCCATTTCCCTCCAGCGGCAAGATTCTTTTGCAATCCGAGGGCGCCGAGGTCTACTTCCGCAATGTCAGCCTCTTTCCGCTGAAGTAGCCGCTCTTTCGACGGGTGCGAAAAAAATCTCAGGCTTGCCGACCCAAAGGGCTTGCCGACTCAAAGTTCCTGATCGGCTCATCCCCGCCCTCAGGCGGTCGCGTCCGCCACCAGCTCCAGCCGCGAAGCGACACGTTCTCCCCGGGCGCGAAAGCTCTTCGTCCGATGCGTAATCGCCAGCTTTTCCCGGCTCAGCAGCTTGCGCAGTTGCGTCCGCGCGTGCTCGCTCCACGGCCCGCTGCGATCCATCTGCAAATACTGCCGCCAGTGCTCCAGCGCCTTCCGCCGCAGGCCTTTGCGCTCGTAGGCCATCGCCAGATTGTAGTGCGCGTCGGCATAATCCGGAGCCAGCTCCAGCGCCATCTCATAGGCGCGAATCGACTCCGCCGAGCGCTTCAGTTCATCCAGCACATTGCCCAGATCAAAGAACGCCAGCACATAGTTTGGGTCCGACTCCGTCGCGCGACGATACAACTGCTCGGCCACCTCAAAGCGCCCTGCATGATAGTGAATCGTCCCCAGATTGATCAGCGCTGCGGGAAATCCAGGATTCACCTCGAGAATCCGCTCATACAGTTTCATCGCCAGTTTGCGTTCGCCAGTCTCCTCGGCCTGAATCGCCTCAAAGAAAAGCTGCTGCACGGTGCCTTCACTCGCGCCCATCGCAGAGCTGTCCATCCCAGCCCCGTCTATTACGGACAGCGTGGTCGCAGCGGCCCCGCGCGGTTCAAAGTCAAACAGTAGCTGGCGTCGTATCGGATCGACCATCGCGCCTTCCGTGCGAAAGACCAGTCGTCGTCCCGTCGAAACCACCGCCGACTGTTGCAGCGGATTGGCGATTCCGCTCACCGCCTGCATCGCCTCCACCGACCGCCGAATCGACGCCGGGCGCATCCGCTGGCTTTGCAGCTCACGCAGCAGCCGGAGCTGGCTCAGCTCGGCAAATCCATAGCTTTCCACGGTGGCTATCAGTCCCCAGCGCTCCCACGCCTGCAACTGTCGGCGGGTGATGCGCAGGATTCGGAGAACGTCCTGACGGCTGTAGCGGGTCACGATTCGGTGTCCACCTTTCGGCCGGATTGTCGTCTCCGCCTCATCTGCATGAGGCGATTATGTCAAGAGTATGTGGGTTGCCGCACAACGAAACAAGCACTGCACCATAAAAATCCGTGGATAACCAGTACCCAATCTGGTTCCAGTGCCAAAAACTTCTTCACTGCCCCAGCGGGCGATCCGTCCACAGCGTCTTATCCGCGATCGTCTGCACTGCGTACAGTCGTCCGGCAAGCAGTTGCTCCACCTTGCTGCGGTTGGTGTCCTGCGCAAACAGCCAGTGCCGCGGTCCGTGACCCCAGTCCCGCACAAGCTGATTCTCCGTCAGGAAGATCTTCGGCGCATCCGGATAGCACGATCCCCACAGCAGCGACGAAGTATTTCCATGCACCAGCAGCGCCGGACGCCCAAAGAACCGATGCGTATAGAAGATCACAGACGAAGCATCCGACTGGTCGCCAAAGACAACGAAATCATCGCTCGCTCCGGCTCGCTGCAGCAGCGTGTCGGCCAGTTGTCGTGAGCTGAGCATCGGCTCAAATCGCGCAAACGCAATGTGCGCCGCCACCAGAAAAAGCGCCCCCGTTATCGCCACCGCCACCGTCGCGCGCACGTGCTCCCGTCGCGTCCGATACGTCAGCGCAAGCACTGGTCCCACCAGCAGCACCACCGCCGCCAGCGCCGCCGGCAGCCGCAGCGCTGCAAACGACGGTCCCGTCAGGTCAAACAGATGCGAGGTCGAAAGCGTGTAATCGCCCACCGCCCGATGCGCCAGCAGCGTCCCGATATCCGAAACATGCGGCAAGCTCCGCGAAGTCCACAATCCCCACGCCAGCGCCGACGCCGACACAACGCCCAGCACCGCAAAGATCTCATGGCCAATCATGATCCAGCGCCGTCCGCCCAGCGAATCGTCCCCGCGCTCCAGCGACTCTTCCAGGCCTGCCAGCATCGCGCTGATCAGCATGATCAGCGGAATCCACGCCGGCCACGTGTAGTATTCCTGATTCGTCGAAAGCGCAAAAAACACCAGCGTGAAGACCGAGAAAAATCCCAGCAGCCACGCCGACCGGCTGCGGAACTTCAGCCCCAGCACATACGTCGCCGCGTCCTCGCGCACCGCATGGTCCAGATAGAAATCCACCGTCTGCCCCGCGTCCCGCCGCAGATGCTGCAACCACGTGTGACGCGTCTTCCACGCCACCATCAGCGCCGCGGGCAGAAACAGACTCCACGGAAACAGCCACACCAGATGCGCCAGCCAATACCACAACTGCGGCATCCGGTTATAGTCGTGCGGATAGCGCGTCCCCAGGAAGCGGAAGACATGCTCATTCAGAAAGTAGAAATACCAGAAGCCATGCACATTCCCCGGCGAGGGAATATTGCCCACCGGATGCCCCTGATCCGGATTCCGCAGCCCGGCCAGAATATGCCACGGCGCGGCAATCAGCAGAAAGATCGCCAGTCCCGAGAACGGCTTCACTCGCCGCCACCGCCGCCACTGTCCGCTCACCAGCATCATCGGCAACGCCGCGCCCACAAAGAACACAGGCGCAATCAGGCCCTTCGCCAGCATCGCCAGCGCCAGCAGCGCCCAGCACAGATAGAACCGCGCCGGTCGCAGACTCTCAAATCCCGTCAAAAAACAATACAGCGCGCCCAGCAGCAGAAACGTCAGCAACGCCTCCGGAATATAGAAGCGCGTGTAGAGAAACGGCCCAATCGCCGTCAGCACTCCCAGACCCGCATAGAAGCCCGCTCGCCCGCCCCACGCACGCCGCGTCCACAGCCACGCCAGCCACGCGCAGCCCAGCACCGCCAGAGCATTCGGCAGGTGCGTGGCAAATACATTCTCGCCAAACACCTTGTAATCCAGCGCCACCAGCCAGTAAGGCAGCGGAGGCTTTTCCAGATACCGGATCCCGTTGACCTTCATCGTCACCCAGTCGCCGGTTTCGGCTATGTGCGCCGCCGCCTGTGCGTGGCTCGCGTCGACATCGTCCAGCAGCGACGGGGTAAACAGCGACGCTCCATATACCAGCACAAATAAAAGCGTAAACAGCGTCCATACCCGCGCCGCAGAAAAGCGCGCAGAGGGTACAGGTTCAGAGATCGAGAAACTCGGCATAGGTCACAATCCGTCACACTCAGCATATCAGCGACTTGAACACGCTTCAGCGCGCTCGGGATCGAAATCACGCTCCTGCAGCCCGCAAACCCACGCATTCTCCGCACGGGCACCTGCCTCGTCCGCCCATCGCGCGCGGCCTCGTCGTCTCATCTTCATCTCTTCCCGACGCGCGGTCCGCTGCGGCAGTTCGCCTGCGGATGGTATGGTGTCTGGTGTACGACCTTGTCGTCGCTCGCGCGCGAACCGGAGCCGATCCGCCCACCATGTCCACCACCTTTGCCGCCATCGATATCGGGTCCAACTCCTGTCGGCTCAAGATTGCGCGCGTCGTCGTCCATCACCTCAAAACCATCCACGAAGATCGCGAAGTCACACGCCTCGGTGCCAGCGTCTTCCAAAGCGGTCTCATCTCGCCCGAGGCCATGGCCGTCACATTAAAGGCGCTCAAGCGCTTCCAGCGCGCCGTCCAGCAGCATGGCGTCGATCAGATTCGCGTCGTCGCCACCGCAGCCATGCGCGACGCGCGCAACGCCGAAGCCTTCCTCACCTGGGCCAAGGCAGAAACCGGCTGGCAGATCGAGATCATCTCCGGACTCGAAGAGGCCCGGCTCATCCATCGCGGCGTCGTCTTCAACGAGCCAAAGGCCGACCGCCGGCTCCTGCTCATTGATGTCGGCGGGGGCAGTTGCGAGATCACCCTCAGCCAGCACCGCCGCATCCAGTCCACCATCAGCCTTCCGCTCGGTGCCGTCCGTCTCACACAGGAGTTTCTGCCCACCGATCCCCCCGACCAGGAAGCGCTCACGCGCATGCAGCAGTTCATCACCCGCGAGCTGCGCCGCGCCCACGCCCGCATCTCCGTCGCTCACCCCGGCTCCCCGCTCACCGTCATCGCCACCTCCGGCACGGCCGCAGCTCTGGCAGAGGCGCACCACATCCTACCCGACAAATTCCGCCGCACCGCCGAAACCGGCAAATCCCGCTCCGTTTCCCTCAGCGCTGACCACGTCACCACCGCTCAGGTGCGGCAGCTTGCCCGCCGCCTGCGCAAGATGACCCTCCCCGAGCGCATCGCCGTGCCCGGCATCGGCCTGCGTCGTGCGGAGATCATCGTCGCCGGCGCATGGGTCTACTCCACGCTGCTCGAATCCTTTCACCTCACCGGATTCCGCTACTCACAGATGGGCGTCCGCGACGGCATCCTCGCTCAAATGCTCGCCGAGCACGACGAGCGCGCCCTCAGCCACGAGCAGTTTGAGCAGGAGCGATGGGAGAGCGTCCAGGCCACAGCCATTCGTTTCGGCGTCAATCTTCGCCATGCTGAGCCGGTTCGCGCACACGCCGTCCAGCTCTTTGACCAACTCGCTACTCTCCACAAACTTCCCACCGAATATCGCACCTGGCTCGCCGCCGCTGCCGTCCTCTGCGAAACCGGCAAATTTCTCAATCACCAGGGACACCATCGCCACTCGCAATACATCATCGCGGCTTCAGAGATCTACGGCTTCAGCCAGCACCAGCGGACGCTTGTCTCCGCCATCGCTCGCTACCTCGGCAAATCGCGCCCCCAGCCCGACGACCGGGCCATGCGCAACCTCACCGCTCAGGATCACCAGCCCGTATGCCGCGCCGTCGTGCTCCTGCGCCTGGCCATCGCGCTCAATCAGGATCGCGCTTCGGATGTCGTTCGCTTCTCCGCGCGCGTCTTTCCGCGCCGCGTTTTGCTGGAACTCGAGCCAGGCCGCACCGGCGCTGAGCTGGAGTTGTGGTCCCTGCGCAAGGAAGCAGCTTATTTTCGTGAAGTCTTCGGCCGCGAGCTTCTCGTCACACTGGTATAAATCGTCCTCGCCAGGCGAGGATCGATCAGCCACTGCAACTGCGGCGGGCGACGCGTCATATCCACACGCGCAATCGCGCCCTTCCTTAGCCGCAGCGCCGCTCCACCGTTGCCCGTCAATAAACGACCCAGAAAAAGCTGCAAATTCGGATTGTGCCCCACAATCAGCACACCTTCGCAGCTTTCCAACTGCGTCAGCAACTCGTGAAACGCCGCATAATCCGCCTCCGGCGACAGCGCCGCCGAAACCGCCACCGGCTGCTCAAAACCAATCTCCGTCGCCACAAACTGCGCCGTCTGCAATGACCGTTTCAGCGGACTGGAGACAATCGCATCCACCTGCACACGCAGCGCGCCCAGCACCCCCGCCATCAACATGCACTGCTGCTTGCCCTCTTTAATCAGGCCCCGCCGCGCATCGAGTTGAGGATTTTCCTTGCGCACGCCCGCATTGGCGTGCCGCATCACATAGAGATTCATAATCTGCGGAGTTCCGTTCCATCACCGAAAGATCTCCGGCGAATCCCCCGATTGTAACAGTCCTGTAACAATCGGCGAGAGACCGGAAAGCACCAGGGCAAACACAAAATCCCAGTCGCTCCCGCCGCAATCCGGATCGGGAAGTTTCCTGGGATGAGGACAGGTCGCACAGCCGACGCAGGCACACTGCCTTCCATGCTTCGCTGCGGTCGAGGTTTTGGAGCCGACGGCCGGAGTTGAACCGGCGACCTACTGATTACGAATCAGTTGCTCTACCAACTGAGCTACGTCGGCCAGCGCCAGCCTCGATTCTACAAGGCTTCGCCACACAGGTAAAGCCATTCCCGCGTCGGCTCTTGTTTTGCAGGCGCGTCCCACCCGGAGATCGCCCCGGCACTCCCTTTGCTGCAACCTTTCGCACATCGCGAAGTCGCAGAAAAAGTCAGGAATAGTTGCAACTCAGTTATCATTTCGCCAAATTTTCGTTGTCAGGAAAAATAATATACCCCCCTGGGGGTACCGACCCTAAAAATCGCAGCTTTATCCTCGGAAAATATCTCAAATATATGATAATATGATACTTATAGAATTCAATCCACGCGTTGCCGCCGAAAAACCCGCTCCAGGCTGCACATTTGCCCGTCGCCTCCGCCTTCGGTTGCCGCAGCCCGCTTTGTGTCTTCGCTGCGGTGCTCGGTCTCTAATTCCGGTAGGATGGAAGGATGGGCCGTGCGAGCGCAGCGCAACTGTGCGTCTGCGGCCCCAACGTTTGAATCGGGATACTCCGTCGGCCGCGTGACCATCAGCACGTCGCCGGCGACCGCAAGAGGATCAGGATGAGCCTGAAGGCAAAACTGGAAGCGGTGATCTACGCCGCCGAAGAGCCAATCACACTCGGCCAGATGGCCGATCTGTTCGCCTTTGAAGTTCTGGCGCAGAAAGCCGAGCGCGAAGCCGCGCAGGCCCTCGAAGCCGCGCAGACACAGGAAGCCGCGCCCGCTTTGGACCTCGGCAACGAAAGCGCCTCGCTCAGCACGGAGCCGCCTGCCTCGCAGATCGCGGCAACCGAAGATCCCGAGCAGACCGCAAGCGAAGAGTCCCTCGCCAAGGCTCGCGAGCAACAGAAGCGCCGCGAAGATCGTCTTGTTCGAGAGGCCCTCCGCGACATCCTCGAAGAATTGATGGAGGAGTATCAGGCTGAGCACCGTGGCATCGAGATCCGCGAGGTCGCCGGAGGTTATCGCTTTGCCACCAAGCCCGAGTGTCATGACGCCGTCCGGCAGTTCGTCAAAAGCCTGAAACCGGCGCTCAAGCTCAGTATGCCTGCGCTCGAAACTCTCGCGGTCGTCGCCTACCGGCAACCCGTCACAGCTCCCGAAGTTGCTGAAATTCGCGGCGTCGATTCAGCCGGCGTCCTCGGTTCGCTCATCAGCCGAAAACTTATCGCAACCGCTGGACGCAAGCAGGTCGTCGGGCGGCCGATGCTCTACAAAACCACCAAGGAATTTCTGTTGCGCTTCGGTTTGAAGGATCTCTCCGAGCTGCCGTCAATGGAAGAGTTTGAAAAGATGGCCGCCGAAGAGTTGAGCGACGGACCGGAAATCACAGAAGAGCCGGAGCTGTTTGCCGCCGTCGATGCGCCCGGCGAAGACACCGAAACTGTCGAAGAGACAGCCGAGCCAGTGGAAAACTAGGTTTTACCACGCAACAGACTGTCGCGAGATGGTCAGAAAAGAGCAATCAAATGGCACCGAAACAAACGCCGCCAAGGCGAACCGCACCCAATCGCGCTACGCCCAACCGCACCGCGCCCAACCGACGGAAACCACAGCCAACAGACTGGCAGCAGGACGACCACGAACTTCCCGAAACTCCATTCACAGGCCTGGTGGTCGAAGAGATCCATGTCGAGGCAGAACGAAAACCGCAACGCAAAGCTGCTCGTTCCATCGGCTCACCGGCTCCTGCGATCGCGCCTGCGCGCCAAGCCGCCAGGCCTCCGGCTGCAAGCCAGCGACCGGATGCTGCCAGGCTTGCCGATCCTGCTCCTGCCAAACCCAGGCGGGCAGCGAAGCCAAAGGCAGCGGTTTCGCTGGTGGCTACGCTGGAAGCAGCCAAGCCAGCCGAAGTCGAAGAGCCGCTTCCCAATCTCAACCAAACGATGCCGATAAGCCTCTCCGAAGTGGCCAGCCAGAGCGAGAACCAAAGCGAGAACCAGAGCGAGAATCAGCCTGCGCGCTCACGCGAAGACGACGAAGAGATTGCCGGAATGACTGCCGAAGATGAGCAAGCCGGCGAGCGCTTGCAAAAGCTGCTGGCGCGGGCTGGAGTGGCTTCGCGCCGTCGCGCCGAGGAGCTGATCGCCGAGGGGCGTGTGCAGGTGAACGGGCAAGTGGTCACCGAGCCGGGTTCGCGGGCCTTGCTGGGCCGCGACCATGTGCGCGTGGATGGCAAGCTGGTGCAGGCTGCCGAGCGGATGCGCTACTTTGTCCTGAACAAGCCGAAGGGGTACGTCACGACGGTGAGCGATCCGGAGGGTCGTCCGACGGTGATGGACTTCTTCAAGGGTGTGCGCGAGCGAGTCTATCCGGTGGGCAGACTGGATTACCTGAGCGAAGGCCTGCTGCTGGTGACCAACGACGGTCCGCTGGCCAACGGACTGACGCGCGCCGCACATGGAGTGGAGAAGCGTTACCTGGTCAAGGTGGCCGGGGATCCCGACGAAGTGACGCTCGATTCGCTGCGCAGCGGAGTGGTGATCGAGCGCGGGCGCCCGGGCAGCGGCGAAGGTCGCGTGCGCACCTCGCCTGCACAGATTCGCAAGGTGCGGCAAGGAGACAATCCCTGGTTTGAAGTGGTGCTGATCGAAGGGCGCAACCGCGAACTACGCAAGATGTTTGAAGAGATCGGCCATCACGTGGAAAAAATTCGCCGCGTCGGTTACGGTCCGCTGGAGCTGGATCAGGAGCCGGGCAAGGTGCGAGAGCTGGACGAGGAAGAACTGCGACTGCTGCGGTTGGCTGCTGAAGGAAAATGGAAGCCGAAGCGGCGACGCGAGCCGATTGCACTGCCCAAAGAGGCAGGTCGCAGCGTGCGGCATGAGCGCGGCGGACGAGATAGCCGCGGATTCACGCCATCGCCCGGAGCGCGATTTGCAGGTGGCAGCGCAAGACCGGGAGCGCCAAGATCGGGAGCACCGAGAACTGGAGCGCCGAGACCGGGAACGTCAAGATCAGGATCCTCCGATTCATCCGCGCCACGGCCAGCATGGCAAGATCGCGAGCGCGGCGAACGACCGGTGCGGAGTGAGCGGCCGGCCGGTTCGGGGCCAATGCGATCAGCTCGGCCCGATGGACGCCCCTCGTACAACGACCGTCCGCAGCGCAGCGCAACGGGAGAAAGAAATTCGCGGGAGCGCGACACGGGCGGACGCAGCGCGGGTTCGGACCGAAATGCCGGGTTCAAGAGTTCGGGTTCCCAGCGTTCGGGCTTCAAGCGCGAAGGCGGCTTTGCGCGACCGTCCCGGCCCGGTGGTTCAGGCCGATCCACAGGTTCAGGTAGGCCCAGCGGACAATTTCGACCCAACGGGCCATCGCGTACCCGGCCCGATGCAGGAGAAACCGAACGCGCCGGCGCTGAACGAAGCTTTGGCAAACCCGGCGCGGCTCGAACGGGTTTTTCCAAACCCGGATTCTCTAAACCCGGATTCTCCAAACCCGGCTTTGCGAACTCCGGAAGCTCACGACCCGGTTCGTCGAAACCCTCGTTCGGTCGCAGCGGACCCGCGCGCACCAGCGGCAAGTGGCGGACGGAAGAAGACAAGCCGCAGCCCGGCGGACGCAACAGCACGCAAAAGATGGGTCCGGACGGCAAGCCGCGCGAAAAGAAGCGCTGGCGAGATTCCTTTGAGGGCAAGAGCAAGGGCAAGCCCAAGTGGTCCGGCAAGCCAAAGAGCGAGTAGTGGAGTGGAAGCGGCGCAGGCGATCGATGCCTGCGCCGCTTTGCTTTGCCTGCCGGTCAGCGTATAGGCAGCAGGCTGCGGAGCTGTTCGTACTGGTCGGTGGCGAGGTAATCGACCTGAGCGGCGATGGCGGCGCGCCAGCGCTGCTGGACTAAGGCGAGCGAGCCGAAGCTATAGCCGCGGAACCAGCCGTGGCAGCTCAGGTCGGCGTCGGGCGAGCCATCGAGGGTATAGAAGCGAATCCACAGGCCGTTATGGTGTGCCTGCTCGACGAGTGAGCGGAGGCGCAGGTTTTTGGCGCGTGTCCAGGCACCGGCGTTCGGTTGTCCGGCGGGTTCGACGACGCGCCAGGAGTTGTTCCACCAGCGGCGATAGTTGCTGGCGGGTTCGGAGTCGAGAACCTCGGGCGCCGAGCGCGGGTCTTTGTCGGCGCTGTGGATGGCTCCGAAGAGCAGGATGGGCTGGCCGAGGGGAATCTGGTCGTAAAAGACCTGCTGCTGCGCGTCGGATTCTCCGGTCAGCACCAGAATCGGCCGCACGCGCAGTGGGCTGATCTGCTGGATCGAATCGGTGCGCGTTGCGGTGGTGATCCAGTCCTGATGTTGACGGAGAAGCGCAAGAACCGCGGCGAGATGCGCGGGTTTGTTGTCTTTGAAGTCCAGGTTTAAAGTGATGAGGGGCCATTGCGAGTGGTCCGGAGAACGCAGCGCTTGCTCGACGATGGGACGGACGTGCGAGAAAAAGTAACTCTCCAGCGTAGGTTCATGGCCGGTGAGCGGATCGCCATGCGTGACCACGGACCAGCTTTTGCCGGTTTTGGGATCGGTGTACCAGGCCAGATCCTGCTCGATGGCGACGGGAGTTCCGGTGGAAAGCGCGCGGTCAATGCGGTCGGTCCACCACTCGAAGTAGGGATAGCAGTTGTGCGCGTCGAGAAGCGTGCGGGAACCAGGCGCAGGAATGGACTGAGCCGGAGTTGCCCGGGCACCGGCCAGCAGGCAAAGCAGGAGAGCAAGCCAGCAGACTCGAGACAAGGCGGCATGGGACAGGAGGGTGGGCGACAGGGCAGTGCGAGAGAAGTGGAAACGCGGCATGATGAGTTCGCTCCGGGATCAGGGAACGGCACAGGCGAGAGGTTGATCGCCTGTGCCGCGGTGGTTGGGTGGTTACCAACTGACGCGCAGAGCAAACTGCATGACGCGCGGATCGGCGGAGAGCGTGGTGATGGCGGCGGCGCTGCTGTTGCTGACGTTGCCGCTGGGCTGGCCAAAGACGGCGTGGTTGGCGAGGTTGAAGACCTCCCAGCGGAACTCGCTGGACCAGCGGTTGCTGATGGGAATTTCGCGGATCAAGGCGAAGTCAAAGAGGTCGGTTGGCGGGCCGACCAGCGTGTTGCGCCCACTGTTGCCGATGTTGTATTTGCCGGGATCGGTGTAGGGCGTGGAGGCGTTGCCGGTGGTCATGCAATTGGGATTCAGGTTGTCATAGAACCAGCACTGCTGGCTCTTGAAGTAGTGGACGGGCGCGGCGACGTTCGGCACGGCGGTGGCAAAGCCGTAGGCGTCGAGCAGGCTGCTTTCGCTGCCCCAGTTGGCGGTGAAGGGATGGCCGCTGTAGTAGGTGTAGACGCCGGAGGTTTGCCAGTCGCCCAGAATCCAGCTTGTAACTCCATGCTGAAGCATGGCGCGACCATGTCCAAAAGGAAACTGGTAGATGTAGGTTGCCGAGATGCGGTGGCGAACATCGAAGTCGGCGCTGCCATACCAGGCACTGTTGTTGCGACCGTTGGGCGCATCGCCCGAGTTTGATTCCAGCTCTTCCGGAGCGTTGTCGAGCGCGTGTGAGTAGGTGTAGGCAGCGCGCACGCTGAGGCCGTTCTTCATGGCGCGAACCAGCGAGGCTTGCAGGCCGCTGTAGTTGCCGCGACCGATCGAGTCCATATATTCGACCTGACCAAAATCCGCGTATGGCACGGTGCCGCCGGGCGCGCTGGGGCTGGTGATGACCTGGTTGCCGGAGATGAGCACCTGGTTGTAGTTGCGCAGCACGTCCAGATTGCTGGAGTGGGTGCCGACGTAGTCGAGTTCAGCCAGCCAGGTGGGACCAAGCTGACGCTGGATGCCGACGCTCCACTGCTCGACCGTAGGCGGAGCAAGGTTGGGATTCTCCGAGCGGATGTGAAAGTTCTGAAGCTGGTTGAAGTTGATGGTGCTCGGATTGAGGAAGTTCGACGGGAAGCCAACCGAGGGCTTGAGCACCGGATGGCTGTTGCTGGCCAGGGTTTTGTTGATCAGGTTGGGCGGATTTTCGGCAAGCTGGTTTTCGCTTCCGATGCGCTCGAGGCCGGTGTAGTACATGCCGAATCCGGCATGGAGGACGGTATTGTTATCCAGCGAATAGGAGACGCCGATGCGCGGAGCAAAATCGGTGGTGTTGGGATGAACAAGAGTCTTGTTGTAGAGTGAGCCGGACTTGGCAAAGACCAGCGAGCCGTTGCCCGCGGGGTTGAAGTTGGCCATGCGATTCCGAGCTTCATAGGCCGGCGTGTTGAAGTCGTAGCGCAGGCCGAGGTTGAGGGTCAGCCGCGGCGTGGCTTTCCAGTCGTCTTCGACAAATCCGGAGGCCATCCACATGCGCTGATCGACAAAGAAGACGTTGGTGAGCTGGGTGTACTCGGTGGCGCCGATGAGGCCGTCGGCGTAAGAAAGGCCGGTGAAGATGCCGGTAAAGGTGAGGTCGCCGCGCGTGCCTGGCTCATCCTGAAAGAGGTTGCGCATGGGCGCGTAGAGGTTGGCGCCGACCTTGAGCGTCTGGTTGCCGTGCGTCCAGGAGAGCGTGTCGACGTACTGATAGAGCATGGGAACCTGCTGCTTGGGCAGGTAATCCGGCGAGCCGAGAAAGGTTTTGTTGGTGAAGGCGGTGAGTGGAACGCCGCCGCCGGTAGCCGGATTGTTGGGTATTCCCGGAACAAACTGGCCCGCATTTTGCGAGAGTCCAAAGGGCTGCTGCGCCGCAAAGGAGTAGTCGCGAACCCAGCCGAAGCGGAAGTCGTTGACCATGGCGGGGGTGAGGACGCGCGTCCAGCCAAGCACAAGGCTGGCGCCTTTCAGAATCTGATTGCCCCAGGCGGAGGTTGCGCTGCCATCGGCAAGCCCACCGAAATAGCCGGGAATGTCGCGCGTGCGGTTGAAGTAGTTGAATCGCGCGAAGACGGTATCGACAGGTGAAGCGGTCCAGTCCACGCGCGTGTCCAGACTGCCGTTGAAGTCCGTGAGCGCGCCGGTGCGGGAGTAGTTGTTCAGCTCGGGATAATTGGCTCCGCCGTTTTTGAAGTTTGGCTCGGGAAACAGGGCCATCAGCGCGCTGACGCTGGAGTCGATCTGGCTGGTTGGAATCTGGTTGTTGGTATAGGGCTGGCAACCGCCGCTCTTCAGGTTATAGGGCGTCGAGCAGGTTGTCGGATCATAGATCGTCGGGTAGGGCGAGATGCCGTCGGCTGCGGCCGCGGCAGGGCTGAAGTCGCCGATGCGCTCATTGTCCAGAGGGACGGTGGCTACTCGCGAGACGCCTTGCTTGATGCGCGTCTCCTCATAGTTGCCAAAGAAAAAGAGACGATTGCGCAGGATCGGTCCGCCGAGGCTGCCGCCAAACTGATTCTGGTTGTCTTCGGCCTTGGTTTTCAGCGACTGCTTGGAAAAATAATCGAAGGCGTCGAAGAACTGATTG
>JAJZEA010000033.1 GCA_021851335.1 Acidobacteriota bacterium | reverse complement strand
TTGTGCGCTGCTCCTGGCTCAGTTCCAACAGCGGCAATCGGCGCCCTCGTCTCATGACCTTGCTCCTGTCATGTTAGACGCACCTTGTCACTATTTGTTTAGTTAATTAATGACTCGATACACTAGGGGGGGGTATATTATTTTTCTCGCCAACGAAAATATGGCGAAATGTGTACTGAGTTGCAACTAGTCCTGACTTTGTTTTGTCGCCAAAGCGTGGGCACAGAACTCCGACCATGGTCAGTATGCCACAAACCGAAATTATTGGATGCAAGGCATTGCATGCAGCCACTGCGCGTGCGCGCGGTGGCGCTCCCTTGGGTCGCGGGTGGGAGTCGAGTGAAGTTGAATGGAAAAGCAGATTCCCTGCGGGAATGACAACTAGAAAAGCAAGGGCAACGGCAAGGGCGAAGGCAACAGCAGATTCCCTGCGGGAATGACAACAAAAAGGCAAGGACAGCTGCAAAAGCAGAAGCGGATTCCCTTCGGGGCATTGCATGCGGCCACTGCGCGTGCGCGCGATGGCGCTCCCTTGGGTCGCGGGCTGACGTGGGAGATGGTTGATGGGTGGTGGAGGTTGGGGAATGCAAGGCGTCGGCCGCTCAATTGTTCAAACGTCTCAACTTCAGGTTCATAACAGGCTTTAAGCTGGAGGTGAGGGTGCGAGATTGGCGAATGTGAACGAGGTAGTGCAGGACGTGAAGCTGGACGTGCTGGTGATTGGTGCGGGGCCGACCGGGCTGGCCTGCGCGATTGATGCACAGCGAGCGGGGTTTCGCGTGGCGCTGGCGGACAAGGGGTGCCTGTGCAACTCGCTGTTTCACTATCCCTCGCACATGACGTTTTTTACGACGCCGGAGTTGCTGGAGATTGGTGACATTCCGTTTCCGAGTCCGCACCAGAAGCCGACGCGGGATGAGGCGTTGCAGTATTACCGGCAGGTGGCGGCGCATTATCGGCTGGATGTGCGGCAGTATCAGCGCGTGGAGCGGGTGACGGGTGGGGATGGCGACTTTGGCGTGGCGCTGCGGGATCGGTTTGAGCGGGAGACCGTGCTGCGCGCGCGGAAGCTGATTGTGGCGACGGGCTACTACGATCTGCCAAATCGGCTGGGAATTCCGGGCGAGGAGTTGACGAAGGTGCATCACTACTACGACGATCCGCACCCGTATTCAGGGCTGGATGTGGTGGTGATTGGCGGGAAGAACTCGGCGGCGATTGCCGCGCTGGAGCTGTGGCGGCATGGAGCGCGGGTGACGCTGGTGCATCGCGGCCCGGGGATTCACAACCATGTGAAGTACTGGATCAAGCCGGATATCGAAAACCGGATCAAAAACGGCGAGGTGCGCGCGCATTTTGAATCGCGGGTGGTGGAGATTGGCCTGGATGAGGTGCGGTTGGAGACGCCGGAGGGCGAGTCGCGGCTGAAGAACGACTTTGTCTTTGCGCTGACGGGATATCATCCGGACTTTGATTTTCTGGCCAATCTGGGAGTTCGTTCGGAGGGTGAAGATAGGCTGCCGGTGTGCAATCCGGATACGCTGGAGAGCAATGTGCGGGGGATTTATCTGGCGGGAGTGATTGTGGCCGGGGCGCGGACGAACGAGATTTTCATTGAGAATGGCCGCTTCCACGGGGGCGTGATTGCACGGGATCTGGCGGCGCGGATGACGCGCTGACCTGGAGTGAGCAGGGGTGATTGGCGTGAAGCTGAGAGCAAGGCTGCGATCCATTTCGTTTCAACTGCTGGTCGGCGTGGTTTCGCTGGAGCTGCTGAGCCTGCTGCTGTTTGCGTGGGTGATGGTGCGGAAGCAGCACCAGGAGATCATCAGCCGCGTGGAGCAGCGGCTGGTGCATCAGGCGAATATCGCGGCGTTTGAGGCTGAAGAAGCACTGGATGACCGTCGTCCGGATCTGGTGGGGCTTTCGGTGGACATTATGGCGAAGTCGCCCAGCGTGGCTTCATCGATTGTGACCGATGGCGAGGGCCGGATTTTGTTTGCGGCCAACAATACAGCGGACCGTCCGGTGGAGGAGCAACTGCGGACGCAGGAACTGGTGCAGATGGGGCGGGTGACGGGGGATGCGCCGGTGGTCTTTTCGACAGGGCCCAATGAGTGGGAGGGTGTGGCGGCAATCCACTACAAAGGCCGGCTGTACGGGTATGCGTGGGTGCATAGCGACCGGGTGTGGGACAACCAGCAACTGGAACTGATGCTGCACTCGGCGGTGGTGTTTGGGATGATCTGGATCGGGGCGTCGATTGTGCTGGTGCTGGTGATGGCGCGATCGATTACGCGTCCGCTGAGCGTGTTGCACGATGGAACACAGGCGCTGATGCTGGCTCCGGAGACGCCGGACAGCTTTCCGCTGCCGGTGCTGGTGCATAACGAAATTGGGGACTTGATCGAAGCGTTTAACCGGATGGTGGCGTCGATTGAGGAGCAGCGAGCGGGGCTGAGCGATACGCTGTCGCTACTGGACTCGATGCTGGCGAATGCGCCGATCGGATTTGCGTTTTTCGATCGGCAGGCGCGGTTTGTAAGGGTGAATCGGATCTTTGCGGAGATGACCGAAGGAACGATGAGCGGTCATCTGGGCAGGACGCTGGCAGAGGTGTTGCCGGAAGAAGCAGCAGGGCTGTTGAAGGCGACGATTCAACGCGTGTTTGAGGAAGATCGCCCGATCCGGGATATTGAGCTGAGCGGCGCTGGACCGGCGTGGAACTGGACGTGGATTGCGAATGCGTATCCGATTCGGACGCTGCAACAGCAGGTGAGGTGGGTGGGCGTGATTGTGCTGGACGCAACCGACCGGAAACGCAGCGAAGAGGCGCTGCGCAAGACGGAAAAGCTGGCGGCGACTGGTCGGCTGGCGGCTTCGATTGCTCATGAGATCAACAATCCGCTGGAGGCGATTACAAACCTGCTGTATTTGATGAGTAACCATGCGGGGCTGGAAGAGCCGGCGCTGGGCTGGGTGCAGATGGCCGAGCACGAGGTGAAGCGCGTGGCGGAGATTACGCAGCAGACGCTGCGGTTCTATCGGCAATCGACGCAGGCGGCGCGGACGAAGCTGAGCGAACTGGTGGACTCTGTGCTGAGCCTGCACCAGGTGCGGTTGCAGCATCGGAGTATACGAGTGGAGAAGCAGTACGATCCGGAGATGGATCTGCACTGCTTTGCCGGCGAGATTCGGCAGGTGTTTGCCAACCTGATCGGAAATGCGATCGATTCGATGCCGGAGGGCGGACGGCTGCTGGTGCGGGCGCGACGCGCAAAAGATCCTCGGAATCCGGAGCGGGAAGGAGTGCGGTTTACTGTTGCCGACACCGGCTGTGGAATCGCACCGGAGGCGCAGAAGCATATCTTCGAGGCGTTTTTTACGACGAAGGAAGTGACCGGGACGGGGCTTGGATTATGGGTTAGCTCAGAGATTATCGCCAAACATGACGGGATTATCCGGGTGCGGAGTCGGCAGAAGACGGCAATGAACGGGAGTTCTGGGACAGTGTTTGAGATGTTTCTGCCTGATCTTCCGCTGGAAGAGATGAACGTCGTGCCGACGCAGACGGTCTCTGTTGAAGGCTGAGAGCGCAGGTATGGGCTACTGCGGGGAGACGTGCCGCCACTGTGTTGTTTGACGGTCTTCAGCGGCTGGGCGGCATAAGGCGCCTCAAGGCAGCGGAAGCGGACGGAGGAGCAGCCTGCGCACGTCGGATGCGGTGGATACGGGTGGAGCTGGAATGGAAGGAATGGGTCGGCAGCCGCGGACGGCGGCTTGACCACGTCCTCGTGTCACGTGCGGACGCTCCATGCGGATGATGCGCAGTCGTTCCCCATCGATCGAATTGGGTAGGGTGGGAGCGGGTTGGTTTCGATCGACGAAGAGGATGAGCGCGGGATCGGCGGGATTATCGGCGCTGAGGCCGACTCCCAGGCCAAAGATGGCGGGACTGAGAGCAAAAAGCGAGGTGGAGCGACGGTCTCGGACGCGCAGGACGCGGGCCAATGCGGCGGCGTCCGGCGCAGCGGCAGGAGCGTCATGGACCTGAGTGGGAATGCCGGCAAAGAATCGCGGTGCCGAGGGCGAAAGCGAGCTGCCAAAGAGGATCGCCGGTAATGCGGTGCCGTCGGGAGCAAGCTGGTCCGCACTGGGTGCGAGCATGGGTTCGGGAATTGGCCCGTTGCGCGCAGCCCACTGGCGAGCCAGCTCGAGAGCATGAGCGGCGGCGGCCCGGGCAGCCGAAGTGAGCGGAAGTGGCGCGGGCTGCAATGTTGGGTAGCGCAGGCAGGCAACGGGGTGATCCTGGGTACCCACAAAGTGGAGCGGCGTGGGCGTGGCACCGGAAGCAAGCGAGCGGCCGAGATTGGCGAGAAGATCGGATGCGGGGTTGGCGATGGCGTGGTCGATGCCGCGCTCATCGACTCCGCCGGCAAAGAAGAGGCCCAGCGGCTCGGCGTTGCTGGAGTCGACGATGAGCGCGCCGGAGTCACCGGCATCGCTGAAGCTGGGACCGGAGACGACGATCTGATCGGTGAATCGCTTGCGGAAGGCGTGCTGGGTTTCGGCGCAGTCGCGATAGTAGTCGACCAGAACTTCGGTGTGAAGAGCGGTGACGGAGCCGCAGGTGAGTCCGGTGGTGCGACCGCTTTTGGCGACGGCCATGCCGAGATGAGCTGCTTCTCCACGGCCGGAGGTGGACGAGACACCGGGCGGTGCGGCGGCGAGTGTGCCGTCGGGCTGGCGCGGGCCGAGTTCCAGGATGGCTCCCGTGGGATCGACGGTGGCGGGAGAGACGCGGGCCAGCGCGGCATCGACGCGCGTGGCCGGAGCACTGAGCAGCGGATAGGGGGCAAGCGAAGCGATGGGAGTGGTGCCGGTGCCCTCGCCGTAGGGGGTGCAGGCGTTGTCGATGAGGCCGGGCTGAATGATGGTTTCACCGGGGATGGCCTGGTCGCTGCGGGCAAGAATATGGTTGGCGCTGAGGGCGTAGAGGTTGCCGGAGGCGTCGGCGAGGAGCGCACCCAAAGTGCCGCCGCAGCAGTCAGTAAGCTGGCCGCGGGCTGAATCATAGTCGGAGTTGCTGCCCGCCGAAGAGCCAAGCTGAACCGGGAGCGCAAGCGCCTGCTGATGGGTGGCCGGATTGCTGGTGACGCCCTGGGAGTTGAGCAGAAGCTGCGCGGAACTGAAGACGGGAGCGATGGCGGAAGAATTGAGCGCAGAGGACGCAGGTGACGTGACAGTGGCTCGGAGGATGACGCTTTGCGTGGCCGAGATGGCGGCAGGCGCGGTGTAGGTGACGGAACAGACGGTGTAGGCCGGGTTTTCGCTGGTGAGGGAGTACCGTGTGCAATCGGGCGTGGAGAGCGACCCGAAGCCAGCGGCAGGCAGGGCGAATTGGACAGAAGCTGAGCCGCCAACCTCCGCGATGGAAGCGGAAAACGAGGCCGAGGCACCAGCTCCGAGAGCCAGATTCTCTGGCGCGATGGGGCGAATGAAGCCAGGCGTGATGCGCAGCAAAGCGGTTGCCGCGTCGGTGGAGCTGTCGGCGATGCGCGCGTGGACAGTGACCGTGGCTTCATCCTGAGTGAGCCATGAGGGCGGCGTGTAAAGGCCGGTGGAGGTGATGGAACCTGCTCCTGAGTGCGGGTCTCCGCCGGTGACCGACCAGCGCACGTCGCCGTTGAGAGCATCCGGGACGGACCATTGCAGGGCGGAGGTGGTTTGAAGCGCGATGGGCTGAGACGCGGGAATGGCCTGGTGGCTGGTCGAGCCGGCAACCTGAGCGGTGAGCACGATGGCGTTGGCTGAAGCTGAACCGGAAGAATGTCCTGAAACTGATTTCGGAGCCAGCCTGAAGCTGCCGCCGCAGCCAGCAGCCAGCAACGTGGCGGGCAGCAAGGCAAGCAGATACGGGTTGGAACAAGCTACTCGCACGGTTCGTCAATCCAGTGGCGATCTGCCACAGCGCCAGGCAAAGATTCGGTTCGGCAAGTCCAGATCAGTAAGCCCAGATCAGCAAGCCCAGATCGGCAAGCCCGTTCAGCATGCGCTGAATCCGTGGCAAGCCAGTCCGGCCGGAGATCAGGAGATGACACGACGCAGAAACCCTCGCAGGCCAAAGCGGCCTAGGACATAGAGGAAGACCAGCAATGCCGGCAGAACGACCCAGGCCGGCATGGCATGAACCTGGGGAGTGACCGCCGAACGCAACCCCTCACTGATATATACGATTGGATTGAAGAGAACGGCAATCTGAAGCCAGCGAATTTTGTCGAGGTAGGCCCACGGATAGTAGACGCATCCCAGAAAGGTAATGGGTACGACGATGATCGAAAAGACTAGCCCAATGTTCTTGGGGCTGACAGAGGAGCCGATGGCCAGACCCAGCGCTCCGGCGAGCAGGCTGGACAAAACCAGGACGAGGACCAGCAGCCACCAGCGATGAAGGTCGGGGTAAACCGGAGTGGCGGGGATGTAAATGGCCATGGGAATGACCAGCAAAGCAGCAATGATGCTTTGAAGCGCGCTGAAAACGACTTTTTCGAGGGCGACAACCATGACCGGCGCCGGACACATGACGCGGTCGTCAATTTCGCGGGTGACGCCGAATTCGGTGGAAAGGGGAAGGGCGACGCCTGCGATGCCGCTGAACATGATGGCGACGGCCATGAGTCCGGGCAGGAGAACAGAACCAAAGCCGGGGCCAACGGATGCGAGGGGAGAGCCTCCAGCCATGTGGGGCATGACGAAGGTGAAGACAAAGAGAAACAGCAGAGGCTGCATGCCGACGCGAAGCAGGAATGGCCCAAGTTCACGGCTGAGCACGCGGAGGTCGCGAAGCAGGAGGCCGAAGAAGGTTTTGAGCAGGAGGGTGCTGTCGGACGAGGGCTGAGGATTATTCACGGAGATCCCTCCCGGTGAGTTGGATGAAGACGGTTTCGAGACTCGGTTCACTGATGGCAATGTCGCGCAGGCCCAGCGGAGAGGCGGCTTGAATCAGATCCGTGAGCAGACCCTCTGCACCGTTGGTGAAGACGCGCAGGCTGTCCTGAGCCAGTTCTACATTTTGAACGCCGGGGCGCAGGCGGAGTTCCGCTGCGACGGACTCGGCGGCATCGAGGTGGCGGAGCGTGAGATGGATGATGGTCTGCGCGCCGAAGGTTTCCTTGAGCTTTTGCGGAGAGCCGATGGCGAGCATGCGGCCGTGATCAACAATGGCGACGCGGTCGCTGAGGGCGTCGGCCTCTTCCATATAGTGGGTGGTGAGGACGACGGTGATGCCCTCTTTGCGGAGTCCCTGGACGGCGTTCCACATGGCCATACGGCTTTGGGGATCGAGGCCGGCGCTTGGCTCGTCAAGGAAGAGAACCGTAGGTCGATGGGCGATGGCGCGGGCGATCTGGACACGCTGGGCGAGTCCTCCGGAGAGTTGGGAAGGATACGCCTTTCTCCGTTCGGAAAGGAGGAACTGAGCGAGCAGTTCGTCGCTGCGCTGGCGAGCCTGAGCGTGGGTGAATCCGAAATATCGGCAGTGGAAGTAGAGGTTTTCGTAGATGGTGAGGGAGCGGTCGAGAGTATTGTACTGAGGGACGACACCAATGTAACGGCGAGCCTCGGCTGGATGAGCGACGACATCGACGCCAGCAATGCGAACCGAACCACTGGTGGGCAAGGTGCGCGTGGTGGCGATGCTGATGGTGGTGGTTTTGCCGGCGCCGTTGGGGCCAAGGAGGCCGAAGATCTCGCCTGGGTTGACACTGAGGTCAATGCCGTCGACAGCCGTAACGCGCTGTTTGCCCTCGTAGATTTTGGTAAGTGCATGAATTTCAACGATCACGATGCAAGAGACCCCGGAGCGCGGCAGGTCCGCCTCTTCAGAGTATCCCAGGCGAGGAAGCACGGAAGACGCGCAAGATACAATTATTGATATGGCAAGAGGCTGGGAAAGTAAATCCGTGGAGGAACAGATGGCTGAAACGTCCCCCGAGATAAGTCACCAGGAAGGCGAGCAGAAAAAGAAGGTTGCAGCGGCAGAACATGCCGTGCAAGCTCGCCAGAAACAGGCTCTGGAGCTGCAACGAGAGCATATTCTGTCGCAGCGGACCTCCAATGAACATCGGAGGGCAGCGCTGAAGGCAGCGCTGGAGCAGGTGGAAGCGCAACTTGCCGCGCTGAACTAGGGCCTGTTCACACGACCAGGGTGGATGGCGTTGCGAAGGAAAATGGGGCCAGACAAGACGGAGGACGAGGGGTTTGGTGGTTCCAAATTCGAGTCCGACAACGAAGGATGGTCCCATTTTCTCCGCAACCCGAAGGGCCGGGGGCAATTTTCCTCATCTCTTCGTCCTTCGTCGCTTGCATACACCCGGTATTCCGCTCTCCTCGATAGAAGAAAAACTGGCTCCCGGCGCCACCGTCCAGGTAGGGTCAACAGGCCCTAGGGCCTGTTGCCAGAAGCAGCCCCCTCTGTCTGGCGATGGAAGAGCAGAGAATTGGCCTGAGCGACGGGCGTGAGTAATACATGGGCAATGTTGACGTGCTCAGGCCGGGTGACCGCCCATAGGATGGCGTCGGCGACATCGGCAGCGGTGAGTGGTTGTAAACCCTGATAGACCTTGGCGGCGCGTTCGTGGTCGCCGCGAAAGCGGACCTGGCTGAACTCGGTTTCGACCATGCCGGGATTGATGCTGGTGACGCGAACCGGGGTGCCGAGCAGATCTTGACGCAGGCCGTCGTTGATTGCCTTCTCTGCCGCTTTGGTGGCGCAATATACGGCGCCGTTGGGATAGGTCATCTCGCCAGCCGTGGAGCCAAGATTGACGATGTGACCGCGACCGCGCGCGACCATGCCCGGCACGACCGAGCGGGTGACGTAGAGCAATCCCTTGACATTGGTATCGATCATCTCTTCCCAGTCCTGGACACTGCCGGCGTAAAGCTTGTCCAGTCCGCGGCTGAGGCCTGCGTTGTTGATGAGGACGTCGATGGCGGCCCACTCGTGTGGCAAGGCGTCGATGGCGGCCACGACATCGGCGTAACTGCGTACATCGAGAGTGATGGTTTGAACCGAGTGCGCACCCGCGGACAGGCACTCGGCGGCAATGGTATCGAGCTTGCTGGCACGACGCGCGGCGAGCAGCAGGCACGCTCCCTGCTCGGCAAAGCTGAGTGCGGTGGCAGCTCCGATCCCGGCGCTGGCTCCGGTGATAAGGACGATCTTTCCTTTGAGCTTCATGTATTCAGTTTAGCGGAGGCAGACAGACTAGAGCGATCTGAATTCCAGAGACGGCTCGCGCTTCGGACCGGTGTTTCCTCCAGCGCCGAATGTGGAGCAGCGCGTTTGATGAACATCCGGGGGAGCGTCCGGCGAGACAGAATCGAACGTTCTGCCGCCATGTTTTTGTACTCGATATGGATAGATATTGCCGGATAATAGCTATCTTTGCGGTGAGCCATCTGACAGAAGTGAGCAATTTTAGACAGATTAATGAAGAAAACAATGCTATGTATATCAATACATAGCCCCAAGAGATGTACTTTTGCGTGTAAGAGATGACTAGAACATGTTTCATGAATGAGCGAAAGCCGGAAACCACCCGTAAAAGACCCGCCATCCAAGCGGGGCTGACGAGCCGCGACGAAGTCACCGCGGTATATGTGAAACACGCTCTTGGACATAGGACAAATGAGATTTCAATTGCTATGTCAGTTGATCTGAGCCGAGCATCTTCGCTATCGATCGGTCTTGTTGCAAATAGACGCAAAACATACGTCACTCAACTCCAAGCGGAAACTCTTTCGGAGCCTACTTTTTATGATCGAAATGAATGCAAAGGAATTTAATGTCGAGTGGTTCCTAGCCAATGCGGGAATTGGGCGAAGAGTGATTCGACTTGAACCCAAAGAAACACTTTTTTCGCAGGGAGATGATGCGAATTGCGTCTTCTATATTCAGAAAGGCCGGGTGAAAAACACAGTTGTTTCGACGACCGGCAAAGAAGCTACGCTGGCGCAGGTTGAGGGCGGGGACTTTATCGGCGAAGAATCCTTGGCTGCACCCGGCATAATGCGCCTGTCGACGGCGACAGCGTTGACAACGAGCACGGTACTCAAGATTACACGGGAAGAGATTCTCCGGGTGATCCATGAGGAGCACGATTTTTCAGAGCTGTTTCTGAAGTTCATGTTGAAGAGAAGCATGCGCATGCAGGCAGATCTTGTCGATCAGCTTTTCAATTCAAGCGAGAAGCGGCTGGCGCGAATCCTTTTGATGATGGCTGAGTTTGGGCAGGAAAGCGGCGTGGATACGCTGATTCCCAAGATATCTCAGGAAAATCTGGCGCAGATGGTCGGAACCACGCGATCTCGTGTCAGCTTTTTCATGAATCGCTTTCGAAAGCTTGGTTTTATTCAATACAGCGGTCGGATCCGAGTTCACAAATCGCTACTCAACGTGGTGCTGCACGACTATGCGCCGAACGTACATGACCGTAACAAAAAGCCTCAAGTCGCCACCCGGAAAAGCCGGAGTAAATAAGACGGCAGGGAAAGCGGGCTACGCCCGTTTCCCATCTTCCCAAGTAACTTCTGTCTTCATACACTAAGACCCGCTCTGTTAGCGGGTCTTAGTGTGAAGATTCCATGTTGCAAGAATCCTGGAATGTCTCACAGGGAACAGACGCAGAACCGGAAGTTGAATAGATATTCACTTATGAGCAGTATTGCACATACTTTCACGACATTTCCCATTCAGAATGAATTGAATACGTGCGAAATAACTTCTATTGAAGCGCTTCAGGTTTGTGTAGAAAGCACGTACGAGTTCGACAGGTTCGAACGAGATAAGAGGATTGAACAATGCGAAAAAATAATGCTATCACCCTTTGCTGGCTATTCCTGCTCGCGATGCTGGTCGTGGTGGGATGTGGCAAAGAAGCCGTCCGTGTACCGTCCGTAATTTCGACGGCGCCGACGAATGGCGCTACGGGAGTGGCCGTAAATACGCCGATTCAGGCAACGTTCAATATGGCAATGAATCCGGCAACGATCAACAGTTCGAGTTTTCTGGTGACGGCAGGAGGGCATGCCGTACCCGGACAGGTAAGTTACTCGAATGCGGTGGCGAGCTTTACGCCGAGTACCGCTTTGAGTTATGGGACGCAATATACGCTGATGATTACGCCGGTGGCGACCAGCGCAGGCGGAACCCATCTTCTGTCGAACTATAGCTGGAGCTTTACGACAGTTACTCCGCTACCTACCGTACTGTCGACGATACCGGCGAATGGCGCAACGAATGTGCCGATCAATACGGTGATCAGCGCGACGTTCAGCGAGGCGATGAATCCGACGAGTATCTCGGGATCGACGTTTACGTTAAGCAGCGCGAGCGGAGCTGTGAGCGGTGTTGTAACTTACAGCGGAGTAACGGCTACGTTTACGCCAAGCGTGAACCTGTCCAGCGGGACCGCGTATACGGGCACGATCTCGAATGGGGCAACGAGCTCGGGTGGAATATCGCTGGCAGCGAGCTACACGTGGACGTTTACGACCAGCATGCCACCGCCAGCGGTGTTGGCAACGGTACCTTTGAATTCGGCAACTGGAGTTCCCATAGATCAGGTGGTGAGCGCTACGTTCAACGAGGCGATGTTGTGCTCGACGCTAACGACACCGGCGACAACATTTAGCCTGATGGGTCCTGGGACGACGTTGGTTGGTGGCACGGTGACGTGCGCAGGATCGACAGCGACGTTTACGGCAACCAATAGTCTGGCTGTGAATACGGTGTATACGGCGACGATAACAAGCGGGGCTGAAAGCCTGGCAGGAGCCGCACTGGGTTCAACGTATATGTGGAGTTTCCGAACCTTGCCTGCGCCAACAGCGCCGACGGTGATTGCAACTGTGCCGGTCAATCAGGCTACGGCGGTACTGCTGAATCAGGCGCTGAGTGCAACTTTCAGCGTGGCGATGAACCCGACGAGCCTGACGTCGAGCACGTTTCTGCTGACCGGATCGAGCGGAAGTGCGGTATCGGGAACTGTGACGTATGTGGCGGCAGGATCGATCGCAACGTTTTCACCTTCGGTTGCGTTGAATCCAAGCACGGTCTATACGGCCACGATCACGACGGGGGCCGAGAATCTGCAGGCTACGCCGCTGGCAGCGAACTATACCTGGAGCTTTACAACCGCAGCCGCTGCGGTGCTGGCAGCGCCAAGTGTGGTTTCCACGATTCCATCGAACGCGGCAACCGCGGTGCCACTGAATCAGGTTGTGAGCGCTTCCTTCACCGTTCCGATGGACCCGACGACAGTGAATGGCACGAACTTTGCGCTGACTGATGCGGGTGGTCAACCTGTGGCAGGCCTGGTGGCGTATGCGGCCGTTGGCAACTCTCTGACATTCACACCGACAGTCGATCTGCCAGCGAGCACAGTGTTCACTGGGACGATCCGAACGGGGGTAAAGGATCTGGCGGGTACGTCGCTGTCGAGCAACTATACGTGGAGCTTTACAACGGGAGCAGCGGTGAAAGCTACGTCTCCGGAGTTGAGTTCGACGAGTCCGGTGAATGCGGCGACAAATGTGGCGCTGAATCAGGCGATCAGCGGAACGTTCACGGAGGCGATGAATCCGCTATCACTGACGACGGGCACGTTTCTGGTGACGGGAGCAGGCGGAACGACGATTCCTGGAACCGTGTCGTACGATCCGATTCACTTTATCGGCACGTTTACCCCAACATCGTTGCTGACGGCGAGCACGACCTATACGGCGACCATCACGAATGGAGCAACGGATCTGGCGAACAATCCGCTGGGCAACAGCGGAATCTCGAATCCGTGGACCTTCACAACGGGAGCAGCGGCGGTTCCTCCGCCGGTGGTTCTGGGGCCGACAATCTCTCTGTTTGGAGCGTTTGGAGGAAGTGCGGGCATCACGAACCAGGGTATCGAAACGGTTGTGAATGGAGATATCGGAACGACGGCCGTCTCAACGCTGATCACGGGCATGCATGACGCCAGCGTAGTGGTGGGTGGCGTGGATGAGTGTACCTACACAGAAACAACGCTGAACATGGGTCTGGTGACAGGAACCATAGATACGGCACCGCCGCCGCCAACGGTCGGTTGTCCAAACGAGGGCACAGCGGCCACTTCGGCGTTTGCGGCGCAGGCGGCGCTGGAGGCTCTGACGGCGTACAACACGCTGGCAGGCATTCCGAACGGACTGGATGTCTCGGTTTGCCCTGGATGTGGAGGAGGATCTGCGGGCGAGTTGGGAAATCGGACGCTCGCGCCGGGGGTCTACAAGTCAGCGCCGGGAAGCTTTGCAATCAGTCAGGGCGATCTGACGCTGGATGCAAAGGGTGATCCGAATGCGTCCTGGGTCTTCCAGATGGCGACGACGTTAACGGTTGGAACGCCATCGACGCCGCACAGTGTGCTGCTGATAAACGGCGCCCAAGCCAGCAATGTCTTCTGGCAGGTGGGAAGTGCGGCGACCCTGGAGGGAATTGTGGGTGGCGGCACGATGGAAGGGACGATTCTTTCGCAGACGGGCATCTCGATCTCCACGGCAGGAGTGGTTGCAGTGACCACGCTGAACGGGAGAGCGATTGTGCTGACCGGACCGGTGACGATGGTCAACAGTGTGATCAACATCCCGTAAACCAGCCTTTCGCAGCGACCGTCTTTTGAGGACGGTCGCGCGGGCTGACCGGCAGGAATTCCACCCAACCTTAGCAGTGCTTTCCTGCGATTGGATCGAAAGAGAATCGCAGCAGGATCAGGAGAACTCGATGAGATTTGCGACGAATGTGATGACGACCGGGACGCTTGTGCTCTTCCTCATGCCGGCGTTTCGGCTGAACGCGGCAGGACCACCGGTTTCGCCGACACCGGGAACAAGCACTTCGACAGTGTCGAGCGGACAGGCAACGAGCACGGGCGAGCCGGGAGCAGCGGCAAGTTCAGCCGCAACTCTGTCGGAGTCGGGCAAGAGCGGGGTTCATCGTTCCGCGGGCAAGCGGCGTGGCGCGCCGAAGGTTGATCTGGGCATAGTCTACTCGTATGTGCGAGCGGTGCCGACGGATGCAGCGGGCAACCGGATGGTGTGGCTGAATGGCGGGAGCACCTCGATCAACTTTCATCTGAATCGCCATCTTGGGATTGTGGGGGATTTCGGCGGATACGCTGATTCCCGGCTGCGGCTTGGGAGTTCAAGCAATGCAGCGGTGATGAACGCGAGCGGGAATGCGTTTACGTATTTGCTGGGACCGCGAATTTTGTTTGGGAATCAGGGACGATTTACACCGTTTGCGCAGGCGCTCTTTGGCGCTGTCCATGCGAGCGCAGTGACGCTGCCCTCGGGATGCACGAGTGGCGGATGCACGCCATTGCCAAGCGAAAATGCGTTTGCGATGACGGCTGGAGGCGGTCTGGATTGGAACCTGAGCCGACATTTTGGCATTCGTGTTGTGCAGGCCGAGTATCTGATGACGCGGCTCACCGATATCAGTTCGGGATCGACAGGCACACAGAATGATATGCGGCTATCGACGGGAATTGTCTTTCGCATGGGTGGAGGCAGGAAGCCGGAGGCGACTCCAATCAGCCGGCCTTTGACGGCAGAATGCTCGATCGACAAGAACCATATCCAGTCTGGTTCCAGCGATGTGGTGGGCGTTCATGCGCAGGCAAATGACCCTCAGAATCGCCCGATGAGTTATGCCTGGACGGCGACGGGCGGGACGGTGACCGGGACGGGAGCCGATGTGCAGTGGAACTCGGCTGACGTGGCGGCAGGAAGCTATACCGTGAACGTGAAAGTATCCGACGACGGCGGTGGGAGTGCAAGCTGCTCGGCGGATGTAACGGTGCAAGCTCCTCAAGCTCCTGTGGTGACGCCACTGCACCTGAGCTGCGCAGCGGATCAGACCTCGGTGCTGACGGGAAACGTGGTGCAGATTACCGCGACGGCTGGGGATGCGACGCACGATCCTCTGACGTATTCCTGGACGGCAAGCGAGGGCGAAATCGCCGGTAGCGGAGCGATGGTGAAGCTGGATACGACGGGGTTCGTGGCTGGATCATCGACCGTGACGGCACATGCGACGGATGCGCAAGGCGGGATGGGCGACTGCTCGGTGACGATCGAGGCGCGAGCCTTGACCCCGGTGGAGCAGAAGCTGGCACTGCACAGTATCTATTTTCCGACGGCAGAGCCAACGGCGGCAGATCCGACAGGAGGTCTGGTGGCAAGTCAGAAAGCGACGCTGGTGAAACTGGCGAGTGACTTCAAGGGCTATCTACAGACAAATCCGACGGCGAAGCTGCTGCTGGAAGGGCACTCGGACCCGCGAGCCTCAGCGGAATACAATCAGGCACTGTCGCAACGGCGAGTGGAGAGCACCCAACAGTTTCTGATCGGCGAAGGCGTTCCAGCAGAAAATATTCTGACGAAAGCATTTGGCGAAGAAGAAAATCTGAGCGCGGATCAGGTGCGATCTGAAGTTGGCCGTAATCCGGAGTTGACCCCGGAGGAACGGCAGAAGATGCTGGATCATCTGACAACGATTCTGCTGGCAAGCAACCGGCGAGTGGAGATTGTGCTGACTACGACCGGACAACGATCCCTGCGGCAGTTCCCTTTCAACGCGCGGGACTCCCTGACCTTGCTCAGCCAGGACGCACCGAAATAACCAGACAGCAAACGTAATCAGGCAGCAAGCGCCGCATCCCCTTGCGGCGCTTGCTGTTTCAATCCACTGCGCGCGATCCTGTCTTGGGAATGACTCGACGGGCTGGGAAGATGCGTTGTGCAAGATCCACTACCTTTTTCTTTTCCATTTTCCTTCTGTTGCGGGGATGTTCCCAGTCCCTGATGGGCTGTTTTCCTGACGGGTTGACGAGATCGATGGCAAACTCTGCGCATCGCCCAGACTGTGGAAGATCTGGAAACGCTTATGGTCGGGAGGCAGCCTGAGCAGCCTGTAACATGCCCGAGGCCCAGTCGGACGAGCCAAGGCCGGACTCGACGGCGAGACGCAGCCGCTGGGCGATGAGTGAGGCGACCTCCGGATGAACGTGAGTGTCGTTTGCGGCTGCGAGGAAGAGCGAGACGTCTTTGAGGCCGAGGCTGAGCGTGGCTCCCGGAGCAGGAGGCGGGTTGAGCAGCAGTTTGCCGTAAGTGGCGTAAAACGGAGACTGGAAGAGCGCGGAGTTGATCGTCTCCAGCATGGATGTGGGGTCGATTCCCTGCTCCTGTGCGAAGACCACGGCTTCGCTCATGGCCTGGATCATCATGGTGATCATGAAATTGCCTGCCAGCTTGACGGCATGGGCCTGGGCAGGACGATCACCGACGACGGAGATGCCGCGGCTGAGCAAGGCAAGTAATGGACGCACATGCTCGACGGCCGAGGGATCACCGGCGACGACGATCCACAGGCGGCCATCGGCGGCGACGTTGGGGCGGCCAAAGACCGGCGCGGCGACGTAAGCGTGGCCCAGGCGCTTGTGTTCTTCATCCAGACGCTGAGAGAGAGCGACGCTGATGGTGCCGCAGGCGATGTGGACGGCATGTGTGGGCAATGCGGCCAGCGCGCCGTTTTCGCCCAGCAGAACCTGCTCGTAGGCGGCATCGTCAAAGAGCATGGTGAGGAGGACGTCGCAGTGTTTGGCTGCTTCCGTGGGAGTGGTCGCGGGCGTTGCGCCCTCAGCAACCAGCGGCGCGGTGGCTGCGGCGGTACGGTTCCAGATGCTGACCGAATAACCGGCGTCGAGCAGACGGCTGGCCATGGCCGCGCCCATCTGCCCGATGCCCAGAATTGCGATTTTTTGCGTCGCGGACTGACTCATGCCCATTGGATGCGGCTGGCGCAGCGCAGGACGCATCCACGTGGAAAAACCATCCGAAGCAGGCTACTGGGGAGTGACGAGCTGGTGCGCGATGGCGAAGAGCGCCAGCTCCAGGCGCGTGGAGACTCCGGTCTTGTCAAAGATGTTGGAGAGGTGGCGCTTGACGGTCTCTTCGCTGAGGCTGAACTGGCGGGCGATGTCGCGGTTGCTACAGCCTTCGACGATGCTGCCGACGACCTCCAGCTCGCGCGGGGTGAGGCCAAAGGTTTTGCGCTGCGAAGGCTGGGTCTGCTGCATCAATCCGTGCAATGCGCTGAGCAGGTTGACGACACGCTTGCCGCCGATCCAGTAGTCGCCCGCGATGACGGTGCGGATGGAGGTCTGGAGGTGGTCAGTGACGGCATCCTTGAGGACGATGCCGCGCGCGCCGATCTGGAGTGCTTCGATGATCTGCTGGGTGGTGATGGTGGAGGTGAGCAGGATGATCTTGACGGTGGGGCTGCCGTTCATGATGGCGCGGAGCGCTTCCAGGCCGGGCAGGCGGGGCATCATCAGATCCAGCAGCAGAATATCCGGCTCCAGTTCGAGAGTCTGGGTGATGGCTTCATCGCCATCCGAGGCTTCGCCGACGACTTCAAAACCCTCTTCTGCTGCAAGCATGTTGCGCACGCCGATGCGGACCACAGGATGATCGTCAGCCAGAACAATTCGAATCATGGTTCTCCCGGTCAGATGGAATGGATATGGTGCAGATCGCTTACCGGCAATTCTAAACCGATTGTTTGCCGAGATCAGAGGAGATTGCTGTCGATCCTTGCTCGCAGGGCATCCAAAGCCGCATGGAGAGAGGCGAAATCGCGCTGCGCATCGTCGCCGGACGGAGAGATTTCAAGCGACGAGGCGGCGTCGCGAGCCACGGAGACACCCAGCATGGCGCAGCCGCCTTTGATGGTGTGCGCGATGGCGGAGACCTGTGCGTGATCGGCGGCGCGGAGCGCGAGATCAAGAGCCGAAAGCCGCAGGGCGAGATCGTCGGCAAGAGCCTGATAGGTGGCGCGCAGGGCAGCAGGCTTGATGTGGCTGCGCAGTTTTTCCAGCATGGCGGGTTCGATGATGTTTGCTGCGGGGCGCGTTGCGGACGGTTCCGGAGGATGTGGCGCGCGGAGAGTCGGCAGCGAATCGAGCGCGGCGAGAATCTGCTCCGGTTCGACGGGCTTGAGCAGAAAGGCGTCGGCGGCGGCGCGCATTTCGGCGGCGACTTCACTGGCGCTCATCAGCAGGATGGGCGCATGGGTGAGAGATCGAAGCGCGACGATGAGATCGAGGCCGCGAATACCGGGCAATTGGGCATCGAGCAGGATGCCGGACGGTGGCGCAGAGACTTCGCGAAGGCGCTCCAGCGCGGCTTCGCCGCTTTCGGCCAGAATGGATTCCACGCCAAGCGGAGCCAGCAGCGCGGCGATCAGCTCACGGCTGATTTCGTCGTCGTCGATGAGCAGCAGGGTGTGGGGCATGGAGAATCAGGGGTGCAACGGATGGTAAGGAACAGGCGCGTGAAAGCACTCACGGAGCGCCGACCGGGCCAACCACCACCACTTCAAAACTGCCGGGCATGGGACTCGTTTTGAGTGTACCAATTCCGCCCTGTCCCCCATATTGCCCGGAGAGATCGAAGCCGTAGATGTCGGTGACCAGATAGATGCGTCCGGTGGAGGGATTCTCAGCCATGGTGCGGGCGCGGGGCCGCGTGATGAGCTGCTGCGCGACGGCATAGTCGTCGTTCACGTCCTGATGGATGATGGTCATGCTGCCGTCACCGCCGCCGTTGGCGGTGAAGATCAACTGACGTCCCGCATCGTAGAGTACGGTGCCTGGATCGAGGCCGATGGGCAAGGAAGCCACCAGCGAGCCGCGCTCGGAATCGAGCACGTTGAGGTGGCCGTTTTCACAGGCGACAAAGAGGCGCATATGCTGGTTGTCGATGGCCAGCGCAGCCGGATCGGTACACTCGTCGGGCAGCAGAAATCGGCGCATCAGCGGATCCCACGCCGTGCCGTGCGCCGACTGCGGATCGGGCTGGTTTCCCGCAGCCTGATTTCCCGCTGCGCTGGCTGCGCTCTCGGCTGCGGTGGGCGCGCCGCGGCGCAACTGCCGCGCAACCACTGCGGCGTCAAAACGGATGACGGTTCTGCGATCTTCGACCGTCATGAAGACGTTGCCGCGAGTGTCGGCCTGACCAAAACCAAGCCGTCCGGAGACCTGAAAATCGCCCAGCAGCTTCCAGCTTCGCCCGTCGATGACGGTGACGGTGGAGCGGACGGGAGGCCGCGCGGTGTGCTTCTGCGTGCTGGCGTTGTGCGAAGAAGCGTTGGGGGGCGCAGTCTCTGGCGTGGCGACGACGGGCGCGGCGCAGATGGCGAAGAGAAGCTGCGTCTGCGGTTCATAGACCAGCGCGCGCGGCGTGGGACCCGTGGCGATGCCGGCAACCAGCTCCAGCGTGCGTCGGTCGAGCACACGCACCAGCCCGGCTTTGGCGTCGCTGATGAAGGCATAGGCACCGGCTGGATCGAGGACAACATCCCGGGCCTCGCCGAGACCTGTGATGGAAGTGACGCGCTCGCCGGAGTGGAGATCGACGATCTGCACCTGGGGGCCGTGGGCGATCAAAAGCTGAGCGGCGACGGGATCGACGGCGAGGTAGTCCCAGGTGCCCTCGCCGCCGATGCGCCACTCGGCGCGAATGCCCCAGGGATTGCCGAAGAGCGTGGTAGGCTCTGGCTGGTTGGGAATGATGACCTGTGCGGGAAGAGTCAGGGAGACAAAGGTGAGCGCGCACCCAACAAAACCGCCAAACCATGCAGGAACGAAAAGACGGGCGACGCGCATCTCGGTTCTCCGGCAGAAGCGGATTCCGTGGAAAGTGGACTCCGTGATCCATGCTAACCGATGCGGCATGGGTTAGCGCGATCACCCGCTCAGTCGATCGCCGTGGGAACCTCGTGGAGCCAGCCAGGGGATTTGAGCAACTCGCGCGGGCGGGAGCCATCGGCTGGGCCGACGAGGCCGTCCTTTTCCATGAGGTCGATCAGGTGCGCGGCGCGTCCGTAGCCGATGCGCAGGCGGCGCTGAAGGAGCGAGGTGGAAGCCTTGCCAAACTCAAAGACCAGCCGCACGGCGTCGTCATACAGCGGATCGTTGTCCTCTTCGCTGTCGTTATCTCCGTCCTGCTGGGCGCGTTCCTCGCGCGGTGCTTCGAGGAAGCCTTCGACATACTCAGCTTCGCCCTGCGCTTTCCAGAAATCGACGACGGCAGCGGTCTCGTTTTCGCTGACGTAGGGCGCGTGGAGGCGCATGAGTCGGCTGGTGCCGGGCGGGCGGAAGAGCATGTCTCCGCGACCGAGCAGGGACTCGGCGCCGTTGTCATCGATGATGGTGCGCGAATCGACTTTGGAGGCGAGGCGGAAGCTGATGCGCGTGGGCACGTTGGCCTTGATGAGGCCGGTGATGACATCGACCGAAGGGCGCTGCGTGGCCAGCACGAGGTGAATGCCGACGGCGCGGGCCATCTGGGCCAGCCGCGTGATGGACTCTTCGACGTTGGCGCGGTCAAGCATCATGAGGTCGGCCAGCTCGTCGATGATGATGACGATGTAAGGCAGCGGCTGTTCCTCTTCGCCGTCGTCGGTGAAGAGGCTGGACATGCTGCGCTCGTTGACCTTGGCGTTGTACTGATCGATGTTGCGAACGCTGCGGCTGGCCAGCAGTTTGAGCCGACGCTCCATCTCGCGAACGGCATTGCGCAGCGCGTTGGCGGCGAGCTTGGCCTCGGTGATGATGGGTGTGAAGAGGTGCGGAATGCCCTCGTACATGCCCAGTTCCACGCGCTTGGGATCGACCAGGATGAGCCGCACCTGCGCCGGGGTAGTGCGGAAGAGCAGCGACATGATCATGGCGTTGATGGCGACGGATTTGCCTGAGCCGGTGGACCCGGCGATGAGCACATGCGGCATGCTGGCGAGGTCTGCTGTGACGATGCGCCCGTTGATGTCCTTGCCCATGGCGAGGGTGAGTCGGGATTTGGCTTTGGTGAAGGTCTCAGACTCAATGACGTCGCGCAGATGGATGGTCTCGCGCTCGTGGTTCGGCACCTGGATGCCGATGGTGCTTTTGCCGGCCATGCGCTCGATGAGAATGCTCTCGGCGCGCATGGCGAGGCAGAGATCGTCGCCGAGGCCGGCGACGCGGCTGTATTTGACACTGGCGTCAGGCTTGAATTCAAAGGTGGTGACCATTGGCCCGGGATTGATCTGCACAATCTGGCCGTTGACGCGGAATTCTGCGCACTTTTCCACGAGCTTGCGAGCCTCGTCGCGCAGCTCGTTTTCACGGATAGCCAGCGGAATTTCGCCCTTCAGAAGCAGCGTGCTGGGCGGCAGCTTGAACCCGCTGACATTCTTCGGCGCAACGGTGGCGGTGCGCAGATCGGCGTCGGCGCGCTCATGGATGGGTGCGGCGGAAGAAGCTGCGGGAGTGGGTGGGGCGGGCGCGGCGGCGGGCGCTGGGCGCGGCGCAATTGGCTGTGTGGCCGCCGGCGGCGCAGGAATCGGAGCCGCATCGGAGGAGCCATCGGCGCGCTGGGTGATGGGCACAACGACGTCGGTCTGGGGTCCGAGATCGACGGGCGGCAGCGGCTCGACGGGAGCTGCGGGCGCGGCAGAAGCGGGTCGCTCCCAGATGCTGCGTGGTGCGGATTGCGTGGCTGATTCGCGGCGCGCTGCGAGGTCGCCGATGCGTCGGACGGCGGGAACTTCATCGAGGATTTCATCTCGCTGGCGACGAGCGAAGAGGCGACTGAATCGAAGCCGCTGCAACCAGCCGGTGCGAGGCGCGCGGCTTTGTGACCAGACTGGAGTCGGATCGTCGGAGGCGTCCTCGGCGGGGTCAAGGGGTTTGGCGCGAAGAACGGCGCGGCTCCGAGTGGACGGAAGATCGGCAAGGATATCCGCCTTCCGGTCGGCGCGATCCAGACGCCAGTTGCGCCAGCGATCCATGAGCGCGGCGAGATGAATGGACTGCTGCTGGAAGAACTCCCATCCGGCGCGGAAGGTGAACTCGGAGCTGAAGTAGAGGCCGGCGCAGGCAAAGACGACCGCGACGATAGCCGCGCCTCGGAGGCTGAGCGAGGCGATGAGCGCATCGGCAAGCAGGCGGCCAACGACGCCCTCGATGGGCAGAATGTGGAGCCAGCGCCAGTGGTAGGGAATCATGCCGAGCGCAGTGGGAAGGGCAAGCAATGTGAGCGCCACGCCGGTCCAGCGCAGCCACGACGCGCCACCGGGAACGCTGCGGAGCCAGCGAATGCCCAGACCGGCCATCCAAAGCGGCAGGGCAAAGGCTACGAGGCCAAATATCTGTAAAAGCAGATCGCTGATCCAGGCACCGGTGGGGCCGATCCAGTTGTGAATGATCGGATGATTGGCCAGTACAGGAGCTGCTGTATCGAGCGAAGGATCGGCGGCGTGCCAGGTGGCCAGCGCCAGCAGCAACAGCGTGGCGACAAGCAGGAGCAGTGCGCCGAGCAAGAGGTTGAGCGGGCGGACGAACGTGGGCGTCGGTGCGGTTCGGATCGGTTTCATCGCAGATAAAGGCCAGCACAAGATCGAAAAGACCGCTATCGCAAGACAGGATGGCGGAAGATCCGTAAAGCTAACTCATTATCGCGCCGAGACAACCCGCGCGGACCAGGAAAGCTCACCGAGGAACCTGAATGGAAACCCCGTCCGAAAATGGCGAGGGATGAAGATCGTTTCGATTGAATCAGCTTGCGTGGAGCAGGCTGCGGCCCAGAGTGAAGAGCGCAATAGCCAGCAGAATCCGGTAGACGGCGAAGAGGACGAAGCCGTGCCGACGTACCCATTGCAGGAACCACTCCACGACGCCAAGAGCAACAATGAAGGAGACGACGAAGCCGATGGCGAGTACGACCCAATCCTGGCCAGACATGACGAGCGGCGCGATCGAGGCTGCGGCGTGGTGGCCGGGATGGAGTGTTTTGACGAGATCGTAGCCGGTGGCGGCGATCATGGTGGGAATGGAGACGAGGAAGCTGAACTCCAGTGCGGCGGAGCGGCTGAGGCCCGCGATCTGCCCCGCGGCGATGGTGGTCATGGATCGTGAGGCGCCGGGGAAAACTGCCGAAAGCGTCTGGCAAAGACCGATCCAGATGGCCTGCAAGAGGCTCATCTGCTCGACATCGGTGACGCTGCTTTCGGTGCGCTCACTCCATACATCGACGACCCACATGATGACGCCGCCAACAAAAAGCGAGATGGCCATGACGGTGAGATTTTCCAGATGCTTGCTGATGAGCCGGGTGAGCAGCAGCGAGGGCGCAGCCGTGCAGACAAAGGCGATCATCGTCAACGAGACGGGATGAGTCCAGATGTTTTTGTCGTGGTTTTCGCCTTGCGGAAAGGTGCGCAGGAACTCGACGATGCGACCCAGAAACAGCAGGCAGAGCGCGAGAATCGCTCCAAGCTGAATGACGATCGAGTACATCTTCCAGTAGGGACTGGCCAGGTCGAGATGCAGGAGCGCTTCGGTGATGCGCAGGTGCGCGGTCGAGCTGACGGGCAGAAATTCCGTGAGGCCCTCGACGATCCCCAGCAGTACAGAGATGAGATAGATGTTCAAGCTTCCTCCTGGCGCAACGAATGAGCGCCTTCAACGCGATCCGACGAGGAAATTGCCAATCAAGCCAGCCAAGGGCAGCGCGAGATACAAGTCACGGTTGTGTGCTTCCAGGAGCACGCCGAATGAACCTACAAAAAGACGTTAGCACAACGGAAGCAGCGGCGGCGGCATGGAACGCGCCTGGCGTGGATTTCAGTTGGCTTCCGTACCGTAAATGACAATACCGTGTTGCAGTTTGTAGACCAGAGCGGCAGTGCGCGAGGCGTAGTCGGAGTGAGGAAAATTCCTGATCAGGAAGTCTTCAATGCCTTGCACTTCCTTGACGGCAGCGGCGGCCTGTTTGTCGTTGCCGGCGGCGACCTCCATATCGTGGACAGCGGCCATGCGGCTGGCCGCCTGATAGAGGGCTTCCGTGACGCGCGGACTTTTGGGGTGCTGGCTGGCATAGTCTTCGTAGATGCCGGCCTCTTTTGCGGGGCAGCGCGGATCGCCCTGCCAGGTACCGCAGACCTTGTTGTCGAGCATCTCCCAGGCGGCGAGATCGGCTTGTCGGGAGCCGGGCCAGGTGTGCATGATCTTGCGCATCTCGCTGTCGTCGATGGATTCGCGCAGATAGGCGTCTTTTTCTTTGGATGAGGGCAGTTGCGCGAGGTCGGCCTTGTCAAACTGCCAGCGAATGTCGGCGGCGCGCCAGGCTGCCTCCGGGGCCAGCGGCGAGTCAGGATAAAACTCCAGCAGACGCTGATAGAGCAACCGGGCGGCTTGTCCGGCATCGCGCGGGCCGCGCGCATCGGAGGCCAGCGACTCCATGATCGCGGCCTGCCCCATGAGCACCTGGTCACCGTTGGCAGTGGTGGCAAGGAGAACATTTTTTGCGAGCAACCAGCCGGTGACCGGCACAGGATGGTTGTTATCGCCGAGCATGGGCGCGTCGCGGCGATCCTCGGTGGGTGCGTCGGTGTTGGCGAAGACGCGCATCCAGGGGCCGTTCGTCTCTGCCACCACCATCTCACGGCCTGCTTGAATGCGGGCGAGCATCTGCGCATGTGCGTCGGCGTAGACATAGATCGGTGTGCGCACCAGCACCGTGGCCAGCGGACCGGCGGATGGCAACGGCGGGCCATCGTCGGAGTTTTTGGGCTTTTGCGCGGTGCAGACGAGGACGGCGAACGAGAGCAATAACAGGATGGGAGACGATCTTCGACGTAGCCTCATCGCGGGCACTCTGACCGATGGACGCAGTGACGGCTCATGCGTCACCCCTGACCTTTCGCTGCCGGGCTGGCAAGAGTTTCAGCCAGCAGTTCCGGGGCGACGTTGCCGCCGCTGAGCACAGCGACGGCGCGCTGAAAAGGCGGCAGTTCGTGCGCATGGAAGAGCAGCGCGGCGGTGGTGACGGCTCCGCTTGGCTCCGGGACGAGGCGCGTGGCGGCGACGATGGCGCGCATGGCGGCGCAAATCTCGGCTTCAGTGACGGTGACGATGCGATCGACAAAGGCGCGGATGTGAGCGAAATTGCGCACACCGACGCTTTGCGTGCGCAGGCCGTCGGCGAGAGTTCTGCTGGTGAGTTCGGCGGGCCAGGTGACGATTTCGCCGCGCAGGAAGCTTTCCGCGGCGTCTCCGGCCAACTCCGGCTCGACGCCGACGACCACAGCGCGCGGCAACAACTGTCGAATGGCCGCGGAGACGCCGCTGAGCAAGCCGCCGCCGCTGACCGGAGCCAGCACCAGATCGACCTCCGGAAGCTGCCGGGCAATCTCCAGGCCGCAGGTGGCCTGTCCTGCGATGACGTCAGCGTCGTCGTAGGGCGGAATGGTGATGTAGCCGTGGCGGCGCACCAGCTCTTCGCTCTTTGCCAGCCGCTCGCTGGAGGCAACGCCGACATCGACGACTTCGGCACCCAGCGCCAGCGTGGCCGCGCGCTTGATGGCGGGCGCATTCGAGGGCATGACGATGACTGCCTTTGCGCCGACGGCGCGGGCCGCGTAGGCGACTCCCTGGGCGTGATTGCCGCTGGAGTAGGTGATGACGCCGCGGGCAATCTGCTCCGGAGTGAGCTGAAGAATGCGATTGGCGGCGCCGCGCAGCTTGAAGCTCCCAATCGGCTGCAGACTCTCCGCCTTCAGCCAGCAACTGCGCCCGGCCAGCTCCGGCGCAAAAGCAGAAAACTCCGCCCGCACCAGCGGCGTCTCCACAATCACCGGAGCAATCCGCTCAGCGGCAGCGCGAATCTCTGCGAGAGTTACGAGTAGGCTCATTACAAGTTATGTTAAACGGTCGCACCCATGTGCATTTTTTGCTTGTTCCCGCCAGAACACGCTTGCATCCGGACATTTCAGCCCGTTGATGCGATCACAATTTTCACTCAATCACAAATTTTATTTGACACAGGTTTGCAATAGGAGTAAATGATGGAGGTGAAGTAGATATGATTCGTACAAATGTAGAAGACAGGCGGAGTGAATGTCAATCTTTACCCCCAAACAGCTCACGATTGAATTCTTTGTTGCCCTACTGAGTGTATCTTTAGCAGCGCAATCTGCCCCCCCCCCCAGACAACCCAGGACGCACTAGCACGAGCAACTTGGCGAGTTAGCATGAAGCACACTCAACCGCCAAGCAAGGGGTGCTACACGGTCATCTATCCAAATACAGTCTGGACTCCAGTAGCTTGTGAAGCTGCTCGGAAGGAGCCTTTCCTTCCAGCGCATGGACGTCCACTCAATACCGCAGGCAACAGCGACGATTTTTCAGCATACTCGTATTCAGGAACAATTACGTCATCTGACGGATCATTTCTCACCGGTTCTGGTGGCATAAGCGAAAACGGATTTGTCGATAACAATCCGCCTGCTGAGCCCAATACGTTTTCACTTCAACTCAATACGAATATTTTCTCGGGCACGCCGCTTTGTGGGAGCGCTTCAGATCCAGCGCAGTGCGTGGGATGGGAGCAGTTCGTATATTCGGAAGGGAACGGTCAGAATTCAAGTTCGTTGATTGAGTATTGGTTGCTGAATTATGGACCGAGTTGCCCCCCAGGCTGGAGTCAGCAGCTGTTTAGCACAAATTGCTACATAAACAGTCCTATGGTAGCTATACCTCCACAACAAGCCTCAAATATTCCGTATATGACACTTTCAGCAAGCACGTCGAATGGTGTTGATACGGTTGTGTTCGAGAATACGCAACGCGATGAGCTATATTCCGTCGATGCGGACAGCGTACTTAACCTTAGTCAATTATGGAAATCATCAGAATTCAATGTTTTCGGTGATGCAGGCGGTGCCGAGTCAAATCTAAGCACAGGTTCTGCCTTGGTTGTGCAAACAAGCATCGACAATGGAACCACGAACCCGCCACGCTGCATCGGGCCGCAGAGTGGAGGAACTACCGCCGAAACAAATAATTTGAATTTGGAGCCGCAGTCCGGGCCCGTATGTTGTCCATACGGAGGGAATACACCTTCTATTCAGTTTCTTGAGAGCAATGCTTCCGGTGCAATCGCAGCATGTGAAGCAAGCCAGCTTGCGGTTACAGGTGGAAACTTCGCGGCAACGCCGTATTCGACCAATGGTTCCATAACCCGCCTGACTTACCCGATCATCCTGGGCCAGACCCGCACTCTGTACAGCGCAACATTGAATGATGTGACGTCTGGTGCTTCCATCACATATCAATTTTTCGACAACTGCGGTAACCCACAAGGCGCTCCTGCTAGCGTAAGTCCTGGGACAAATGTCTCGTACTTGTTAACCGAGATTAACGGACAGCCATGCACATACAGCTTCCACAGTAGCGTGTATGCCAGCGCTCCGGGATATGCGCCAAGTTTCCTCACAAGCATCATTTTTTGAGAATCATTGACTTCTAAGGCAAGAGGTCAATTGGCTGTAACATGCGTGGATCAGGCAAGCTCAATTCCACCAAAAATCAGGAGGGCATTATGCTTGTAAAACGGAACGTGAGAGCTTTGCTTCTGCTGCTCGCCATTTCAGTGCTGAGTAGTAATGTATCCAATGCACAACAAAAGTATACCGAAACCGCCGACATCGGAGTCAATTTTCTGGGTGCGCTGAACGGCTCACTCACCACCGGAAGTAGTCCCTCGCAGCCGATCCCTTCGAACACCGTTGGCGGGATGATCGAATTCCGATTCCTCATCCATCGCTGGGTCGGTTTCGAGGGAACCTACTCCTATCGCCAGCCGAGCCAGGACGGTCCCTCATTTACGTTCCAGCCTATAGGCAGCCCACAGACGAGCGGTCTAATTTCGTATTCAACTCACGCTCAGCAGATCACCGGGGACTGGATGTTTTCAAAGAAAACCGCGCGCTTCACCTACTTTGCACTAGCTGGCCTGGGTGGTCTATTCACCACCGCCCCAACCGGCGGAATCGGGACACAAAACTCCGCGAATCTGGCCTACGAATACGGCGGCGGATTGGACTGGAAACTTAGGCCACGTTTCGGGGTTCGCCTTCAGTATCGTGGCGACATCTCGAAAACACCCGCAATCAGCCAGCAGTACCCGTCCAACAGTGGGTATATGCATGCCGCCGAGCCGATGATCGGCCTCTACTATCGCTGGTTCTGAGGCTGCGCACGGTAGCAGAAAGCGGCAACGGTCAGACTTCCATCACCACCGGCAGAATCATGGGGCGGCGGCCGGTGGATTTCTGGATAAAGCGCTTGAGATCGACGCGCAGCTTTTCCTTGACGACGCCGTAGTCGGATTTTTCCTCGGCGTTGAGCGACTCCAGCGTCTTCAGCATCACCTGGCGCGCCGCATCGGCGATATCCGCCCCGCCAAAGCCGCGCATGATCACCTCCGGCTGGCGTTCCACCGTGCCGGTGCGCAGGTTGATGGCGACGACGGCCAGCACAATGCCGTCTTCCGAAAGCGTGCGGCGATCCTTGATGACCAGATCCTCGACGACATCGATCGTCGAACCGGAGTCGATGAGCACGCGGCCTGATGTGACCTTGCCGTTCTTGCGCGCCTGCTTGCCGTCCAGCTCCAGCACGTCGCCATCCTCGATCACAATCGCCGAGCCAATCGCGCCCGTCTCCTGCGCCACCCGCGCATGTTTGCGCAGATAGCGATAGTCGCCATGCACGGGAATGAAGTACTCCGGGCGGACGAGATTGATGAGCAGGCGCAGCTCTTCCTGGCTGCCATGTCCGCTGACGTGGATCAGCCCAGCCGAACCATCGTCGTAGATGACCTGCGCATCGCGCCGCGCCAGATGATCGATGACGCGGAAGATCGCTTTTTCATTGCCGGGAATGATGCGCGAACTGAGCACAACCGTGTCGCCGGCGTCGATGTGGGCGTGCTTGTGGCTGTCGACCGCGGCACGGCTGAGCGCGCTCATCGGCTCGCCCTGGGTGCCGCTGATGAGCACCATCAGCTCATCGGCGGGAACATCGCGCATGTGGCCCGGCTGCACGACCAGACCCGGCGGAATATCGATGTACCCGAAGTCCTGGGCAATCTCCGTGCTCTCGTTCATCGAGCGCCCGACGATGGCCACCTTGCGACCGTGCGCACGGGCCAGATCAAAGGCGATGCGAATGCGATAGATCGACGAGGAGAAGCAACTGAAGAAGATGCGCTTCTGCGCGCGGGCCACAATCTCATCCAGCCGCGGCTTCACCGCCCACTCGCTCGGCGTGTAGCCGGGCCGCTCGACGTTCGTCGAGTCCTGGAGCAGGGCCAGCACGCCGCGCTTGCCATACTCGGCGAAGGTGTGCAGGTCAAAGGACTTGCCATCCGGCGGCGAGAGATCAATCTTGAAGTCGCCGGTGTGGATGACCACGCCGACCGGCGTCTCAATCGCAAGCGCAATGCAGTCCACCAGTGAATGCGTCACGCGGATCGGCTCGATCGTGAACGGCCCGATCGTGAACTTCCGCTTCGGCTCGATGTCGATCAGTTCGGTCTCGTC
>JAJZEA010000032.1 GCA_021851335.1 Acidobacteriota bacterium | reverse complement strand
ACGAACAGGGACTCGACTCGAACAATCGGTTCTGTGTGCCGTGCCCGCCAGTCCGGGATGCCTAATGAACCGCGGGGAGTCCCACCGTCTTAGGACGGGTTCACCAGCACATTGACCTACGGCCCAGCGGGTCGGTTTTCTCACACTTTTCAGCGGCTCAGCGAGGCGGAGCGCGGGATGCATCCGGTACTCATTCAGATTGGCACGCTGCTGATTCCAAGCTATGGACTCTTGGCTGCTGCGGGCGTGCTGGCGGCGCTGGGGCTGGCGCACTGGACCGCTCCCTTGGCTGGGGTGGAGTCTCGCCACGGCTGGAATGCGGTGGTGCTGGGCGTCTTTGCAGCGCTCACGATGCAGCGCGGACTGCTGATTGCGTTGAACCTGGGAAATCTCCGCGCACATCCACGATGGCTGCTGGCGTTAGCGCTGGTGCATCACCCTTTGCTCTCAGGAGTGGGAGCGTTGGCTGCGGCGGCGGCTGTGGTCTGGTATGCGCGTTGGGCGCGCGTGCCGCTATTGCGGCTGGCGGATACGCTGGCATCTCCGCTGGCACTGGGGATGGCGCTGGAACAGATTGGCTGCCTGCTTGCGGGCAGCGATTTTGGCAGGGATGCCGGATCGGGCGCGTGGGGCGCGGTGACGTACAGCAGTCCGCTGGCCGAGCGGTGGAGCGGCACTCCGCTGGGCGTTCCGCTGGTTCCGGTGCAGGCGTATGCGGCGTTGGGCGCGGCGGTGGCTTCCGTGTTGTGTGGGCTTTGGCTGCTTCGCCGTGCGCGCCAGCCGGGCGAGGCTGCCGGAGTTGGATCGGTGGCGCTGGGCGTGGTTGTTTTTCTGACGGAGTGTTGGCGGGATTGGGAAGGTCGAGGCGTGGTGCGTGTGGCGCGTGTGGGCGAAGTGATGGATGCGCCGCAGATAGTGGCGTTGGCGATGGTGCTGGTTGGGTTTCTGTGGATGCTCGACTGGGATGGCATGGTCGGGTGGAGTGCGAAGAATGGATAGCTTTGTGAGTGGCGCGGCGGAAGAAAAACGGCTGGTGGTGCCGGTCGAGTCGGCGGGATGGCGGCTGGATCAGTTTGTGGCGAGCGAACTGCTGGAGGTGAGCCGGACGCGGGTGCAGGAGCTGGTGGAAGCTGGGCGCATCACCGTCGATGGCCATTCGGCCAGAGCTTCGCTCAAGCTGCGCGGAGGCGAGCAGGTGAGCATTGCCGGGGAACCGCGACGCGCGGAGGTGACGACTCGCGCAGAGGCCATTCCGCTGGAGATTGTGTATCAGGACAAGTGGCTGGCTGTGGTGAACAAACCCGCGGGGATGATGGTTCACGCCGGAGCCGGAGCGAGCGACGAAGCCCGCGGCGGCGGGACGCTGGTGAATGCGCTGCTGCATCTGTTTGGTCAGCTTTCCACCGTGGGTGGAGCGCTGCGTCCCGGGATTGTGCATCGATTGGATAAGGAGACAAGCGGGCTGATGGTGATAGCCCGGACAGACGAGGCGCATGAAGCATTGGCGGCTAAGTTTGCCGCGCGGGAGATGACCAAAACCTACATCGCTCTCGTCGAAGGCGCGGTTGAACAGGACGCGGGCACAGTGGAGTTGGCGATTCGTCGCGACGCGGTGAAACGCACGCGAATGTCTGTTGTCTCTGGACCTGCCTCCGATGGCGCGCGCGCCGCGGTCACCCACTATCGCGTGACGGAGCGGATCGACTCGCCGTTTGGGCGATTTACGATGCTGCGGCTGCGCATCGAGACCGGGCGTACACACCAGATTCGCGTTCACATGGCCTCGCTGCGTCATCCTGTGGTCGGCGACACGCTATACGGCGCGGCGGGCACGCTCCAGGCGCAGAGACGCGTGGGCGGCGTGAAAGGTAAGCGCGAGACGCTTCGGCTGGGCAGAAATTTTCTCCATGCAGCGGAGTTGGAGTTCGATCATCCGATGACGGGCGAGCATGTGGCGTTTCGCGTCTCGTTGCCGGCGGATCTGCTGACGTTTCGCGACCAGCTTTTGCGCGAGAGCGAGGCGACAACAGAAGTGGCAGTTTCTCAGACTTCGATGAGCAGGAGGATATCCCGATGAAGGCGGTGCAGATTCACGCTACGGGTGGTTTTGAGGTGTTGCAACAGGTGGAGATTGCCACGCCCGTGCCCGAAGTTGGCGAGGTGCTGATGGAAGTGGCGGCGATTGGCGTCAACTACATTGAAAACTACTTTCGCGATGGTCGATACAAGGCCGCGCTGCCGCTGACGCTGGGCATGGAGGCCGCAGGCACCGTGGTCGCGCTGGGCGACGGAGTGAAGGAATTTGCGGTCGGTGATCGCGTAGTTTCGGCCGCGGTTCGTGGCGCGTATGCGGAGTATGCACGGGTGCCGGCGGCGCAGCTTGTTCGCGTGCCGGATTCGCTGGATTTGCGAGCGGCTGCGGCGGTGTTTTTGCAGGGGATGACAGCGCACTATTTAGCCTACTCCACCTATCCGCTCAAGATGGGTGAAACGGCGCTGATCCACGCGGCGGCAGGAGGCGTTGGATTGCTACTGACGCAGATGGCGCATCGTATCGGAGCGCGCGTCATCGCTACGGTTTCAACTGCGGAAAAGGCGACACTCGCTCGCGCGGCTGGGGGCGATGAAGTGATTCTCTATACCGAGAAGGATTTTGTGGCGGAGACGCGCCGTCTCACCGAAGGGCGCGGCGTGGATGTGGTCTACGACTCGGTGGGCAAGACAACCTTTGAGGGCAGTCTGGATTGTCTGCGTCCGCGTGGGCTGCTGGCGCTTTTTGGCGCGTCGAGCGGAGCGGTTCCGCCATTTGATCCGATCCTGCTGAATGGTAAAGGCTCGCTCTATGTGACACGTCCGACGCTTGCGCACTATGTGCTGACGCGGGAAGAACTGGAGTGGCGCGCGGGAGATGTTCTGAGCTGGGTGGCGGATGCCACGCTCCGGTTGCGTATGGAGCATACATATGCACTGAATGAGGCTCGACAGGCTTTAATCGACATTGCGTCGCGTAAAACTTCGGGCAAGCTGCTACTGATTCCGTGACAGAGCGCCATATTGATGGATGAAACAGAAAAGCGATATCTCATTGATTTATCCAATGGGACATCTATGGTTTTACCGGTGGTTTGCGCCAATTCGAGCTTGAGCAGCTACGCTCGCTTCGTATTCAGTCAACGGCGAATCACTCAGGCTGCATGAATGGACACGCGACATCAGGCTGCGGAGAGAGTAGGGAAGTCAGCCACCATAATTCGTTCGGAATTCGATGCAAACCATGCTTTCACGATGCATCCGCCAACCGACGCGAGCCATCGAGGATTGCGCGGATTCCTCACCTGGTGTCCGTTTTTTGCCACTGCAACTCAGGTCGTTCCATGCGCGTTTTTCATCGCACTGAGCGGATACAGGATCGCAATCGGCGGACTTGCCGTTTTTGCTGCCAGTTGCACCGGACCGTTTGAGTCTTTTCACCAGTCGGCAGTCCGCATCCCGTTTTTCTTCTTGCCGACGGGTTATCCCTGCTCAATCTGAGCAGGGATTCCTATGCAAAGCGCCCAAAGGCAAGCACCCGCTGCGCGTTGTCGGATGCGGCTGCTTTCCACGCGCGAACGTCGTATACAGCAGATACGACGTTCGGGATTCCTGATTACGCTGGCGATGATCGCAGGAGACATTCTCAATCATCGACTGCATGGATTGAATTCGGCAGGCTCTGATCAAATCCACCACCAGCTCAGACTTGATCAGAGTCTCATCAGGGCCTGTGAGCTACCGCCGCGTTTTCATCCTGTGCCAGCCACCACTCGTAGCGCGGACGATTCTCGTCCGGGCGCGTGGTGATGGGGTTGTCCAGATGCTGCACCGGGTCGCCCTGGCCATATTCCGGCCACTCCGGCACACCGGGTCCATTGGGATTGCCGGTCTTGGCGAAGTTGGTCCAGTAAGTCATCACTGCGTCGCTCAGCTTCCAGTCTTCTGGCCGCCAGACGGCGCCGGGACGCGTGGCCAGCGTGCCGAAGACATACTCGATATCGTCGGAGTGAAAAGCGACCGGATCGGGATGAAACTTGCTCGGTGGCGCGCCCAGATCGAATTTGTATCGATAGACAGGCGAATCGCCAGTCTTGCGGTCAAACTCGATCCACTTCCACGTTCCGTAGGCGATGAACGCGTCGCCGCCATAGTCGGCTGCGGAGCGCTCGGCCACCGCGTCGTTGGTCGCTGGGTAGAGCTTCAGGAATGTCTCCGCCTGGTCTGGATAATGCTGCTCGGCAAACGCCTTCCACTTCTCGGCCGTCATGCCCTTGCCGAGGAAGCTGCCTTCGTCGCGGTTGAACCCGGCCAGCAGCGGTATATGCGCCTGCTTGCCTTTCACATAGATGTTCACGATTGGCTCGGGGATAAACGAGCCATCGACGACGGGAGAAAACTGCATGGTGCGATCGTTGGAGACAGCGGCCAGCACAGCCGATGTGGGCACGGCGCGCAACTGCTCCAGCGTGGTCACGTGGAGCTTGTCCAGCAGCTTGGCATCCTTCTGCCCGCGCGCATCCGCGGTAGGCATGGCCATCGTTCCGCCATTCAAAGCGCCGCCGCTCTCGCCAATGGCCCGATCAAACAAGCCCTGCGCGGATGGCAGAGCCATCAGCGTGCTCACGGCAAACGATCCCGCGCTTTCGCCAAAGATAGTCATATTCTTTGCATCGCCGCCAAACTCGCCGATATTTTCCTGGATCCAGCGGAGCGCCGCCACCATGTCCATCAGGCCATAGTTGCCGCTGGCTCCGTTCTGCTCCTCGGACAACTGCGGCAGCGCAAGAAATCCAAAGACGCCGAGCCGATAGTTGATGGTCACCAGCACTACGCCCTTCAGGGGCAGAAAATCGCCGTTGTGGCGCGGCTCGGAGCTGCCGCCGCCGGCGTAGCCTCCGCCATGAATCCAGAACATCACCGGCAGCTTCGACTTCGGGTTGGCGCCAGCGGGCGTATAGATATTCAGCGTCAGGCAATCCTCTGACCCGTTATCGGCGGGCGAGGTTGCATCCTGAAAGATCATGTCGTCGAAGACGTGGTTCTGGGCGCAATGGTGGCCGTAGTTTGTCGCATCGAGCGTGCCTTTCCAGTGTGCGCCTGGCACGGGCGGCTTCCAGCGCAACGGCCCCACCGGCGGCGCGGCGTAGGGAATACCCTGAAAGGCGCGGACCTTGTCATGGTTGATGAGCTTGCCGTGTAGCTTGCCGTCTCTTGTTCTGATCGTCAGCGAATCGGCCCCCGCGATCAGCGTTGCCGCTCCCAGCATTGCGACTCCTGCCACCTTCAATAATCCAGCTAATGATTTCATCGATTTACCCCTGCCGAACACGATACACGATGCTATCCAATACGTGCGACTCCGCCTGTCTGGTTCCCGGCCTGGTGCAGAATTGCTGCCGTCAGGCCCTCGATCCGGTACCATGATTCTCATATTCTTTCGACGGGTTTCGACAGGCTGGACGCAGTCGAATTCGATTTTGCGATTTCGCTTTGCCGCGTCCTCAATGCCCAGCCGCCTATGCCCAGCCGCGCTCCAGTTCGATCTTCGTTTCCGTCGCCGGTTCTCGACGCACACATTCATCTCTTCGATCCGGCGCGTCCGGGCGGCATTCCCTGGCCCTCCGCGCAGGAGACGGTTCTCTATCGTCCCGCGCTGCCGGACCGCTTTGCTGCCATCGCAGAGCCGCATGGCGTCGTGGCCGCCATCGTCGTCGAGGCAAGCCCGCTGCCTGCGGACAATCACTGGCTGCTGGAGACGGCGCGGCAACATCCGAGGATGGTTGGTGTGGTCGCCAACCTGGACCCCGCCGCGCCGGATTTCTCTGCGCATCTGGATCGGCTGGGCGCGGATCCCATATGTGTCGGCATTCGCAGCGGAAATCTATGGCAGCGTGACCTCTTCGGTGACCTGTTCTGCGGCCAGACTTCTGCCGCATCGCTGGCGCGCCTGCACGCGCTGGCCGACGCGGGCCTGGCCCTGGACACCGCCAACCCCGACCTGCGTCTGCTTCAGGCTGTGACCGCGATTGCCGAGCGCATTCCGCATCTGCGCATTGTGCTGGACCATCTTCCGGCCACGGCCGTCACCGATTCCGGCAACGATCCGCTGTGGCCGCTGCTCTGCGAACTGGGCCAGAACCCCAATATCTTTGCCAAACTCTCGGAAGTTCCTCGCCGCATACAGGGTGTGCTATCGCGGAATCCTGGCGACTATCGGCCCACGCTCGATGCGCTTTGCGCAGCTTTCGATGAGGATCACGTGCTTTTTGGCAGCGACTGGCCCAACAGCGATCAGTGGCTCGGCTACACGGAAACGATGCAACTGGTGCGGGATTTGTTTGCCGCGAAGACGGCTGTGGCACGCGAAAAATTCTTTTGGCGGAACTCGATGCGAGCCTATTGCTGGCGACCGCGATTGCCGGAGCAGGATGGCTCCGGAGCGACGTGGTGAGCCAGTTTCGGGAGCGTCGTTTGGAGCGCTGTTTGGAGCGAGTGTGGGAACGCATGGCCGACGACGCAGCCCCGGCAATGCTACACTCGCCGGTAACTGCTTATGCTGGCTAAAGTCCTCAGCGCTGCCGTCTATGGCATCGATGCCAATCTGATCGATGTAGAAGTTGACCTGAGCGGAACCGTCACCGAAGAAGACCGCTTTCACACCGTGGGACTGCCCGATGCGGCCGTGCGAGAGAGCCGCGACCGTGTGCGCTCGGCGATGAAGAACTCCGGCTTCCTCGTTCCGCCCACCCACATCACCATCAACCTGGCTCCGGCGGACCTGAAAAAAGAAGGTGCGGGTTTCGATCTGCCCATCGCGATCGGCATCCTGAGCGCGTATGGCGCATTGCACATGAAAGACCTGAGCCAGTTTCTGCTGGTCGGTGAGCTTGGCCTGGATGGCGGCCTGCGTCCCGTGCCCGGCATTCTCTCCATCGCCATTCTTGCCCGCGCACGCGACATTCCCAATCTGCTGGTTCCCGCTGTCAATGCTCCAGAGGCTGCCGTCGTCCAGGGCATCAATGTCTATCCCGTCTCCAATCTCGCCGATGTCGTCGATCTGCTGAACTCCACGCTGTTGGGCGAGGTGCAGCGCAAGCGTTTTGAGGCCGCGACCGACGCGCTGCTGGCCGAACTGCAACACTACTCCGCAGACTTCAGCGATGTGCGCGGCCAGCAGACGGCCAAGCGCGCGCTGGAGGTCGCCGCGGCAGGCGGCCACAACATCCTGATGATCGGACCGCCTGGCTCCGGGAAGACCATGCTCGCGCGGCGGCTGCCTTCGATTCTCACTCCGCTCACCTTTGACGAGGCGCTTGAAACCACCAAAATCCACTCCGTCGCTGGTGTTCTTGACCCCGCAGCGGGACTTGTCGCCCAGCGACCGTTTCGCTCGCCGCACCACACCATCTCCGACGCCGGGCTGATCGGCGGCGGAGCCGTCCCGCGCCCCGGCGAAGTCTCGCTGGCGCACAATGGTCTGCTCTTTCTCGACGAACTGCCGGAGTTTCCTCGCAACGTGCTCGAAGTTCTGCGCCAGCCGCTTGAAGAACACACCGTGACGATTGCGCGCGCCAGCATGTCGCTCACGTTTCCTGCGCGCTTCATGCTGGCCGCGGCCATGAATCCGTGCCCCTGCGGCTACTTCAACGACAAATCGCGCGAGTGCATGTGCACGCCCCCGATGATCCAGCGCTACGTTTCGAAAGTCTCCGGGCCGCTGCTCGACCGCATCGATATTCACATTGAAGTGCCCGCCGTGCAGTACAAGGAACTGCGTGGCGGAGCGGCTGCGGAAGGCTCGACGCAGATTCGCGAACGCGTGATGGCTGCGCGCGATCGCCAGCGCCAGCGCTTCCACCACGCCAAAGACAAGATCTTCGCCAACGCGCAGATGTCCACGCGCCAGATTCGCGCCCACTGCGAACTGGGCGCTGACGCCGAGCGGCTGCTCGAACGCGCCATGCAGCAGCAGGGGCTGAGCGCGCGCGCTCATGACCGTATCCTGAAGGTCGCGCGTACGATCGCGGACCTGGAAGGAGCGGAATCGCTTGCGGTGCCACATCTGGCGGAAGCGATTCAGTACCGGACGCTTGATCGCAGCTACTGGGCCTGAATGGTTCGGGATCTCTGGAAAAATCGCCCACACCGCGCCAGAGCGCAATCCAAATTTGGCTTGTCAGCGTTCTATCTTTGAGGGTAACCTTGTTTTTGTTACTTTAGTAAGTAAAGAAGGCTTATCCTCGGTCGATATTCACGGTAGCCATTCGTGCTAGCGCAGTAGATTGGCGAGAGGAACAACCCTATGGAAATCAGCTCCAACCTCACCGCAATTCTCGTTGCAGCGCCGATGCTGGCCATCATGGCGGCAGCTTTTTTCCGGGTGGACGAAGCGATGAGCAAGCCTCGCAAAAAGATGCAGCGGATACCGCTTTCCTGCGGTCTGGACGAGCGCGGTGTACCCATCGGGGTCGATCCGGACGGCAAGCCCATTCACTGAATTGTCTTCCACGGAGTCAAGTCAGCGGGCAAAAGCCACGGCGCGATCCGTATCCACCCTGACTTCGCATCCAAGCCGGCTCCAAAACTCGACGACAAGCGCCTGGGCCGCTGGATCGGTGTTCGCGGTTCGCTTCAAGGGCACCACGGCTCCACGCGCGGCGGCTTCACCTGCCAACTCCTGCGCTCCCAGCCCAATTGCGAGGCATCGCTCCGGGCGATAGGTGCAGCTTGCCAGGTCGGCGATGGAAAGCGCTTGTGTGGGAGTGAGCAGCACGGTGCGCGGCGGAGCCATTCGATCGAGCAGGCTGAAGATCTCCAGCTTCGATTCCAGCTCATCCGGTACACAGTCGATCGCCAGATCGGCCTGCCGCACTGCGTCCTCAACCGTGGAAACAAAGCTGACGCTGCTGCCTGAATCATGCAGCGCCTCGCCGAGGGCCACTCGCAACTGCTCCTGCGCATGCCGCAGATTGGAGGGCATCACGTCTTCCAACACCACTTGCACCCCGGCCTGCACCGCGCGGAGCGCCAGGCTGCGGCCCAATGGACCGGCGCCAATGATGGCCAGCGTCAACTCCGACGGCTCTGTCATAGGACAAATTCCCTTTCGTGCTTATCCGCAACTCCTGGGAGCACGGCCGTTGTTCATCGCGCCTTCAGCGCGTCCAGCACATCCTGCGCGCTGGGGCTGGCCTGCTGCAGATGCGCCGAAACCAAGGCGCGCTCTTCTTCATCGAGCGTTGCCACGCCGGTAAGGATGCGGCGCAGTGTGACGGAAACATCGTCAATGTAGTTCATCAGGCGGATCGCTTCTCCAGAGAGCGGCATAGGAATACCCCAAAGTAGGTTTGTACTGCTGATTCATTCTCAGCGCTGCGGGCAGAGGGTGTAAAGCCGAGGACGACAACGGCGGGCAATGTCGCGCTCATTCCACACTCATCCGCGCAGCGTCTGCACCAGCAGCCACACGTTGAGGACGAGGATCATCGCCGCTGCCAGCCAGGCGAGCGCCTGCAGCCATCGTGGATTGGTAAACCGGCCCATGACCTCGGGATTGCCGGTGAACTTGACCAGCGGAATGACGGCAAAGCTGAGCTGCATGCTCAGGATCACCTGGCTGAGCAGCAGCAGACGCGCCACTCCATGCTCGCCGTACCACAACACGACCAGCACAGCGGGAACGATGGCCGCCGCTCGGGTGATGAGACGTCGCAGCCACGGCGACATTCGCAGATCGAGGAAACCCTCCATCACGACCTGCCCGGCCAGCGTTCCGGTCAGCGTCGAGTTCTGTCCGGAAGCCAGCAGCGCAATGGCGAAGAGCGCGCTGGCTCCCGCGACGCCCAGCAGTGGCGACAGCAGCCTGTAAGCATCCTCAATCTCCGCCACGCCCGTGTAACCGCCGCGGTGAAAGACCGCCGCGGCGACGACCAGAATGGCCGCATTCACAAAAAACGCCAGCGTCAGCGCTGCGGCAGAGTCGATGTTGGCAAAGCGGATCGCTTCGCTTTTGCCCTCGTGAGTCCGCGGATAGTCCCGCATCTGCGCCAGCCATGAGTGCAGATACAGGTTGTGCGGCATCACCGTCGCGCCCAGAATGCCAACGGCGATGTAGAGCATCGCCGGGTCGGTCACCATCGCCCGCGACGGCACAAACATTGCATGCACCAACGGCCCAAACTCCGGACGCGAAAGCACAATTTCAATGGCAAACAGCGCGGTGATCGTTCCGATCAACACCATGACCAGCGCCTCGATGGTACGAAATCCGCGCCGCTCCAGCAGCAGAATCAGCAGCACATCCACCCCGGTGATGAGCACCCCGGCCAGCAGCGGCAGATGAAAAAGAAGCTGAAGCGCAATCGCCGAGCCAATCACTTCCGCCAGATCACAGGCTGCAATCGCGATCTCGGCCAGCAGCCAAAGTGCAAACGAAGCCGAGCGCGAAGTGCGCTCGCGACAAAGCTGCGCCAGGTTGCGACCGGAGGCAATGCCCAGGCGCAGGGACAGGCTTTGCAGCAGAATCGCCATCAGGCTGGAGAGCAGAATGGCAAACAGCAGCGTGTAACCATAGCGCGAGCCGCCCGCCAGGTCCGTTGCCCAATTGCCGGGGTCCATGTAGCCCACCGAGATCAAAAATCCAGGCCCAATGAACGCGAGCAACCGGCGCCAGAAGACCGGCGAAGAGGACAGCGCAATCGAGCCTTGATGCGTCGAGCCGACCGCCTGACGTCCACCCGCCGATGGATACACTGGTGTTGCGCGATCTTCTAAGGAGTGCTTGCTCATGCTTTTCCGTCAGGACTGTTGACTTCCAGTATCGCAATTCCCGGTTCGTCCTATATCGGGTCCTGCGGCTCGTCTTCCGGCGTTCGGGTCACCCGCAGCGGATCGTTGTCCCGGTCCGTCACCAGCGCCAGTCCCGCCAGTCCCGCCGCCAGTCCGTCCATCTCCGGCAATCGCCAGCTTCCCGCGCGCCAGCTCCAGTTGCCGTCCGCCACAGCCGGCGTATTCATGCGCGCCTCCGAGCCAAGCCCGAGCACATCCTGCGCCGGCACAATCGCCACGGCTGCGACGGAGGCTTGCAACGCGCGCATCATCCCCCAGGTTGCCCACGCGCCGTTGTCGCCCACCGGGCCAATATAGTGCTCGGCGGCGGCGCGTTCTTCGGCACTGGCATGGGACCACCACCCCGGCGTCGTATCGTTGTCATGCGTGCCGGTGTAGGCCACTGTATGCTCGTCATAGCGATGCGGCAGATGAGGGTGCGCCGCCGCCGAACCGAAGCCGAACTGCATCACGCGCATCCCCGGCATGGCAAACTCTTCCCGCAGCGCGTCCACCTCCGGCGTAATCACCCCCAGGTCTTCGGCAATCAGCGGCAGCTCGCCGAGTGCTCGCTCCATCTGCTGAAACAGCTCTCGACCCGGAGCCTTCACCCACTCCCCATTCACCGCCGTCTCTTCCTCGGCGGGAATCGACCAGTACGCCTCGAAGCCGCGAAAGTGATCCAGCCGCACCAGATCAAAGTGCTCGCAGGCGCGACGCAGCCGCTCAATCCACCACGAATAGCCGCTTGCGCGCATCGCATCCCAGTCATAGAGCGGATTGCCCCAGCGCTGCCCGGTCGGCGAAAAATAATCCGGCGGCACACCCGCCACGCGAATGGGCTGCAAATCCTCATTGAGTTGGAAAAGCGTTGGATTGGCCCACACATCCGCTGAATCCATGCTGACAAAGATCGCCAGGTCGCCCATCATCCGGATGCCATCGGCGTTTGCAGCCTGGCGCAATCTTGACCATTGAAGGTCAAAGGCAAATTGAAGCGCGCGCTCAACCGACAGAGCTGAAGCATGTTTGTTGCGGAGTTCCGCGAGCGTCTCGGGGTTCCGTCGGCGCACCGGCTCAGGCCACGTGGCCCAGGCTCCGGTTTTGTAGACACGCCGCAGAACCGCATAGAGCACATAATCTTCCAGCCAGCCAGCCTGCGCGCGACAGAACGCTTCAAACTGGCCCCAAAGCTGCCTGAGTTCAGGATCGGTTGATCCACGCTCCAGAAAACTTTGCGCCACCGCTTGCAATATCGGGAGTTTGTGCGTTTCCACCCAGTCGAAATCGACGCGTTGCGTGGGATCCAGGAACGCATCCATCGCGTCTGAGGTGGTCCATCCCCAATCGGCCAGCAGCTCCAGACTAATCAGATAAGGATTGCCGGCAAACGCCGAGCTTCCGGCATAGGGCGAGTTCCCATAACCGGTGGGACAAAGCGGCAAAACCTGCCAGATATGCTGGTGCGCAGCCGACAAAAATTCCAGAAAACGATAGCTTTCCGGACCAAGATCTCCGATGCCGCCCCGTGAGGCAACCGAAGAAACAGGCAGCAGAATCCCCGAAGAACGTGCAAAGCGCATACTGCATTAAAGCACTTTCTGCCGCCGGTTCGCTTGCTGCGTGCAAGGGTTCGCGCGCCGCATCGAAAACCGGGAAGACGAAGATGCAGTCGAGCAGAAATGAGAAAGCCCGTCGGAGGTCCGACGGGCTTTGTGAAGCGTGCTTCGGAATCGCGGGCTGAATTACTGGCCCAGACTCATCGACTTCATCGCATTGGGGTTGATGCTGATCAGGTGAGCCTTCTTGTAGCGGTTGTCTGCCGCATTGACAAAGACACTGAAGACATCCTCGCGACGCTGGTCCAGAATCTGATCGCGCGTCTGGTCAAAGTTCTTTGCAATCTCGGCATCGCTCGGAACCTGCTTGTCAACAATCTTCGCCACGACTCCCGTGCGCTGTGCGTCGATCGGACCGCTGATCTGGCCCACGTTCAGGTTCATCAGGTCCGGAGCCACGGTGGCAATCTGCCCCAGGTCTGGCACCTGTCCGGTCTGGCCCACCAGATCGCTGGTCTTCACCGTCGCACCCACCTCTTTTGCGGCCTTGTTCAGGTCGTTTTCGGTGTGCGCCTTGTCGGCCAGTTCCTTGGTCTTTTCCAGCAACAGTTGCGGCAGCCGCTCCTGAGCGTAGTCGGTGGCGATGGTTGATTTGAAATCGGCAAAGTTGGGCGCATGAGCCGGATTGATGCCCGTCACCTGGAAGATGGCATAGCCTTCACCGGTTGGGGCAAAGGCGGGTGCAGCACCCTGCTTGACGATGAATGCCTTGCCCAGCAGTTCGGCGCTGTCCGGCAGGCCGGCGATGATGCCTTGTACGCCCACCGGCGGCGTGGTCACCAGCGTCAGCTGGTGCGCCGCGGCGGTCTTGGCCAATCCGCTCTTGGTGGCTTCGTCGGCGAGGCTCTGCGCATAGGCGGCTTCCGCCTTCGATTCCTTGTCGCGAATCAGCGAAACCTGAATCGTCGGCAGCACTTCGTTCAACGGCTGCGTATGCGCGGTCTGGCGCTCTTCCACCTGCACGATGTGATAGCCATATTGCGTTTTGATGATGGCCAGCGCGCCGATCGGCTGGGTGAAGATCGCCTTGTCAAACTCGGGCACCATGGCGCCATGCTTGGCAAAACCAAGCTCGCCACCCTGCGCCGCGCTGCCTGGATCTTCGGAATACTTCTTGGCCAGCGTCGCAAAATCCGCGCCGCCCTGAAGCTGCTTCAGGATCGACTCGGCCTTGGCCTTGGCCTCTGCATCCGTCTTCGCAGCGCCACCTGGGAACTTGATCAGGATGTGCCGTGACCGCGCCTGTTCCGGCGTCTGATAGTCGGCCACGTGTTCGGTGTAGTACTGCTGAATCTCCTGCTGGCTCACCTGCGGCACGCCGCCCGGAACCTGGTCGGCGGTGAAGGCAAAGTAGCTGATGGTTCGCTGCTCCGGAACCGCATGGGCATAGCGCGCGGCATTCTTCGTGAAGAAAGCCTGTAACTCGGCATCGGTGGGATTGATCTGCTTGCGCAGGTCATCGGCGGAGATCACAGCATAATCAAACTTGATCTTGATGTTCTGGTTGCGATAGTAGTCGTGGACCTCGCTGTCGGAGATCGAGACGCCAGAGGTCACGTAGGCGCGCAGCCGCTGGACGGTGATGTCCTCGCGCAACTCTTTTTCAAACTCGGTGGTGGACAAGCCAAACTGCCCGCGAATGAACTGCGAGTATTTGTCCAGCCCCACAAATTTTCCGCCCGGAAACAGCAGTTCACCATACTGGCCCTTGTGCAGGAAGTCGCTGACGTCGGCTTCGCTTGCGCTGATGCCCAGCCGAGCTGCTTCAAACAGCAGCACACGCTGCAAGACAAGCTGCTGGCCCACACGCGGCACCATCAGTTGCAGGTAGAAATCCGGCAGCCGCTGCCGCTGCAACTGCTGCTGCGCAATATCCTGGACACGCGTCATGCTCACCGTATCGCCTTCAAACAGAAAACGGCTGTACCAGTGCGGATAGACGGTGGCAAAGGTGTCGGCAGTGTTCGACACATTCTGAAAGATGCCAGGAATCAGCGTAATGACCATCGTGATGACGGCAGCGCCAATGATGACAATGAAGATGGACTTGACGAGGCGGTTGTCTTTTTGCAGAAAACGAATCATGTGTGGGTAGCGACCTTCGGCGAAAACATCCGGCAAACACCGCCGGAGACGCACTTCTCCTACAGAAATTCCTGGTTCTCTGCGATTATAGACGAGCAGGGTCCACGATCGCCGGAGCGAGGAACTTCTTCACCATGACCGAGCCAGCTTCCCATGCTTCTCCAGTTTCCCCATCTCTCCAGGGATCGCCGGAGGCCATCGCCGCGGAAGGGCCGCTGCGCATCGATCTTTATCGTGTGCCTGCGCCCTCCTCGCCGCGCGAAAAGCTTCTGCGCCTGCTCTGGGCTTTTTTCCAGCTTCCGTTTCTCTCCTGCATGCCGCGCGCGCTCAGCCCGTTGCGCGTCGCGCTGCTGCGATTCTTTGGCGCAAAGATCGGCCCCGCCTGCCTGATCGATCCAGGCGTCAAGGTCTGGATGCCCTGGAAGCTGACGATGGGTGAGCGCTCCTCGATTGGCGTCAACACTGAGGTCTATAACTTTGCCCCCGTCGCCATCGGTCGCCATGTCGTCGTCTCGCAGTACAACTACATCTGCACGGCAACGCACGACTACACGGACCCGTTTTTTGCGCTTACCGCCTCGCCCATCACGATCCATTCGCAAAGCTGGATCGCCTCCGGCTGCCTGCTGGCTCCGGGTGTAACGATTGGCGAAGGCGCGGTCATCGGCGCGCGCTCGGTCGTCACCCGTTCCATGCCGCCGTGGATGGTCTGCGCGGGCAGCCCTTGCAAACCGCTCAAGCCGCGCGTCGTCCGGCCGCTCGACCACGCTTCCTCTTGACCGTACATTCACATCCGCTCCACGACTCTGCATTTAGAATGGGCGCATGTTGCGCAACCATCTCTTCCGTCGTTTTTTTGCCGCCTGCCTTGCACCTCTGCTGGTCGCTGCACATGCGTTGCCAGCCCGCGCGCAGGCTTACAGCGCGCGTCCCAAACTGGTCGTCCTCATCGTCATTGATCAGTTCCGTTCCGACTATCTCCAGCGCTATCGCTCCGAGTTGTCCTCGCGCGGATTCCGTCTCCTGCTCGATGATGGAGCATGGTTTCCCGACTGCTACTACAACTATGCCAACACGATGACCGCACCGGGCCACTCCACGCTCGGCACCGGAGCCTACACGGACGGGCACGGCATTCAGGCCAACGATTTCTGGGACGCGTCGCGCTCGCTCACCCACAAAGTCAGCTCGGTGGAAGACGAGCGCTACTCGCTGGTCGGCCTCCCTGCTGACTCCACGGAATCGCCCACCCCCGGCGCTTCGCCGCTCAACCTGCGCGCCACCACCGTCGGAGACGAACTCCGGCTGGCTACGCAGGGCCGCTCGAAGGTGATCGGTATCTCGCTCAAGGATCGCGCCGCTATCCTGCCCGCCGGTCAAGCCGCCAACGCCGCCTACTGGATCGACCACAAATCCGGCGATTACATCACCTCCAGCTACTACCTCAACGCACTTCCGGTCTGGGTGCAAAGCTTCAACGCCGGTCCGGCGCGCCAGCAGGCCGCTGCCGCTGCTCACTGGGATGGCCAGGGCAGTTTTTATAACAAAGTCGGCATCACGCCCGCCGCCAACCTGTACGAACTGCGCTTTGCCGAGGCCGCCATCACCGGCGAAAAACTCGGCCAGTCGGCCACCACCGACATGCTCACCGTCTCGCTCTCCGCCAATGACATCTCCGGCCACAAATTCGGGCCGGATTCCGAACAGGAGCACCACATGGTGCTCGGCCTCGACCACGATCTCGGCGACTTCTTCGCCTGGCTTGACCAGCACGTCGGCCTGGGCAATGTGTGGATCGCGCTCTCGGCTGATCACGGCGTCGCGCCGGTTCCCGCGCAGGCTGCCGCGCTGGGCATCCACGCCGCCACCGTCAACATGAAAGCGCTCACCGCAAGCGTCAACGCCGCGCTGAATGCCCGCTTCACTCCCGGCAAAAATGTCGCCTACCTCATGCCCGGCGAAGACCTGCCCTACTTCCAGCTTGATCCGCGCGTCTTCGCGCCCGGCGGTCTGGCTGCTGGCATCCACGAAAAAGCCGCCGAAGAGGCACTCGGTGCCGCCCTGCGCGCCGGGATCGACGAACAAAACGCAGCGGTCGCGCACGCGCAGGCGTCGGGCGGCAAGCTTCCCCCCATGCTTCAGGTCGTCGGCACCTATACCAAGCTGCAACTGGCCGGCGGCGACCTGCCGCACACGCCCTTTGGCACGGAACTGGCGCACAGCTACACGGATCGCGGCCTCTGGTACACGATGCTCGTCCTCGGCGGCTATCAGATGGAAGACCTCTCGGCCTGGGGCGGCAAGACCGGCACCACGCACTTCAGCCCGTGGAGCTACGATCGCCACGTCCCGCTTGCCTTCTACGGATCGGCCTTCCGCACCGGCACCTATCGCGGACGCGTCGAGCCGGTTGATCTGGCCGCTACGCTGGCCTCGCTGTTGGGCATCAACCAGCCCTCGGCCGCAGTCGGTCACATTCTCACGCAGGCGATTCGACCCACCCCGGGCAGCGTCGCTGCAATCGCTTCCGCAAAGAGCGCTCGCTAAGCTCCGTACCCTTGCGCCCGCTCCGTTTATTCTGAATAGCAGAAGAACGGAGCGAGCCTGATTTGAAGCCGGAGATGAAAGTTCACTTTGCCGGGCTGGAACTCGTCAGCCCGGTCATCGCCGCCAGCGGCACCTTCGGCTACGGCATCGAGTTTGAAGAGATTGTTGCGCTCGAAAAGATCGGCGCATTCGTCACCAAAGGCATCTCCCGCGAACCGATGGTCGGCAACTCCGCGCCGCGCATGGTGCCCACAGCCGCGGGCATGCTCAATGCCATCGGCCTGCAAAATATAGGCGTCGAGGCGTTTGTAGAAACCAAGCTGCCCGCGCTGCGCCGCTACCCGGCCTGCAAGGTCATCGTGAATGTCTTTGGCTATCAGGTCGCCGACTACCTCGCCGTCGTCGAGCGCCTCAACGACGCCGAGGGCATCGCCGCCTACGAACTCAACGTAAGCTGCCCCAATGTACACGAAGGCGGCATGACCTTTGGCGCCGATCCCGGCGCGCTCGAGCACCTCGTTGCGCGTGTCAAATCGATCGCCCGACGACCGCTCATCGTCAAGCTCAGCCCCAACGTGACCTCCATCGCGCAGATGGCGCGCATCGCCGAGCGCGCCGGAGCCGACGCGCTTTCGCTCGTCAACACCTTCCTCGCCATGAGCATCGATCCTGAGACGCGCCTGCCGCTGCTTGCCAACATCACCGGCGGACTGTCAGGACCGGGCATCAAGCCCATCGCCGTGCGCATGGTCTGGGAGACGGCGCAGGCCGTCCAGATTCCCATCCTTGGCATGGGCGGCATCGTCACCGCCGAGGACGCTGTCGAGTTTCTGCTCGCCGGAGCCACCGCCGTTCAGGTGGGCACGGCCAGCTATGCCGATCCGCGCGCCGTCGAGCGCCTTGCACGGCAACTCGAACGCTGGTGCCGCAGCCACAGCGTCGAGCAGGTCAGCTCCCTCACCGGCGGCGTCAAGCTGCCCCAGCGCAGTTAGGCTAGTAGACTTTTTCCATGATTGGGCTTCGCTTAGCGGGAGCGGAAACTGCGGATCGACTCCGGCAGACGCGCTTCAAGCGTCCGTGCGCGATCCCGCGCCATCCCGCCCAGATACGTCGGCGCCGGTGTCGTCGTCATCACCAGCACAAAGGCGATCAGCGAAAAGATCAGACCCGCCACTGCCGCCGAAACCAGCATCTGGTACATGGAAACCACTTCCAGATGCAGGATGTTGAAAGCCACATGCTCCAGGAATTTGACGCGCTGCAACACCGCCAGCGCAAACAGAAACGACAGCATCGAGAGCGCAGTCAGAACCGCAAGTGAGCCATCGAGTGTGCGATGAAACTTCTGCCGCGCGTGGCAATGTGCGCATTCAGCCAGATGCTGTTCATAGTCGCGCCGCATCTCCGGCGAAATCGCCGAAATATCGTATCGCCAACTGCGCAGAATAGCGCCAATCACTCGATCCGTACAACCGCTTCCTGCCATATTCTTTAGACTCGCTTTGCCCTGGAATGGGTTCGGAAAATTGCCTGAATCGGGGAGAGATCAGAAACCATATATCAGCCAGCAAAACATCCATTGAATCAGCGCGTCCTCTTCGCTCGCTCACCGATCCGAGCCAGAAGCGCACCTTCGGTAACACTATAGTAACGTATTTTGAGTCTCCATGCCTCAGATTTTCTCCGTTGCAGGCATTTCCCTCGCTTACAGAGTTACCGTCTCCAGCGGCTCTTCCTGGCTGGCCAGCAGCAGTTTGCGGCCAAACAACCCCGCGGAATGGCTGGCCAGCGCTCGTTCCGCCGCCATTCGCGCCAGCTCCGGCAGGTTGTTGCTCTCCGACAGGTGCGCCAGGATCACGCACTCCGCCCGGCCATCCCAGGATTGCTCCAGAAACTCCGCCGCTGCATCGTTGGACAGGTGCCCCACGCGCGAAAGCACGCGCTGCTTCACCGACCATGGATACGGCCCATCCCGCAGCATCTCCGGATCGTGGTTCGACTCCAGCATCAGCAGGTTGCAATCCTGAAGCTGTGCGGCCACATTGGGCGGCACGTAGCCAAGGTCCGTGGCCACCGCCAGACGCACACCCTCGGCGCAAAACACATATCCCACCGGGTCGGCGGCATCATGCGGAATGGTGAAAGGATGGACCTGAATATCGCCCACCGCAAACCGCTCACCGGCCTGGATGTAGCGCACTTCCGGCAGACGCGCCGGATCCTTTTGGCAAGCCTCTTCGACCGAAGCCGAGGCGGTCGGCTGCTGCATCTCTGCCGAATCTAGAACTTCTGGCGAGTCTTGAACCTCTGGCGTTTCCAGTGATTCGGCCAGCTCCGCTGCCACGGCTTCCGCAGCCTTGCGCGCGCGATACTCTTCCATCCACTTCGTATAGCTTTGGCGCGTATCCCTTTGCCTCGGGCGCACCAGCCGCGTCCACTCCCGGTGCGTGCCCTCGGTGAGATAGACGGGAATGTTCAGCTTCCGCGCCATCGCCGCCATGCCCTGCACATGGTCGGAGTGTTCGTGCGTAATCACGATGGCGTCGAGCATCGCCGGCTCATGCCCGGCCAAACGCATCCTGCGGAACAGCTCCCGCCCGCTCAGCCCGGCATCGACGAGAATGCGCGTGGACGAGGTGGACAGCAGCGCGCTGTTGCCCTTCGATCCCGACGCCAGCACCGTGAACTGCACCATGCATAAAGCATAGCCCGCTCTGGCTCGCCCGGCTGTGGAAGAGTGGGTGCGAATTGATCGCCTGTCCGTAATAGATCAACCAGGTTTCGATCCATTTTGGCAGCCTTCATGTGCTCGACCGCTGTTCATGGATACGTATAGAATCCGCGCCCGCTTTTGCGTCCCAGCCATCCGGCATCCACCATCCGCACCAGCAGAGGACACGGCCTGTACTTCGGATCGCCGTGGCCCTCCTGCAACACGCGCAGAATATCCACGCAGACATCCAGGCCAATGAAGTCGGCCAGCGTCAGAGGCCCCATCGGATGCGCCATGCCAAGTTGAAAGACCTGATCGACAGCCTCTGCCGTCGCCACGCCTTCCATCACCGCATACGCCGCTTCATTAATCAGCGGCATCAGCACGCGATTCGAGACAAAGCCCGGCGCGTCGTTCACCTCCACGGGAGTCTTGCCGAGCGCCCGCGCCAGTCCGTCCACCGTCTCATACGTCGCCTGTGATGTCTGCAATCCGCGAATCACCTCCACCAGCGCCATCACCGGCACCGGGTTGAAGAAGTGCATCCCGATCACCTGCTCGGGCCGCCGGGTGACCCCGGCCAGTCGCGTAATCGAGATCGACGAAGTATTCGTCGCCAGAATCGCCTCTGCCGAGAGCAGCGCGTCCAGTTCCTGAAATATCTGCCGCTTCAGTTCAAATCGTTCGGTCGCCGCTTCTATCGCCAGTCTGACTTCGCGCAGCGCCTGGCGATCGGTTGTCCACGTGATGCGCGCCAGCGCGGCTTCAGCCTCCGGCTCGCTCAGCTTCTGCTTCTTCACCTCACGCGCCAGATTGGCGCGGATGGACGTTTGCGCGCGCTCCAGTTGCGCGGCAGAAACATCGCAGAGGAAGACCGCAAAACCCGATCGAGCAAAGACATGAGCAATGCCGCTGCCCATTGTGCCCGATCCAATCACCCCGACGCTGCCTTGCTCTGCGGAAAACACGCGCTGAGAATCCATCGACTCACCCCTCAAGAAACCTCAGCCATGCTATCAGCCCTCGGCGTGATTCGGCATCGGGATATGCGGCTCACTTCGCCAAAAGTGGATGGCAGCCCGATGCACGAGAGAACTCGTATAAGGATGGCGCGCGGTGGGGTTGCGCGGTGGGGTTGATGGAAAGCTGCGATGCCAGGAAAAGAAGCTCATGGGCAGGCAGGATGCGGGGGTAATCTTCAGCGTGCGTTGCGGCTTTGGCTTCACAGATAGGCGTGCAACATTCGTTCCCAGGTGGGCCAGTCGTGTGAATTCCACGCATCCCAGATGAACAACTGGTGCGGAATCCCTTTGCTTGCAAGAATGCCATCCAGATGCTGGTTGGCTCCCAGACATTGGTCATCCCAGCCTGTCGCCAGCACATACTGGTTTTGCCGATAGTGATCGAAGTACCACGGATCGCTCAGATTGGGCAGATATTGGGTTGGCGTCTGGAAGTAGACATCCTGGTCGTTATATCCCTGCAAAAAGCGCGTCATATCAAAAGCGCCTGACATCGACAGCGCTCCGGTAAAGCGGTCCGGGTGCCGCAGCGCAAAGTTCATCGCGTGGTAGCCGCCAAAGCTGCACCCGATCGTCATGCGCTTCGGGTTGGGATTCTTTGTCCGCATCAGCGGCACCACTTCTTCCATGACGTAGGACTCGTACTGCACGTGCCGCGCGATTCGCCAGCGAGCCGGAACCGCGCGGTTGTACCAGCTTTCCATGTCCACCGAGTCGACACAGTAGAGCTGCAACTGGCCTGCGTCGATCTTGCCGGCCAGCGACCCCACGAGACCGCGATCCTCCAACTCAAAGAACCGTCCGCCGGAGGTGGGAAAGACCAGCGCGGGCAATCCGCCGTGGCCAAAGACGAGCAACTCCATCTCGCGGCCCAGCCGTGAGGAAAACCACTTGTGGTACTCACGTATCATAAAAATTCGGTCTCCGTTGGGTGTAACTCTACCAGCCGCTACCCGCGTTTCGGAGCAGGGAATCGATGACCGGACTGAAGATTTTCTCCGCTGAAGAGCGGAAATGGAGGACAAGTCGGGCTTGAGCGCGTCAGAACAGAATAGGTCAGGCTGGAACGAGTCGAGCGGAAATCACCTGGCGGAAAGGCGGCAGGCCGTCGCGCAGTCGCCGACGCAGCATCACCCGCTCGCGCACGGGACCGCTTCCGCTCACCGGGAAGCCACCTCGACCGGTCATCCGCGCCTGCATCTGCATCGCCGTTTTCGTAGCGGCTTCCTGCCGGACGACCGCGATATCGTGGTCTATCTTCCGCCTGGATACGACGACCATCCTTCGCGCCACTATCCGGTGCTCTATCTGCAAGACGGACAGAACCTCTTCGATCCGGCAACTTCGTTTGTCGCCGGACGAACCTGGCAGGTGCGTGAAGCCGCCGACGCGGCCATCGTCGCCGGGGAAGTCGAGCCGCTCATCATCGTTGGCATTTACAACACGGGCGACCGTCGACTGGCTGAATACACGCCCGTCGCCGACTGGCGCATGGGCGGTGGCGAAGCAGCTTCCTACGGCCTGTTGCTCACGCGCGAACTGATGCCCTGGATTGCGCAGCAGTATCGTGTACGCGGCGATCGCGCGTCGACAGGACTCGGCGGCTCCTCGCTCGGCGGCCTGGTTTCGCTGTATCTGGGCCTTGAATATGCGCACCTCTTTGGACGGCTGGCGATTCTTTCGCCCAGCGTCTGGTGGAATCGAAGAAACATCCTCGCCTTTGTCCATCGTCGTGCGGAAGAGATCGAAACCCGACCGCGCATCTGGCTGGACGCCGGCGACCACGAAGGCCGCATGACCCTGCGCGATGCCGAATCGCTGGCTCGCCGGTTGCTCAAGGAAGGTTGGCGCGATGGCGAGACGCTGCACTTTGAACGCATCGACGGCGGCACGCACGATGAAGCAAGCTGGGCGCGACGCGTCCGTCCGCTGCTGCGCTTTCTCTTTCCTCACTCCGGCAACTCCACATCATGATCGGCGTGGCAGCCGAGCCGCTTTTTTCTGCTACACTTAGTGGAGCGCGTCGCAGTTCCATGCAGCCTTGAACGACCAGGAGGGCTGTCTGTCGCGCAAACGGTACGGGGAGTGGCTCAGCCTGGTAGAGCACCTGGTTCGGGACCAGGGGGTCGGAGGTTCGAATCCTCTCTCCCCGACCATTCTTTCTCTCACAGATTCAATGACTTACGAGGCTTCTACGGAGCCACCAAAAGTGCCATTTTGGGGGACACAGGGTACAACTCAAGGCAGATCGAAGCCGATTCCGCACTTTTCCGCCCATTCCAGCCGGAACGCGTCGTCCTCTTTGATCTTGTCGTAGAGGTCGCTCATGCTGTTGTCCGCATGACCGAGCCAGTACTTGTAGAGACCCTCCGGACAATTTGCGCGGTTCCGCAAATAGGTGTTCCGAAACCTCCGAAAGGCATGGTTGCCAGCTTTGTGAGTGCGCGTTGTTGGATTCACATATCCCATTTCGCGAAGCGCCGGGTGCAGGTGGCGTTTGACAATGTTGGATTGTGAAAGTGGTTTTCGATTCCGTGATGCGAAGAGCAATCCCGTCTTTCGATCTCCAACAAATTCCTTCAACAGAGCAGCGATGCTCGGATGAAGGTCCACCTTGCGGCGCGATGCCTGAGTTTTAACGCGGTCTTCGATTTTGCAATTCCGCGCCTTCTGTTCGATGCTAAGCGTTCGAAAATCGGAAGAGATGTGAGCGGCAATGTCAATGCCGAGCGCTTCTCCGATCCTCAGGCCGGTTGCCGCGCAAAGAACGAAAATCGTCCGTTCCCTGCGGTACTTCCAACGTGCCAGGCGGGTAACAACCTCGGGTGAAAACGCAGGCGTGTTTTGCCTGGATTTGTCGACGATCGGAAGATCCATGAAGTCGTCCTTCCATTTGCGTGGATAGAGTTCCTCCCCATCGTCATCGACCGCTGACGCCACCACCTTCTTTACGACGCCAACATAGCTGGAGATAGACTTCGAGCCCAATCGCTCCCTCAGAATTGGAATCAGCCGTTTCACTGTTCCGTTGTTTACCTTGGATACAGGCAAATCTCCCAAATGGGGTATCAGCCAATTGTCGAGGCACCCCCGCCACCAATCTCTGGTCGAATCGGCAATCGGTCTCCTCTTGCGTGAAGTTTCATTGCGAAACCAGATTTCAGCCCGTTCACGGAATGTCTCCGCTGCATGAAATGGTTTAACAACACGGTTGAAATATTCTTCGGTGTCGGCTCCACTCTTGCGGATGATCTCACGAGAATGACGCACACGTTGGGATTTGTTTAGGCTTCCAGGCCCATAGATAGGACAGACTCTTGCACTTCTATGGGTCCGTTTCTCCTGATCAGGTACATCCTGCCACCAGCGAACAACCCATTTCTTGCCTTTTTGTTCGAGATGGCCATTTTGGCCAGTTCGGCGAGACATTGATTTTCCAGTCCGCCTGACCGGTGTCGCTGCAACGAGTTTATCCTGCGGTTGCAAAACGGACAACGGATCGACGGAAGTACCAGCGGCATCAGCAGCGCGCGCGTCTGTACGCGCCATCGTTACCTGCTGCTCCTCCGGGTTTGCGAGTCGCTTCGTCATCGCAGGTAGTCCAGGGCTATGCTGTACTCCGCTCAGTGTTGTGGGGCGGTTGTTGAATGGGTTCCGTTTGAGGCGGGACCTTTGGCTGAGTCGTTGAGACCGCGAGATGCTCAAGATGGTTGCCGTTGGCGTCCAGTGCGGCATGACATCCTTCGTTATCGCGCGGCGTGCGACTTTCGTCGCGCTCTTCCACAAGTCGCTTCAGTTCGGCGCGGATAATCAAATGGTGATCGAGAGTCTTGATTCGCGCACTGGGCATCTGGCGGTGCAGGGTACGAATCCTGGCGATGTGTCCCTCCGTGTAGCCGTTCGTTAGCCTTAAGTCACAGTGCGCAAATATCTCATCTCGATAGGTGTGTAGAGCGCGAATCAGGGGCTCGTAGTACGGTCGGAGATCCAGAAGCAACGCGTCTTCCCATGCGTCCCATAGCATCGCACCATCACGCGCGCTACGGGCATCTCTGAAGATTGCCCGGAGATCCTCGTGAGCCTGTTTCGCGCGGGTGATTAGGTCATTTCCGAAGAGTGGCATCTGCCCATCGATCGGACTCTCGGGTCGCCCGACATCTTCCCAGAAGCTGCGTCGAGCGCGGAGGGCAGGGCGTCTTGAACGTGGAGCCGACCGAACTGCCGCCTTCCGAACTGCCTCTCGGCACTGATCAGCGAGAGCGATGACATGGAAGAGGTCAATGACGATCGTTGCTTTCTCGAACAACTCTTCAATTAACCAGCGGTAGCTGAAATTCATGTCGATCGCGACTGCTACTACCTCGCTCCGGTTGTCGTAGCAGCGCAATTCATTTTTCATGGTCTTGTCGGTGTTGTTTTCCAGGAGTCGAAAATGGCGATTTTCCGCGAGATCGGTGATAACGCAACGTGGAATGCCACCCAGATAGATTTCATCGATGCCGAGCAGGAGCGGGAGCTTGCCATTTCGGCGAGCAATAATCTCCCAAGCGTAATCACTGAGTACATGCAGGACCGATCCCTCAGATAGGCCGACCTCACGGGCCATTTTTTCGCTTGGTGTCTCTGGATGGGTGCGAATGTGCTGGATGAGATCTCGGGACATCCTGCGCACATCATCTATCTCGATGAGCGGCGTGCAGTATGTCGCACCGCACTCCGAGCACCTATAGCTCTGACGGATGACGTTGACCATGACGCTCTTTCCGCGACATGGAACGTGGACGAAAGTACAAATCTCTGTGCCGTCCTTGCACTGATGCACCTCATGGCCGGCTATGCAGATAGGCTCTGTAGCCACGGGACGCACTAACAGTACATATTGTCTGGGTCCCTCCCATGCCTGCTCAGTGATGTATCCAGGCACGGAGGGTACATCCATCGCTGGTACTGATGGGAGATGTCGATATAGGGTATGGATCCTTCTCCTCGCTGCGGACATGTTCGTTCTCGTTTCTTGCCCGCTAAAAATAGCTCGGGCTGAAAGCGAAGATATCGCGAAGCTAGAAAATGACCCATAGCATATCGAAAAAAAAACCGAAACTTTAGTCTTGAAATTGCATTTTTCTGTGCAAGAAGTTTCTATCCACGCAGAATTGAGCTTGGCATTTGTTGGCGGGCACCGTTTCTGCGGGGTCAGAGAGAGAATCTTGCGGGGGCGCGATCTCAAAGTTGCGTGGTCTTGAAGTGCATTTCTGCGGGGGCAAATTGTTTATGCCGTCTCTAAGAATCGGACCTTCTAGAATTCTGCCGGGCCTGATTGAAGAACGCCACTTGTGTCAGTCCGGCAGACGCAATTGAGACTGAAGCCGAGGCGGAGCAGAGGTTCCTGCCGAAGCAATTCGGCAGGAACGATCTGCCGCTCCCCGATTCTTCCCATGATCCTTCCACAACAGAAACAGCGGAACTGGTCTGCGCAGTTCGGCGTGATCCTTTACGCAAAGATGCCTTTATCCGGGCAGACCACCTGGAGCAAGCTGATCTGGGCCTGCATCGGCGGCGGGTTGATCGCCGGAGTTCTCCTCCTGGCTGGCGGATTTTGGCTAGGGAAGAATCGGTAAGTCGCCTGAGCCGGTGCGGATGCAGTCGATATGTTGCTATTGTCGTAGTTTAGCTACGACAATGCAAAATATTTCAAGTTGAAGGAAATTTGAAAATATGCCTATAATCGCAGTATGACTACGACCGAAAAGAGAATACTAAAACAGTTGTACGCTCAGACGGTTGCAGGAACTCCGCTCACCTCGGCAGACCTGGCGGCTTTTGGGGTGTCGGCCGATTTGGCTGTCCATTATGTACGATCTGGTTGGCTGCATCGGCTGGCTCGGGGGGTATTTGTCCGAACAGGCGAAGAACCGAACCTCCACGCTTCGTTGCGCCTATTGGAGCGTACGATCCCCGGTTTTCACGTCGGCGGTAAAACCGCGCTGGACTGGTACGGAGTGCGCCATTACGTTGCTCAGCAGGAGCAACTCCACCTTTACGGTGCGAATGCGGTCAAACTGCCCGCCTGGTTCACCGAGCGTTTTCCGGCGGAATACCACCGCAAGCGACTCTTTACTGAGCCGACGGAAAAGCAGCTCCACGTCGCGGCGCTCGAAGGACGCGAGGGTGCGCCGCTGGTTTCAGCGCCAGAGCGGGCGATGCTTGAGCTGCTCAGCGAGGTTGGAGTTCGTCAGCCGCTTCAGGAAGCGAAAGAGTTGATGGAAAGCGCCTTCAACCTGCGCGCCGAAGTGCTGCAAGAGTTGCTGAAACGCTGCACAAACGTCAAAACAGTCAGACTCTGTCTTCAACTGGGACGTGCATCTTCGCTTCCTTGGGCGCAGAAACTTGATGCCGCAGAACTACCCACCGGTAGTGCGCGGCCCTGGGTCACACGCTCCCCAGATGGACTACTGGTGCTCAAACCATGAACCAAATCTATCTCGACACGGCTAGGCTGCTGACACAGGTCGCGCCCATTGTTTTTCAAGATGGTGTTTTTGCTCTCAAGGGTGGCACGGCCATCAACATGTTTGTGCGCGACTTGCCGCGCCTATCTGTCGATCTCGATCTGGTCATTCCTGACCATACGCTGCCGCGTGAGGCGGCTCTGGCCAGCATCAACGAAGCAATACGCAACGCCGCGGAGCGCCTGAATGCTCGGGGATTCTTGACGCATACCGTCGCATCGGCCGACACCGGGGAAACCAAGCTGCTGATTCGGCGCGGCGCCATCGAAGTGAAAGTCGAAGTGAACTTCGTGATGCGCGGAACCGTGTATCCGGTTCGCATGGCCACTTTCGTCCCCAAAGCGCGCGAAGCGCTGATGGCCGATTTTGAGCTGCCGGTCGTCTCGACCGAAGATCTCTATGGCGGCAAGTTGGTCGCCGCGATGGACCGGCAGCATCCCCGCGACCTGTTTGACTGTATGCAGCTCTTCGCGCATGAGGGGATTACGCCGGCCATCCGGCGCGCATTTGTTGTTTACCTTGCCTGGCACAACCGCCCGATTCATGAAGTGCTTTTCCCGGTCCCCCGTGACATTAGCCAGGAATATGAGCGGACGTTCAAGGGAATGACCGCTGAGCCGGTCGCTCTGGAGGAGTTGATCGCTACGCGGGATCGCCTGATTCACGAGCTACAAAAGGGGCTGGATGCGGACGAACGCAAATTCCTGATTTCGTTTGTGCGCAATCAGCCGGAGTGGAATCTGTTGGGAACAACGCATTTCCCCGATCTGCCGGGAATTCGCTGGAAACTGAGCAATCTGGAAAAGCTGGCCAAGCGCAGTCCACAAAAGTTCATGGCACAAGCCAGCGTGCTCGAAAGCCGTTTGACGCATTAGCTTTGTATTGTGGATGCATGGGGGCAGGAAACCCTCGAGCACTCAATGGCTGAGGCTCGTTTTCCTGCTCCAGTTCCTTGAGCCGCTTGGTCTGGTCCACCTTCAAACCGCCGTACTCCTTCCTCCAGCGGTAGTAGATCTGCTCCGTGATCCCGGCCTCCCGGCTTGCCAACGAGTGTGTCTTTCCGTTCGCCACCGCCACTTCAATCTGCCGCAGAATATTCACAATCTGTTCCGGCGTGTGCTTCCTTGCCTTGCTCATTTCAGGCTCCTTCCATACCAGTTTGTCTCACTCCTACAGAATTTGCCGGGCACTCCAGAATTCCGCTGGCTCTGATTGAAGACCGCCGCTTGCGCCTATAAGGCAGAGGCGACTGGGCAGGAACGATCTGCCGCTTCCCGATTCTTCCCGTGAGCCTTCAACAACAGAAACAGCGAAACTCGTCTACGCAGTCCGGCGCGATCCGTTCGGTCGAGATGCCTTTGTCCGGTCCGGTCCTACCTGGATTTCCGCGTCTCGGCCAGCTCAGCAAGTACACACGAAAGGAAACGAAATGTATCCATACAGCGACGAAGACGAAGAGGAGGACATCGAGTTCGAAGAAATCATCGAACTCGATACCTACGAGATCGAATCAGAATCCTTCAACGAAGACGAGGCAGCGATGGCGGATCTGGAGATTGACTGGTATCCGGCCGATTCCAGTGGTTGTCACCGCGCCTCCCGATAGCCCCACATTCCACTCGACCATCCCCTCCCACACAATTCAGGAGCAATGCATGATCTACGCCCTATCTCTCTGCGAGGTGGGGGTCGAGCAGACCCCTGCCTTTCGCTCGCTCTTCCTGGCTGGCGGCCTGTGGCAGAGCTTTGCCAGCCGCCTGCCCGGCCACATCCACACAACCGTGATGCGCGACGTCCGCAGTCCGCATATCTTCCTCATCCTCGAATTCTGGACTGCCGAGTCTCACTACATCGCGGCACGCGAAGCTGCTGAGGTGCGTGCTTTCGAACTCTCGATCGAGGCGCTGACGAAATCCCGCTGGAACCTTGGCCTGTTTGCGTTTCCGAATGCCGATAACCAGACACAGACTGCTTGCGGCGAATCATGAACCGCACAAGCGGCTGAAACATTCACTCGATGCAAGAACAGAATCAGGCTGACCGTGATTCCATTTTGCGAGGAGTCCGGCTCGGAACCGGCTGATCAGTGAAAGTCGTGCGAGCGGATGTCGATGGCGTGATCGGAGAGTGGTTGCAGCCGCTGAGCGCGGATGTGGATCACGCCATTCTGGTTTTGCAGCGGGCCTTCGACGAGGAGGAAGCGCGCGCGGGTGACGATGATCCGTTCGCGCTCGAAGAGGTCTGGCGAGACGATGACGTTGGTGATGCCGGATTCGTCTTCCATCGAAAGAAACAGAAATCCCTTCGCCGTGCCGGGGCGCTGGCGCGCGATGACGCAGCCTGC
>JAJZEA010000097.1 GCA_021851335.1 Acidobacteriota bacterium | reverse complement strand
GTGCATCTGACGCACAACAGCGAAGAGCTTGGCAATGGACTCGCCGATGTGCTCTTCGGCGCGTATTCCCCTGCGGGCAGACTGGTGCAGACGTGGCCGACGGGCGATGCGCAACTGCTGCCGATGATGGACTACAACCTGCTGCACGGACGCACGTACATGTACAGCACTCTGAAGCCGCTTTATCCGTTTGGCTACGGACTGAGCTACACGACATTCGCGTACAAGAGCATTGCGACCAGCGCGCCTGCGATGACCGCCGATGGCGAAGTGCAGGTGACGGTGACGGTGGTCAATTCCGGCGCGCGCGACAGTGATGAAGTCGTGCAGCTTTATGTGCAGCATGAGCACTCCGCCGTGACGCGTCCGCAACTGGAGCTGAAGGGATTTGAGCGCGTACACATCGCCGCGGGGCAATCTGCAGACGTGCAGATGACACTGCGCGCGCACGACCTGGCTTATTGGGACACAGCCGCGCATCTGTGGCGCGTGGAGCAGGAGCCGGTGAAGCTGCTTGTCGGCGGATCGTCCGATGCGCTGCCGTTGAACACGACGGTGACCGTGAGCAACAGCGGCACGTATGGACCCGAAGCGCACTGAGACGCAGCGAATCCAACTAGCTCAGAACCTCCGCGGCTTACTCGAACTACGAGCGAGCCGCAGGGAGCGGATGCAACTCTTGCAGTGAATAGACGGTGGTCTTGTGGCGCTGCATCGCCGCAATGCCCTCGGCAGCGGCGTGCGCAGCAGCAATGGTGGTGATGGTGGGCACGCGCGCCAACACTGCGGCGCGACGAATCGCCTTCTCGTCGAAGATGGTGTCCTGACCGCGCGGCGTGTTGATGATGAGTTGGATGCGGTCGCCTTTGATGAGATCGACGACATTGGGACGGCCTTCTTTTACCTTGAAGACACGCTCGACCGTCATGCCCGCGGACTCGAGCGCATTGGCCGTTCCCTCGGTAGCTACAAGCTGGAATCCAAGCTCAACATAGCGACGCCCCAGGCGCACGGCAGCCGCTTTGTCATGGTCGTTGACGCTGAAGAAGACCGTGCCGCCCGAAGGCAGCTTCTGCCCGGCAGAGAGTTGCGCCTTGGCAAAGGCTTCGCCGAAGGTTGCCGCCACGCCCATCACCTCCCCGGTGGATTTCATCTCCGGACTGAGCACAGTATCCACTCCAGGAAATTTGCCCCATGGAAAGACAGGCGACTTTACATAAAAATGCGAACCTGGATCAAGATCCTTGCCCGATGCAACCACATCCGGAAGCATTTCTTGAAGGCTGCGACCGGTCATCAGACGTGAAGCAATTCGTGCCAACGGAACTCCGGTTGCTTTGGAAACATAGGGGACCGTTCTCGAAGCGCGCGGATTGACCTCGATGACGTAAACATGATCCTCGCCTGAGTCGTCACGCTGAATTGCAAATTGAAGATTGACCAAGCCAACGACCTTGAGCGCGAGTGCAAGTTTGCGCGTGTAATCCCGAATGACATCAAGCGTAGAGGGTCGAATGCTGACAGGTGGCAGGACGCACGATGAGTCGCCGGAGTGAATGCCAGCCTCTTCAATGTGCTGCATGATGGCGGCGATCACCACGTCCTCGGAGTCGCAAAGCGCGTCCACATCCACCTCGACCGCATCCTCCAGAAAGTGATCGATCAACACCGGTCGGTCGGAAGAATATTCGACAGCCGTGGTCATGTAGCGCGCCACTTCCTGCGCGTCATAGGCGATGACCATCGCGCGGCCGCCGAGCACATATGAAGGACGCACGAGCACGGGATAGCCAATTCGCTCGGCGACGGCAAGCGCCTCTTCGACGCTGGTGGCCGTGCCGCCGGCAGGCTGCGGAATGGCAAGCTTATCCAGTAATTTTCCAAATTGCTTGCGGTCTTCGGCCAAATCGATGGACGCCGGCGAAGTGCCGATGATGGGCACACCGGCCTTGAGCAGCCGCTGGGCCAGATTGAGCGGCGTCTGCCCGCCGAACTGCACGATCATGCCTACTTCCGCACCACCTGCGGCTTCATGCTCATAGATCGCAAGCACATCTTCCAGCGTGAGCGGCTCAAAATAAAGCCGGTCGCTGGTGTCATAGTCGGTCGAGACGGTCTCCGGATTGCAATTCACCATGATCGTCTCGTAGCCGTCGTCCTTGAGCGAAAAAGCCGCATGGCAACAGCAGTAGTCAAACTCGATTCCCTGCCCGATGCGATTCGGGCCACTGCCGAGGATGATGATCTTTCGCTTGGCTGTCGGCGGCGCTTCGTCCTCTTCGTCATAGCTGGAGTAGAAGTAGGGCGTGTGCGATTCAAACTCGGCAGCGCAGGTATCCACCAGCTTGTAAATGGGGCGGACGCCAAGCCGGTGGCGCAGTTCACGCACCTGCTGAATGCCATCGTGGCCAGCAAGATTCCACTGGTTGGCAATCCGCTCATCGCTGAAGCCCATGCGCTTCCAGCGGCGAAGCTGCTGCGCGGAGATGCTCTCCGGGCTGTGCTCGGACATCAGCTTCTGCTCCAGCGCAATCTCCTGCACATGATGCAGAAACCACGGGTCCATACCGGTGTAGCGCGCCACATCGCGCACTGACATGCCGCGCTCAAAGGCGAAGCGGACGTAGTTGAGCCGCTCCGGCTGCGGCGTCACCAGTCGCTGCAACAGGCGTCGCGGATCCAGTTCTTCGCTGCCGGTTTTTTTGCCCGTCTCCAGCGAACGCAACGCCTTCATCAGCGATTCCTTGAAGGTGCGGCCAATGGCCATCACCTCGCCGACGGATTTCATCTGCGGGCCAAGCGTGTCGTCGGCGCCGGGAAATTTCTCAAACTGCCACTTGGGAATCTTCGTGACGACATAATCGATCGTCGGCTCAAAGCAGGCCGGCGTCATGCGTGTGATGTCATTCGGAATCTCATCCAGCGTGTAGCCCACGGCAAGCTTGGCGGCGATCTTGGCAATCGGAAATCCCGTTGCCTTGGACGCCAGCGCTGATGAACGCGAAACACGCGGATTCATCTCAATCACGGTCATGCGCCCGTCAACAGGATTTACTGCGAACTGTACATTGGAGCCGCCGGTCTCGACGCCGATTTCGCGCATCACTGCCAGAGCCGCATCGCGCATCTTCTGGTATTCACGATCCGTAAGCGTCTGCGCCGGAGCCACTGTGATCGAGTCGCCGGTATGCACGCCCATCGGATCAAAGTTCTCAATCGAGCAGACGATGATGACGTTATCTGCGAGGTCACGCATCACTTCAAGCTCGTATTCCTTCCAGCCCAGAACACTTTCCTCGATCAGGCACTCGTGCACCGGAGAAAGATCAAGACCACGCGAAAGAATCTCCATCAACTCTTCGCGGTTATAGGCAATGCCGCCGCCCGAACCACCCAGCGTAAAGCTGGGTCGAATCAAAATCGGAAAGCCGATCTTCCCGGCAAAATCAAGCCCGTCACGCAGGTTATTGACCAGCACAGACTTGGAAACTTCCAGCCCGATGCGCACCATCGCATCCTTGAAAAGCAGACGATCCTCGGCTTTCTTGATCGCCTCCAGCCGCGCGCCAATCATCTCGACGTTGTATTTTTCCAGGATGCCGGAGTCGGAAAGTTCAACGGCAAGATTGAGCGCTGTCTGTCCTCCCACTGTAGGCAGCAAAGCAAATTTGCCAGAACCGGCGGGCATCATTGCGCACTCAACGCGAATGATCTCCTCGACGTACGACAATGTCAGAGGCTCGATGTAAGTGCGGTCAGCCAGCTCCGGATCCGTCATGATTGTGGCCGGATTCGAGTTCACCAGCACCACCTCATAGCCATCCTGCTTCAGCGCCTTGCACGCCTGCGTCCCCGAGTAATCGAACTCAGCCGACTGCCCAATCACAATCGGCCCCGAGCCGATCACCAGTATCTTCTGTATGTCATCTCTGCGTGGCATATTTCTCTGGTTTTCCTGACTTCAAACTTGATGATCTACGAACATCCCTAGTCTTCTTATCCGCACCTTGCATGGCCGGATAGTTATGCAGGAATCACGATTTCCGTTACGAATTCGATTCTCCACCTATATCTGACTTCATCCTTTCCATTCATCCATCATTCTGCGAAAGTCGTGAAACAGATAGTTACTGTCGTGTGGTCCTGGAGCGGCCTCTGGATGATATTGAACGCTGAAGAGAGGCAAGGACTTATGCCGTAATCCTTCGAGGGTGTTATCGTTCAGATCGACGTGTGTCAGATCAACATCATTGTTATGGATGCTCTCGGGGTCAACGGCGAAGTTATGATTATGCGCGGTAATTTCCACCTTGCCGGTTCCGAGATTCTTGACCGGATGGTTCCCGCCGTGATGACCAAACTTGAGCTTGTAGGTTTTGCCGCCCAAAGCCAGACCTGTCAATTGATGGCCGAGACAGATGCCAAAGATGGGCACGCGCCCTAGCATCTCGCGAATGGCCTTCACCGCGT
>JAJZEA010000002.1 GCA_021851335.1 Acidobacteriota bacterium | reverse complement strand
CTGACCTGCGATGGGCGAGATTTTGGGCGCGGCGAGGACGAGCGTGATGTCCACGTTGACGATGCCGAAGCCGGCGTGCTGAATCTCCTCCAGCGCGAGGTTGAGAAAGATCGATGAGTCGGCATCCTTCCAGCGCGCATCGCCAGGAGGGAAAAACGTCCCGATATCGCCGGCAGCGACTGCACCCAGCAGCGCGTCGGTCAAAGCGTGCAACAGTACATCGCCGTCGGAGTGGCCTGCCAGTCCCTCGGGGTGATCCAGGGCCAGACCACCGATGCGCAGCGGCACACCGGGCTTGAATGCGTGAGAGTCCCAGCCGAATCCGATTCTGTTGTCCATGCTGATGCTTGCGTCCTTCGCAAAAAAGAGATTGCGGAAACACCGCTGGATTTATGGTAACTCGGAAGCGGGATATGCCGAGCAGAGCGTAAGCGCCCTCACAAGCGCTGAGCGAGGTAGAACTCGGCCAGCGCCAGATCGCCCGGCTGGGTGATCTTGAGATTCGACTGTGACCCAAGCACCACCGCAACAGGATGGCCCGCCCGCTCCATAATCGAAGCCTCGTCGGTTCCGAGAAATCCGTCTGTAGCAGCTTCGGCAAAGGCTTTGCGCAGAAGATCGCAGCGAAAGCCCTGCGGCGTCTGAGCTAGCACTACATATTCGCGCGGAATCGTGGAAGAGATGAGCGCGCCGTGGGCCGTGCGCTCCACCTGCTTGACGGTGTCGATGGCGGGCAGGCCCACAATCGCCGCCCCATACTCCAGCACCGCGTCAATTGTTCGGTCGATGGTGGCCGCGTCAATCAGCGGACGAACGGCATCGTGAACCAGCACAAGATCCTCCGGCGCAGCAGACAGTTCTGCAAGGGCGTTGGCCACGGATTCCTGGCGCGAATCACCGCCCGAGACGACTTGGATCGAAGGGTGCTCGTGGCCCGGCAAATATTCGGCAATCTGGGCCTGCACACGCGCCCTCTCCTGCTCCCGGACGGCCACGTACAGCGCACTCACGCGCGGCACAGCGGCGAAGGCGCGCAGCGAGTGGATGAGGATCGGCAATCCGCCGAGCGAGAGAAATTGCTTCGGCTGCGAGGCGGCCATGCGGGTACCCACACCGGCGGCGGGAAGTATGACGAAGACCTTCATATCGACTGGAGTATACAACGCGACCGATGCATCAAGCGCGCCGAACGTGCGAGCATTAGTCGATGGAATCAACGCGATGGAACGAAAGAGTCTGAAGAACGGGGAATGGAAGCTGGACGAAACGCTGCTTCGACCAGGCATGCGCATCGCCGCAGCTATCTCCGGCGGTGCAGATTCGGTGGCGCTGACGCTGGCCCTGGCCGAACGCGCCGACAAGCTTGGTGTTGCCTTGCAGACCGTGCATGTAAACCACCAGTTGCGGGGCGCGGAATCGGACGAGGACGAAGCCTTTGTCCGCAAGCTGGCCGAGCGCCTGGGACTCGAACTTCGCCTCAAGCGTGTCGATACCGAGGCTGCGCGCTCAGGCCACGGCATCGAAGAAACGGCGCGACGGCTCCGCTACGCCTGGTGGGATGAGCTGTTCGCCGATGGCCTCGTGGATGCGGTGGCAACCGCGCATACCCTCGACGACCAGGCAGAGACCGTGCTCGGCAAGCTGCTGCGCGGCGCCTGGACCAGAGGGTTGGCCGGGATTTTTCCTGTAGTCGAACGCCCCGGAGGGAGGATCGTCCGTCCCATGCTGACCGTCCGCCGCGCTGAGGTCAAAGCCTGGCTGCGCGAGCGCGGTCAGGCCTGGCGCGAAGATAGCTCCAATCGGCAGACCGTCTTCACCCGCAACAGAATTCGCCACGAGCTGCTGCCGGAGCTGGAGCGATGGAATCCGCATATCCAGGCGCACCTGGCACAGATGGCCACGCTGGCGCGCGAAGAAGAAGTCTACTGGGCGGCGGAGATTGATCGGCTGACCGCAACGCTGGTCATGCAGGGCCAGCCCGTGCGTGGCGGGGGCAGAGCCGCCGACGAAACCGTGGCAATCGACGTTGTGCGGCTGCGAACTTTGCCCGTAGCCGTGCAGCGCAGGTTGCTGCGCCGGGCAGTGGAAATCGCCGGCGCAAGAGCCGGTTTTGAAGAGATTGAAACAATGCGCGCGATGGCAACCTACGGCCGGGCTGGCGAAAAACGTACCCTCACCGCTGGCCTGCTCGCCGAGCGAACACCACGCGAGCTGCGCCTGAGCCACGGCGCAATCGAACCCTCCCACCTCGTTCCCGTATCTTTCCCGGTCCCGGGCACAGCCGAGGCGCTGGGATGGCGGTTTACTGTCCGCGGTTGTGAGCCAGGTGAAGCGGTGGTGCGACCGTGGCGAGCCGGAGACCGGGTTCGGCTGCGGCACTCCAGCGGTCCGAAAAAGGTCAAGGAGGTTCTCGAACGCATGAAAATCAGCGGCTCCGACCGCCAGAACTGGCTGGTGATGGAGTGCGACGGAGCGATTTTGTGGGTGCAGGGCGTGGACGTGGAGTCACCCTCGGAAGTGGTGGCAAATCGGATTCCGTGATCTGCGACGCAGTACGGTTTCAGGAGAACGCCGAGGGTTCTCCGCTTGGCTGAAGAGAAAACAGGGTACAATCAGTATGTTGTGGAAGTGCGTCTGAAAGTTGGCGCGAGCGAAGCGAATGTAGCAGATAGTTGCCACTTCTCGCCCAGGATGAGCGTCCAATCAGGTGTGACGAGCGGGCAAAAGCAAGCTGGTCGTCTCAGTAAAAGGAGTTCCGGTGAATTCTACGGTGAAGACAATCATGTTCTGGGCATTCATCATCATCTGTCTGGTGCTGCTCTTCGGTGTGGTGCGACAGAGCGCGGTGATGGGAGCCAAGGAGCAGGATCTGCCCTTTTCCTCTTTCCTTGAAAAGGTCAAGGCAGGTCAGGTCAACGATGTTGTGGTGCAGGGCATGGAAGTCCACGGCCACCTCAAAGGCGAAGGCAAGGAACTGCCCCAATTCCATACAACGGTTCCAACAAACTACCCGGACATGTTCACCCAGTTGAACGATGCCAAGGTTTCGACCACGATCAAGGACGCACAGGGCAGCCTGCTCTGGCCGATTCTGATGAACGTCGGCCCGCTCGTGCTCATCCTGGGCATCTGGTTCTTCCTCATGCGGCAGATGCAGGCCGGTGGCAATAAGGCTATGTCGTTTGGCAAGAGTCGCGCGCGGCTGCTCTCCTTGCAGCAGAAAAAGATCACATTTAAGGACGTCGCCGGAGTCGACGAAGCCAAGGAAGAGCTGAAAGAGATCATCGAGTATCTCCGCGAGCCGCAGCGCTTCCAGAAGCTCGGCGGACGGATTCCCAAGGGCGTGCTGCTTGTCGGCCCTCCTGGAACCGGCAAAACCCTTCTGGCGCGCGCCGTAGCCGGTGAAGCCAATGTTCCGTTCTTCTCCATCTCCGGTTCAGACTTTGTGGAGATGTTCGTCGGCGTCGGCGCAAGCCGCGTGCGCGACCTCTTTGAACAGGGCAAGAAGAACGCTCCCTGCATCATCTTCATCGACGAGATTGACGCCGTCGGTCGCCACCGCGGCGCGGGCCTTGGCGGTGGACACGACGAGCGCGAGCAGACTCTGAACCAGTTGCTGGTCGAGATGGACGGCTTCGAGTCCAACGACGGCGTCATCCTGGTTGCGGCGACCAATCGCCCCGACGTGCTTGACCCGGCACTGCTGCGCCCCGGTCGTTTTGACCGCCGCGTGGTAGTCGGCCTGCCAGACGTGCGTGGCCGCGAAGAAGTTCTGCGCGTACACATCAAGAAAGTTCCGGTGGCCGATGATGTCAACCTGAATGTACTGGCGCGCGGAACACCGGGCTTCAGCGGCGCAGACCTAGCCAATATGGTGAATGAAGCGGCTCTGACGGCTGCCCGCGCCAATCGTAAGCAGGTTACGATGTATGACTGCGAGCTGGCCAAGGACAAGGTGCTCATGGGCGCTGAGCGCAAGTCCATGCTGCTCACCGACGAGGAAAAGAAAGTCACAGCCTATCACGAAGCCGGCCACGCTCTGGTGAGCGTCCTGCGCGATCACACCGACCCGATCCACAAGGTCACCATCATTCCGCGCGGCATGGCCCTCGGCGTCACGGTCTATCTGCCCGGCGACCGCCACAACTATACCCGCGAATACCTCGAAACGCGGCTGGCTACGGCCTATGGCGGCCGCGTAGCCGAGGAGATATTCCTCGGCCAGATGTCGACAGGTGCAGGCAGCGACATTGAGACAGCCACCGATCTGGCTCGCAGGATGGTCTGCGAGTACGGCATGAGCCGTCTGGGACCGCTGACCTTTGGCAAGAAGGAAGAGCAGATCTTCCTCGGACGCGAGATCGCGCAGCACCGGGATTTCTCCGAAGAGACTGCCCGGCAGATCGATCAGGAGGTTCGTCGGCTCATCGACGAAGCCTACCAATCTGCCCATGCCATTCTCGATGCCAACCGCGATGCAATGCACCGCATTGCGGCCGCGCTTCTGGAGCGGGAGACAATCGACGCCGATGAGGTGAGGATGCTGATCGAGGGCAAGGAACTGCCACCGATGCGTTCCACTCTGGCCTCGCCCAGCGATCCGGGCAGCCCCAGCGCGCCGGCCGTCCTCAAGCCGGAAAATGGCCGTGGACCGGGATTCTCCGAAGGCTCACCGGCTCCGGCATAAGCTACGGAAGATCAACTCAATTTCAGCCCGTTCAACGATCCGGCTGTCGCGCTTGCGGCAGCCGGATCTTCTTTAGCCGAACGCGAAACAACGTCCTTGCGCTGGCTTGCCGTCCCTCGTCAAGCCAGCGTCATCACAATGGCTCCGGCGGTAATCAGCACTCCGCCCAGGATGGCCATCGGACTGAGCTTTTCCCCCAGAAAAAGCGCGGCAAAGACAATCACCAGCACGACGCTGAGCTTGTCCAGCGGAGCAACCCGCGACGCCGGTCCAAGCTGAAGCGCGCGGAAGTAGCACAGCCAGGAAAGTCCCGTGGCCAGACCAGAGAGTCCGAGAAAGAGCAATGTGTGTCCGTCCAGCTCGCGAAACTCATGGTGCTTGCCCAGGGCGACCGCAATGATCCATGCAAAGACCACCACGACAGTGGTGCGAACGGCCGTGGCGAGGTTGGAATCCACGTGCGCGACACCAATCTTGGCAAGGATCGCGGTGGCTGCGGCAAAGAGCGCGGAGAGCAAAGCCCAGAAAATCCAGTTCATAAAAAGATCCTAGCCGGTAAGGGTGCGCTGGAACCGGAACAGACCACTACAATCAGGAAATATGAGTCCATGGCTAAGGACACTGCGGCGCTGGAGTTGCGCGGAAATCTGCCTGACGCTGGCTGCGCTGGCCGGTTGCGGCTATCACACAATGGGCGGCGCCACACACCTGCCGCAGGGCACGCGTACCTTGTCTGTCCCCGTCTTTGTCACCAAAACAACGAATAACCATACAGAAACCACCATCACCCAGGCCGTCGTGCGCGAGCTGCTGACTCGGACTCGCCTGCGCGTCGTGCCATCTGATGATCCGGATGCCGATGCCGTGCTCCACGGCACGATTGTGAGCCAGACGGTGGCTCCCCTGACCTACAACTCGGTGACGCAGGAGTCGTCCAGCTTTCTCATCACCGTTGTGGTCGCGGCCAGGCTGGTCGCCCGGGACGGCCGCGTGCTCTACCAGAACGACAACTATGTCTTTCGCCAGCAGTACCAGTCCACGACCGACCTGACCACCTATCTCGATGAAGATCCGGCGGCGATGGCGCGCCTTTCACGAGATCTGGCTCATGCTCTGGTCTCCGATATGCTCGAAAGTTTTTAGCCCGCACGCGCAAAACGCAATGCTTTTTCACCGGGTGAAGAACCGCAGCGCCGGTTTCACGATTTAGGACTGTTCAGAGGTCCAACCATTCAGGTAGGATGATTTCAAAGACGGAGGTCACCATGGCGGATGAGATAAACCTGCGCGAGGATCAACATGAGTTAGAGCTGGAATCGACGGGCGCGACCAGCATTCCCCTGAGCCGACGAACGTTTCTCACCGGGCTTGGCGCAACAGGATTGATGGCCAGCGCGGCTCCACTTTCCGCTGCAAAAGTGGCCGCGCCACCGATGACCGAAGGCTCAGGCGGGACGCACACCGTGCTGACGGTCAACGGTGAGCAACACGACTTGGGCGTGCTGGATACGCGCGTCCCGCTACTCGATGCGCTGCGCGAGCGGCTGTATCTGACGGGCACGAAAAAGGGCTGCGACCACGGCCAGTGCGGCGCGTGCACAGTCCATGTGGATGGGCGGCGCGTCAACTCCTGCCTGACGCTTGCCGTGATGACGGCGGGCAAGGAAGTGACGACCATCGAAGGGCTGGGCATTCCCACGCGGATGCACCCGATGCAGGCCGCCTTTGTGGAGCATGACGGTTATCAGTGTGGCTATTGCACCAGCGGCCAGATCATGAGCGCAGTGGCGCTGCTGAAAGAGCCAGTCGGCGAATCCGACGCGGAAGTGAAGGAAGGTATGGCGGGCAATATTTGCCGCTGTGGCGCCTATCCGAATATCGTTGCGGCGTTCCAGCAGGTCCGCAGCCAGATGAAGATGAACGGCTGACAGTCAGGCGAAAGAAACGAAATCGGGAATCGAGGACTTCGATGCAAAGTTTCAGCTACAGCAAAGCGCAGACCCTGGATCAGGCAACAGCCGCAGGCGGACGATTCATTGGAGGCGGCACGACCCTGGTCGACCTCATGAAGCAGGGCGTGGAGACGCCGAAGATGCTGGTAGACATCACCGGCCTTCCGCTGTCTTCCGTCGAAACGCAGCCCGATGGCGGGCTGATGATTGGCGCGATGGTCCGCAACTCCGACCTGGCGCACCACGAGGCGGTCAAGGCGCAGTATGCCGTGCTCTCGCAGGCGCTGCTCTCCGGTGCTTCGCCGCAGTTGCGGAATATGGCCACCACCGGCGGGAACCTGCTGCAACGGACACGCTGCCCCTACTTCCGTGATCCCAGCTACAGCAACTGCAACAAGCGCAATCCTGGCTCGGGCTGCGCGGCCATCGGCGGACACAACCGCATGATGGCCATTCTTGGCACAAGCGAAGACTGTATCGCCACTCACCCGTCGGATATGGCGGTGGCCATGACAGTCCTCGAGGCTACGATTCACGTGGAGGGTCCCAAGGGCAAGCGCACCTTCGAGATTGCTGACTTCTACAAGCTGCCCGGAACGGCGCCGAACGTCGAAAATGCGCTGGAGCCAGGCGAGTTGATTACCCACGTGACCCTGCCTGCTCCACGCAAGGGATCGAAACAGGTCTATCTCAAGTTGCGCGACCGAGCTTCCTATGAATTTGCGCTGGCCTCGGCAGCCGTGGTCGCTGAGACCAGCGGCGGACACATCCGGTATGTGCGGGTGGCGCTCGGCGGCGTCGGAACCCGTCCCTGGCGTGCGCATGAGGCTGAGGCCGCGCTGATGGGCAAACCGGCGACAGCGGCCCACTTCCGCGCCGCGGCTGAGGCAGCGCTCAAAGACGCCAAGCCACAAAGCGAGAATGGATTCAAAGTCGAATTGGCCAAGCGCTGCATCGTCCGCGCGCTGACCACTGCAACCGCCTGAGCCACATCTCGGATGAGCGACTCAACGGAATGTCTGGTCGGAACCGAAAACGGTCAGACGTTTTTGTCATATCTTGACCTGACAAGCGCAGGTATGATGCCTGCGAAGCGAAAGTGAGCATGAGATGGAAAGCACGACGGCAAGCGCTGCAGGCAGCCCGCACAGCATCATAGGACGACCGGTAGCCCGCATCGACGGTCCGCTGAAGACGACCGGAATCGCGCAGTATGCCGCCGACTTCCACCTGCCAGGCACCGTACATGCCGTGCCCGTGCAGGCGACCGTAGGCAATGGCGCAATTCGCAGCCTTGACGTGAGCGCGGCTCGGTCGATGCCAGGCGTGCTTGACGTGATACACCACGGCAACATCGAGCGAATCTATCGCGCAGTACCCAACGATCCAAGCGCGACGGTGAGCGAGACGCGCCCGCCGTTTGAAGACAATCGGATTTATTACTGGGGCCAGTATGTGGCGCTCATAGTGGCCGAGACGCTGGAGCAGGCAACAGCGGCTGCCACAGCCGTAATAGTCGAGTATTCCGCCGAAACGCCCAGCGTGAGCGGAGAGCTGGAGCCTTTTGCGGGCAAGTGGCAAACGGTTTCGACGCGAGGCAATGTCGATGACGCCTTTGCCGCCGCTGCCGTCAAAGTAGACCAGACCTATGTCACCCCGGTCGAGACGCACAATCCAATCGAGCTGCACGCTACAGTAGCCTCCTGGGCTGGCGACACCGTCACCTTCTATGAGAGCACGCAGGGCGTGGTAAACCATCGCAATGCGATGGCCCAGATTTTGGGCGTGCCCAGGGAAAACGTCACCGTGGTGACGAAGTTTCTCGGCTCAGGATTTGGCGGCAAGCTGTTTCCCTGGTCGCACTGCGCGCTGGCAGCCGTGGCCAGCCGCCGGTTGCAGCGTCCCGTTAAGCTCGTGGTCACGCGGACGATGATGTTCTCGAACGTAGGCCATCGTCCGCTCACCGAACAGCGTTTCCGCATCGGAGCCGGGGCCGCCGGCAAGCTGGTGGCGCTGCGGCAGGACGCCCTGAATCACACATCCATGGTGGACAACTTTGACGAGGGCTGCGGCGAGGCCACGCCTTACCTGTACAGTGTGCCCAACCTTACCGTAACCTCCGCCCTGGTGCAGCGCAATGTCGGCTCGCCGATGGCCATGCGCGGACCGGGTGCTGTGCCGGGATTGTTTGCCATGGAGTCGGCGATGGACGAGCTGGCCGTGGCGCTCAAGATGGACCCAGTCGAGCTTCGGCTGAAGAACGACGCGGCGATCGACGAGAGCAACGGGCAGAAGTTCTCCTCTCGCCATCTGCGTGAGTGTCTGGAGACGGGCAGCGCAAAGTTTGGCTGGAGCAAGCGGACGCCCGGCGTGGGATCGATGCGGCGCGATGGCAAGGTGCTCGGCTGGGGAATGGCTGCGGCAAGCTGGGGCGCGTATCGCTTTGGCTGCTCGACCACCGTGGAGCTGGGCGCGGACGGCAAGGCGCGCGCGCGTTGCGCAACGCAAGATGTCGGCACCGGGTTGTATACGATCTTCGCTCAGGTGCTCTCGGAAAAAACCGGCTTGCCCTTTGAACGCATTGAAGTGCTGCTCGGCGACACGACCATGCCCGAGGGTCCGCTCTCCGGCGGATCGTGGTCGACGGCAACCGTGCTGCCAGCCGTGGCCGGGGCAGCCGACAACGCCATCGCTTCCCTGCTCCAGATCGCAGCTACGACGCCGGGGTCCTCTCTCAGCGGCGCTGACGCAAAGACTCTTCGGCTGACCGAGGGCCGCATCCATCGCTCGTCCGATGCGCCTGCTCGAGGAGTTCCCTTTGAAAGCGTACTGGCTTCTGCACGGCTCAATGGCGTCAGCGGCGACAGCACCTCCGGCTCGGCATTTGAAGACCCCAAAGCAAAGGGGCTGTCCATGCACAGCTTTGGCGCGCAGTTTGTCGAGGTCGAGTGGGATCCGGAAATCGCTCGGCTCCGCGTGAGCCGCGTGGTCACCGTGATCGACGCGGGGCGCATCATCAATCCCCGCGCCGGAGCCAACCAGATCAAGGGCGCAGTCGTGATGGGCGTAGGCATGGCCCTGCTCGAGGAGACGGTTTACGACCCGCGCAACGGCCAGCCCATCAATGGAAATCTGGCGGATTATCTCGTCGCCACCTCCCCGGATTCCCCGGAGATCGACGTGACCTTTCTCGATTATCCTGACTATGCACTGAACAGCTACGGTGCCCGCGGCATTGGCGAGATCGGGCTGGCGGGCGTTGCTCCGGCCATAGCTTCGGCGGTCTATCATGCTACCGGCGTGCGCGTACGCAAGCTGCCCATCCGAATCGAGGATCTGTTGCAATCGGAGATTCGCGAAGCCTGAAGACTCCGGTTTGGCGATACGCGAGGTTTGGCCATGAATGAGATGCAGGCAATCGGTCCGCTTTGGCGTTCGCTCCATGCGTCGGGTGAAGACTACGTCCTGGCGACCATTCTCGCCGTCGAAGGCTCCGGCTATCGCAAGGCAGGCGCGCGAATGATTGTGGCTCCCGACGGTCAGCGCTCCGGAACCATCAGCGGCGGATGCCTCGAAGCCGAGGTGGCGAAAAAGGCATTCTGGCATACCGAGAATGGCCCGGCGATTCGCACCTACTCCACACACGCCGAGGATGGCGATGTGCCTTTTGGAATGGGTTGTGGCGGCGTCGTGCACATCCTGCTGGAGCGTCGCCCGACGGCTGAGCCTCTTTTGCAGGCCATGGAGCAGGCATTTCGCGACCGGCTTGCGATGTCGGTCGTCACCGGCACCCACGGCAAACACATGGCCGAGCATCAGTGGCGCGTGCAGGGAGCCGCGCTCACAGGAACCTCACCCGCAGATCAAGTGGAAACGCTGGCCTCGCTCACGCAGGAGGCATTTCTCGATCGACGCTCCCGCTTGGCAGAGAATACATTTGTCGAGTGGATGCCACCGCGCACGGGACTGCTGATTGTGGGCGCAGGCAATGACACACAGCCTCTGGCGCGCATGGCTCACGAGCTGGGCTGGCATGTCACGGTCCTCGACGGGCGCAGCCATCTGGCTACCCAGGAACGTTTTCCTCAGGCTGATGCGGTGATGACGACAAACGAGTCGGTCTGGCATAGGCTGTTGTTGCGCCCGACGGATGTCGCGACGCTGATGAGCCATAGTCTTGAACAGGATACCCAGGCGTTGCGTGTGCTGCTCCACCGCAACCTCGCCTATCTGGGTGTGCTCGGACCGCGCTCCCGAACAGCGGAGATCGTCGAGAAGCTGGCTGCCGAAGCCGAGCCCGACAGCCAGGACGCTGCTCGACGGCTGGCACTACAGTGGATGGACAGGATTCACGCGCCGATGGGCCTGGACCTGGGCGGCGATGGAGCCGCTTCGGTCGCGCTCTCCATCGTCGCCGAGATCCAGCGCGAGCTGCAACAGCACACCGGTCTGCCGCTGCGCGATCTTCGACGCAGGATGGATACCCACGCATCGGCCAAATCCTTGTCCACGGCAGGCTGACCGGCTCTCTCACGCTTTCCGCTTCCTACAGACGAATCGGCGTCACCAATGCCAGCGCGATCCCGACGCTCCCACCCGTCAACACGGACATCAGCGCCTGCACCGTGCCAAAGTAGCGCCAGGACAGCACCAGACTGATGATTTGCAGCACCAGCAGACTCCACGCCAGCACGATCGCTCCCTCAATGTATTCGCCAACCAGAAAGCTACAATACCACGAAAGAAAAGACTCAAAGAAAAACAGCGCAGCGGCGAAGAGTCCAAAACCCATGAAAAAATCGCTGTACGTAACCGACGACTCGCCCTCTGGAATGCGTGTTCTCCGCATGAATGACCAGACAGCGCGACCCTCGCGCGTGTGTGGACGAAAGACGAGGAAGCTGAACGAGTATCCGACTCCGTAGAGAAACAGCAGAATCGATGAGATACGGAACCAGAGAATGGACTTCATCGGAATACCCTCCCTTTTTCAGATTTGCCCCTCGGTGAACTGCAGAACTCTCTGACTTCAAGCCGCCAGCTCCCAACTCCTGCAACCGGTAACGCTTGGGCGAAGTGAAACTTTCAGGTAGAAGACAACTATCCATAGGAACTTGTCAAGATTCATAATCCGAGCCGAAGATCCTCCGGTCCATCGAAATATCCACGTCGCAGTCTCCCTCCGTCGCCACCGAGCCGGACCATGCCGCTCTTCCTGACCTCAGCCCCACCAGACACTGGCGCAGCCACCAGGCAAACTCCATCCATTCCGCTTCGATGCCCAAGCAAAAGTCGGCGAATTTCAGACGGGTCACCCCGTGAAATTCGCCGATTCTGCGGACCATCCATCCGGACTCACTCCGTTCGACGTCCGGATAAGAGATTGACAATGAGGACGATCAACGCCACCACCAGCAAAATGTGAATGAGGCTGCCTGCGATATGAAAGCTGAATCCCAGCAACCACAGTACAAGAAGCACGACAAAAACGGTCCAAAGCATTTTCTTCCTCCTTTGAGTTTTCCGCGGCCAGCCGCCTCGCAAGCTGACTTCCAGCAAGATAGGCCGCAGGCCCACTTTTCATCCTGCCACCCTCACTCCGAAGCGACGGCCTGCTCCTTGGCTCCCCGAACCGCGTTCAGGAACTGGGCTGCTGATGCCGGAATCGGTTCCTTGCCTTCCAGAATTTGACGCGTGGTGATCTGGTGACCATAGACGGCTCGCGTGGAATCGTCATCGCGCCGAATCACTGCTCCCGTCAGCGTCAATCCGGCAAATATCCCTTTAGCCCGTGAGTACGTCAGGATCTCCGTATCCATCTTCCAGTTTGTGTCGGCAGAGGCATGACGCCCCACCGGTCCGGCTGCCGCCGAGGCATCCGCCCCAAGCTGAAACTTGCTGGCGATCAACTGCTGCATCCCGCGATCGTTCTGGATAATCATGACCAGATCCACGCCTTCCAAACCAATCTGCAGTCCCCAGCTTCCTCCGGTAATCGCAAAGAAGGACGGCGCGCTCCATCCCTTGGCCGTCCGGCAGGTCGCCACCCCTCTGCCATTTTCCGCACCAAAGATGAAGCCGCCTTTCAGCAGATCAGGCACTACGGCGATGCACTTGGCATGCTCAAGAACCTCTTCCGGAATCCCTTTATCCGGTGCTGACATAATCTCGTGCAAAACTGCGCCGGCATGATCCATCCGGTCAACGGTGGCACTCGGATTGGTTGCTGCCCAGCCCGTGCCGGCAAAACTAAGAAATACAACAATTGCAATTGCCTTTTTCATGAATCCCACTTTTCTACCGATGCACAGCGTCGAAAACTCATTCGCACGCTGGCTCATTCGATAACTCATACCTTAGAAAATTGAGATCCCCGAGTCTGAGCAAGAGTGCTCTCTTTCCTTGCGCGTCTGGTCTTCCCTCAGCAGCGGTTCCACACGCTTCATCGGACAACACCTCGACTTGCCTCCGCGAGCAGCTTCTTCGTCGAGCATCCCTTCGTCCTGAAACTCATGCCTCGGCTTTCCACGCTCGCCAATCGCGTCCACTCAATCTCCCGCTCGGAACCGATACAGTAATAAAGTGAACGGTCTACTGGTCCTCGACAAACCCTCTGGCATCACCTCGCACGACGTCATCCATCGACTCCGACGCCTAACCGGCGAACGCTCCATCGGCCATCTTGGCACGCTTGATCCACTCGCCACCGGCGTCCTACCCGTGCTCGTTGGCCGCTTCACGCGTCTGGCGCAGTTTTTTGCCGCAGCGGAAAAGACCTACACCGGTTCCATCCGCTTCGGCTTTGCCACCGACACCTGGGACGCCGAAGGCCTTCCCACCGACTCGCCTCAGCCCGTCACCTTCACGCTCGACCTGCTTCTGGCCGCCGCCGCGCCGCTTCGCGGAGACATCCTCCAGATGCCGCCCATCTTCTCCGCCAAAAAAATCTCCGGCACGCCCGCGCACCAGCTCGCTCGCCAGGGCAAGCCCGTCGAACTCCAATCCGTGCCCATCCACGTCTCCCGGCTTGAAATCGATTCCTTTGCCGACGGCCTTGCCAAGTTCACCATCTCCGTCAGCGCTGGCGGATACATCCGCTCCATCGCCCACGATCTCGGCCAGCGCCTCGGCTGCGGCGCTCATCTGGCTTCGCTGCGCCGCATACAAGCCGGAGCTTTCACACTGGAGCACGCCCACACGCTTGCCTCGCTCGACTCGCTCGCTGCCTCAGCAAACGGCCCGGACGCCATCGCAGCCCTATGCCAGCATCCGCGCACACTCCTGCCCGACTTCCCCGCCGTCTCCGCCGACGAAGTCACGCTCGGACGCCTCCGCAACGGCGCTCAAGTCAATCTGCCTGAATTTTCCCTTGCTTCCCTTGTCAAAGTCTTCAGTGGTCCCCACGAACTCGTCGCCATCGCCCGACGCATCGCCGGAACACTCTTCCAGCCCATCGTCGTCCTTGGCTGAGTGAGCCTCGCTCAGAAGAGCCGGAAGTTGACCTCGACATCCACCATCACCGGCACCGGCTTGTGCAGTGCCTTGTTGTAGGCAGGCTTGAACCGATACTGTCGCACTGCCTCCAGCGCCTTTTCGTCCAGTCCCATGCCCAGCGAACGCACCACATGCACATTCTGCGGACGGCCCTGCGCGTCCACAATCAGCCCGATCAGCACCGTGCCTTCATACTTCGCGCGTCGAGCTTCCTCGGAGAACTCCGCCTCCGGCTGATACGTCGCTACCGGAGCCGTCACGCCATTGCCCACCTGATAGACGCCTCCGCCCGTGTTGCCGCCCGATCCCGGGCCTACGCCATTGCCGCTGCCGCTGCCCAGTCCGCCGCCCGACCCGGAACCCATTCCGCCATGCGCCCCCTGGCCATTCGACAGCACCACATTGTTCGTCGAGTTCAGCAGTCCCACATTCGGCAGCATCGGATTATCCGGCAGCTTGATATTCTGCTGCACATTCACCGCCGGTTCCATCGCCAGCTTTGGATGGTCATTCCGAATCACCTGCGGCGTCACAATCGGATTCTTCTCAATCTTCGGCAGCCTTCCCTTGATCGGATTCACCAGGTCATGGTCGCCGCCACCGCCACCGCCGCCAATCGCTCCACCCTTTGGCGACACCGGCTTCCAAGCCGGTATATCAATGTTACCCAGGTTCACCAGCTTCGGCGCCACTGCCTGCACGATCTGGTGACGAAACGCAAAGAGCGCAATCAGCAGGATGCCCACATTGATCCCTGCTGAGATCGCATAGGAAACAGGATTCCGTTCCGTCGCCAGCGGATCTTTCACCGCCACAGGCTGGCTCGTCAGCTCCAGCGGCGGAAGCTTCGGCGGAAACAACGCGTCGTACAGATTCTCATACAACTCGGCAAACAGACCCTTCTGCTCAAACGCCTTCCCCGTCAGCGCCTCCAGACCATCCGTTGCTGATTCGTTCTTCACCGTCTTCGCCGCAGCCTTCGGCTCCGCCATCTCAAGCTCTTCTTCCGGTGGATTCATCACGTCGTTGGTCATCGATTCCATCTTGTCCGCTAGCTGGGGATTTGCCCGCAGACACCTGTCATGAATTCTGCTGTGCCGCGTCTGCCGCTCAGCTCATCTCTTCATTATGCTGGATACAGGCAAAAACTGTCTTCACAACGTACCCATTTCGCATCTCTCTTCACAATAGACGAAACCAACCCACTCAAGTCATCGGATTTTTCCTCTGTCGTCGATTTACACTGGAATTTCGACATCATGCAATCATCCAATCTCCACACCGACCCCTCCGTGCCCGAACTCAAGTCCACGCTCACCCTCCCGCAGACCGACTTCCCCATGAAGGCCAATCTGCCCCAGCGTGAGCCACAGCAGCTTGCCTTGTGGAACGAGATGGACCTCTATGGCCAGATTCGCCAGGCCGCCACTGAGCCGGTCGATGGCCAGTTCCGCCCAACCTACCTGCTCCACGACGGCCCTCCCTATGCCAACGGACCGCTACACCTGGGCCACGCTCTGAACAAGGGACTCAAGGACTTCGTCATCAAATCGAAGACCATGGCCGGCTTCAACTCCCCTTACGTACCCGGCTACGACTGCCACGGCCTGCCCATCGAGATCAAGGTGGACGAGCAACTCGGGCGCAAAAAGCTGGAAATGCCTGCCGCCGACGTCCTCGCCGCCTGCCGAGCCTACGCCCAGCGCTACGTCGATCTTCAGACCTCCCAGTTCGTTCGCCTCGGCTGCTTCGGACGCTGGAAATCTCCCTACACCACCATGTCCCGCGACTACGAGGCCCGCACGCTCGAAACCTTCTATGGCTTCCTTGAAGGCGGATTCGTCTACCGCGGCCTCAAGCCCGTCTACTGGTGCATCCACGACCGCACAGCTCTCGCCGACGCCGAGATCGAGTACGAGATGCACACCAGCCCCTCCGTCTACGTCCGCTACCAGCTCACCTCCGCGCCTGAATCCCTCAGTCCCGCGCTCACCGGCCGCCAGGTCTTCACCATCATCTGGACCACCACTCCCTGGACGCTGCCCGCCTCGCTTGCCGTCGCCTTCCAGCCCACCTTTGAATATGTCGCCCTCGCCGCACCTGAGCCGGACGGCCCCGTCTACATCGTCGCCGCCGCGCTCGCTGAGCAGGTCAAAGAATCGTGCAAACTTCAAGGATTCAATGAAATTTCGAGATTCCTTGGATCATCACTTGAACACGCGACATTCCAGCATCCGTTCCTGAATCGCTCCGTCCTCGGCGTTCTCGCCGACTACGTCACCGCCGATCAGGGCACCGGAGCCGTCCACACCGCGCCCTCCCACGGTGCCGACGACTTCTACACCGGCGTCCGCTATGGCCTCGATCCCACCTGCCGCGTGGACAACGCCGGCGTCCTCCACTTCGATCGCGCCCTCTGGCCCGAAGCCGAGCTACCCGCCTTCGACGGCAAAAAAGTCTTCGCCGCCAACCCGCTCATCATCGACCTGCTCCGCCAGCGCGGCGCGCTCCTCGCCCAGCAGGATATCCACCACTCCTATCCCCACTGCTGGCGCTGCCACAAACCCGTCATCTTCCGCGCCACCGAGCAGTGGTTCATCGGCCTCGAAACCCCGGTCACCCGTGCCGACGGCAGCGCAACTACCTTCCGCCAGCGCACCATCGAAGAGATCGACCGCGTCATCTGGGATCCGGCCTGGGGCAAAGAACGCATCACCAACATGATCGCCACCCGGCCCGACTGGTGCATCTCCCGCCAGCGCATCTGGGGCGTGCCCATCGCCGTTCTGCTCTGCACTGCCTGCAATCAGCCACTCGAAGGCCAGCGCATCCAGGGCAGCCCGCTCAACCGCAGCATCATCGGCCTCTTTGAGCAGCAGGGGGCCGAAGCCTGGCACGCCGTCGCCGTCAGCGACCTCATCCCCGCGGAAACCCGTTGCGCCCACTGCGGACACACCGAATTTCGCAAGGAAACCGACATCCTCGACGTCTGGTTCGACTCCGGATCGAGCTGGCATGCCGTTGCCGAATCCGACCCCGACCTGCGCGACCTTTACAACCGGACAGACCGCACGGTGCTGTATCTGGAAGGCGGCGACCAGCATCGTGGCTGGTTCCACTCCTCGCTGCTGGCCTCGGTCGCCCTGCGCAACCGCGCGCCGTACTCCCACGTCGCCACCGCCGGCTGGACCCTTGACGAACAGGGCCGCGCGATGTCCAAATCCCTCGGCAACGGCGTCGATCCCGTCGCGGTCGCTGAGAAAATGGGTGCCGAGATCGTCCGCCTCTGGATCGCCTCCGTCAATTTCCGCGAAGACATGGCCGCGAGTGACAACCTCATGCAGCGCTGCTCGGAGATTTACCGCAAGCTGCGCAACACCTTCCGCTTCCTGCTCGGCAATCTCCACGGCTTCAATCCTGCCATTCACTGCGTTCCCGTCGCTGAAATGCTCCCACTCGACCGCTACATGCTGGCTCGCACACGAGACCTGACCGAGCGCGTCCTTAGTTGGTACAGTACTTTCGAGTTTCACCGCATCTATCACGCAGTCAACGAGTTCGCCATCGCCGATCTCTCCGCCTTCTACCTCGACGCGCTCAAGGACCGCATGTACACCTTCGCGCCGACCTCACCCGCGCGCCGCTCCGCACAGACCGCTCTCTGGCAGATTACAGAAACGCTCGTCCGCCTGCTCGCGCCCATCCTCAGCTTCACCACCGAAGAGGTCTGGAGCTACCTTCCCGCCGTCCCCAGCCGCGAAGCCAGCGTTCACCTCGCACGTTTCCCCTCTCCAACCAGCATCTTTCCCGACGATCCGACTCCCGTCCTCGCCGAGTGGAAAACTCTGCTCGAACTCCGCGACGCGGCCTTGATCGCGCTCGAAAACTCACGTAAAAACAAAGAGATCGGTAAATCTCTTGAAGCAGAATTGGAAATTTTTGCCAGCGACCATGCGCTCGCCCTGCTCCAGAAATACGCCGCCGACCTCAAGGAGATCCTCAACGTCTCCCGTGTCACGGTCGCTTCTGGTCAAGAATTTCGCGTAACCGTATTGCCTGCAACCGGTTCCCGCTGTAACCGCTGCTGGAACTTCATGCCTTCAGTCAGCGCTTATGGAGCCTGGGAAGGTGTCTGTGACCGTTGCCAGGACGCGCTCCGCGCCATGAACATTCAGCCGAACATCCAGCCCGCCATCCCTCAGGAGTCCGCACAGTGAACGCCTCAAAATCCCGCCTGCCCTGGCTTTTGCTCATCTCGCTTGCCATCATCGTCCTCGACCGCGCATCCAAGGAATGGGTCCGCGTTCACATCGCCGTCGGCCACGCCATCGTGATCATCCCGCGCTTCTTTCGCATCACCCACGTCTTCAATGAGGGCGCAGCCTTTTCGCTCTTTGCCGACACAGCCACCCCGCAGCGCGTCCGCTGGGCGCTGGTGGCCTTTTCGCTGGCGGCTTCGCTGGTCATCCTCGTCGTCCTCGTTCGGCTCAGCCACCGCTTCACCCTCACCACGCTCTCTCTGGCCATGATCCTCGGCGGCGCGCTCGGCAACGCCTGGGACCGCCTCCGCTACGCTTCCGTCATCGACTTCATCGAGATTCACATCTTCCGCTACCACTGGCCCGACTTCAATCTGGCCGACTCGGCCATCGTCGTCGGAGCCTGCCTGCTCTTCCTGGACACCCTGCTGCCTGACCACGCTCCTGATCTTGGCACGGACTAGCCGGAATCGGCGGGTTGAGCATAGCCCCCCGCGAAGACTTCACGGCTTGAAGTGGCTTTGTGCGGCGGTAAAAATTCTGGATGCAACCGGAACGGCGACTCCGCGGAGTTTCGTGGGCCGTTTTTGCTTATGATGCCGAAATATAATCACTTACATCGAAGGCGAACGCATGAGGCCATGTGTTCTGGGCGATGACTTCGCTGTCCCTCCCCGGTGGAGTGTTTTGTCTACGTGATTAATTATGGATGGCTTGCGGGACTTTCGCGGGATTTGATTTTTTGTATCTAATGATTTCAGGATATTTGCGATAATTTTTCGAATTCTATTTCTCCTGTGCGGCGATGGGATGGTTGCCCTGGGCAAGCTCAGCGGCGCAGAGCACCGTCTGAGCGCAAGTATGCCACAATCGCCCAAAATGCATTGCAGCATTGCATGCCTCGGATGGCGTTCGCGCCGCTCCCTTGGGTCTCGGGGGTCAGTGTGCGGGAGTGTGGCGGCTGGGCCAGTCGGCTTTGCGATGTTCAAAGTAGGCGCGGATGCCTTCGCGGAAGTCTTCCGAGGAGTGATGATCGGCGTTGGCTTCGATGGCGGCTTCAATCTCTTGATCGAGACTTTCGGAAGAGTGGCCGGTGAGCAGACTCTTGACGGTGCGCATGGCCTGAGGACTGTTGAGCAGCAGCGAGTGAGCGAGAGCGTGGACTTCCGCTTGCAACTCGCCGGTGGGAACGATGCGAGTGACGAGTCCGAGGCGCATGGCTTCCTCAGCCTTGAGAATGCGACCGCTGAGAAGTAGCTCGCGGGTGCGCTTTTCGCCCATCTGACGGGTAAGGAAGGAGGCTACGATGGCCGGGATGTAGCCGAGACGGACCTCGGTGTAGCCGAAACGAGCCTCCGGAGTGGCGTAAGTGAAATCACAGAGCGTGGCTAGGGCCATGCCGCCGGCAATAGCTGGACCGTTGACGGCGGCGATGATGGGCTTGGGAAAGGCGTAGAGCTTGCGCAGGACTTGAGCCATGTGCTCGGAGTCCTGGCGGGCTTCTTCGCGCGTTTGAGCGTGAACAGTGGCCAGAGCGTCCAAGTCCAGACCGGCACAGAATGCGCTGCCATTGGCGGCAAGGATGACGACGCCTGACTCGTCGCGTCCAGCTTCGTCGAGAGCGAGGACAAGTTCATCGATGAGCAGCGGACAGAGGGCGTTGCGCTTTGCGGGACGGTCCAGGGTGATGGTTTGTACACCCTGAAATGTGCGAACCAGCAGATGTTTGTAATCGTGCATGGATTCCCCTCGTGCGCTACACACAGGATCATAGCATTGCATGCAGCGGACGAGCGCGCGAGCCGACAGGGGTGGAGGGGTCGGTGTGGATTGTTACAGGGCGGTGTGATCGGTGACGCCGTAGGCTGCGAGGACGTTGCTCATAGTGATGATTCCGCTGAGGCGGTTGGCGTCGTCACGTTCCATGACCGGGATCATCCGAAGGTTGTTGCGGCTCATACGTTCGAGGGCGACGTAGAGGGGATGGTCGGGGTGGACGTGGGGGAAGTCCCGGGAGTGGATGAGGCGTGTGAGTGGGAGCATGCCGTCGCCGCGGGTGGCGGCTTGCTGGAGGGTTTCGAGGGTGAGGACGCCTACGAGTCGGGAGTCGCGCAGAACCGGCCATGTGCGATAGGAGCTGGACCGGATCTGCTGGAGGGCGTTGGAGACGGTTTGCATGGCGTCGAGGGTTTCTGCTGCCGGGTGCATGAGGTTGGCGACGAGTTTGCCAGGCATGGCTTCGGCGTGTTGCTGGCCGTGCTGGTGCAGGTGGATGCCGTCGAGTTGCGCGAGGCCCTCGTAGATAGGCATCTTTTGCAACCAGGAGGCGATGAAGAGGCTGAGCAGGTTGGCGATCATGAGGGGCACGATGACCTCGTAATCGCGTGTGAGTTCAAAGATCATGACGACGGAGGTCATGGGTGCGCGGATGATGCCGGCGAAGAGCGCTCCCATGCCAACGAGGGCGTAGGCGCCAGCGGTGGCAGTATGGGTGGGAAGCAGGAGATGGGCGATGCTGCCGACGGAGCCGCCGACCATGGCTCCGAGGAAGATGACCGGGCCAAGGATGCCGCCGACGTTGCCGGAGGCGTAGCTGATGGTGACTGCGAAGAACTTGAGGATGACGAGCAGGAGCATGATCTTGAGCACCATGCGTCCGTTGAGAGCGTCACCGATGTACCCGTAGCCGACGCCGAGAGTTTGCGGGACGGCCCATCCCATAAGCCCGGCGACGAGTCCGCCGACAACCGGGTGCCACCAGATGGTTTTCTTGGGGAGGGATAGGAATTGCACCCGGAGATAAAGCAGAAAACGCGTAAAAGCGGCGGAGACGACGCCGCCCACGATGCCGAGAACGGCGTAGATGGCAAATTCGCTGGAGTGGACGAGCGAGTAGCGCGGAACATGGAAAAGTGGACTGTTGCCAAGCAGAAGGCGAAGCACCATCCAGGAGGTGGCGGAGGCGAGGACGACGGAGCCGAGGATGGGCGCGTTGAGGTCGCCCATGATCTCTTCGAGAGCGAAGAGGACAGCAGCCATGGGAGTGTTGAAGGCTGCGGCGATGGCGGCGGCGGCACCGACGGGCAGGAGTGAGCGGACTTTTTCGGGTTTCAAGCCGAGGTGTCGACCGATGACGGAGGCCATGCCGGCGCCGATCTGGGCGGAGGGACCTTCAGGGCCGAGCGGGATGCCGCAGGCCAGCGAAGCGGCGGTGCAGAAAAACTTGACGAGGACGGTGCGGAGGGAGATGTATCCTCCGCGGGTCTGGACGGCGGCTTTGGTTTGCGGAATGGCGGTGCCACGAGCAAAGGGAAAGAAGCGCACAAGCAGAAAACCGAGGACGAGCGAGCCGCCAATGGGGATGAGCACGCGTCGCCAGGCGGAGCTGCCGACGGGATAGAGCCTCATGCCGAGACGCTCGGTGAGAACGATCATGGCGACGACAACCATGCCCACCAGAGCACCGATCAATAGGGAAAGAAGTAGGAAGACCTGATCTTCGCGGTTGGCCAGCATGGTGCGCCAGCGGATACCGAGCTGATGACCGATTCGATTCAATAGGGGAAGTTCAGCCACTACAGCGCTTTCCATCTCCTGATCAGTGTAGACGAAATGGAAAAAGAGCGGTGAGAAAGAATGGAGCAACGCGGAGGGATGAGGCAATTCGGGAGCGCAATTCGGGCTTACTGCGGCGAGTGGGAGAACTCCGGGCGGACGCCGTGGACGCGTTGGTCGCCGGAGACGGAGGCATCGCCGGAGACAGCGTAGGCGACTGCTGCGCCGATGAGGGCGGGAATGATGAAGCCGTGTCCGCCGGTGGCTTCGGCGACGAAGACGACGGCGGCGAGCGGAGTTTTGTAACCGGCAGCAATGAAGGCGGCCATGCCGACGGCGGCGTAGAGTCCAACGGCTGGGGAGTGGACGACGGACTGAGCGAAGGCGATGCCGAGACTGCCGCCGGTGAGAAAGAGTGGGACAAACATGGCGCTGACACCGCCAGCAGCAAGGGTGCCGAGAGTCGCGGCAAGCTTGAGCAGTGCGAAGAGGAGGAGTTCGCGCGAGCTGTGGGCGGTGGTGAGGATGGTTTGCACGGCCTCGTAGTTGGGACCGAGAGGGACGAGATTGCCTGGATAGGCGAAGAGAAAGCCGAGACCGCAGAGGCCGGTGACAAGGCCGCCAAGCGAAAGCTTGATCCAGTGGGGCCAGTTCCAACCGACGACCCAGGAACGAACCCGGCGGAAGGTGATGACAAAAGCCATGGAAACGAGGCCGATGAGCGCGCCGAGAAGCAGGGACCAGAGCAGGTCGGAGGTGTGGTAGTCCGAGCTTGCGACGAAGTTGAAAAGCGGACCACTGCGGAAAAAGTTGCCGAGGGTGAGATAGGAGACGACAGAGGCAATGAGCGACGGGAGCAGCGCTTCATGGGCGAGATCGTCTTTATAAGGCATCTCCAGTGCAAAGACGATGCCGGTAAAGGGTGCGCGAAAGACGGCGGACATGCCCGCGGCGGCTCCGCAGATGAGCATGATGCGACGGTCGCGGTCGTCGAGATGGAAGCGAGGAAAGCGGGAGAGTTTTTTCCAGAGCCATGAGCCAAGCGCAGCGCCGCCGTAAATGCTTGGGCCTTCGAGCGCGGCGCTGCCGCCGAAGCCGACGGTGGTGACGGCGGCAAGCAGCTTGGGAATGAAGGGGCGCATGTCGATGGCGCCTTCATGCTCGTGATAGGACTGAATGACCTCTTCGGTGGAGTGCTCGTTAGGGTTGGGGGTGAAGTATTGCATGATGAGGCCAGTGATGGCGCATCCGAGGACGAGGCTGGGAACGATGGCCCAGTGATGGAGCAGGTAATAGCCGAGGACAGCAGGCCAGATTTCCTTGAGGATGAGGATGGCGACGGCGGTGATGGTGAGTCCTGCGGCGACGCCGAGGATGGGCGCGATGAGAAGCCACTTGTGGAGATTGCGGCGGTAGACGCCGGAGAGGTCTTCATGAACAAGCGGCAGATGGCGGCGCAGAGAAATCTTCTTGGGATGGGGGAAGCGATTTTTCATGGTTTCCGGGTATTGATGAGCTTGTTGGCGGCGGAGTGCTCGATGCATTTGTGGAACAAGTTAGAGTACAGGAACGAGCGGGTGCATGTACCCGTGGGTGGGATGGAGGCAAGCCGGCGGCGCTACAGAGGCTCAACAGGAGGAGTGGCTACCGTGCGGCAGGGTTTCCGTGCATTGGTTTGCCGACACGGGAATAAGTCGGACTCAGAGGGCGGGCGCGAGGGTGCGCAGAAGCAGGAATGCGGCGACGCCAGCGAAGAAGACGAGAGCCATTTTGATGCCGGGTTCGCGGTTGACCTCGGGGACGAGATCGGTGGCGGCGACATAGAGGCCGACGCCGGCCGAGAGCGGCAGACCGTAGGCGACAAGATCGGGGGCAATCGTCATGAAGAGGACTCCGCTGACGGTGGCGACGGCAAGGGTGACGGTGGCGAGAAAGGCATTGCCACGACTGCCGCCACTGGCGAGCATGACGGAGGCAATGGTGAATCCTTCCGGGGCTTTGTGGAGGAAGATGGCGGCGAAGATGAGCCAGCCGAGCGCGCCGGAAATGGCAAAACCGGAACCGATGGCGACGCCGTCAAAAAGCGAGTGCAGGACAAGTCCGCCGAGGACGGAGTAGCTGGTGCGCGCGGAGACAAACTCACCGGCATGGGTTTCCGCGCCGAAATGGAAGTGGGCGTTGACGGTGTGTTCCAGAAAATGGATGGCGCAGTAGCCGGCCATGACGAGAATGGGAGCGATGGTAGCGTTGAGCTTCATGCTCTCCGGGAGCATTTCGAGTACTGTGGTGGCCATGAGGAAACCCGCGCCCAGAGCGACGAAATAGCGCAGGGAGCGCTCTGCGGCATGCGCCTTGACGAGGACGAAGCCGCCGGCGACGTCAGCCAGAGCGGCAACTGTTCCAAGCGCGATGGCCAATCCGGAAGATCTCACTAGGATCGAGCCGCCAGGGTTTCTGCGTGAGCGACGACAGCGACGACGGCGATGCCCATGAGGAGAATGGCCTCTTCAACGGTGGTACTTTGCTCATGGAGGCGGTTGAAGTCAATGCGTGCAGGATTGTTGGCCGGGGCAAGGTCAATGGCGCCCCCGGCGGCGACGCGATCGCGCTCCATCTGCGGCATGATGCCATGCTGCGAGTAGGATGTGAGGCCGATCATCAGGAGCAGCAGGACCATGGCCGGAAGAACGGCTTTGGCTTTATAGAGTCCCCAGGCAGGCGAGAGCGCAAGCAGGGCGAGAGCAACGATGCCTGCTCCTGCCCCCATGGTGTGGAGGATGCGCAGTAGCGCACCGACGATTTGACCAGCGGCGTGGGTGTTGGGCGCAAGCTGGCTGAAGGTGACAGCGGCGACGAAGGGGAAGAAAATCTCCGCGCCGAGCCAGACCATCAAGGACAACATGAGCAGAGTCCGAATTAGTGTTTTCATGGCAATCCTCCGTCGATGCTGCGATTCCTGGAAACACATTGTTGCATACGGAGCCTGAAACTGTCTTCGGCTCCGTGTGCCAGGTTGCGGTGCTACTGTGCCCGACGAAAACATCTGCGAACTGGCTGCAAACGGCTGCGGAGGGCCGCTAAGCGCCGTTGGATTTGCTGCGAGCAAGCGCTCGCTTCAGCACGATTTCCATACCTGCTTTGGCTTCAGCGTACTGCTCGGGCGAGAGTGTGCCGGCGATGCGTTCACTTTCCAGCGTAAACAGCTCTTCCTTGAGCGCGGCGAGAAGCTGGGATTGGCTGGAAGCCGCAGGGGCTGAGGCAGTCTGATGCTGACCGTGCGATCGGGAAGCAGCCGAGCCAGCCGGGGCAACTGGCACGGACTTTGCGGATTTTGACGAAAGCGGTGATGAAGACGAATCGGCGGTGACTACGGACGGGGCTGGCTGACGAAGAAGAAACGCGGCGGCGATGACAAGCGCCAGGCCGAGACCGCCGAGAATCCACCACTTGTATTTGGCAAGCGGGTCCGGAGTGGCGATGGGGGTGCCAAGTCCGCCACCGGGCGGTCCATTGGGACCATCCTGCTGGGCGCCAGCGTTGGGCTGGCTGCTATCTGCGCCCTGCTGCTGGCCGCCGGTGCCGGTGTCGCGCGGAAGCTGCCCGGTTCCAGTGACGGTGAACTGCATGGACTGACCCGGAGCGATGCCGCGGACGAGATAGGTTTGCGCGTTGACGTCATCGGGGACAAGCTGAAAGCCGGATCCGGTGAACTGCATACTTTTGGGCAACATGACGGCGAGGTTGTCGGCTCCCTCGACGAGTTTGGGATGGAAGGTGAAGCTGCCGGAGTACGGGAGATGGTAGGTGACCTGAAAGCGCGTGCCGTTTTCGCCTTCATTGGGGCGGATGGGGTAGGAAAAGGCGTAGTGGCCTTTGGGTGTGACGGGATCGGGAGTGGCGGCGAGAGGCATGTTGGCCGGGCCGACGGTGGCTGCGCCCTCGATGGTGGCGTCCGGGGGCAGGACGATCTCGTAGGTGTGGTCGCTGGCCTGTGTGACGGGCGGCGAAGATGTGTTTTTGACGAAATAACTCTCGGTGACGGTCAACTGGCCGTTGGCGGCTTCGATGCGGAGGACGTCTGCTTCGGTGGAGACACCGGCGACTTTTTTGGCGACGTCAAAGACGGTGATGTCGGCCTGGTGCGAGCCGGGGGGCATGTTCTGGAAGTAGTCGCCGGACTGGTGATGGACGCGCACGAGATAGGGCTGGGAGTCGTCGGGTGTGGTGAGAGAGAAGCGGCCCTGCGAGTCAGTTTGGGTGTGGGCAAGCTCCTGAAGCGCAGCGGTGAGACTAAGGAGTGTGACGGTGTCGCCGACGGCGGGGCGATTGCTGGTCTTGTTAGTAACGGTTCCGGTGATGGTGCCGGCAAGGGCTACGACGCTGCAGGCGGCGAGCAGGGCGAAAGCGGCAATCCGCCGCGTCGATGCTGATTTGGGATGGAAAGAAAACACTGGATTGGTCCTCATGCGTGTACGGATTTCTGAAAGCGAAAACAGGGTTTGGGGAACGAGTTTAGTCTGGTCGGTTTCTATCTGGATGGTATTTATCTGGATGCATGCGCGGTGTGGAGCGTGGCCTGATCGAGTTGCTGGAGTAACTCCATCTCCGCCAGAACGGTGGCCGCTTCATTTTCAAGCAGAGCGCGCTGCTGCTCGTAGTCTTCCAGCGGATATTTGCCGGCCTGATATTCGAAGTGGAGGTCGCGGAGGTTGGCGTAAAGCTGCTCTTTCCACTCTTCGAGGAAGTCGAGGCGGGTTTTTTCCGGCTGGCGGACAATAACCTTTTCCGGCCAGAGGATGTAGACGAACAGTGCGAGAAATAGAACGGCACCGGCGATGAGTCCATCGGTGGAAGTCATGGCTGGATATCCTCCTGGGTTTCGCGGCGAATGCGTTCCCGCATGGCCTCGAAAGCACGTGCTTCCTCGGGTGTGCGGAGCGGAGCGGTAGCGGGTTGTTGTCGCGCCCAGTGACGCACGAGATAGATGGTGCCGCCGAGCGCGAGCAGCGAGACCGCAAAGGGCATGATCCAGGCGAGGAGATCGAGGCCGTGGAGGGTGGGCGCGGCCAGGACGGTGGCGCCGTATTCCTGAACGAAACTCTGGAGAATAAGGCTGTCATTCTGCCCACTGGCGATCTGCTGAGAAAGCTCGTTGCGCATGCCGCCGGAGACGGTGCATCCGACGTGATTGCACTCCAGCAGGACCTGACTGCAGCCGCAGGTACACATCATCCTGTGACCGAGATCGTTGAAACGGGCAGCGGGATCGGTGGCGGCGGTGGCGCAGAGACAAAGCGCGACGACAAGCGCGGCGAAGAGAGTTCGAAGCAACGGGTGGGCGGCGTTTGACTTCGAGCGTGGCGATAAGGGATGGAGCATCAATCGCCTCCTGCGGTGGCGTGGCCCTCAAGAGCCGACGCATCCGGCGCGACGACGGCCGGGACGGTGACGCGGGCAAGCTGCAGGGTGGGCACGAGGGCAAGCAGCGTGCCGAAGACGGTGACGGCAAGGCCGATCCATATCCAACTGACGAGGGGATTGAGAAAGACCTTGATGATGGGCATGCCGGTGTTGGGATTCTTGCCCTCGTAGACGACGTAGAGATCCCAGAGGAGGGTAGAGTGGTTGGCGACGATGGTCTGGGGCTGACCGTTAACGAGGTAGACGCGCTTCTCCGGAGCCATGGGACGATCGAGGATCTTTTTTCCGTGCTGGTAGACGTCGAGTTGGGAAAACTCTGTGTCGTAGTTAGCGTTGGAGTCCTCGGTGTTACCGATGTTGACCAGGGTATAAGGGCCGACGGAGATGGAACTGCCCGGGGGCATCTCTTTTTCCGCGCTGCGATTGAAGGCGTAACCGGCGAAGCCGAGGAAGATGAGCACGACGCCGAGATGGACGATGTAGCCACCGTAACGGCGCGTGTTGCGGCGTGTGAGCAGGATGGCCGAAGCAGCGAGATTTTTTCCAGTCTGGCGATGGAGAACCGAGGCACCGCGGAAGAACTCCGAGAGGATGGCGGTGGCGACGGCAGCGCCGAGCGACCAAGTGACGGCGGCGTAAAAGACGCCTTCATCTCCCCAGACCCTGGCGCCGCCGAGGACGCAGGCGAGCAGCGCGATCCAGAAGGCGATGGTGGGCCAGAGGAAATTTCTGCGGATGCTTTTAAGCGAGGAAGAGCGCCAGGCGAGCAGCGGACCTACGCCGGTGAGCAGAAGCAGGAAGACGCCGATGGGCACCATGACGTGGCTGTAATAGGCGCCGGAGACGGTTTTTTTCGTGCCATCGACATACTCGGAGAGGACTGGGTAGAGCGTTCCCCATAGGATGGTGAAACAGGCTGCAAGCAGGACCAGATTATTGAAGAGAAAACTGGACTCGCGGCTGACCAGCGACTCGATCTGGTATTCGCTTTTGAGATGGTCGCGCTGAAGGATGTAGGTGAAGGCGCAGACGGCAAGGATGATGCCGAGGAAGACGACGAACCAGGTTCCAATCGAGGATTGAGCGAAGGCGTGGACGCTGCTGACGAGGCCGCCGCGCGTGAGTAGCGTGCCGAGGATGGAGAGCATGAAGGTGGAGAAGATGAGCCAGACGTTCCAGCTTTTCATCATGCCGCGCTTCTCCTGCATCATGACGGAATGAAGGAATGCGGTACCGGTGAGCCAGGGCATGAGTGAGGCGTTTTCAACCGGGTCCCAACCCCAATAACCGCCCCAGCCCAGGACGGCATAGGCCCAGTGCATGCCGAGGAAGATGCCTATTGTTAAAAACATCCAGGTAAACATGGTCCAGCGGCGGGTAATGTGAATCCATTTTTCGCCAGGATAGCGCATCATGAGCGCGCCGAGAGCGAAGGCAAAGGGAACAGTGAATCCGACGTATCCGAGATAAAGCATTGGCGGATGGATGACCATCTCGGGATATTGCAGAAGCGGGTTGAGGCCGTTGCCGTCGGGTGGAGCGACACCGCCTCGAACCAGAGAAAAAGGCATAGCGACGAAGTTAACGAGGACGAGAAAAAATACCTGAACCCCGGCGAGAATGGTACCCGCGTAGGCGTGCAGGCGCTTGTCTTCGCTGTCCGTGAGGCGGAGGACAAAGCCGTAGGTGGCCAGCAGCCAGCACCAGAGCAGCAACGAGCCTTCCTGACCACTCCAGAGAGCGGCAAATTTGTAGGCCGTCGGGAGAGCAATGTTGGAGTGCTCGACGATGTATTCGAGCGAAAAATCGTTGTGGAAGACGGACCAGACAAGCGCGAAGGCGGCAGCGGTGACGGCTACGAATCCGGCGATGCCTGCGCGACGCGCAGTCTCCAGCAAACGCTCGGGCGCGATGCGCGAGGCACCGCCGCCGACAGCCTGGAGGCGCAGTCCGACGCCCCCGGCAAAGAGGTTGTACACCGCCAGAATGAGCGCAATCAGCAGCGCAAAACTTCCAAAAGCCGCCATCTCCCCGTCCTGTCTACTTTGGATTCTGTGCCAGCGCCTGGCAATCTTTCCCTATGATTGTCGCACCCGAAAGCGACAGGAGCAATTGTGACGGCGCAGGCATCTCTGACAATGGTATGCGGAGACCGGGACGAGGCGTATCCACACAAAGATGGGCAAAGGGTGCGTAAGCGACAAGTGAGAAGGTGATGTGGGAGGGGTGCGGAGTCAACTCAGGCGGTTTGTCGCGAGCCGTTATGCAGGAGGCTGTCGACGGTGGTTCGCAACTCTTCCGGGGAGTTTGCGCTCATGTAGTAGACGCCGGGAACCTCCGGGTGCTCGGCGGGCTTTTCGTCGCTGGCGGTGAGGACGAGGACAGGAACATCCGGAAGGCGGCGGCGGAGTTCGAGTACGAACTCGGGGCGGCTAATTCCCGAGACGTGACTGCCGGTGACGACGAGTCGCAGAACGCGGGAGAAATCTTCGGATTCAACCATGCAGAGAGCGTCAGCGGGACTGCTGACGCGGACGACATCGGGGGTTGCACGCTGTAGAAGGTTCAGGCGCATGGAAGCCCGGAGGGGGTTTTCGTCAACCAGTAAGATCACCGCCATATTCAACCTGGGCCGAATCAGCTTCAGCACGCCAGTCTCTCCCCTATTCGCAGAAATCGCCTGACCAACGGGTAAGATGAACGGATTGGCGCACAGGTTGCCTTGAGGCGGCGCGGCGTGGAGTGTTTTCGATTCTGCTGTGCGCGGAGGCTGCGGATTGCGGCTGGAAGCACCCCAGAGCGAACGCGCTCTGGAGCAAATTTAGAGTATGCGTACGCGAATGCAACCGCGAGGGCGCATGTTTGCTGGGAAACGATCAAGGCAGACACCATTTTCGCAGGGTATGGCTGCCTGGAGTTTCCCTGACATCAGGGAGTCGAGCGAGCGGCAAAGGATGGCAAATCACTCCGCGCGCAGAGTCTCCGCCGGATCGACCTGGGCAGCGCGCATGGCCGGCAACAGCGTGGCAGTGCCTGAGATCATCAGTAACACAGCAATCGCAGTCAGTGAAGTTTCAGCATCGAGCGGCCTGACACCGAAGAGAAATGATTGTACGGCGCGGCCTGCGCCCCATGCGCCGACGATGCCGGGAACCAGCCCAAGCAGGACCATTCCACCGGCCTGGCGCATCACCAGTCCGGCGGCTCTTCGGCCAGACGATCCAAGCGCCATGCGGATTCCAATCTCTCGTCTACGCAGCGCGACCGAGTACGCCAGCACGCCGTAGATTCCGATGGCTGAGAGCACGAGCGCGACCGTGCCGAATCCTGCGACAAGCCTCAATGCAAGCCGTCGTTGGTCAAGCGATTGCGAGATATTCTTCTCCATCGGTTTCAGGCTCATCTCCACCATGGTCGGAGCGTCGCGCCTGACGACGGTACGCAACCTGGCTGCCAGGGTAGCTTCGGGCAGGTTTGAGCGCACGGCATATTGCGCGCTCATGCTGAATACCGCATTCAGAAAAGAGGACCCGGGCAAAGACAGATCGTCGAGGTAGACCATGGGCTGGTATTGTGCTCCGAGATCTCCCCCCCTTCACCTCATTCTGAACCACGCCGACAATGGTCATTGGCTGCGCAAAGGGGATATCCGCTTCGGTCTCTCCGGGATCGCGGTGAAATTGAAGACTGGCCCCGAGAGGCTGCCGACCGTTGAGAAAGGCTCCGGCGAACGCCTCATTGACCAGAGCCACAATCATGCCACTAGACTCATCTGCTGGGACGAAGCCGCGCCCACGAAGCAGGTGGATTCCGCTTGCCTGCACAAAATTTGTACTCACGAAACTGAAGTACGCGAAGTCTCCCTGATGAAAGGGCCACCCGACAACTTCGGTGGCGCCGTGCAGCGTCATGTCGTAGTGAGAGAAGGGGATCGCCGATTGCATGGTCACCGATTGCACTCCGGGAAGAGCCTCGAACCGATGCAGCAGACCGATCTCGATCGCGTGTGATATCTGAGGGTTCTGCTGCTGGTTTTCGGGCATGAGTACCAGTGTGGTCACGCCCTTGGGATTGAAGCCGAGCTTCACGTTCTGAAGCGAGCGCAGGGTGCATACAAAGAGGCCGCTGGTGGCCAGCAGCATACAGGTGAGCGCTACCTGGGTAGCGACGAGCAGCCCGGGCAGCAGCAGCCTTTGCGTGGCGTTTCTGCTTGTCGAGCTCCCGGTTACGTGACTGCAAATCTTCAGTGTCGGCGCCAGGGATGCAAGGATTCCCACCGCAACGGCAAGCGCGCAGGAAGCGCAAAGGAGCAGCGGGTGAACTGTGATGTCTTCAAATCTTGGATACTTGCCGGCATAGGCGCGGCGCACCCCTGTGATAATCACGAATGCCAATCCGCTACCCAGCACCGCACCGAGCAGCGACGCAAGGATATTTTCAGTCAACAACTGCTGCATGAGCCGTCCAAGACCTGCGCCCAGCGCAGAACGGACATTCATCTCTGTCATGCGGCTTGTGCTGCGGCCGATTTGCAGATTACCCGCATTGGCACAAGCGATCAGGAGCAGAACCAGCGCGGCGCCGAGCAGCGTCCAGAGCAGTCGTTGCATCTCTCCGGTCACGAGCTGCTGATAGGAGCGCATCCCGAGCCGTCGCTGCTGCTCAGCGTAGTTGCGGCCGGAGTGCTGGAAGATGCTTTGCGCCTCTGCGCGGGCCTGCGGCAGGGAAATCCCATCTTTGAGGCGCGCAATCACTGCGGCAGACTCAATCTTGAATATGTCCTGGCCGGATTGACCGGCCGAGATCGGCAAAAACACCACCTGCCCTCCAGTCATTCCCGGAGCATGAAAGGTCGCGGGCAGAATGCCGATCACGGTCCACTGCCTGCCTGAGATGGTGATGGCTTCACCGATGGCGCGAGGGCTGCCGCGCATCTGGCTACGCCAAAACCGATCGCTGACAACGACCACTTGTGTGTTGGCGTCGGCTGGCTGGATCAGGCGACCTGCCTGAGCCGGAACTCCGAGAGTCTGGAAGAAATCCGGCGTCACTTCCATCAGCGGGTTGACCCGTGCGCCAGTCTCTGTTTTCACCGGGAGCACCATGGTGTTGTATCCGCTCAGGTCGGCGAAGCAGCGCGCCTCCCGGCGCAGTGCGTCGATCGCCGCATAAGAAAGCGCGTGCTGGCTGGAAGTGATGCCCCGGATCTGGCCCTCGGCATAGACCTGCACCAGTCGCTCGGGATGAGGTAGATTCACAGGAAGCAGCAAGACAGACTGAATAATTGCCAACATTACGGTGACTGAACCCAGACCCAGCGCCAGAGTCGACACCAACGTGAGTGAATAGCCGGGTGCTGCGCTCAGGCTACGCCATGCATAGCGGATGTCACGCAGCAGATTCTCCAGCCACACAGCTCCCCACACGCTGCGGGATCTCTCCGCAGCCAGCAGGACATTGCCAAACCTCTTTTTTGCGGCTTGCTTTGCTTGATCGGGCGGCATCCCGGCCTCAATGTTCTGCTGGGTAGCCATATCGAGATGAGACTCAATCTCTTCGAGCAGTTTCTCCCTGCGGCTCCGCCATCCAAACATATTCGAGACCTCGCTTTTATGAACGCTCTTCCATCGCTGGCGCAAGAATGCACGCAATGGCACGGGAGAGTTTCTGCCACTTTGAGGCTTCGACAAACAATTGTCTGCGCCCTTTTGCCGTCAGGGTATAGAACCTCGCCTTTCGGTTGTTGTCGGAAACTCCGTCTTTGGCTACAATCAGGCCGCATTTCAAAAGCCGTTGAAGCGCCGGATAGAGCGACCCGTGCCCAACCTGCAAAACCTCTTCGGATCGCTTTTCAATGGAGCAGGCAATTGCATGACCGTGTGCGCGCCCACCCACCAGCGTTTGCAGAATCAGCAGGTCTAGTGTGCCCTGCATCAGGTCGAGCTGATCGTCTTTCTTTCTAGTCGCCATTCGACTCGAACGATACTCCCGCTCAGGTCGAATGTCAACTGGTAGAAATCGGAGCGACTAGGTCCATCGCATACGATGCGGGCTGCATTCCTTACTGAGGAAAATGCAATATGCAGGTTCTTTTGCTGGTTCACAGGCTCGGATTTTGCCTTAGCCGAAGAGAAATTCCTTCTCGCGCAACTCTTTGAGCGTATCGCGAAGTTTGGCGGCTTTTTCAAACTCGAATCGTTTGGCGGCGTCTCGCATCTGCTCCTCGAGAGTGGCGAGGTAGGCGTCGAGATCGGCCTGGCTGGCGAAGTCTTTTTTTTCTTCGGTGGCGATCTCGACCGGGTCGCCGTATTCGGCTTTGAGGATGGAGGCGAGGCCGGGGTCGATGCTTTTGAGGATGGACTGAGGGACGATACCGTGTTCTTCGTTGTAGGCGCGCTGGATGGCGCGGCGACGGTTGGTTTCGTCGATGGCGCGCTTCATCGAGTCGGTCATGCGGTCGGCGTAAAGGATGGCGCGGCCCTCGACGTGGCGGGCGGCGCGGCCGATGGTCTGAATCATGGCTCCGGTGGAGCGGAGAAAACCCTCCTTGTCGGCGTCGAGGATGGCGACGAGGGAGACCTCGGGCAGGTCGAGACCTTCGCGCAGAAGGTTGATGCCGATGAGGACGTCATACTCGCCTTTGCGGAGGCCGGCGAGTATCTTGACGCGCTCGAGGGTCTCTATCTCGGAGTGCATGTAACGGCAGCGGACGCCGACCTCGGTGTAGTAGCCGGCGAGATCCTCGGACATGCGCTTGGTGAGGGTGGTGACAAGGACGCGTTCGTTGCGGCTGGCGCGGGCGCGAATCTCGCCGAGGAGATCGTCGATCTGGCCTTTGACGGGACGAATCTCGACCTCGGGATCGACCAGTCCGGTGGGACGGATGACCTGCTCGACAACGACACCGGCGGCTTTGGTGAGTTCATAAGGGCCGGGCGTGGCGGAGACGTAGATGAGCTGGTGGACGCGGTTCTCAAACTCTTCGAATTTGAGCGGGCGGTTATCGAGCGCCGAAGGCAGACGGAAGCCATAATCGACGAGGGTCTGCTTGCGGCTGCGGTCGCCGTGCCACATGCCATGAACCTGGGGCATGGTGACATGGGACTCGTCGATGAAGACGAGGAAGTCGCGCGGGAAGTAGTCGAGCAGAGTAGGAGGCGGCTCACCGGGCAGGCGTCCAGAGAAGTGGCGGGAGTAGTTCTCGATGCCGTGGCAGTAGCCCATGGACTTGATCATCTCGAGATCAAAACGAACGCGCTGGTGAATGCGCTGGGCCTCGACCATGCGCCCTTCCTTTTCCAGTTGTGCTTCCCACTCGGTCAGCTCGGCGACGATGCTGTCGATGGCTTGGGATTTGCGCTCGGGCTGGACGACGTAGTGGCTTTTGGGATAGATGGGCAACCGAGCGTACTTCTGCTTGACGGTGCCGAAGAGCGGATCGATCTGGGAGAGCGACTCGATTTCGTCGCCGAAGAGTTCGATGCGAAAGGCGGATTCGTCGTAGGTGGGAAAGACTTCGATGACATCGCCACGGACACGAAATGTACCGCGACGGAAGTCCATGTCGTTGCGCTCGTAGAGAATCTCGACGAGGCGGCGGACGATGTCCTGACGGCTGATGCGCTGGCCTTGCTCAAGCAGCAGCAACATGCCGTAGTAGGCCTCTGGCGAGCCAAGGCCGTAGATGCAACTGACGGAGCTGACAATGATGGCATCGCGGCGTTCAAAAAGCGAGCGCGTGGCGGAGAGACGAAGCTTGTCCAGCTCTTCGTTGACGGTGGCTTCCTTTTCGATGTAAAGATCGCCGGCGGGAACGTAGGCTTCGGGCTGGTAGTAGTCGTAGTAACTGACGAAGTATTCGACAGCGTTGTGGGGGAAAAACTGTCGGAATTCGTTGTAAAGCTGAGCTGCGAGGGTCTTGTTGTGCGCAAGGATCAGAGCGGGACGATTGACGGCTTCAATGACCTTGGCCATGGTGAAGGTCTTGCCGGAACCGGTCACGCCGAGAAGAACCTGATGCTGCTCTCCGACGGCGAGGCCAGAGACAAGTTCGTCGATAGCGCGAGGCTGATCGCCGCGCGGCTCGTAGCTTGTGTGCAACTGAAAATCCATGCGATTAGTCTACACGGAAAGGCGAAGAAAGAACGAAATTGAAGCGAACGCCCTGCCCCAGCTTTGCGGCGGTGCGGGCTGAATGCGAATTGGCTGCGGCATGACTACTGCTTGAGTCAGACTCGATACCTGCGCGCGCGAGCGGCTACAATTCCGGCCATGACGACTCTACGATCTTCGGCACCGACAGGACCCTTTGCCACCTATCCTTCGCTGCGCGGACGGCGTGTGCTGATCAGTGGTGGGGCCAGTGGAATTGGAGCTGCGCTGGTGCGCGGATTTGTGGTGCAGGGATCAGCGGTGGCTTTTGTGGATGTCCAGGACGAAGCGGCAGCGGCGTTGATAACGGAGCTGGGTACAGAGTCGGGTGCGGTTGGCGTTGCGCCGATCTATCGACACTGTGACCTGAGCGATACTGGTGCGATTCCAGGCGCAGTGGCTGATTGCATTCGGCTATTGGGCGGGCTGGATGTGCTTGTGAACAATGCCGGCAACGATCGTCGCCATGCAAGCGATACGGTGAATCCTGCGGAGTGGGATGAGCTGATGGCGATCAATCTGCGACAGCAGTTTTTTGTGACGCAGGCGGCGCTGCCGACGCTGCGGCAGTCGGGGTCGGCCTCGGTGGTGCATATGAGTTCGATTGCGTGGCGGATTCCTTCGGTGGGGCTGCCGGCATATGTGGCGGCCAAGGCGGGGATTGTGGGACTGGCGCGGTCATTGGCGTTTGAAGAGGGGAAACACAATATTCGCGTGAACAGCATTCAGCCCGGCGCAATCTTGACGGAGAAGCAGAAGCAACTGTGGGTGACGCCGGAGTACAGTGCGGAGATCCTGAGCAGGCAGGCGCTCAGGCGGCATCTGGAACCGGAAGAGGTGGTGCGCCTGGCGCTGTTTCTGGCGGCCGACGACAGCAGCGGGATGACCGGTCAAAGCTATGTGATTGACGGAGGCTGGGTGTGAGAAAGACGTGCGAGAGCCATCGACGCGGGTCGCAGGAATAGAGTCAGAGTGTGAGTCCGGAGTAGGGGACAACGAGGAAAAGGGTGAGCAGAAGCAGAATCATCAGGTCTGTATAGAGAAGCAGCAAGACTGCGCCGTGGTAAAAATTCCAACGTTTCTGCAAGCAGCGAGCCGTGTCGACCGCGCCAAATGCGCACAGCAGGAGCGGCAGCAGCAGCCAGGGATTGGGATGGAGCGCGGGAAAACCGGAGAGCGCGAAACCGGCGACAAAACTGGCCAGCGCCAGAAACGTGCCGCGCACCAGGGAGCGCCGCCGAAGATGGAAGATGTTCATACGGATGACCGTCCTGCTTCAAACTATCAGGCCAGAGGCATGGTCGTGTCCGCAGATTTTCAGAGGATGAACCGGGTGCGCGAAGCATCAGGACTGCGCGGCGGGGAGTTTGTCGCGATACTTGAGCAGCAGGGGAACGAGATGGCGCGCGTCCCAGTAGCGCGGACCGAAGCGTTTGGGGTCTGAGGCGACGCGCCAGAGCCAGCCCATGCTGAGCTGATCGACCCAGTTGGGAATCCGCACCTGATCTCCACTGAGAAACCCGATGGCCGCGCCGATGCAGTGAATGGCAGGACGATAACTGAGCCGCTGTTTGAGATACCAGCCGACGCGCTCCTGCGTGCCTCCTCCGATGCCCAAGATGATGTTCCTGGGTTGCTGCGCTTCGAGTCGGCGCAGCAACTCTTCATCCTCGATTACTGGCCCATAGATCGGCGCCAGATAGACATCCTGATCACGAACGGAGTGGCCATTGCGCCGCAGCCAGGCTACATTGCGCGCGGCGCTGGCCGGTGTGGGCATCACCCAGAAGGTCGTGCCTTCGCCGTGGAGATCCGGATGCCTGAGCAGAGTTCGGAGGTACAAAAGGCCGGAGAGCTTGGGAATTCGCGGGCGCTCGACGAGGTTCCAAAGCCAGACCATGAGTGCGCTGTCTGCGATGGCGAAATCAGCGCCCAGAAGAGCTTCGCGATAGTGGGCGTCGACGGCCAGATTTTTGAGCGCGGGCGCAGCGGGCACCACGACGAGGCCGCCGTATTGCAGGGCGCGCTCGACCGCACCGTGGGCATCGCCAACATAAAATCGAACACCGAGAATGGTCAAATCTGCGTTTCCAGAATGGTTCATATACCCTCCGGGGTGGAAGGACGCTGCAAGGAATAAACGTTGCGGGTCCGTTTCTGGGCTGTTACTGAGCCGTGGCTGAAACGCGCGCCGAAGATCGAAAGCTGCCATGAAGCCGAGGACCGCAGGCTAAGGATGACTGTGTATCTTGCGGAAGTAGTAAGTTGCGCCGAGGGTGAAGCCATTCGGAGTCAGGTTATTGCTGCCGAAATATTGATTCCAAAACTGATATTCGTAGTCGCCGCGGATGTAGACGGTGTTCCAGACGCGCCGCTCCACGCCGCCACCCAATGCTTCCTGAAGAAACGTGTCGTGGGTGTAAAGCGGATCGTTGGACGGAAAATCGATACTGCCCACACCAATAAGCGCCTTGGCGTAGGGGCGGAATCCCCAGAAGGGTCGAGCGCGATAGATGGCTCCACCCTTGAAGGAGTTTTGCTTCATGCGCTGCAACGTGGATGGCTTGTCAAAGTCGATGGCGGTGACTTCGGCTTCGATGCCCAGTCCGTGCCACAACTCATAGTCAGCCCAGCCGGAGAGGCCCAGCATGCGCCGTCCCTGACCGTAGTCGAGGTAGTAGTCGGAGAAACCGCCGCCGACGCCGAGAGGCAGGCCAGAGATTGTGACAGAAGGAGCGACCTGAGCCTGTGCGGGCAAGCCGGAAACCACTGCGCACAGCGCGAGACCGATGAGGGAAATGCCTGCTAGAACCTGTTTGATGGACATGAAACCTCTCTCATGTTTTGGCAGACCTCACCCCGAAGCCGTTCCTGAGGACATCTTACAACGGCTTTGCATAATTCCCAATGAACAACAGCATGGGTAACGACGGTGTGACTTCCCGAAACCGGAAAGGAGGCTTGTTTAGCGAAGTTCGAGGACGGTTCTCCGCATCGGGAGTTCTCCACATAGGGCGTCGAAGAATATCTACTCCATCCGACAACCGGCCTCCTCCCGCAAGGCTTGCAGATAGGCCTGCATAGCGGCGATGCGCGGTATGGCGAGGGAGCGCGCACGGGCGAGCCGAAGCTGACCGGGAAGGGCTTGCAGGGCACGATCGAGGACGGGCAGAACGTCACTGACGCGATGGTAGCGAGTGTCTCGACCGACTTTGACGAGGGAACGCGCAATTCCAATGGCGCCGAGCTGCTCGAGAATATCGGCGTCGCGGAGGACGATGCCCTCGGGGGTGGTGGGTTGGTAACGCGCTTCGTGGGTTTGAATGGCGAGTGCGACGGCGGCGAGTTTTTCCTGGGGAAATTCCCACTGGCGCAGGAGGCGATCGGTGGCGGCAAGGGTGTAGGGAACGTGATCCCACTGCGCCAGCGCGTGGCGATCGGAGGGACGGTGGCCGGTGAAGACGCCGAGATCGTGCATCCAAGCGGCGGCAAACAAAACATCGGGATCCGCGGGATGATCGAGTTCGTGCGCGTCGGCCAGCATGGCGACGAGCGCGGCGAGCCGGGGCTGATGGCCGTATTTATCGACGGGCAAGGCTTCTACACGGATGTACTCGCAGATGCGCTGACGCCATGCTGGCGGGATTTCATCGTGCATTCGCATTGTTCCTCTCGCCCTGCTGCTTTACTCTTAATCTAGCGCACCACAGTTTGAGAGCAAATCAGTGGTGTACTCGCAAAAGAACCGCGAGGCAGCATTTTTTCTGAGAAAAATGGAGTGTGGCATCTTATCCGCAGGGTATAGCCGCTCGGAATTTGCTCGAATCCCTTACGCGGAATTTTCATCCGCCTTAGCCCGCATCCGTTGGTGAGATTGAATTTGCAGTGGATTGCAACCTTGCGGATGGCAACTTTGCTTTTGAAGGGAGTTTGAATGTCGGATTCGAATGTGACTGCTTCTGTGAATATCTGCGTGATCGGCTCAGGCTATGTGGGTCTGGTGGCGGCTGTGTGCTTTGCCGAGATGGGCCATCACGTGGTCTGCGTGGACAACAACGAAGAGAAGGTTGCGCAGCTTCAGCGCGGCGAGACGCCGATCTTTGAGGCGCACCTGCCGGAGATGCTGGTGCGTCATCTGAACAAGGGCGTGAAGTTCACGACGGATCTTGCCGAGGGCATTCATCCGGCGGAAGCAGTCTTCATTGCGGTTGGCACACCGCAGGGCAATACTGGAGCGGCGGATCTCTCCTATGTGGAAGCGGTGGTGAGCCAGATTGCTCAGGCGATGAATGGCTATAAAGTACTGGTGGAAAAGAGTACGGTTCCGGTGTATACGAACGAATGGATTACGCGCTGTATGCATCGGCACGGCGTTGCTTCGGATCGGTTTGACATTGTCTCTAATCCGGAGTTTTTGCGCGAAGGGACAGCGGTTGGAGATTTTCTGCACCCGGACCGAATCGTGGTGGGTGCAAACAATGAGCGCTCGGCGGAGCTTCTCCGCCGCATCTATGCGCCATTGACCGACGGGAGCTACTATACGCAGCCCGGTGCTCTGGAAGGACCGTGCTCGGCGGAAGAACCGGCCAAGCTTGTGGTAACCTCTGCGCAAAGCGCGGAGATTATCAAGCATGCCGCGAATGCATTTCTGGCGATGAAGATTTCGTTCATCAATGCGGTTGCGAATCTGGCCGAAGCTGTCGAAGCTGACATTGAAGATATCGCTTTGGGCATGGGCCTAGATGCACGCATTGGGCCGCGATTTCTGCGCGCAGGTCTGGGCTATGGCGGATCCTGTTTTCCCAAGGATGTGGCGGCATTTTCCTGGGTGGCCGAGCAGCAGGGAGTGGATTTTCACCTATTGAGCGAGGTGCGCAAGATCAACGAGCGCCAGCTTGATCTGTTTTTCGAGAAGATCCATTCAGCGCTGTGGACGCTGCGGGGGAAAAAAATCGCGGCCCTCGGTCTGGCTTTCAAATCGGACACGGACGACATCCGCGATTCTCCTGCGATTGCGCTGATCCGGCGTCTGCTGGAAGCAGGCGTCAAGGTGGCGGCGTATGATCCGGCCGCAATGGAGTCTGCGCAACGGGTCCTGCCTGCGTCCGAGTTGCTGAGTTATGTAGCCGACCCGTATACAGCGGCCGAGCATGCCGATGCGACGGTGATTCTGACGGAGTGGAAGCAGTTTGCCGAGCTGGATCTGAACCGGATGAATCGGGCGCTGAAGTTCCCGATCATGATCGACGGACGCAATCTTTACTCACCCGCCGTCATGCGTGATCACGGATTTACATATGTCAGTGTTGGACGTCCCGCCATCTACGCCTCGACGATGGGCCGACCGCGCAAGAGCACGATTTAGCGTGAGGACGCTGTGTCCTCACGCGCAGGGAAGTGATCTGTAAATTTCTGACTGGAGATTGTCTTTTGCCAAAACGTGCACTCGTAACCGGAGCCGCTGGATTCCTTGGCTCACATCTGACCGACCGGCTGATTGCTGAGGGCTTGGATGTCCTGGGCGTGGACAATTTTTCCACGGGAAATCCAGGGAATCTGGCGCATCTTGCCTCCGAACCTCGCTTTACTTTTGAGCAACGGGATATCTGCGAAGCCTTTGACCCGGGAGCCGTTGATTTCGTCTTCAACCTGGCTTCGCCGGCCAGTCCACCAGAGTATCTGAGGCTGGCGCTGGAGACGCTGAGCGTTGGGTCCAAGGGCACGGAGAATGCACTGGCGATTGCGCATCGATACGGGGCCAGCTTTCTGCATGCATCGACCTCGGAGTGCTATGGAGATCCGCTGGTTCATCCACAGCCGGAAAGCTATTGGGGCAACGTGAATCCGGTTGGCCCACGCTCGGTCTACGACGAGGCCAAGCGTTTTGCCGAATCGCTGACGATGGCCTGGCATCGGTATCGCGGGGTGAATACGCACCTGGTACGCATCTTCAATACCTACGGACCGAGGCTGCATCCTTCGGATGGTCGCGTGATCTCGAATTTTGTGATGCAGGCGCTGCGTGGAGAGCCGCTGACTGTCTATGGCGATGGCTCGCAAACGCGCAGTTTCTGCTTCGTCTCCGATCTGATTGAAGGGATCTTCCGGCTGGCGCTGAGCAAGGAGCATATGCCGGTGAATATCGGAAATCCGACCGAGTTTACGATCCTGGAGTGCGCCGAAGCGGTGCTGGAAGTGACCGGATCAAGCAGCACGCTGGTATACGCACCGCTGCCACAGGATGACCCGACGCGCCGCCAGCCAGATATTGAGCGCGCACGGACGCTGCTTGGCTGGGAGCCAAAGATCAGCCTGCGCGAAGGGCTGCGGCTTTCGCTGGATTTCTTTCGATCTGGAATCTAAACCGTCACGCACTGTGGCCTGTAGTCTCCTTTTCTTCGCTGGCCAGCGGCATCTTTGCTGACCTCTGGCATCTCGCGTCCTCGACGCAGCAACGCGACAGAGCGAACCGGAAGAATTGCCGCTCCTACCCGCGCGAACCGGCCTAGCCAGAGCGCCGAAAGCGCATGGCAGACAGTTTCGCGGGGAAGAATAAAGGCTCACTCTGGATGTGTCTTGGGCGAATTGGAGTGGTGTTTGAGCCAGGTGAAGAGCGGAAGACCCGCGAGAATCAGCGCTGCGCCGGTGAGCGAGCCGCGAAGGTTGCCGACAAAGCTGGCGACGAGGACTACGGCTGCGCTGACGACAAAGAGAATCGGTACAAGCGGGTAGCAGTAGACGCGATAGGGTCGCGTGGCATACGGCTGGCGACGTCGATACCAGAAGACGGTGGTGGCGGTGAGCAGGTAAAAGAGCCACTCGGCAAAGACGGCCAGTTCGAACAGTTGCTGGAAGCGCCCGAGGACGAGCAGCAGCACCGTGGACAAAGCTGCCTGTACGACAAGCGAATAGGCGGGACTTTGAAAGCGCGGATGGATGGAGGCAAAGCGGCGAAAGAAGAGGCCATCGCGCGCGGCGGCAAACGGAACGCGAGCGCCGGACATGATGGTTCCGTTGAGTGTGACGAAGATGCTGAGCGCCATGGCGGCGGCGACCAGGGCGGCTCCCGCGGGACCGGCGACAACGGCCAGCGCGGCGACGGCGGGCCTGGGCGTGGCGACAATGGCGGAGGCAGGAAGGACGTATTGGATGGCGGCGTTGGTGGCCATGAAGAGAGCGCCGACGATGACCAAGCCGCCGATGAGAGCGATGGGCAAAGCACGGTCCGGACGCTTGACCTCGCCGGCGACCATGGTCAGGTCGTTCCAGCCGTCATAGGCCCAGAGCGTGGCGATGAGGGCGATCATGAATCCTTTTGCCGCAGCCCATCCACCGTTGGCGGGTACGGAGACGCCAGTGGCGAAGTTGGCCCAGGAACCATGCGCATAACCGAAGCAGAAGGCGACGACGATGAGGATCAGAAGGGCTTTGAGGACGGTGAAGACGATCTGAAAGTCACCGGCTTTTTTGATGCCGAGGTAGTTCAATCCTGTGATGAGCCAAGTGACGGCGATGGCGAATATCTGGGACCAGGCGACGGGGAGCGGACCGCCGAGAGCGCGCGCATCGAGCCAGTGAAAGGCGGCAAAGATGCCAAGAGTGCGAGCGAGACCGGTGGTGACGGAGGCGATGGAGGCTGGTTTGGCGACGGCAAACCAGGTCCACATGTAGAGGAATCCCGTGCGATCGCCATACGCGCCGCGAAGGTAGACGTATTCGCCGCCCGCGTACGGCATCATGGCGCCGAGTTCGGCGTAGGTCATGGCGCCAAAAAGCGAGAGCAGTCCGCCGACGATCCAGGCAGCGTAGACAAGCGCGGAGGAGCCGACGGCGGCCATCATCTCCGTTGGGACGAGAAAAATTCCACTGCCGATGATGGTGCCGACGACAATCGCTGTGGCGTGGCGCGTATCCAGCACACGGGGCAGCGAAGCCGGGCCTGAATCGCTGTGAGTGATCGGGCTGAGATTCATTTTGTAAGAGCGTAACACGCAGGCGCGGTGAAGATGGGGCGAGGTTTTACTGCAAGCGTTCCAGATGACGAAAGCCGCCGGACTGGACGAACATGGCGGCGAAGAGCAGGAAGTTGTAGCTGGCGTGGACGACCATACTGGCGGCGAGGGATCGGGTGCGAAGGCGAACCGCGCAAAGTACGAGACTGACCCCGTAGAGCAAGCTAAGAGGCCCCCAGGCGTGGCTCACCTGTGCGGCATGCATGAGGGCGAACGGGACGCTCGCGCCGAGGGCAGCGAAGAGCATTGCGCCGGTACCCCAGACGGGAAATCCCTGGTCATCGACGCCGCGTGAGTGGCGACCGGTGAAACGCTCGGTGGCCCACTCCCAGGCTGTGGCGAGAGCGGGGACGAGAAATCCGCGAAAGATCATCTCCTCAAAGAACGGCGCAGCGGTGACACCGAAGGCGAAGAGCAGCCAGGCGTCGGCAGCGGTGGTAAACATCTTGTCGATTGGCGCGTGCTGGGGAAACGGCAGCAGGGCGTTGCCGAGAGCAGCCATGACGTCACAGGCGACAGCGACGAGCACGAGACGGGCAGCAAGGCGCGCGGCGAGGCGTGGACGCCACTGCAAACCCTCCATGAGGCTGCGGCCCCACATGGTGCGATAAATGGGCAGTGCGACGACCAGCGCGACGGCGTAGATGCCCAACTGCGAGCCGAGGGCGACGCGGGTATTGAGGAGCAGGCGGGCGGGATCACGCCATCCAAACCAGTGAAGTTTGAGCGCGATGCCGATCAAGCCGATCATGGCCACCAGGCCCATACCCAGAAGCAGCAAAAAGACCATCGCGTCGGCGGCGTTGGGAATGCGGTGGACGGGTGGCTGGTAGCTGAACCAGCCATCGGCGACTGACTCGGCGGGCAGGGCTGACTCGGTTTGCCGGGCTGGCTTGGCTGGCTGGGGAATCCCCACCGCATGGTCGCTGTTCGAGGGAGTCTCGAAGTCGTCTGCGTTGCTCATGCTGTCCCCTTTGCTGGTTTGCCAGCGGTGGTTGCGTCGACTTTGGCTCTGCTTTTGGGAGTCTTCTTTGCGCTGGATTTTGAGCTGGACTTTGCACCGGATTTGGAACTGGATTTTCGGGATTTCGAGGCCGCTTGCGGCGAGTCCGCGGCATGCTCGGTCGGGAGCGGCTCGTCGGTGATGAACTTAGGCGCGCCGTGCTGTGAAAAAAATTTCTGCAGGAACGAGCCGGTATGGGATTGCGGGCAGGCGGCAACGGCGAGCGGACGCCCCTCGGCGACGAGAAGACCGCCGCCGGCACCACCCTCCGGCCCCATATCGATGATCCAGTCGGCGTTGCGAATGACATCAAGGTTGTGTTCGATCATGACGACGGAGTTGCCGTGGTCAGCGAGCCGGTGGAGCACCTCGAGGAGTTTGCGAACGTCGTCGAAGTGAAGGCCGGTGGTTGGCTCATCGAGCAGATAAATAGTGCGTCCGGTCTGGCGCTTGGAAAGCTCACGAGCAAGCTTCATGCGCTGGGCTTCACCGCCGGAGAGAGTGGTGGCGCTTTGGCCCAGATGGACGTAGCCAAGACCAACATCGACGAGCGTTTGCAGCTTGACGCGCAGCAGGGGAACATCGGCGAAGACGGTGAGCGCATCTTCGATGGTGAGATCGAGAACGTCGGCAATGGAGTAGCCATTGAACTTGACGGCGAGCGTCTCCTGGTTATAACGCTTGCCGCCGCAGACCTCGCACTGGACATAGACGTCAGGAAGAAAATTCATCTCGATGCGGCGCTGGCCGTCGCCTTCGCAGGCTTCGCAACGGCCGCCAGCGACGTTGAAGCTGAAGCGTCCGGCCTTGTAACCGCGTTCACGCGACTCTGGCAACATGGCGAAGAGGTCGCGGAGCGGGGAGAATAACTGGGTATAAGTGGCGGGATTGGAGCGGGGCGTGCGCCCGATGGGAGACTGGTCGATGCGAATGACCTTGTCGATCTGCCCGGCGCCGTCGATGGCGTCATGATTGCCCGGCTCTTCGCGTGAGCCGTAGATGGCGCGGGCCAGGGAACGATAGAGAATATCATTGACGAGGGTACTTTTTCCACTGCCGCTGACGCCGGTGACGACGGTCATGACGCCGAGCGGGAAGCGCACGGTAACGTCGCGCAGGTTGTGTTCGCGGGCACCCTGGATGGTGATCCATCGACCGGTGAGGCGGCGCGGCTGGTCCCGATGCAGGATGGTTTTCTTTCCGCTGAGATACTGGCCGGTGAGTGAGTCTGGCGTGGCCATAATCTGCTGCGGAGTTCCCTCAGCGATAACATCGCCGCCGAGTCTGCCAGCGCCTGGACCGAGGTCGAGAACGTAATCGGCGGCGCGTATGGTATCTTCATCATGCTCGACGACGAGGACGGTGTTGCCAAGATCGCGAAGGCGGATGAGCGCTTCAATGAGGCGCTGGTTGTCGCGCTGGTGCAGCCCGATGGAAGGCTCGTCGAGGACGTAGAGAACACCGCGGAGTCGAGAGCCGATCTGTGTGGCGAGGCGGATGCGCTGGCCTTCGCCGCCGCTGATTGTGGCAGCGCTGCGGTCCAGCGTGAGATAGCCAAGGCCGACGCCGACGAGGAACTCCAGCCGTTCGACGACTTCGCGACGAATGCGCTCGGCGACGAGAGCCTCGCGCGAGGAAAACTGCAAAGCGCGCGCGGCTTCGACGGCCTGCTCAAGCGGCAGCGCAGTGAAGGCTCCTATGGACCGCTCGCCGACGGTGACGGCGAGGGACTCCGGACGTAGGCGGTGGCCGCCACAGGCACGACAGAGCGAGGCCGTCATGTAGCCCATCATGGTCTCGCGATACGCTTCGCTTTTCACGTCTTCCAGGTTTTCTCGCAGGTACTCGAGAATGCCGTGAAAACCGGTTCGTCCGCTCTCGCCGCGCGGAGGTCCGTAAACCAGAATGTGCTGGTGTTTGTTGGGGAGCTGATCAAAGGGCTGCCTGAGGTCGATGCCATATTGGCGGGCGGCCAGATGAAGCAGCTTGAGCAGATATTGCGACGACGACCCAGGGCCGAGGCCGCCATCGAGCAGCGGTTTGGACCAGTCGACGATGACCTTGGCAGGATCGAAATCGTAGAGTGAACCGAGGCCGTGACACTCCTCGCAGGCGCCGTAGGTGGAGTTGAAGCTGAAGCTTCGCGGTTCGAGTTTGGGCACGTCGAGGCCGCAGTCCGGACAGGCCATGGAGGTGGAAAACAACTGCTCGTCGCGGCGCTCGCCGGTGCCGATGGCGACGATGACCAGTCCGGCAGCCATCTGCAAGGCGCGACTGATGGCGGTCTCCAGACGCTTCTCTACGCCGGGCTTGAGCGCGATGCGATCGATGACGGCTTCGATGGTGTGGTTCTTGCGGCGATCAAGCAGGATGGTCTCGGTGAGGTCGCGCATCTCGCCATCGATGCGCGCGCGGAAACCCTGCTGGTCGAGTTCCTCAAGTAGCTCGCGGAATTCGCCCTTGCGCCCGCGCACGACCGGAGCCATGACGGTGACTCGAAGCGCTTCTCCGTTGTGGCTGCCCATGGCCAGCACGCGCTGGACGATCTGCTCGGCGGTCTGGCGCTGGATGGGCCTGCCGCATTGCGGACAATGAGGCACGCCGACCGAGGCGTAAAGCAGACGGAGATAGTCGTAAACTTCGGTGATGGTGCCGACGGTCGAGCGAGGGCTGCGACTGGTGGTCTTCTGCTCGATGGAGATAGCCGGGCTGAGGCCTTCGATGGAATCGACATCCGGGCGCTCGATCTGATCGAGAAACTGGCGGGCGTAGGCGGAAAGCGTCTCGACGTAACGCCGCTGCCCCTCGGCGTAGATGGTGTCAAACGCCAGCGAACTCTTACCAGACCCGGAGAGGCCGGTGACTACGGTGAGCGCGTTGCGGGGAATGCGCACCGTGACGTCGCGCAGGTTATGCTGCCGCGCACCTCTCACCGTGATGTGCGTGATGCTCATCGCTGGCCTCTATTGCCGCAAATGCTGCGGACATGAGTTTTCCTCTGGAAGAATTTCATTGACTGCGGCCGCTTGGTACTCTGAGGACCGTTCCGGGAAGACGCTCACAGGTATTCTATTTGCCAACACCTGCACTCACCAATTTCTGCGCATTCTCTGCGACAATCCTTTTTGATGGTTATCAAAATCGGCCTTCGCCCTCCCCCAGTCTTTCCCCGGGCGAGCCGCCGATCAGGAGTTGTGTCGCCATGCAGAACACCCTCAGCCTTGTAATGCTTCTTTGCGCCATACTTGCCTCTCTGGGCTTGGGTGTGTTCGCGGCATACTCGATTTGCCGGCTAGGATTTCTGGTCATGCATCGACACGCCTCGCGCACAGCCGACGCACCTGCGCCACGGCTGGCGCAGATCTGGAAATAGTCCCCCTTTACCGCAAATCGACTGACTGGACTTCGGCTGGGCAACGGCCGGACAACTGTTGGATATTGGCCCGACACCGGTACGGACGTGGCTTGGGCTGCGGACCTGGTGTTTGTTCCTGTCTGTGGTTCCCCCATGCCGCAAAAGATGTGGCATGGATGGCGCAACCCTGAATGACGAAGGTTGGAGTGGCAGCAGTACGTTAGGGGCGGGAGGGTTGGCGGGGTGCGATGGCGACGGCGACAAAGGAGTCGGCTGCACCGTAGTAGAGAAACCAGTGGTGATGAAAGAGGACGAGTCCTTCAGCGAAGGTGGTGCCGGCCGTGTATTGGCCGCTGCGTTCCCAGGTCTGCTGCGGGAAAAGCACCGGCTCATCAAGCCGCGCGAGCAGGTGCGCCGGGTTGGCGGCGGAGAAGAGCGCTTCGCCGACCGAGTAGGCGCCAGGAGCAAGGACTGGCCGGAGTGGTGGGTTGGAGTTCGCGATAGGCGAGGAGAGAGAGATCGTGGTGGCGCCGTTTTTGCCGTTGTAAAGCAGGACGATGCCGTGGCGTGTGAGGATGGGCGGCGGACCGACCTCCGGGAAGCCGCTGTCAAAGTGGCCGGGGCGATCGTTGAGCAAGACGAGCGCGTGGCCGGTTCGCACGACGGAATCCCCTGCGGACTGCGTGGCGGCTTGCGTCGAGAATTCTTCGACCGGTGATTCTTCGACCGGCGTCCAGTGGATGAGGTCGTTGGACCATGCGAGGCGGATGTGAATCTCTCCCCAGTACATCCAGAAGTGGCCGTGGAGGCGGACGGCGACGAGGTGGCCGTGATGAAGGCGGGTGAGGATGCCGCCAGATTTGTACATGAGATTCGCGTACGGGCCGGCGGTGCCAAGCGCCGGGCCGTATTTGGTCCAGTGGCGGAGATCGCGCGAGGCTGCGACGCCGATCGTGTAGGTTTGCCGATTCCACTGAGTATAGGTGAGGATGTAACGCCCGTCGGGGGCCTGAATAAGACGCGGGTCTTCGACGCCGCCGGGCCATTCGCGGGATTGCTGCGCGTCGGGTGCGGGCGTGAAGACGGGCGCGGGCAGCGAGCGGAAGTGGAGGCCGTCGCGCGAGACGGCGAGGCCAAGCCGCGATGTGTGCATCCCGATCTGCATCGAGCCGGATTCGTCTTCGGCGCGGAAGAGGACGTAGACCTGGCCGTGGCGGACGATGGCGGCGGGATTGAAGGTATGCAGCGCCTGCCAGTGAACCTCGCGGTCAAGGATGGGATCGTGAAAGACGGCCTGCGGGTTGGGCTTGAGGATGGGCGCGTCCGTGGATGCGTCGAGGTGGGAGTACACGGGCCGTGTAAATGGACCGATGGCCCAGTCAGGAAGCTGCGCCGAAGCCGCGGGCGAGAGAAGCATAAGCGACAGGAGCGTGAGCAAGAGTATGAATGAGGATCGATGCCGGAGGTTCATACGCAGGCTCCTTGAAGACGTTCGAGAATATGGCCCGGAATGCACTCGGCGGCCGAGCTACTCGCCGGGAAAGGGATTGGCGTCGCGCAGTTCGGTGACGATCGTCTGCGAGGCGGCACGAGCTTCGTCGGCGCGATGAGGAGAAAAGCTGATCGCGCCGACGCGAGCGTGGCCGCCGCCGCCGTAGCGCTCGCAAATGCGCGCGAGATTGACCATCTGGCTGTCGGTGGCGCGAGTCCAGGGATTGGAGCCGACGGCGACCTTGGTGCGGAAACTGGAGCGCGACAACCCGATGGAGTACGTGGCCTGCGGAAAAAGATAGTAGGGGATGAACTTGTTGAAGCCTTCCATGGGGTGGTCGGTGATGTCGAAGAAGATGGTTCCGTCGCGGTATTCGGCGCGCTGGCCGATCAGCTCGATGGCGCGCTGGTGCTGGGCAAGCAGCGGCGGTAGCAGATCAGCGACAAAAGGCTGCGCGATAACCTCGGCCAGCGGCATGGAGGTGAGCAGCGGGATGAGCCGCGGCAGAAAGGATGGATCCTGAGTGGCCTCGATGATGAGGGTCAGTCGCATCGCCGGCGCGGGCATCTCGACGGCGGACTGGGGCGATTCATAGCGCGCGCCATCGACGATATCGGCCCAGTGAAGCAGTTCGGCAAAGGGGGCGATGTCGAAGCCGAAGCGCGTGGCGGCGATGTGAGCCAGAAAACTGGTGCAGGAGATGTAGGAAGGGTCATAAAAGCGACGGCTCGAACAGGCAGCGTCTTCCTGGCAGCCGACAAAGTGCTGCTGGTCAGCGGGTGTAAGAAATGCCGAGAGATGATGATCGAACCACCAGGTGATCCGCGGTGAGGCGGAGTATTTGAAATCGACGATGGCGTTTTCCTCGCCCGTGAACTCGGCTTCGTCAAAAAGCGCTCCGGCGCGATGGACGAGTCCACAGAACTCGTATTCGGCTGCGGGATCGATGCAGGCTCGGTGGAAGCGCGTAAAAAGAGAGGCGGAACAGGCGCCATCAAAACACTTGTCGTGGTAAAAAACGCGAACCTTCAAAACGACCCACCCTCCGGGGATTAAAGCAGGATTCAGGGCTTATGTAGCGCGGGAAGCGCTCGTGCCCAAATGATTAGCATCGGCGGGATGAGGCGGGATGTCAAGCCGGACGGCGGCCGGAGTCCTGGGGCGAAGCCGCGGCGGCGGCCGGGCGACGCTTGCGTCCATACCAGTCGTCAAGCATCTGCTGGGCGCGACGGTCGGCCTCCTGGCGAGCGCACAGTTCGGCCTGTCCGAGCAGCGTCTCCACCTGGCGGCGAGCCGTGCGGCGCGCCAGATATTCGTCACGCTGGCGGGCAAGCTCGTCGTCAAGCTGCTGAAGCTGCGGACGTATACGCTCGGCGTGGCGGGTGGCCACCTCCATGCGCACCAGCCCCGTCTGACGATCGCGCGGATCGTTGCGCTCGACGCCGCGGACCAGATCGGCGCGGCCAGCGCGCTGCTCCTGATGAGCAGCCAGCAGCTCAGCAGCGGCCTGTTCGCGGATGCGCGCGGCGGACTCAAGCGCCAGACGGCTTTGCTCCTCTTCCAACTCGCGAATTCGGGTGAGACGGCGAAGGGTTTTGGCAGACATTCGGTGTGCTCCTCGGCGAGCGTGACGCTCGCCAGCCATTCACGCGCCGCGTCAGATGGACTCGGCCAGCGCCAGCAGACGATCCACGCAGCTTTGAAAATCAAGGCGTTCGGCGGCGCCTTGCATGAAAAACTCGCGCAGCAGCGGACGAGCCTCCAACGCTCGGTCCAGGTCTTCGTCCGAGCCGGGGCGGTAGGCACCGATGCGGACCAGATCCTCGGATCGCGCATAGGCCGCCAGCAGACGGCGAATCTCGGCGGCGGACTCGCGATGCTCCGGAGAAGCGACGGCGGTCATCAGACGACTGACGGAGTCGAGAATCTGAATCGGCGGATACCACCCTTCCGAGGCCAGCGCACGCGAGAGGACAATGTGGCCATCGAGCAGCGAACGCACCGCATCGACCAGGGGATCCTGCTGGTCGTCACCCTCCATGAGCACGGTGTAAAAGGCCGTGATCGAGCCGTTGCGGAAGCTGCCTGCGCGCTCGACCAGCCGCGCCAGCCGCGTAAACACCGAAGGAGTGTAGCCTTTGGCCGTGGCTGGCTCACCGGCAGCCAGGCCGATCTCGCGGGCGGCCATGGCAAAGCGTGTCAATGAATCCAGCACTAGGAGCACATGATGGCCCTCGGCGGCAAAAGACTCGGCGATGGCCGTCGCCCCGAGCGCGGCGCGCATACGCATCAGCGGACTTTGGTCAGAGGTCGAGACCATGACGACCGAGCGCCGACGACCCTCCTCGCCCAGTGCGTCCTCCAGAAACTCGCCCACCTCGCGGCCACGCTCGCCCACCAGCCCGACGACCGTGATATCAGCTTCCGTGTTGCGCGTCATCATGCCGATCAGCGTGCTTTTGCCGACGCCCGAGCCGCCGAAGATGCCCACGCGCTGGCCGCGGCCGACGGTGAGCAGTCCATCGATCGCGCGGATGCCGGTGCCCAGCGGACGGCGGATGGGAAGCCGGTCGAGAGGCGTGCAGACCGGGCCATCGAGCGGCACCGATTGCTCCGTGCGTGGCGCGCGGCCTCCGTCGATAGGGTGGCCCAGCGCATCCAGCACGCGGCCCATCAGCGCCGGGCCGGTTTCCACCTCTGGCGTCACGCCCAGCGCTTCAACCGCATCGCCATACTGAATACCCTCCGGCGCGTTGACAGGCATCGAGAGCACCGTCTGGCCGCGGAAGCCAATGACCTCCGCCAGATGACGGCTACCCTGGCGATCGATGATCGAACAAAGCTGGCCGACTGAGCAGATGGGTCCGGCCGATTCGATGGTCTGGCCGATGGCCTGGAGCACCTGGCCGCGCCAGCGCCAGGGCTGGATGCGGCGCAGACGGTGCTGGTAGCCGGTGAGCTGTCCTGGCGGAGTCATCGCAGCTCTCCGGCGACTTCACTTCTCGACTGCGGAGCGGGTGATGCAAGATCGGATGATGCAAGATCGGGTGAGGCGAAGGGTGAATCTTCGGAAGGAGCCTGGGCAGACGTGGGTGCCGTGGCCGGTGGTGTAGATGCGTTCGCCGGTGGCGTAGCCAGCGGCTGACGATGCGGTAGACGATCAAAGAAGCCGCGCTCGATCTCGCGCAACTGCTCGTGCAGACTGAGGTCGGCACCGCCAAAACCGCTCTCGCCCATGCCGGTCTCGATACGACACTCGCCCAGTTCCATACGCGGGTCGCCGAGGACCTGCGGACGCTGGCGAAGGCCTGGAGTGAGGCGCAACGACTCTTCCCAAAGCGCTCGATCGGCTTCAGGCACGATCAGTCGAACAGTCGTCGATTCACCGAGCTGGCCAAGCGCGACGCGCACGGCGCCGGTGAGCAGCAGCGGGTCCATCTGGGCCTCGCGGCGCAGGATGCGCGCGGCAATGGCCAGCGCCAGACGCACCGCTTCCTGCTCCAGCTCATGGAAAAAGCGCTCGCGTTCGGCGGCAAAGTCCTTGAGCGCGACAAGCACCGGCTGTCGAATCTCTTCGAGCGTCGCTTGCAGGGCGTCGCGCTCGGCCGAGGCTGCCAGAATTCTGCCTTCTTCCCTGCCCTCTTCTCTGCCTTCTTCCTTGCCTTCCTGCCGACCCTGCTGGAGTCCGGCCAGCCAGCCATCCTGCCACTCGGCGCTTACCCCGCTATCTCCGACGCTGCCGTCTTCGGCATCGATCGAAGCGTTGTGGGACGATCGGCATGCCTGGTACTGTGCACTCGGTTCCGAATATCCGGGCTCGGGATAACCGGAAGCGAAATTACTGGCGACGGCGCGATGGGCCGACGATGTGGACTGCGGCGGTTGAGCCACCGAGAGGAAGCCAGGGAAGACCGTGGCCAGATGCTGGCTTGCCATCGCCTCCTCATCGTCGAGGGCCGACGGGGATGCGTCGGAAGTGACCGATTGCCCTGGCGTCCGGGGAGCGCTGGTCGGCGACCGAAGTTCGGGATACACAAGCGGAGCCAGGCCGCCTGCGACACTGACTGGATCGTGAAGTTCTCCCCCGGCAGTATGGCCGACAGTGTGACCGGCTGGAGCCGGAGCGGGAGTGTGACGAGCAAAGCTAGGCATCGGCATCTTTCCCTCAGACCATCATCTCGTCGCCCGTTTCCATCTTGAGGATGACCTTGCCTTCGGCCTCCAGACGTCGAGCGAGATTGAGAATCTCCTGCTGGGCGGCGGCGACCTCACGCGAGCGCACCGGGCCAAGTACTTCCATATCTTCCTTGAGCATCTCGACGGCGCGTGAACTCATCGCTTTGAAGACCTGCGCGCGCAACTCTTCGTTGGCGCCGCGCAGGGCCAGCGCCAGTTGCTTTTTGTCGACGCCAGAGACGATCTCGCGGATGCTGGCGGCAGGCACCGTGACCAGATCCTCAAAGGTGAACATGAGATTGCGGATGCCCAGGGCAAGCTCCGGATTGCTCTCCTCCAGCACCTCCAGAATGTGCTTGGCTTCTTCGGCGTTCTGACGGTTAAGCAGATCCGCGACAGCCTTGAACCCTGAGTAGCTTTTGCGTTTGTTGTCGCCGACACTCTCCAGACGGCGATGAAGAATCTGCGCGACCTTCTGCGCCATCTCCGGCGAGAACTGACGCATCTCCGCCAGACGACGTACCGAGACTACCTTGCGATCTTCGCTGAGATTGTCGAGCACCAGCGAGGCGCGGCGCGGGTCCAGATGAGCCAGCACCAGCGCAATCGTCTGAGGATGCTCGGACTCAAGCAGCTTGCCCAGTTGAATCGGGTCTGTTTTCTGCAACTTGGCGAGGTTGCCGTGACTCTCCTCCTGCGAGCGGCGCACTAGCTCCATCAGATCCTCGGCACGCTGCTTGCCAAAGGCGTCCTGAAGCAGGCGCGAGGCATAATCGAGGCCGCCGTGCATCATCACCTGCTGCGTCTCGAGCATCTCCCAGAACTCGCGGACAATCTCGGCGGAAAGCTCCGGTGGCACGGCGCGCAGATCGGCCAGCTCCTCGGTGATGCGCTGGACATCGGATTCGGGAAGGGAGCGCAGAATCTCGCGCGCCAGATCCTCGCCGATCGCAACCATGAGGATCGCCGCCTTGCGCGCGCCGCTGATCGAGGACGCCATCTTGCGCTTTGCTGTGTTCTCTGTCGCCTGCTCCGCCACGTTGCCTCGCTTTACCGGGTGAAATTCTGTTGCTGTTCGGTGGGTCGGAAGAGACTCATTCGGAATGAATCCAGCTTTGCAGCAAACGGGAACTTTGCGCCGGATTCTGCTTGAGCTGGTCGGCGACCTGATCGAAGACCTGTTGCGCGCGCATTCGCTCAAGATCGACCGGGGTGGATGATCCGGAAATCAGGGCGGGTGTGGCCGCACCGGCTAGTTCGGGCTTTACCGCTGCCTCGCCTTTCTGGGCTTTGGCTTTGGGCGTTCGCAACGCCGGACGAATGCCCAGCAGAATCAGCAAGGCCAGACCGACGAGCAGTGTGCCGTACTTGAGCAGCAGCGGCGACTGCTCGGCCATTTGCAGCACGCGCTCGGGCGTGGTGGCCGTCGCGACCGCCCGATTGCCTTCAAACGGAAGATTTTCGACCGTGACCAGATCGCCGCGCGAAGCGTCAAAACCCACCGCAGCCTGCGCCAGAGCGGTCAGATTCTGAATTTCGGCAGCACTGAGATGCTGCCAGACGGCAGGAGACTTCCCACTGGCCGGATGGACAAGCAGATCGTTGACAAGAATCGCCGCAGTGATCCGGCGCAGATGGCCCGGCTGCTCCAGCGTGTGAAGAACCTTGTGCGAAGCCGCATAGGTGCCGCTCTCCGTCTTGGCCGTCTGCGGCGGCGTCTGCTGAGGAGGATAGACCGGCTTGGCTTGCGAGTTAGGAGCATTGGAAGCTGTGCCAGGAACACCGGCGGCAACCGGCTGCGAGCCGGTGCTTTGGTCCGTGCGCTGCATCGAGAGCGTTACGGTCTGATTCGGATCGTAGGTATCGTCGGTCTCTTCGGTGGTCTTCGGGTTGTAATCGACCGTGACCGAGGCCCGCACGTTCCCTGAGCCAACGACCGGCTCCAGCGTATCCATGAGCTTGGCCTCAAGCGCTTCCTCGGTGCCCAGGCGCATCTGTTCTCCGGTCTTCGGTCCAAGCGGAAGATGGCCGCTGGCATCGACCAGCACCACCTGCGCCGGGGTCAGCCCATCGACGGCCGAGGCCACCAGATTGCGGATCGAGTCGTCCTCTCCGTCGGCCAAATGGCCGTGGCGCAGCGTGAGCACAACCGAAGCCTTGGCCGGTCGATCCTGGTCGCGGAAAAGCGAATCATGTGGCAGCACCAGATGGACACGCGCCGCCTGCACGTCGCTGAGCGTGGCGATAGTGTGCTCCAGCTCACCCTCCAGCGCGCGTTGATAGTTGACCCGCTCGTCAAACTCCGAGCCAACCCAGTTGGGCTTGTCAAAAAGCTCAAAACCCATCCGTCCGCTGTGCGGTCCGCCTTTGGCCGCCGTAGCCAGGCGAGCCTTGTCGAGATCGGCGGCAGGGACGCGGATGCTTGTGCCGGTCGCGTCAAGATCAAAGGGAATCTGCGCCTGGGTGAGCACCTGCGCCATCGAGCGCGCATCGTCGGAGTCCATGCCGGCATAGAGCACGCGCCAGTCGGTTCGAGTGGCCATCCAGGCGATCAAGACCAGAACCGCAGCCGCCAGCGCCGAGCCGATGATCAGACGCGTGCGCTGATGCGACGGCAACTGCGCCCAGCGACCGGAGGCCCGGCTCCAGCCTGCCTGAGCACGCGTCAGCACACTGCCGGAGTCAGCCGAAGAAGTACCTGCGGGCTGGCCACCGGCAGCCGGACGACCCGGGGACGGAATCGCCTCTGCGACGGCGGAGTTGCGGTCTATCTGGGTTCCTGCGGCCATGATTGAATGTACATTCCTTCAAAAGGTTGCTACGTGGTGAATCCCAATCAACGGATGAAACAAGACGGAAACAAGCGTCGAACCCTGTCAGAACTGCATGCCCATCACCTGCTGATAGGCGGAGATAGCTTTGTCGCGCACCGCAACCGCCATATCAAAACCCATCTCGGCTTTTTCCGTGGCGATCATCGCCTCATGCACATCGACACCCTTGCCGGAGAGCAGACCTTCAATCGAGGTCTGCGCGGCACGCTCCAGCTGATCGACCTGGGTGACGGACTGAACGAGGAGATCGGAGAATGGAGCGGATGTTCCGGTGGTTGCGCCGACCGGAGCGATGCCTGATGGCAGGCTTGGCGACAGGCCCGCAGCCGTCTGAAAGGCTGCGCCAAAAGAACCGAAGGCACCGGAAGAGGTGTCCGTCGAAGCCGCTGTGAGCGCGCCGCCAAAGGGACTGAGCGCGGATTGACTGGCGGATGGAGAAAAGCCGGACAAGCTGGTCAAGGAAGCAGCTCCGGGCGCCGCATGCAGGGAGGGGATGAGTGAAAGCATCGGGTTGAGTTCTCCTTGAGTGATTCAGAAAAATCGGCGAATACAGGTGTTACTTGGCCAGCTCGAGCGAGGAACTGATCATGGACTTCTCGGCCTGCACCGCCGAGACGTTCAAACCATAGGAGCGGGTAGCTCCCATGAGATCGACCATCTCGGTGAGCGGGTTGATATCCGGGTAGGCGACATAGCCCTGCGCGTCTGCGTCTGGATGACCGGGGTCGTAGCGCTTGAGCGGTGGGGCGGTGTCCTGAACGACGGCGGCCACCTGAACCCCAGGGGCGACCGGCGAAGCGCCCGGCAACGACAGACTCATCGTCGGCGAGGTTGCAGCGGCCTGAAGCGAGGCCAACTGCGTGGCCGGATCGAGCTGCGTGCTGAGCGCGCCGGCAAAGCTTTGCTGCGAACCGGCGGCAAAGACAACGTGCTGACGATGGTAAGGCGTGCCGTCGGCGGTGCGCGTGGTCTCGGCGTTGGCCATGTTTGCGGCCACCACCTCGGCACGCATGCGCTCGGCCTGAAGCGCCGAGCTGGAAGTATCCATCATTCCAAAAAGATTCATTGCAGCCCCCCGGTGGTTCCTAAGCATTATTTGGCGTGAATGGCATTGAAGACACGCGTGTACTCACGGCGGAGCAATGCGACGCCAGTCTTGAAGCGCAACTGCGCCTCGGCCATCTGCATCGACTCGCGATCCATCGAGACGTCGTTGCCATCCGGACGCACAACCAGGCCGCCCAGCGGATGAATTCTGGGCTGGACCGGATCCTGCCCCCCATCGGCCAGAGCCTGCTGCATGGCGGCGTCGAAGTCCATGCCCACGCTTCGATAGCCGGGAGTGTCGATGTTGGCCATGTTGGCCGCGGTGATCTGAATCTGCCGCGTGCTGAGATCGAGATATCGAGCCAGCTCATTGCTGAGCGTGGTTTCCAGTTGCATGGGACTCTCCTTTGCGTGAGAATTGTGCAATTTTGTAGCCAAACGATGTGTGATGAGGCTGAGGTTTTTTAAGAAATCCCAAAGTACGTTTCCAACCTTCGGACGTCCGAAGTCCGTGCGTAAGGCGGTTTCGTTACGTAGGACAAGTCCCACGCAAGCCTGTGATTCAGGGCTGGTGATTCAAGACCCGTTATCGGGACTGGCGATCGGGACTGCTTATTGGGAACTGATTATCTCGGCCGAAGCATCCTCCTCGTCGCCAAACTCAATCTCGCTGGCACGAATCCAGGGCGAGTCAGCGGCGAGAATGGCGGCTCGTTCGAGGACATGTTCCAGCTCGCGGACGTTGCCCGGCCAACGGTGCGCAACCAGACGCTCCATCGCCTCGGCGTCGATGCGCTTGACCGGCATCCGCTCACCCAGGCGACGAAGAATGTGTTCGACCAGCAGCGGAAGATCCTGGGCATGTGTGACCAGCGCCGGAGTCCGGATGAGAAAGACGGCCAGACGGTGATAAAGATCGGCGCGAAAGCGTCCGGCGCGCGCATCGGCGGACAAATGCTGATGGGTTGCAGCGACGATGCGTACATCGACACGAACGGTTGAGTTTTCACCGACGCGCTGCAACTCGCCACACTCGAGGAAACGAAGCAGCTTGGCCTGAAGCGCCAGCGGCATCTCGCCAATCTCATCCAGAAAAAGCGTGCCCCCGTCGGCGGACTCAATGCGTCCGGTGCGGCCCTGCACGGCGCCGGTGAAGGCTCCGCGGGTGTGACCGAAGAGTTCGGCCTCGAGCAGCGCCTCGGGTATGGCGGCGCAGTTGATGGCGACAAAGGGTCGCGCGGCACGCTCCGAGAGCCGATGCAGGCTTTCGGCAACGCGCTCCTTGCCGGTACCGGTGGGGCCTTCGATCAGAACCGGCGTGCGATGTGGAGCGACCAGGCGAACACGTCGACTGACCTCAAGCATCGCCGGAGCGCGACCAATGAGGCCCGGCAATGGCTCAACCTCGGAAACGATTCGGCGGGCTGGATCGGCGCTGACGGACCGGGTCGCTTCCATCGACAGATCCGAGGCAGCGGTCGCAACCGGAATCGCGGCCTCCGAGCTTCGTGAATCAAGCACCGGAGCCGCGTTCCAGGCAGCGGTATCGGTCGGTGCGCTACGGCGCAGGGCGAAGAGCAGTTCCTGATGGTAACTGCAACGCGGCGCACCTTTAACCTGCATACCGTCGGTGAGTAACAGGTCTACACGCGGATGTTGACGGCGAAACTCTTCGAGAAATTCGTTCAGATCGAGATCGGGCAGCCAGGAGTCGACCAGCACCGCTTCGATGGGCGTCTCGGTGGCATGGGTCCAGGCTGCGGCTCCGCAATCTGCCTCCAGAACACGCCAGCGAAGCTCGCTGAGCGTTGTGGCCAGATGACGCCTTTGACCGAGATCAGGGCTGACGATGAGCACCGTGCGCGCGCGCAGACTGCGTGGAAGCGCGGCGACGGGCAGTGAGGCTGCGGGTAGTGAAGCTGGCCGGTGGAAGCTGACGGGCGAACCAAGTGCTTGGGACGGGATGGGCTGGGACGACATGGGTATGCTCCAAGGAAAGAAGTGACGATGCTAGTTCCGGAGAACCGGTCGCAGGGGGAAAGCAAAAAACTGCAGATGAACTGTCTTTGCCCGGAATCGAACTGAACCGAACCGGTCTGGGCAGCAGAACCGAGACGGCCCGGGCTGGAATGAATCGTGCTGTACAGTACTTGACTCGAACGATCTTGACTGGAACGGGCCTGACTGGACTGATCTTGACTGAGCCGAAGGCAGATCAAGCCGGTTATGTGACCCTGTCAACTTTGTGGCGGCAGGATGAGGTCGGTGGCGGCTCCGATGGACACAGACGCCGGCACAGGCAGGCGCAGTTCCAGCTCAGAAGGGACAAGGTAACCGCGACCTCGCACTGTGCGGACCAGAAAGCCTGGGGGAGGGTCTTTGAGTTTGCGGCGCAGGTAGTTGATGTAGACATCGACAATGTTGGTGGTCTGGGCGGGTTCCATATTCCAGACCGCATCCAGAAGCTCGACGCGGGAGACACACTCGCCGCGACGCAGCATGAGGTACTCGAGCAGGGCAAACTCTTTGTTAGTAAGAGCGATGGGCGCTCCGGCACGGCGAGCCGTGTGCTCCATGCGATCCAGCTCCAGGTCGGCGACACGAAGCGTCAGTCGAGCCTCTCGCTTGCGGCGCAGCAGGGCGCGGCAGCGAGCGCGCAGCTCATGCAGGCTGAAGGGCTTGACCATGAAGTCATCGGCGCCGAGATCAAGGCAGCGAATGCGCGTTTCAACTTCCTGGCGGGCTGTGAGCACCAGGACGGGAAGCTCGGCATCTGCGGCGCGCATCTCGGCCAGCGCCTGCTCGCCGTCCTTGCGGGGCAGGTTGAGGTCGAGGATGGTGAGGTCGGGCGAGTCCTGGCAATAGGCCGCGACGGCTTCGACGCCATCGGCAGCGCAGCGGACGCGATGGCCGTCGGCCTCCAGACCACGGGTGAGGAACTGCGCCAGAGCGCGGTCATCCTCGGCAACAAGCAGTTTCATGGGGTTCATCCCTCCGCAGAATGATGGCTGGACGTGGCTGCCATCGGGATTCCGCTGATCATGTGTTAATCACGTATCTACCTTCCGCCCTGGCTGAAAGATTCTCAAGGGAAAACCTCCGAGGCGGCGCGAGGGGGTTCCGTGATTGGGAGACTCTGAGAAAGTATTCCCAAATCGCGCAGATGGGCCGTGACGCGGAGAGAACACGGGGGCAATTTATTTCTGTACGACTTCGCTTTTTATTCGCTATAATGCGCGCATGGCCATTACACGCAGACAAAAGGAAGTAGTGGATTTTCTGGAGGCGTTTGTCGAGGAAAATGGGTACTCGCCTTCCTTTGAAGAGATTGCGGCGGGACTAGGGTTGCGATCCGTTGCCACGGTCCACAAACACATTACCAATCTGGAGAAAAAGGGCTTGCTGGACCGGGAACGCAATCGAAGCCGGTCGATTGATCTGGTGCCGAAAGGAGCGCGCGTGCGCAACGGTCAGCAGGTGCCGTTGCTGGGGCGGATTGCGGCGGGCTTTCCGGTGGAGGCGGCGCAGACGGCAGAGACGATTTCCCTGCAGGATGTGGTGGGCAATCGCGATGTGTTTGCGTTGGAGGTGCGAGGCGATTCGATGCGCGATGAGCATATTCTGAGCGGAGATTATGTGCTGGTGGAGCGCACGCGAACGGCGCGCCAGGGCGAGATTGTGGTGGCGCTGGTGCGCGGCGCGGAGACGACGTTAAAGCGGTTTTTTCCGGAGGGCAACAGCGTGCGGCTCCAACCGGCAAATGCGGAGATGGCTCCGATTGTGGTGCCGGCCGGACAAGTGGCGATTCAGGGGCGCGTGCTGGGTGTGCTTCGCCGGTATCGCTGAGCTGGTCTCGCGGTGAAATCGCGAACAGACCGGGAACAGACTGCGAACAGACAAAACGAAGCGACTCGCCGGTAAGCCAGCGAGCCGCGTTGATGGTGCGAGAGGATCGGTGAAGGTTGGTGGTGTCTTAGCCGATGAGGCGGTTCACCTTCTCTTCGATGACTTCGCGGGGCACATAGCCGACGATCTGGTCGGCGACCTTGCCACCCTTGAAGAAGAGCAGCGCGGGAATGCCGCGAATGCCGTAACGGCTGGGCGTGGCGCCGTTCTGATCGACGTTGACTTTGGCGACCTTGAGGCGTCCGGAATAAGACTCGGCGACCTGATCGACGATGGGTCCGATCATCTTGCAGGGACCACACCAGACAGCCCAGAAATCAACCAGAACGGGCTGCTCGGATTGCAGAACTTCGCTGTCAAACGTGGCGTCGCTGACTTCCAACACTGCTGTGCTTGCCATAAATCTCCTTTGCGCGGAACTGTCTAATCAGTGTAACCGCACTGTACTGCGAATTGGATGCTTTAAGGTGGGGCGAGGTCGCAACGGAGCGCTGGAGAGCAAGAGAAAGCGCCTGGACCATTGACGGTCGCAGGCGCTTAGAGCAGCCCTCCCCCAGAACTGCCCACCGACTCAATGTAGGTTGTTTGAAAAGGAAATGCAATAAATCTTAGGTAATCCTGAAGGGTAACCATTTGTTGTATTTATAGTAACTACACCTGGGCTGCGATGGCAGTTTTCAGGAGAGATTCTGCGGCCAGGCACCTGCATACTGATCTCGATGGCAAGCCATTGCCTGGGGTGGTCATCGGGCGGATGACCCGATTCTCTGCCCGGAGCGACACAACGGCAGCCTGCCCGGATATCGAGATATCCGGCCCCATCGCAGAACGCAAGACTATGATTTCCTACTATTTATAAAGATTTACACGAAAGATTGACACGAAGGATCGGTGGAGAAACGGTGGAGAGGCAAGCGGGTGAGCGTGGTTCGATACACTGGACGATATCGACTCCTATATCAAGTCTCCTACCGACTTCCATACCGAGTCCTATATCGACTTCTGGAGCTTTTGTGAACACAGCTGAACGCCTGATCCGCCCTGCAAGGAATATCTTTGGTTCAATTCGACTGCCTGGCGATAAATCCATCAGTCATCGTTACGGGATGTTTGCTGCGTTTGCCAGCGGCGTCTCTCGCTTTCAGAACTTTTCGACGGGTGCCGACTGCGCTTCGACGCTGGCCTGCATGACCCAGCTTGGAGCCACGGTGCGTCGGCTGGAGGATGGCACGGTCGAGGTGACGGGCGTCGGCGGCAGGGTAAAGCCTCCAACTGCGCCGCTGGACTGCGGCAACTCCGGCTCAACGATGCGCATGCTCTCCGGATTGTTGGCCGCGCAGCCCGGCGAGTTTACGCTCATCGGCGATGAGTCGCTTTCGCGACGGCCGATGGAGCGCATCCGCAGGCCGCTCGAAGCGATGGGCGCTTCGCTCACGCTCACTGACGGTCACGCGCCGCTGACGCTACGCGGCGGCTCGCTGCGCGCCATTGACTTCACAACGCCCATTCCAAGCGCGCAGGTGAAGACCTGCATTCTGCTGGCGGGTCTGCAAACTGCGGGCACGACGACGGTGCGCGAAGCCATTCGAACGCGCGACCACAGCGAACTGGCGCTGCGCGCCTTTGGCGCACGCATCGAGCGCTCGTTGGATCAGGGCATGAATGCTGTTTCGGTGACGGGTCCGCAGTCGCTTTCGGCCATCGAGGCGATGGTTCCGGGCGATATCTCTTCCGCTGCGTTTTTTCTCTGCGCGGCCACGCTTTTTCCCGGTTCGCAGTTGCTGATCGACGGTCTGGGACTGAATCCGACGCGCGCGACGCTGCTGGACGTGCTGACTGCGTTTGGAGCACAGATTGCCGTTGTGCAACTGGAAGAAAAGAACGCCGAGTTGGTGGGCACAGTGCAGATTACCGCGCCCGCAGAAGGCCTTGGTGCAACGGAAATTAGCGGATCGCTGGCGGCGCAGTTGATTGATGAATTGCCGGTGCTTGCCGCCATAGCGCCCTACTCCCGCGGCGGCATCCGCATCCGCGATGCAAAGGAACTGCGCGTAAAGGAATCCGACCGCATTGCACTGACCGTCGCCAACCTGCGCGCCATGGGAGCTGAGGTGACCGAGCACGAAGACGGCATGGATGTTCCCGGCGGTCAGCAACTGCACGGAACGATGATCGACGCAGGCGGCGATCATCGCATCGCCATGGCCTTCAGCGTGGCCGGGCTGCGCGCGAGCGGCGAGACGCTGATTCGCGGCGCAGAGTCTGCGGCGATCAGTTTTCCGGAGTTCTTTGAGATGCTGGACTTTGTCGCTGAGCGCTGAGCGGGGCGGAGACGACGGCTTCGCAACAAAGCAATGCCCGCGCCGAAGCTCGGCACGGGCATTGCTGTCTTCTCGTTTTTCTGCGTATTACTGCATTCCGCCCGGCGACGGCAGCGTTGGAACCTTGCTTGGAGCAGCCGGTTGCAGGCCGGGCACCACCGGCTGCGCACCGACGTTGCCTGTGGTGGCATCCTGCATGTTGATGCCGTAGTGCTCGAGGGTTGTGGCCACAAGCTGGAAGAGTTCAGCGCGGTCGCGGGCGTAAACCACGCGGGCGTCGGTCAGGTTGTCATCTGCAGTCGCCAGATTGCGAACCTGCTGGAGCACCAAGGCTGTGGTGGAAGCACCCAGCTTCAGCTTCTTCTTTTCATCGTCCAGACTCTCCGTGCTCAGCACCTGCGCGGCCTCCGCAGCCTTGATCGCGGCGCGATCATTGACCAGCGCAAATTTCTGGTTGACGATCTGCATGCGAATCTGCGTGTAAAGCTGCTGCAGACGAAGCTGCGCCTGGCGATACTCCAGTTGCGCGCGCGACTGCTGCGCCTGCGCCACACGATTGCCCAGCGGAATATTCACAGTGAAGCCGACGCCTTTATCCGAACCCGAACTGTTGAAGAGATGGCCCAGAGTCGTCGTGGTTGTTACCGTTGGAAATGTTCCTGCAGGACACTGGGCAGCCGAGGCCCCAAAACCAAGTGAGCAAAACGGGCTCTGCGAACCGCCCAGCGCGCTGGAGCCGTAGAACGCATATGCATCGACCATCGGCAACAGGCCGTTGCGCGCGCCACGCAGCGTGATCTGATCTTTCTTAAGCGAGAGCGTTGCCTGCTCCAGCTCCGGTCGACGCTTAAAGGCGGTCTTCACCAGATCGTCTACACTTTGAGACTCCTCCGGCAAAGCGTGAATATCGACGCGGTCCGTGGGAATGATCTGCGCGTTGGTCAAAGCTGCATCATTGAGATTGCGAGCAATGGCCTGTTTGAGAATCAACTGCTGATATTCGAGGTTGCTTTGCGCCGTGATCAGCGCCTGCTTGTCGGTGGCCACGGCGGAGTCCGCCGTGATCACATCCAGAGGGGCCATGGTACCGATGGCAAGCTGCTTGCGATCGTCGGAGGCAACCTGGGTGCTCTGCTGCAAAGCGCGCTCTTTGGATTGCAGATCTTCATACGCACCCACCAGCGCCCAGTAGATGTTTTCCACCTGGTTGACCGTGTAGAGCACCTGTTGCCGGAAGCCGGAGTCCGAGAGGCGGCGATCATAGACCGACTCCTGAATGAGGCGGCGATTGACCCACCATCCCGCGCCCTGCAGTAGGTGCTGCGTGACCTGCGCTTTGAAGACCGAAGTCAACTGCGGACTGTAGGGGAAGAACGGGTTGTCTGAGGTGACGCGCGAGTTGGTCAGCGTAACCGCCAACTGCGATCCCCAGAAAAACCCTTGGTTATATCCGAAGTTGTACTGGTCAGTGTTTTGATTGAGTGCGGTCTTGCCACCGGAAAACAGCAGGTTGGACTGTGGCTGATTAGCGCGTTCAAGCTGAATAGTTGCAGTTACATTTGGATCAATATTCGCTTCCGGCAGTGGACCTGCACCATCTGCTGACTGCGAGATGCCGCCAAATCCGGTGGCCGCACTTGCGCCGCTGCCGCCCGGTCCGCCGCCAGTAGCGGTGAGGGTCTGCGAAGCTCCGCCGAGAGTGTTGGTCACCAGCGCGGATGGTGCGCCAAGCAGGACGCCGCCTGCCCGCGCCCGCAGGATATCGGTGTCTGCAATGTCGAGGTTGTAGCGCGCAATGGCGAGGTCGTAATTATTTTCAAGCGCCATCGTGAGAGCGTCGCTGAGGCTGAGATAGATTTTGCCGTTGTGGATGAGATCACCAAGCCGAACCGAGTTCATGAAGCTGGCGCGCGGCGCATGAACCGGCGCATACAGGCCAGGGAGATCGTTGAAAAATGTTCTCGCCTTGCCGTAATTGGTGGTAGTGCTGCGCAGGAACAGCGGGACGGTCGGCTCAGGAATGGGAGCCGCCGGAAGATCGCGATAGATCTTATCGCCCGCTGTGGGCTTGATATTCTGCGCCATCAACCCAGGCGGCATGGCCGTGGTCAGACTCAGCAATGCGACTGCGGTGGCGCGCAGTCGCGAAGAGCCTTTCTTCGTTGCGCTTTGCTTTGTACCTCCCGCGCGGCTTTTGCCGTTTGGCGCGGAAATTTGAATCGATTTCAACCAATCCATGCACTTCTCCCCATTTTGTTGGGCAACATTCGTACAGATTTTTCAGCAACGCGGATATCGGAGCGCTTTCCATGAGACGCGACAGCCATGCCAATGGACGCATTTTCTGGTTCGTAAGCTGAGGCGAACCTCCTGCGGCGCTTCTGTTGCAATCAACTTCCACGCTATACGAGTCCGAACGCCGATTCGTTCCCTTAAGAAGTCAAAAGCGATGATCCGGGCTTATCCCTGTTCCCAATACCTTCATCATAGAATCAAAGAGTCCGGCGAAGGAAAACCCCGCGTGCGGGCAACGTCGCTGCGGAGATGCTTTGCTGCGACAACCGGAAGCCAATCATGCAGAACTGGAAACTGACACTGACCTATGACGGTACGGAGTATCACGGCTGGCAGGTGCAGCCGGGACTTTGCACCGTGCAGGGCGAACTGCAGCAGGCATTGGCGCAGATTGTGGGCGAGTCGCCGCTGCCCCAAGGCTCAGGCCGCACGGATGCCGGTGTGCATGCTCTGGGACAGGTGGCGAGTTTAGAGTTGGCCTGCCCGATACCTGCCGACAATCTGAAGCGCGCGCTGAACCGGATTCTGCCCGCTTCGATTCGCGTGCTGAAGGCTGAAGTGGTCGAAGCAAACTTTCACGCGCGCCACTCCGCCCGAGCCAAGACGTATGAGTACCGCATCTTTTGCGGCGCGGTCTGTTCGCCATTTCTGGCTCGTTATGTGCATGTCTGCCGCTGGCCGCTGGACTTGGAACGAATGCAAAAAGCAGCCCAGCAGATTGTGGGCGAGCACGATTTTCGCTCCTTTGCCGCCAGCGACCCGGAGTTGAGACAGCGGGAAAAGGATGGTAACGAAGCGACGGGCAAGGAACTCGGTACGGTGCGGAGCATTCTGACCAGCGAATGGCAGGAAGAGACCGGCGAACTGCTGATCTATCGCGTGTGCGGGAGCGGATTCCTGCACCACATGGTGCGAAACCTGGTGGGAACAATGCTCGAGATTGGACGGGGGCAGTTTGCCGGGGATGCCATGCGGAAGATTCTGTTGGCGCGCTCGCGTGCTGCCGCCGGCCCGACGGCTCCAGCCTGTGGACTATTTCTGCAGGCAGTGTACTATGACGCATCTGCCCGAACGAAGGAAACGGAGCCAGCGCGATGAATCGACGCCCGCGAACGCGACGCGCCACGAGTTCCGCTTTTGCGCAGGTAATGGCTCTGGCAGAGGAGCGTGCCGTGCATGAGGCGTTCCACTGGCTGCACCGTAACAATCCGCACCTGCTGCGCCAGCAGGCGGAACTGGTCGCGATTCCAGCGCCGCCTTTTGGGGAAGCTGCGCGTTCGGCGTGGATGGCAGAGCGTTTTGCCGCAATCGGGATGGAAGAGATCGCGACAGATGCAGTGGGCAATGTGCTCGCGCGATTTCCTGCTTCCCCAAAGGCGAATGGAGAAGTGGTGCTGGTGTCGGCGCACCTGGACACGGTGTTTCCCAAGGAGACGCCGCTTGAACCGGTGCTGCGCGAGGATCGGCTGGAAGCTCCGGGAGCGTGTGACAACGCGGCGGGCGTGATCGGAATGCTGGCTGTGGCTGAGGCGATGCGAGTGGCGGGAATCACACCGCAGGCGACGCTGTGGCTGGCGGGCAATGTGGGAGAGGAGGGTGAAGGCGATCTGCGCGGCATCCGTCATATCTACAGCCATGCCGCGTTTCGCGAGCACATCGTGGGCCACATTGTGTTGGATGGCGCAGGAGCAGAATCAACCGTGACGCAAGCACTTGGCAGTCGTCGATTCCGGGTGAGCATCGCTGGCCCGGGAGGACACAGCTTTACCGACGCCGGCACAGTGAATCCAATTCTGGCGATGAGCGACGCGATGACGCGGCTGGCACAGACAGCGAAGACTGAAGAAGCGACGCGCACGACCTTGAATGTGGGTACGATCCACGGCGGGACGAGTGTGAACAGCATTCCGGAGTCTGCGATGGCCTCCATCGATTTTCGCTCGACAGACGCGACGGAACTGGTGCGGTTGGAGGTGGCGCTGCATCGCGCAGTAGAAAACGCCGTGGAGTCAGCCAACGCTGCGGCGAAGATGCTGGCGCAGCGACGGCGAACTGAATTTGAGCCTCTGCGCATGACGATTGAAAAGATTGGCGATCGCCCGACAGGCAGCCTGCCGCATTCTTCTGCGCTGCTGGAGACGCTGCGCGCCGTGGATCGACATCTGCACCTGCGCACTGACCTGCGGCTGGGATCGACCGATGCGAACTGGCCGCTTGCGCTGGGAATTCCTGCGCTTTCAATGGGCGCTGGCGGCGATGGCGGCGCGGCGCATACGCGCGCGGAGTGGTACAGCGGAGCGAATCGAACGCTGGGGCTGAAGCGCGTGCTGCTACTGTTGCTGGCGATGCTGGAGCAGGCAGTAGCCGGGGAGTAGCCGGATTAGGCGCGCATGCGCGGGTCCATCCAGCGGTAAGTGATGTCGGTGAGCAGATTGACAGCGACGTAGCTGAGGCCGATGCAAAGCAGCGAACCCTGGACCAGCGCGTAATCGCGGGCAGAGATCGCAGCCACCACCAGTCGACCGAGGCCTGGCCAACTGAAGATCGTCTCGGTGACGATGGCTCCGGCGAGCAGAGCGCCAAATTGCAGGCCAAGCACAGTGACAACCGGGACAAGCGCGTTACGCAGCGCGTGGCCATAAACGACGCGACGCTCGCTCAAGCCCTTGGCGCGAGCGGTGCGGACGTAATCCTGATTCAATTCTTCGAGCATGGAGGAGCGAACGACGCGCGTGAGAATGGCCGCCAGCGAGGCGCCCATGCCCAAGGACGGCAGGATCAGGTAGGACCAGTTCTTCGGATGCCAGAGACTGCCGTCACCAGCTCCAGAAACCGGGAGCCAGCCGAGGCGAATGGAAAAGAGCAGAATCAGCAAGGGAGCCAGCGCGAAAGCGGGAACCGAGAGTCCTGAGAGGCTGACCAGGCCGATGATCTGATCGACCAGACGGCCGCGACGCACAGCCGCGAGCACGCCGGCGGGGACGGCTAGCAGTACGGCGACGGCAAGCGCGCAGAACGTGAGCGCCAGCGTGTAAGGGTAACGCGTGAGGATCAAATGCAGGACGGAATCGTGCAGGCGTAGCGACTGGCCCAGATTGCCGTGGAGCACGTTGCGCCAGTAGTGGAGATACTGCGTCGAAAGGGGCAGATCAAGACCGTACTGATGGCGCAAACGCGCCAGATCGGCAGCCGTGGCGCTGTCGCCCAGCATCTGCTGCACCGGGTCGCCCGGGACCAGATGAATGAGCAGAAAAACAATGGAGACAACCAGCCAGACCACCGGTAGCGAGCTGAGCAGTCGAGTGAGGATGGATTTCATCGCTGGATTCACGATACACACGGAATGACCAGACTTGCCAGCATTTCTCGTTCCGGTGGAACAACTTTCAGAAGTGTTCTGGTGTCTGCATGGAAAGATGTTCGCTGTCAAATGAAGGAGACTGATCCGATGAAACGCATCTTTGCTGTTGCCTTGCTCTCTGCCGCTTCCCTGCTGAGCCTCTCAGCCCAGAACCTGCCCACGCCACCGAACTATGACCTGTCGAAGGATGGTCCGATTCCGGTGGAGCTGACGCATCCGGGAAGCATCTTTGTTGCCAACGGAAGCTCGGATATTGCGCGGTTCTCCTATACCTTTACGGGAGACAGTTCGCGAGCGTATGTCGAGTTTTACAACGCAATCCAGGCAAGCGGAGCCTATCATCTAGTGGGGTCGCCGAATCAGGCGGATCTGGTGCTGATTGTGAGAACGTCCAGTCGCTCCATGTTTGGTTATAACGGCGGGGAAAACTCGGCAAGCCAGCCTTGCCTGCGGCTGACAGTAGTGGATCGGCGAACCAATATTCCCATCTGGTCGATGATTCAGCCGATCGACTTTGCGTTCTTCCACAAGAATCGGGATAAGGCGTTTCTCCGCGCGATGCAACGGCTGGTGACGGAGTTTGAAGCGTTCACGAGCGTCACGGCAAAGCCTGCCGCATCGGGCATGAAGTCCTGATCACGGCACAACAGGAAACCGGCAGAAGAGTTTGCGCTCTTCTGCCGGTTTCCTGTTGCGGATGCACGGTTGCGAGAAGCTGTCAGCGCGCGTGCCCTTCCCCGATTCAGCACAGCCGCTCAGGTGATTGAGCGGCTCGCTGGCTATTGCGCTCCATCGTTGGCTGGCATGGAGCGAATATAGGTGACCAGAGCACGCATGTCAGGGGGATTCATGTTGGTCAACGGCATACCTCCCTGCTGCATGCGGGTGGTGTGATGGCGCAGCAGGCTCTCCAGGCTGTCTGCAGGCAGCAGTGAAGCCGTGCCTGCCAGTGGTGGAGCAGCGACCGTGCCGTGGAGGCCATCGACGCCGTGACAGGTCTGGCAGCGATTTGCCTGGAAGATTTTCCTGCCTTGCAGCGCAAGCGGCGAGAGTTGAGAGACCTGCCACCTGGGCGCGGCAGGCGCGCTGCTGGCGGCTGTTGCGGTGGAGTTCGCCTGCCTCGATGGACTCGATGCAGCGGAAGAAGGGCTTGTAGGTCCGCTATGCGATGCCAGAGAATGCGTAACTGGCTTCAGGCTGCGCACATAGTCGACAAGCTGGTTGAATTGAGCATCGGGCAGCATGATTTGTGGCATTCCCGCTGCACGCATCTTTGGCGTCATGTGGTGGAGCAGATAGGGCAACTTGTCGCCGGGGAACTTCGTGCCGACATTCAACAGCGAGGGCGCGAAATGCGTACCCTGACCGTTAGGGCCGTGACAGGCGACACAGCCAAGATCCTGGAAGTACTGCCGACCCGGCATGGCTGGAGCTTCGGGTGACGAAGTAGCAACCTGGGCGGACTGCGCTGGCTCAGAGGCGTTTGTCTCCGAGGCCGTAGGGGCCGCCACTCCCATGTCTGGATAGCGCACGGCAGACTGCACCGGCGGAGCAGCGGAAGCAGCGGGCGCGACACCATGAACGGGCGGATGCAACGTGCGGAGGTAAGCCAAGAGGTTGTTGAGTTGATCCGGAGGGCCGAAGAAGGGCGGCATACCGCCTTTGATCATCTTTGCATTGGGATGAGTGATCAGATTGGCGAGCTGAGCGTCAGAGAGCGAAGCAATTATCGATGCCAGAGCCGGAGCGCGTCCGCCGCTGCCCGCCGGGCCGTGACAGCCGATGCATCCATGCTCAAGATAAGCCTGCGCTCCGGCGTTGGCTGCGGCGGAAGGAGCTGGAGATCCCGGAGCAGAGGATGTATTGGGCGCAACGGCAGCCGTTGCCTCGGATGCTACGCCTGAAGCGACCTGCGCACGTCCTGCCGAAGAAGTCGATGGAGACGAAGTGCCAAACGAAGCCTGTACATTGGCAGCTGGCGTTCCAATGACTGCAAGATAAGCCAGGAGCGCCTTCATATCGTCAGCAGAGACGTCGACGGCTGGCATCTTTCCGGCGAGCATGGCTGCGTTGGGATGGTGGAGCAGATCCATCAACTGAGCTTCGGGAAATTTGGTGGTGATGCCGGTGAGATTGGGTCCTACCACGCCGCCGAGGCCCACATCGCCGTGACAACCTGAACAGCCGTGCTCCTGAAAGATGCCGCGTCCCTGAGCAACCAGCGGACTGACCGGTCCAGTGGGTAAAGCAGACGGGCCTGTGCCGCCGGGCGATTCAATATACGGCTGGAACGGAGCCGCCGTATAGGCTTTTTCCTGCTGCTCCTGAAGTTTGATCTGCGCAGCGGTCGTGGGGTCGTTGCGATCATCCATCTCGCTGCGCACGCCCAGATAAACGATGCCGACCATGACGATGGCGACGGCGAGGACGGGGATGGGCCTGCGCCAGGGACGACGTTCGAAGCCTCGGTCGAGAAATGGGAGCAGGAAGAAACCGGCAGCGAGAAGACCGGGAATGACGACGACAGCGAGGACAACTTTCGGCCCTTCCCAGAACTTGAGCCACTCGAACATGGGCAAGTAGTACCACTCGGGTCGAGGCAGGAAGTGTGTGTCGGCAGGATTGGCGATGGGGCCGAGGCCAACGGGATGGAAGTAAGCCAGAAAACCGAGGCCAGCCATTAACAGCAGCGAAAAGGCCATATCCATGATGACCTGTTTCGGATAAAAGTACTCGGCGGGCATCTTTGGCTCGACCGGATCTTCGTTCATGGGGCCAGCGGCGCCGGCCTTGCGGAAGAGAAAGATGTGAGCTGCGATGAATCCGAAGATCATCGCAGGAATGAGGAAGACGTGCGCCACGTAAAAACGGGAAAGCGTGAGCGTTCCGATGGTGTCGCCGCCACGCAGCAGGCGTGTGAGCCAGTTGCCGATGAGCGGAACCTCACCCACGATGTTGGTTCCGACGGCGGTGGCGAAATAGGCTTTCTGATCCCAGGGCAGCAGATAGCCGGTGAATCCCATGCCCAGAACAAAGAGCGAGAGCGTGGCACCGGAGATCCAGAGCAGTTCGCGGCGGCCTTTATAAGAACCGTAGAGAAATGTCTGGAGGAAGTGCAGGACCAGAACGATAATCATGGCGCTTGAGCCGTAGTAGTGCAGGCTGCGGAGAAACGCACCGGCGGCGACCTGCTTGGTGATGTAGGCGACACTGGTGTGCGCAGTCTCTGCCGAAGGCACGTAGTACAGCGCCAGGCAGATGCCGGTAATGATTTGCGAGATGAAGATGAAGAGCAGGCCAGAACCGAAGACATATGCAAGACGCGCGCCGCCAGGAACCGGCTCGTTGAGCGACTCTTTCATCAGCTTATCAATATCCGCTCTGCGATCGAGCCAGCGGAAGAGTCTTCCGTGGGCTGAGCCAGAAGGCTTGATCGGATTGTCAGTTTTCTTATCGTTTTCCAAGAGTCACCTCTCTACGGTCAGCTCAGTTGTTCTTTGTTGGGCACATTGGAGCGGAAGTACTCGAAGTGCACCTGAAGTTTTCCGTTGTTCACACGAGACGGCAGTTCGTCCATGCCTCGCGGCGGCGGACCGTAGACATGCGTTCCGTTAGCTTGGAACCGGCCACCATGACATGGACAGACAAACTCATCCTGCCCCTGCTGCCAGGAGACACTACAGCCCAAATGAGGACAGATGGCAGAGAGCACGCGCAGATCTCCGTTCTCCGAGTGATGGACATATACTGATTGCGAACTGACGACTTCGCGCCAGCCATCCCGCTGCACAAAGGTTATGGTCTTGCGGATGGGCGCTTGGGCAGTGGCAAAGTCACTGACAGCGCCAACCTCAGACCAACCAGCACCCGATGCTTTTGCGTAGAGTGGATAGAGCACGTATCGGAGCACCGGAACCGCCAGTACCGCTCCCATTGCGGCGGAACCAATGGCCATCAGAGCACCCATAAATGAGCGCCGGTTTATGACAATCACATCCCCCGCGGAAGATGAAGTTGAAAGATTGGCGTTCTCCTGCATAGGACCTCCTGGATGAAGCTTAGAACTCAGAAATTGAGCCAAAGAGCAACATAGACCGTGTTGTTATCGGAAGCATTCCGATTGGCTCCGTCGTAGTTTGTGCTGGCTCCGTTGAATTTGGTGTAACCGGTGTAGGCGACGGTGAGATCAATGTTCTGGACGGGCCAGTAGCCGAACTGGGCGACATAACCGGCGGTGTCGGGATTGCCGTTGTTGCTGCCGGTGACGGCGGCAGGCGCGTAGAGCAACGCATCGGAGTTGCCGGTGATCTGGAAGAGCGCACCGGTGAGGGAATAACGATTGCGCCAGTGGAAGGTGCTGTCGAGTTTCAACTGGTTGAGGTGATTGTCAGCCGTGGTTGCTCCGCCTGCGGCAAAGGTTGCATTCAACGTGGAACTCTCATGCGTCCAGCTTCCGTGCGCGTCAAGCAGATTGGCTCCGAAAGGGCGCTCATACTGGAAGTCAAAGGATGGATCGATATAGTTGTCGGAAGGTCCGGAGATGGCATTGGGGAACGACTTCATGTACATGCCATAGCTGCCTACCGCGAGATAGTTATTGCCGAAGTTCTGCTGCCAGGCGAGACGCCAGTAGGGAGCGACACCGCTGATATTGTAGCTCTGTCCTGCACCCGTGATTGGCGGCGCGGCACCGGCATGCTCGGAGCGATAGATGGACAGGTCGCCGTAGAGATGATCGTTCCACATGCCATAGCCACCGACGCCGGCAACGTCCTGCCCTAGATTTTGAATGACGGGCGAAGCCAGCGAACCGACTCCAGCGCCGGAGGATATCCAGGGAAATCCCCAGACAGGCGTGCTGTTCCATATGTCTTCGACGCCTGGATTGTTGTTTGCCGTGATGCCGTATTGCCAGTCCTTGCCGGCGAGCTTGCCCTGATTGGCGTAACGAAGATCGGTATTATCCATGCCGAAGTGATCGTCTGCGTGCGTGTAGGTGATCTGAGCCAGACCGCCGAAGTGAGAGGCAAAGGCTCCGGCGAGAAAGAGGCTGAGTTGCTGAGGAAATCCGGCGGAGTTATTTTGCGATCCGGGCTGTGTGGACTGAATGGATGTGTTGGAGATCTGAATCATGGCCGACAGAGGAATGTATTTGGAAAGCAGGAGATCGCGCGTGTTGCCGATTTTGTCCTTGGCCGTCATGTCGGTGAGCACATAGCCTTCCAGTTTGAACTTGCGTCCGAATGGAGTCAGTTCCGGTGGATTCGAGTGACATACGTTACAGGAAAGTCCAGTCTGGCGAGCAAAGCTGGGCACTGCCTGAGCATAGGGCAGTGCAGAAAACAACGCAGCCAGTACGAACGTTTTTTTGAGTAAGCCCTTCATCACAAACTCCGTATCCGCGCGGTTTTCCGCGCTTTCGTTAGCCTAACCAATGTAAGCTAGACCTCTTCAATCAAGGAGTACGAATTATTCTTCGCAGGGCACAGGCCTTCAACTCTAACAGGATGAGCTGACCTCCAACCATCCTCCTCAATGTACACAAATTTGGATTGAGATGTTTGTGATCACAGTCACAGTTCATCTGATCGTTATCTCGGGGATCCAGAGGCGCATGGCCAATGCCGAGCAAGGATTCTGTATGGGTTGATACACTCAGGTCCAGCACTCGTGTTGGAAGGGAGCATGCAGGATGGGTGGAATTCGAGCGGGCGTGGTGGGGTTTGGATTGGCGGGTCAGGTGTTTCACGCGCCGATGATCGACGCCGTGGATGGGCTGGAACTGGCGGGTGTTGTGGAGCGAAGCAAACGCGAAGCGGAGGCTCGCTATCCGGGCATCCGCACGTATGCGTCACTGGAGGCGATGCTGGAGGACAGGACGCTGGAGTTGATCGTGATTGCGACGCCGAACGATGCTCATGCCGTACTGGCGAAGCAGGCGCTGGCTGCGGGTCGCAATGTGGTGGTAGACAAGCCGGTAGGCAACTCGAGCGATGAGATTGCGGCGATGATGGCCGCAGCGCGAGCCAGCGGACGCAAGCTGATTCCATATCACAACCGTCGATTCGATGGTGACTTCATGACGCTGTGTGAGCTGCTGTGCGAAAAGAAGCTTGGCGAGGTGGCTTATCTGGAGTCCACTTTTGATCGCTGGCGACCGGCGCCCAAACCCGAGGTCTGGCGTGATGCAGGAGGACCGGGTACGGGAACGCTGCTGGACCTGGGTACGCATCTGGTGGACCAGATCATCCAGCTTTTTGGACTGCCGGATGCGGTGAGCGGCGAGGTGCTGATTGAGCGCGCGCATGCTCGCGCGGTGGACAGCTTTACGGTTCGCCTGCACTATCCGGGACGGATCGCGACAGCATCAGCCAACTGTCTGTCGGCGCAGCCGCGTCCGCGGTATCGCGTGCGTGGCGACAAGGGCGACTTTGTGAAGTGGGGTCTCGATCCGCAGGAAGAACGACTGCGCTCGAATGGATCGCGTGTAACGGACGATCTGGGAGTGGAAACGGAGTCAGCGTGGGGTGTGCTGGCGACCGATGAGGATGGCCGGATATACAAGCGAAGCGTGCCGACCCTTGTCGGCGATTATCGGAAGTACTACGCCGGGGTGCGCGACGCTTTGCTGGGCAAGGTCGCGCTGCCGGTGACGGCGCTGGAGGCGTGGCGGGTGGCGCGAGTGCTGGAGATGGCGGAAGAAAGCACACGCAAGCGAGGCTGGGTGGAGTGCGACTGGGCGACCGAACCTGCAGAGTGACTCGAAGCGAAGCGAGGTCAGGCCGAAGCGAGATCAGGCCGAGGCAGTAGAACCCTGCTGCTGGCCACGCGCGCGCACGAGTAGCAAGGCTCCGGCAAGGACCGAACCCAGGCTGGCCAGTTGCGCGTTGGACAATCCCCACAGAATATGGGGATTGATGCGGATGAACTCAACGAGAAAACGCGCGATTCCGGTGAGAATCAGATACTCGCCAACGACTGCGCCGGTACCCACGCGATGGAGTTGCGGGGCTGAACGCTTCCAGAGCAGCCAGGCAATGAGCAGGCCGACGATGCACTCGTAAAGTGGAGTGGGATGAACCCGCACACCGGGGGGCGTGGGATCGAGTCCGCGAGGGAAGGCCATGGCCCAGGGAAGATGACTGGGAATTCCGTAGTCGCCATCACCGCTGGTGAGGCATCCGATGCGTCCAATGGCGTAACCAACGGCGGCAGCCGGTGAGGCAAGATCAAGCGTTTTGAGTGCGGAAAGTCCGATGGATCGGCCCTGCACGACCAAAGCGAGAATGCCGCCGACAAGACCGCCAAACCAGGCGAATCCGCCGGTGGCCCAGAGCACAGACCATCCGGCGGCGCGGAAATCGGCTGGGGTATCCAGCACATGCCAAAGCTTCGCTCCCACGATACCTGCGACAACAGCCATGGCAACGATGCCAACGGCATCGGCGGCCTCACCCTGCCGGTCAAGGATGTGTGCGCGGCGGAAGCTTAAGTGAAGCACGGCTGCGCCGCTGACGGTCGCTACCCACAACATCAATCCAAAGGTGGGAATATCCCAGGGACCGATGTGGAAGAGATGTCCGCCGAGGTGAAAGGCAAGGTGAAAGCCGATGTGCAGGTAAGGCAGCATACTCAGTGAGTATAGACGGCGGCAGGGGAAGACAGGAAAAATCGCCGGGCTGGATTTGGCGACGAAGGCCGCGAACGGCGATACTGAATCGCATGGCACAGGACAAACACGGATTGGAAATTCTCTTCACGCGTGAGCAGATTGCGGCGCGAATTCAGGAGATGGGCGCGCAGATCACGCGTGATGTAGGCGGCGAAAAGCTGGTCATGATTGGCGTGCTGAAAGGCGCTGCGCCGTTTCTGGCTGATCTGGCGCGCGCCGTGGATGCAGATGCGACCTTTGACTTTGTAGCCGTCTCCAGCTATGGCAAGAGCAATCGGACTTCGGGCGCTGTGAAGCTGATTAAAGACCTGGACGAGCCGATTGAAGGGAAGCATGTTCTGGTCGTGGAAGACATTCTGGATACCGGGATTACACTAACCTATCTGCGGAAGATTTTTCTGCAGCATCATCCTAAGAGCCTTCGGATTGCCACACTGCTGGATAAGCCATCGCGGCGGTTGGAGCCGATCGAAGCGGATTATGTCGGCTTCTCGATTCCCAACCTTTTCGTGATTGGCTTCGGCATGGATTTTGCGGAGCGCTATCGCAATTTGCCGGATATCTGCCTGATGTCTGAAGAAGCATCGTAAGAAGAAGCACTCTGAACGCGGAGGCGCACGTTGAAAAGTAGTATCAGCGATCCGAAAGTGAGCGACATGACCGAAGAAGTACTCTACGAGACGGCAGAGGATGATATCCGGCGTCCGCCGTATGATGCTGCGAGTTTTGCAGCACAGCATCTATCCAGTTGGCAGAGTCTTGCTGCGGTGATTGACCACACGCTGCTCAAACCGGAAGCAACGCGCATGCAGGTGGAGAATCTTTGCGACGAAGCGATTCGCTATCGCTTTGCCTGCGCTATGGTGAATCCTGTCTGGGTATCCACAGCGGCTTCGTTGTTGGCGGGTACGGGCATCTCGGTCGGTGTGGTGATCGGCTTTCCACTGGGCGCTTCCCTGCCCTCCACGCTGCGGCAGGAGGCTCTGGCGTTGACGAAACTTGGCGCGCGCGATGTGGATATGGTGATGAGTGTCAGTCAACTGAAGTCGGGCGATTTCAAGGCGGTGGCGCGGACGATTCGCGGAGTGGCCGAGGTGACGCATGAACGACAGGCTGTGCTGAAAGTGATTCTGGAGACGTGCCTGTTGACGGTGGAGGAGAAGCTGCGTGCAGCGGAGATTGTGTTGGAAAGCGGAGCGGATTATCTAAAAACATCGACAGGATTTTCGACCGGAGGCGCGACGGTCGCCGATGTGGCGCTGTTGCGCGGCGTAGCGGGCGGACAGTGCGGCGTGAAAGCCTCAGGCGGCATCCGAACACTAGCTGAGGCTCGCGCCATGCTGGAAGCGGGCGCAAGCAGAATCGGCGCCTCGGCTTCAGTGAAGATGGTGCGCGAGCTGGGAGCGGAGTAAGCACCTGAAACAGAGGCGCGGCTTCTGCTCTACAATCATCCAGAATGTCTGAGTTGAGTGACAATCCGCAGATGCGCGCAGAGCACGAACCGATGCTGACCTCTGACGATGCCGAGGCCGAGTCCTTCATATCGCTGCCTGCGGTTGGGGAGTCTGCGAATGCGCAGGAGCGGGATATTGCCTTTCTGCTGGAGCTGACCGAAACACTGAATACAACGCTGGACCTGCGGACATTGCTGAATCGTACGGCAGAGTTGATTCGCAGGGTAATTCCGTATCGCATCTTTGCGATTCTGCTGCTGGACGAGTCTTCACGCGAACTGCGGATGCGTTTTCAGATTGGCCACACACCGGAGATCGAACGGATGCACATTCCGCTGGGTGAGGGCGTGGTGGGCCGTGTGGCCAAAAGCAAGCAGGCGATGCTGATTAACGATGTTTCGCAGGTGGACGGCTACATTCCCGCGAACGAGTGTGTGCGCTCGGAGCTGACGGTTCCGCTGATCAATAAAAATCGGCTGATCGGCGTGCTGGACATTGAAAGCGAAGAGCGGGATTTCTTTCGCGCGGACCACCTGCGCCTGTTAACACTGACAGCTTCAAGGATTGCGCAGTCGATCCAGAATGCGCGTCTCTACTCGCGCGTGACGCGACAGACGCAGACACTGGAGGTGCTGAACGAAATCTCAGTGGAGCTGACGTCCATTCTGGATCTGGACAAGCTGTTTGAACGCATTGGCATGTTGCTGCGCAGGCTGATCGACTATCAGATGTTTTCGATCATGCTGGTGGACGAGCGCAGGCAGAGGCTGGTGACGCGCTATCGCTGGCGATTTGGCCAGACGGCGCTGCCGGGCCAGTGGCTGCCGCTCGATACAGGCCTGGTGGGCGCTGCAATTCACGAGTGGCGGCTGATTAATGTGCCGGATGTACATAAGGATTCGCGCTATTACATGATTAATCCGGAGACGCGCTCGGAGATGGTGGTGCCGCTGTTTTATAAGAATCGCGTGATCGGGGTGCTGGATATGGAGCATGTGCGCACGGGATTCTTTCAAGAGCGGCATGAGCGGACCCTGACCACGCTGGCAGCGCAGATTGCGATTGCCATTGAAAATGCGCGACTCTATCAGCAGGTGCTGCGTCATGAACAGCAACTGGAGCGCGATCTGCAGATGGCGCGCGAAGTGCAGCTTCGCCTGTTGCCGGCCCGGTGTCCGGTGCATGAGAATGCCGAGTTTGCGGCGCGATTTCTGCCGGCGCGTTCGATTGGCGGCGATCTTTACGATTTTCTGGAATATGACGCGAAGCACACGGCGATCGTGCTGGGCGATGTGAGCGGGAAAGCCGCACCGGCAGCGCTGTTTGCCGCGCTGGTTAGCGGCATCATGCGCTCGGCGGCAAATCAGCAACTTTCTCCGGGCCAGATGCTGGAGCACCTGAATGATGCGCTACAGGAGCGCAAGCTGGAGTCGCAGTATGTGACGATGCTGTTTGCGTTGTGGAATGACGAGAATCGCACGTTACAGGTTGCCAATGCGGGAGCAGTTCCCCCAATCTTCTGCCGTGGTGGCGAGGTAACGACGCTGCACGCGGAGGGATTTCCGCTGGGCATGTTTGCCGATGTCAAGTATGAGGAGTTTTCCGTTGCGACACAGCCGGGCGATGCCTTTGTCTTTGTCTCCGATGGCATAACCGACGCGGAAAACGCACAGGGCGAGATGTATGGAACGGAACGGCTGACAGGATTTCTGTGCAGTCATCGCAACCTGCCGTCGGGAGAGATTGCCGATGCCATCTTCGCCGATGTAGCACGTTTTCAGGGCAGCAAGGATCGCTTTGATGATGAGACGATTCTGGTGCTGCGAGTTCGGTGAGCAGGCTAGGATGATATGGCCTGATCCTGTAAAGTACATGCAATGAATATCTCAATTTTTGAACAAGCTTGCGAAGCAGCAGAGCTTGTTCGCAGTCATGTTCCGAAGCTGAGTCCACGGATCGGAATCGTGCTGGGATCGGGGCTGGGAGCCGTGGCCGACGCTGTGACCGAAGCCGTGCGCATTCCCTTTGGCGAGATTCCACATTTTCCGCAATCGACGGTTGCCGGGCACTCTGGACAAATGGTGCTGGGGCGCGTGAATGAGGTTCCTGTGGCTGTGATGCAGGGCCGTGTGCATTTTTACGAAGGATACTCGCCGCAGCAGGTCACGTTTCCAGTACGCGTGTTGGAGCGGTTGGGCGTGGATATCCTGATCCTGACGAATGCGGCAGGCGGCATTCGTCCGGGTCTTGCCGTCGGGCAGCTGATGCTGATCGCCGACCACATCAACATGCTTGGCTTCAATCCTCTGACAGGGCCGAACGAGCTTCGATTCGGGGCGGAGCGCGGCGCGGGATTGCGTTTTTTTGACATGACGGAAGCCTATGATCTTCGCCTGCGCGAGCTGGCGTGGCGGGTTGCGCAGGAACAGCATCTGCAACTGGATGAGGGTGTGTATCTGGCGGTAAGCGGTCCAAGTTTTGAGACGCCGGCGGAGATTCGCGCTTTTCAACGGCTGGGTGCCGATCTGGTGGGGATGTCGACGGTTCCGGAGACGATTGTGGCGCGGCATATGGGGTTGCGCGTGCTGGGATTTTCGTGCGTCACCAACCTGGCAGCAGGTATGGGCGGGACTCCGCTGAGCCATGAAGAGGTATTTGAAGCTGGTCACCGAGTGGAGAAACAACTGGCTGGTCTGATTGCCGGTGTAATTTCTGAGCTGGCCAGAGAGATGGACTCCGAGGCGAAGGAATGAACGGGAAGCAGGCAGCCGTGGGAACGACTCAACGCCCGCTGATGATCGCGCTCACCGGCGCATCCGGGTCCGGGAAGACGACACTTTGTCGGGAACTGGCGCGCGCGCTGGATGGACTGCATTTTTCGCTGGATCACTACTACCGCGACCTGAGCCGACTGCCCGTGGCACAACGAGCTGCGTCAAACTTTGACGATCCTGCGATGCTGGAAGCGGAGTTGCTGACGGAGCATCTGGCTGCGTTGTCGCGCGGAGAGGCGATCGAGCGGCCGATCTATGACTTCACCACGCACAGCCGTGTGCAGGGGCAGACGGAGACGATTGAACCGCGGGAGGTGATCCTGGTTGAGGGATTGTTTGCCTATAGCTATGCGGCGATACGGCCGTATTATCACTTCAGCATCTTTGTGGACGCGCCGGATAGTCTCTGCTTTGATCGCAGACTGCGACGAGACGTGGAAGAGCGCGGACGCACGCCGGAGTCAGTGAGGCAACAGTACGACAGCACGGTGCGGCCGAGCGGACTGGCTTTTGTGCGTCCGCTGGCGGAGCTGGTGGATCTGGTGATCGACGGAAGCGATGCACTGGACTACAAGGTGGAAGCTGTGATGGCGGCACTGCGTCGCCGCAGGCTGATGCGGGCGGAGGCAAAATCGGCGCAGCGTTGAGAGTCAGCGGATCAGTGATCGCGGGCAACGACAAGATCGGGCAAAGTGAGCAGAGCGCGCTTGAACTCGCTGTCCTCTAAAACGGCAAGGGCGCTGCGAGCCTGATTCGCAAAACGAAGAGCCTCGGCCATGGCATACTCCACCGAGCCGTTGCGAAGCAGAATCTGTTGAATCTGATCGGGCTTGGAACGCAAAAAGCCGCCGTCTTCCAGAACCCAGTGAATGGCACGCTGGTCTTCGTCATTGCCATGGGCGAGTGCATGAATAACAGGTAGAGTTGTCTTGCCTTCCCGAAGGTCACTGGCGACAGGTTTGCCCAGAACTTCTTCCGTAGCCGTCAGATCGAGCACGTCGTCGACAATCTGAAAGGCCAGCCCTACAGCACGGCCATATTGCGCAAGCGCGTCTTCCTGAATGGGGTCGGCATCGGCCAGACACGCACCAAGCTGCATGGAAACCGAAAAGAGACAGGCGGTTTTGCGATAGATCAGCTCATAGTATTCCGATTCATCGATGGCGCGTCCCAGCTTTTCAATCTGGAGCAGTTCGCCCTCCACCATCTGCTGCGTGAGGCCGATGAGCAGGTCGAGTATCTTGAAATTCCGCTCTTCGAGAGCGAGGTGAAAAGCCTGCATGTAAAGCCAGTCACCAGCCAGGACGCATTTCTCATTGCCCCAGGTGGTGTTGGCCGAGGGCCGACCACGGCGGGTGTCGGCGGCATCAATGATGTCGTCATGCACCAGCGTTGCGGTGTGGACCAGTTCGACGACCGCGCCGAGGCGGATCATGCCGCGCTGGTTGTAACCGAGTGCACGCGCGGCCAGCAGGAGCAACGTGGGTCGAATGCGCTTTCCACCGCCTTCGCGAAGATATTGCGCGATCTCGGTGATGGTGGAGACGCTGGAAATGGCATCGCGGCCAAGTTCGCGCTCGATCGCTTCGAGATCCTCTCGGAGCAGATCAAAGACTTCCCGCGCTGTTGTGATTGCCAGTGTGCTCAAGGCTCCCGGTCCTGTCCCCTGTACTCTAACCGTACCATCCAGCATTAGTATGCGACGAGGAAGAATCCTGCGCACCAAAGTGAACCGGTTTAATTTGTGCGATAGTTCGTGAACTGCAAATCCAGCCCAAAATCTTTACCACGCAAAAGTGCGATGACCGACTGGAGCGAGTCACGGTCCTTGCCGCTGACACGGACAACATCAGCCTGAATCGCTGCCTGTACCTTGAGCTTGGAATCCTTGACGACACGAACAATCTCTTTGGCTTTGTCGGAAGGAATGCCCTGCTGGAGGGTAATCTTCTGCCGTACGCTCTTGCCCATGGCCTCTTCCAACTTGCCATAGGTCAGATTTTTGAGTGAGACACCACGCTTGACGAGCTTTTGGCCGAGGATCTCTTTGACGGCGTCCAGCTTGTATTCGTCGGCAGAGGCAAGCTGAATTGAATCATTGACTTCCAGCGTTATCTCGGAATGGGAATCCTTGAGGTCAAACCGCGCCTTGATCTCTTTCAGAGCCTGGTCGATTGCGTTGCGAACCTCTTGAATCTCCACTTTGCTGACGATATCGAAGGAATTGTCCTGAGCCATTACTTTTTCGTCCCCATGGCAGACGCCATTGTCAGGCGATTCTGCGCTCTTTCTTCTAGTCTCCCACGGCGAGGGGCAAACCGAATAATCGGCAGAAGTTTTTCGCCGTGATCTGCCCGATTTCTGCGGAAGTACAACCAAAAATCTGTGCAAGCATAGCGGCAGTGTGGACCACATAAGCTGGCTCATTGCGCTGCCCTCGAAGCGGAATGGGAGCCAGATAGGGCGCGTCTGTTTCCACCAGCAGCGCCTCCAGCGGAAGCGCTGAAGCGACCTGGCGCAAGGACTCCAGGCGAGGATACGTGATCTGACCTGCAAAACTGATGAGAAAACCCATCTCCATTGCCTGCCGAGCGTGATCTGCCGTGCCGGAGAAGCAGTGGAGAATACCGCCAAGATTGGTCGCCGCCCAGTGCTGGCGCAACAAGTCCATCAGATCGCTCCAGCAGGCATCGTCGTTTTCCGCCGGGCGGCAGTGGATGAGAATGGGACGGTGACGGCGAGCGGCAATCTCCATCTGCTGGACAAAGACGCGAGCCTGAAGATCGTGCGGCGCGCCCTCATGATAGTAGTCGAGACCGATCTCTCCACAGGCGATGACCTCCGGCTCGACGAGCAGCGCGTCAAGCGCAAGCAGGGCGTTCTCGTCGGCAAGGTGCGTGGCATGAGGATAAATCCCGGCGCTCGCCCACAGCTTTGGAATGCCGGGGACGTCCGTGAAGCGCCGCACCACATCCCGCGCCTGATGCATCTCCGACGGTCCTTCGCCGATGCCGATCGTCAGCACGCCAGTGACGCCAGCCTGGGCAGCCCGACGCAAGACCGGCTCCAGATCATCGGAGTATCGCTGGCTGTCAAGATGAGCGTGGGAGTCAATCAGCACTTCTGTTTTGCCTTTTTGCGAATGTCTCGCAGGGAAGTACAACTACTTCAGCCGCGCACCGACTGGAACATCTTCCAGAAAGCCCGCCAACACCGGCGCGCCCTCGTCACCGATGGATGCGGCCACGATCATGCCATTCGACTCCAGCCCGCGCATCTTGCGCGGAGCGAGATTGGCGACAATGACGACCTTGCGACCGATGAGCTTTTCCGGCTCATAGTGCTGCGCAATTCCGGCAAGAATCTGCCGCTTTTCGTCCCCCAGGTCAACCTCCAGGCGAAGCAGTTTGTCGGACTTGGGCACGCGCTCGGCGACCAGCACCTGCGCAACGCGCAACTCGACTTTGGCAAAGTCGTCGATGGTGATCTTCGTCTTTTCCGGAGCGGCGGCAGCTTCGGCACTGACTTGCGGGTTGCTGACCGCTGCGGACTCTTCCGCCGTCTGGCTCACAGCGGCAACGGCGCTGAGATTATTCTGGTTTTCAAGATTGAGCATACGTTCGATGGCATCCTTTTCTGCGCGAGGAAAAAGCGCCGCTGGCTCGGCAAAGGCCGTGCCGGGCTGGAGCGATCCCCACGCAATGGTTTTCAGTTTTCCAGCCTGTGCCGCCTGTGCCAGATCCCCCAGCCCAAGCTGTCGCCAGACCTTCGCCGTGGACTCGGGAATGATCGGCCAGGCCAGAGCCGTGACAACGCGAATCGCCTCGGCAGCCGTTGTCAGCACGCGCGCCTGAGCGCAGCGATGATCTTCTTCAGAGCGCCCGTCTGGTTTCTTCCACGGCGCCGCAGCCGTCAGATAGCCGTCAATGGCGGCTACCAGTCCCCAGAGCGTCTCGAGAGCGCGGGAAAAATCACGCGCTTCAAACTGCGACTGGTAGACCGGGATGACGGACTCGGCGGCAATCTGCAAGGCACGCTCGGCTTCACCGGCCCCGCCAGCCTTGGGCACTGTTCCGCCGAAGTAACGATGCATCATTGCGACCACACGGCTGACCAGATTGCCATAGCCATTGGCCAGATCGCCGTTGTAACGCTGCACCAGCGCTTCAAAGGTGAAGTTGCCATCCTGGCCGAAGCTGATCTCGCGCAGAAGGAAATAGCGGAGCGCATCGGCACCCAGCACGTCGGCCACGGTCTCGGCGCGCACAATGTTTCCGATCGACTTGGACATCTTGTTTTTGTCGAAGAGCAGCCAGCCGTTGGCCACCACGCTGCGAGGCAGCGGCAATCCGGCGGCCATAAGAAACGCTGGCCAGTAAACGCAATGGAAGCGGCTGATCTCCTTGCCGATCAGGTGAATGTCTGCTGGCCAGAAGCGCCGGAAACGCTGCTGATCCGCAGGGTCGTCCGAGCCGTAGCCAAGCGCGGTGATGTAGTTGGCCAGCGCGTCCATCCAGACATAGATCACATGCTTTTCATCGCCCGGAACCGGAATGCCCCAGCGAAAACTGGTGCGGCTGACCGAGAGATCCTTGAGCCCGCTGCGAACAAAGGCGATCACCTCATTGCGTCGCGCCTCGGGCTGGATAAATTCCGGATGCACTTCGTAATACTCCAGCAGCCGACGCTCGAAGGCCGAGAGCTTGAAAAAATAGTTTTCTTCGCTGACGGTTTCGGTGATGCGGCCGCAGTCGGGACAAGGCGAGCCAGGCGGAGCATCCACGTACAGTTCGTCGGAGACGCAGTATTGGCCGGTATAGGAACCTTTATAGATGAATCCACGATCTCGCAGGACGGCAAAAAGCTTCTGCACGCCACGCTTGTGGCGATCCTCTGTGGTACGGATGAAGTCATTGTTGGTGAGATTGAGTCGTTGCCAGAGCGCGCGGAACTCACCGGAAATAGCCGCCGCAAACTCAGTCGGACTGCGCCCGGCGAGAGAAGCAGAGCGCTCGATCTTTTGTCCATGTTCGTCTGTGCCGGTTAGAAACCAGGTTTCCACGCCCTGTGCTCTTTTGCTTCGGGCGATGGCGTCGCAGACGATGGTTGAGTAGGCATGGCCGAGGTGTGGCCTTGCGTTTACGTAATAGATCGGAGTGGTGATGTAAAAACGCTCCGAATTGGATGCGGGGGCTTCGGTCATATTCGGGACAACTTCCGATAGGTCGGCGTGAAAAGCATGAATAGAATTATCTTAAATGAGCCTAGCAGCAGGAGATCGACTGGAGTGGCAAGCCAGCGCGGCAGTGAGTATCTGGAACAAGACCATCTTTCCAACCCAGCCGATAAAATCAAAAGAAGAAGCGCACCGGGAATCAGGCACAGCGTGCGTGAAACGAGGAAGAGGCTGAAGTGTATCGCGAACGACAGAAACAGTTGGCAGAAGCCGTGCGGCGAGTTTTGAAGGCGGAATGGGAGATTGAGCTTGCCGAGGTTGTGATGGAGCAGCCGCCGGAGTTGAGCATGGGCGAGTTTGCGCTGCCCGTCGCCTTTGAACTGGCCCGGAAGCTGCGCAAAGCGCCGCGCGTGATTGCCACAGAACTGGCGGAGAAGCTACGCGGGGAGCTTCGACCGGAGAGTGGATTTACATCCTTTGAAACTGCCGGAGCCGGATACATCAACGTACGGTTGGAGCGCGAAGATCTGGCGCTGGCGCTGGCTGCCGATGGCGCAACGAATTTTTCAAAAAATGCCGCGCGCATTCTGGTGGAGCACACCAGCATCAACCCCAACAAGGCTGCCCATGTGGGGCATCTGCGCAATGCCATCCTGGGCGACACGCTGGTACGCATCCTGCGCGCTGCCGGATACAGCGTGGACGTGCAGAACTACATTGACAATACGGGCGTTCAGGTGGCCGATGTCGTCGTCGGTTTCCTGCACCTCGACGGCAAATCGCCACAGCAGATTGAGGCTCTGATCGCAAGCTGTGACGCACTGGGCGCCGAGGCGCGCGAAGGACGTTTCGACTATATCTGCTGGGAGCTATATGCGCGTGTTTCACAGTGGTACAGCGAAGGCACCGAGGAGCAGCAGCGGCAACGCAAAGCGCTGCGTTATGAGACGCTGCACGAGATTGAACGCGGAGACAGCGAGGTTGCCCGCGTTGCCGACAGAATTTCAACCGCCGTGCTGCACCTGCACCTGCTCACCATGCAGCGACTCGGCATCGAGTATGATTTTCTGCCGCGCGAGAGTGAAATTCTGCACCTGAAGTTCTGGGACCGCGCCTTCGAGTTGTTGAAGCAGAGCGGAGTGCTGTATCACGAATCGCAGGGGAAAAATGCAGGCTGCTGGGTGATGACGCGACCCGACGCAAAAGTGACCAAAGGAGAAACCGACGAAGACGCCAAGGTCATTGTGCGTTCCAACGGAACCGTCACCTACGTGGGCAAGGACATCGCCTATCACCTGTGGAAGTTTGGGCTGCTGGGAGCGGATTTTGGCTACCGGAAGTTCTTCGAGTATCCGAATCACACCTGCTGGATCTCGTGCATGGAAGGTGCTGTGGAGCATCCGCACTTTGGCGGTGCGGGAGCGATCTATAACGTGATCGATTCACGGCAATCCGATCCGCAGGCCAATGTGGTGCAGGCGCTGCGGGGCATGGGCCACGCGGAGGCTGCCGACCGCTACACGCACTTCAGCTATGAGATGGTGGCGCTGACGCCGCGCTGCGCTCAGGATCTGGGCTATCATGTCGCGGAAGAAGATCGCTCGCGTGCCTACATCGAGGTGAGCGGACGGAAAGGCTTTGGCGTCAAGGCTGACGATCTGCTGGACAAGCTCACCGCAGCCACGCGCAGCGAGGTCGATGCCCGCCAGCCGGAGCGCACCGAGGCCGAGCGCCAGATGATCGCCGAACAGATCGCCATCGGCGCGCTGCGCTACTTCATGCTGAAGTTTACGCGCGGCTCGGTGATCGCCTTCGACTTCAAAGACGCGCTGAGTTTTGAGGGCGAAACGGGGCCGTATGTGCAGTACACCGCTGTGCGCGCTCGGAATATCTTTCGCAAATCTGGGACAACGCCGGAGCAGGCTATGGAGGCGATGCGCAAGTCAGCCGCAGGAGCGATTCAGGAGGATGCGCTGTGGGCCATCTGGTTGCGGGCGGCGCGGCGCGAACAGGCGCTGACGGCGGCGATTCAAAGCGCCGAACCGGCCACGCTGGCTCGACACAGCTTCCAGCTTGCGCAGGAGTTCAACAACTTCTATCACAAGCACCACATTATGACGGAGGAAGACCCCGCGCGCAAGATTCTGCTGCTGGCCACTGCCGCCGTGGCGCTGCGTGAGCTGACGGTGCTGCTGCACTGGATGGGCATCGACGTGCCTGAAGCGATGTAAGCAGCACAGTTCCCTTCCCTGTGCTGGCTGTGTTACCTTTCACTCCGGTATGGTGAATTCGCTCGCAGATTCGAAGCGGCGCCCGATTCGTGTGCTGATCGCCAAGGTTGGCCTGGACGGTCATGATCGAGGCGCCAAAGTGATTGCCCACGCGCTGCGCGATGCAGGGATGGAGGTCATCTATACCGGCCTGCGCAAATCTCCCGAGGCGATTGTGAAAACCGCCATCGAAGAGGATGTGGACGCGGTGGGCCTGAGCATTCTGAGTGGCGCGCACAATACGCTTGCGCCGCGCGTGCTGGAGTTGTTGCGAGACGCCGATGCCGCGGAGATTCCCGTTCTGCTGGGCGGAACGATTCCCGCGGGCGATGTGGATGCGTTGAAGGCGGCAGGGGTAGCGGCTATCTTTGGCCCCGGTACGCCGCTGACGACGGTGATTGAAAGTGTGCGCGTGTGTGTGGAGACAGCCCGCGCAGCATCTTCGATTTGACAATCACGCTGCAGAGTGGACCGCGGCGAGTTTATTTGTTTGTCGCTGCGTGCTCGGCGACTGCGCTACGGATTTTTTCGGTCACAGATTCGGGCAGAGTGCGCCGCTGCATGGAGGGGTCGCAGACTACGTGTACCGTTTCTCCCTCCGCCAGCAGTGTGGAAGCGTCGCCGGATTCTCGCAGGATGCGATAGCCGAACTTGAGGACTGAGCCGCGCAGCAGCAGCGGGAAGGCTTCGATGCGAATCTGGTCGTCGTAGCGCGCGGGAGCGCGATACCGGCAGCTTGCCTCGACAACGGGCAGGATGCATTGCTCTTCTGTTTCCATGCGGCTGTAATCGAAGCCAAGAGCGCGGAGAAACTCAACGCGGCCCAGCTCAAACCAGACCAGATAGTTGGCATAGTAGACCACGCCCATCTGGTCAGTCTCCGCATAACGCACGCGAATCTGAGTGGAAACCGTCATAAATCTCCTCGGAAGCTGCTCGACTAGGGACGATGGAAGGCGAACAGATGCAGTTTGCTTACGTCGTTGAAGACGACATAGGCGGCAAAAACCAGAATCAGAATGAAGCCCGCCTGATAGATCCGCTCCTTGACCGCCATGTCGATATCGCGCCGCAGGACACTTTCAATCAGCAGAAACAGAATCAGTCCGCCATCAAGAATCGGAAACGGCATCAGATTCAGAATGCCCAGATTGAGGCTGATGACGGTCATCAGTTGCAGGATCGGCTGCCAACCCTGCATCTCAACGGCCATGCCGGTTTGCTTGGCAATTCCGATCGGTCCAGAAAGCGTGTTGACTGACATTTTGTGCGTGACCACGCGCTTGAGCACTTCCAGGATCAGCAGCGAATTGGCACGATTGAACTTCCACGACTCGGCCAGTGCGCCGGGCAGAGACAACTGCTCGACGCGGTAGGGCGGGATGGTACCAATGAAGCCGAGTCGCCAGGCTTTGCCTCCGGAAGCGTCGTCCATGCGGGCAGGCACGATGGTGACCATGTTCTGCTTGCCGTTGTGATCGAGCACGATCTGCATGGGCGCTCCGTCTCGACCCTGCATGTAGGCAACGAGGGATTCGGTGGAGTGGAAGAGATGTCCATCCACAGAGTCGAAGGTGTCGCCTTCGTGAATGCCCGCGGCAGAGGCAGGAGTCTGGTCTGCAACCGTGTCCACGCGAATGGGGCCAGGCTGCTCGACGGGAAAGATGCCCAGCTTGGAGAGCGAGAAGTCTTCACCTTTGCTGTTGTCTGGCAGGGGCAATGTAAGCTGGACCGATTTTCCGGCGCGCTCGACCGTAACAGGAACCGAATGATTCAGGTTGATCTGAGAGCGAATCTCAACGTCTTTCCACGTGGGATGATCGACCGTATCGAAGCGCTCGATCACATCGCCAGGCTCCAGCCCGGCACGCGCAGCCACGGATCCGTTCTGCACCCAGTCCAGTGTTACGGGCTGGTCGATGTAGAGATACGATTCGTGGTGAAACATGAGCACACCGGTCATGAGCGCCAGGGCCAGCAGGAAGTTGGCCGCGGGACCGGCAAAGCCGATCAGAATGCGCTGCCATCGCGGATGCTGGGTAAATTCGCCGGGGTCGTTGGTCACTTCCTCGCCAGGATTTTCACCGGCCATCTTGACGTATCCGCCGAAAGGCAGCGCGCAGACTTTGTAATCGGTGTCGCCTGCTCGAACGCCGAAGAGCCGTGGCCCAAAGCCAACCGAGAATGCTTCCACGCGAACACCGCACAGCTTGGCCGCAGCAAAGTGACCAAACTCATGAACGATGACCATGATGCCGAGAACAACGAGGACGGAGATAGTGGAAACAAGAAATGTGTGCATAGAAAAGACGTGCTATGGGTGTTGCGAAGAGCGTGTGAACGAGTCTGCAACCCGAACGCTTGCCTGTGCGATCACCTCTCGCGCACGCTCACGGGCTTCCGCATCCGCCACCAGAACCTCGGCAATCGTCTGCGGATGAGACACAGGCGTTTGACCCAGCACCTGCTCTATTGTAGCCGCTATGCCGGGAAACGCGATGCGTCGCGCAAGGAATGCCTCGACTGCGATTTCATCGGATGCATTGAGCGCAATGCAGTGCGCGCCACCTTTTTCCGCCGCCTCATAGGCCAAGCGCAGACAGGGAAAGCGAGCGAAGTCAGGCTGCTCGAAGTCCAGATGAGAGAGCGCAGCAAGATCAAAGGTGAGCTTGGAAGCTGGTCGATCCGGATACGAAAGCGCATACAGAATAGGCAGGCGCATATCGGTGACCGAAATCTGCGCGAGAATCGAACCATCCACGTACTCCACCAGCGAGTGAACAGTGGACTGCGGATGGACGGTGACCCGCACCTGGGACGGCGGCACGGCAAAGAGCCGACACGCTTCGATGATCTCCAGCCCTTTGTTCAGCATCGTTGCCGAATCAATCGTGATCCGCTGGCCCATCACCCAGGTTGGGTGCTTGAGCGCCTGCTCCGGGGTGATCGCTGCGAAATGCTCCAGCGGCCATTGCCGGAATGGTCCGCCGGAAGCGGTCAACCAGATGTGGCGCACTTCTCGATGTTCCCCTGCGCGCATGCACTGATGGACGGCGTTGTGCTCCGAGTCGATGGGCAGAATGGGGACACCACGCTCCCGCGCAGCTTTTGTCAGAATTTCACCGGCAGCGACCATGCATTCCTTGTTGGCGAGGCCCACCGGCTTGCCTGAAAGGATGGCGGCGTAGGTTGCTTCCAGTCCGGCAACGCCGACGATCGCCGAGACGACGAAATCAGCCTCAGGATGCGTGGCGCAGGCTACTGATCCGGCAGCGCCCCACACCACCTCAATGTCAGCAGCACACGCTCTGCGCAGCTCTGCGGAGAGCTTGTGCGCCAACTCTTCCGTGGCCATGGAAACAACTTTGGGATGCCAGCGAAGTGCCTGCTCCAGAGCTACGGGAAGGTTTTTGCCCGCGGCCAGCGATGTGACCGAGTACCGATCCGGATACTGCTCGACGATCGAGAGGGTGCTTTGTCCGATGGAGCCGGTAGATCCGAGAATTGCCAGATGTTTCAACGGAAGATTGTCCCTTGCGATGTGGTTCTGAGCGGGTCAGAAGCGTTGAATGACTTGAGCGTACCACAGCACCGGAGCGGCTAGCAGCAGCGCATCGACGCGATCCAGCATCCCTCCGTGGCCCGGCAACAGGGTTCCGGAGTCCTTGACACCGACGCTGCGTTTAAGCGCCGACTCCACAAGATCACCGACCTGAGCGGCCACGTTGACGAGCACACAAAGGCCGAGCCAGCGCAGAATCGATCCCGGATAGAGCAGCATATTCAGATCATGTCCGTTGAGTTCAGAAGCAAGCCCATAAAGCAGCCCCGTGATTGCCAAACTGCCGAGCACCGAACCGAAGGCACCTTCCCAGGTTTTGTTGGGACTAAGATGGGGTGCCATCTTGTGCCGCCCGATTGCCTGGCCCACATACATTGCGGCGATATCCCCCGCCCAGACCGAACACAATAGGAAGAGCAGAGTGGATTTACCGTCTTCGCTGGTATAAAGCAGCGGGAGGGCCAACATCGTCAAACCCGTGTAAAGCAAACAAAAGACCGAATAGGCTGCATCTCCGAGTACCCTCTCCCTGGGACTGCTGAATGCACACCAGACCAGCAGGGCCAGACTGAGAACGCCCACGGCGCTGGTCAGCATCTCGGGCCATCGATAGTTGATGACGAATAAGAGCGCAATCGCGATCAATGTGGCGATGCGCGGGGGACGTGCGGACGCGCCCGAAGCAAAGCTGAGGAACTCCCACCCGGCAAGCATGGCCACGACAGCCGCAACGATGTTGACCAGCCAGTACGGCCCCAGAAAGATTGTGAGCACCACCAGAGGCACAAGAACGATGGCTGTTAGAATTCGCTTCATCAGGATCGGTATAACTCGCGTAGAACAGAAGTAGTTGATTGCAGCATGGACAAAAAAATCAGAACAACCTGCAAGAATACATGGCAGCGTTATCCAACCGGTGTTTGCTCGTGGTTCAGTGTCGACGCAGGCTCGTCCTCGGAGGCGTTCGACGACTCTGCTTCCGCATCGCTTAGCCCGCCGTAACGACGCTCGCGACGCTGATAGGCGGCAATCGCTTCGAGCAGATGAACGCCGCGAAAATCGGGCCAGTAACGCTCAGTGACGAAAATCTCAGCATAAGCAATCTGCCACAAAAGATAGTTGGAGATGCGCATTTCGCCCGATGTTCGAATCAGCAAATCCGGGTCTGGCATGTGCGCGGTGTAAAGGTGACGATGCAGATCTTCCTCGGTCAACCGATCGAGCCTCATTCCGGTTCGGGCAGCCTCGGCAGCGAGAGAGCGAAAGGCATCCACCAGTTCCGATCTTCCGCCATAATTGAGTGCCAGCGTCAAGGTGGTTCCGGTGTTTTTGCTGGTTGCATCCGCAGCCCAGCGCATCTTGTCCTGCACTTCCTGTGGCAGTTCGTGCGTGCGCCCGATGTAGTGAATGCGCACATTGTTATCCATCATGCGCTGCAGATTGCTTTCCAGATAGCTCTTCAGCAAGCGCATCAGAAAATTGACTTCCGCGCGAGGTCGACGCAGATTGTTCTCGAGCGAAAAGGCATAAAGCGTAAGCCACGGCAAGCCGATGCGCGAAGCTGTCTCTGTCACCAACTGGACACTTTTTGCGCCCTGCTGGTGGCCAAGAAAACGCTTGAGGGAGCGCATTCCGGCCCATCGCCCGTTGCCGTCCATGATGATGGCGACGTGCGAGGGCATGCGCGACGGATCCAGACCGGCATAGACGGTCTTCTCCTCGCTAGTCAGCTCATGAACACGTAGCGGTATGGTTGGATACAAAGCCTTGCCTCGTGCAAATCAGACGCTGGTAATAGCATACGCTGAAGCCGGCGGCAGTTTATGCCGTCTGTCGACGCGCTGAAGACTGCAACCGCGCTGACTCCCGAGCCTGCGCTTTGGCCTGATCTCGCGCCAGATCGCGCACATGATTGAGCAGCATGGAGCGATGAAGCGGCTCAAGCTGCGGCAGGCAAGCGACAATCTCGGCCAGAAAGGAATCCGATAAAATCGTAGAAATCTCTTCTTCGCGCTGGCTGCGTTCATCTCGCACCAGATGGCAGAGATCGACCTCCAAAGCTTCCGCCAACCGCTCGAGCGAGGTGAGTGTGGGCATGGCTTTGCCATTTTCAATTTTGGAGATGTATGTGCGAGGAACCTGCATGCGGCTGGCAAGCTGTCGCTGACTCAGATGGCGCGCCCTCCGAATCTCTTTCACCACCTTGGCCACTCGCATGCCAGGGTCTTCGTTGGCAGGAGCGGAAACGGGCGTAGAGACAACTACGGTTCCACGGATTGGCTCTTCCGGGTCGAGCGCCTTGTGACAGCGTCGGCACATCGAGTTGCTGGTTCGGAACTGCACCAGCGAACAGTTATCGCAGCGCAAAACTTCGCGCATCGGCATCGCTACCAGTGTCGTGGCCATATCAGTTGTGGAGAGCCAGAGCCGACTACCCCGTGGCCAAATTGCACCACTGTAAGTGCTACACTGAGGCAGCGGAACCATAATTGTCAAGTGGAAAAATATTAACTACCCGAAGAAATCCTCAGGGAACCCGAAGATTCCCGAAAATACGCGAACCATAAGTTGCAACACGGAGGCTCGTCGATGCCAGATCATTTGCCAGCAACCGTAACCGAAGATGCTGCCCATCGGTTCACTCGTGAAGCAGCATGGGTGCTGTTGACGGAATGGACGGCGAGCGAGAGTCTGCGCAAGCATGCACTGGCGGTGGAGACCTGTGTGGTGGCCTATGCGGAGCAGAATGCCGACGCGCTTGGCCTCGATCCGGCTTCCCGCGCCAAACGGATCGAACTCTACGCCTGCACAGCTTTGCTGCACGACTTTGACTATGAACGTCACCCATCGATGGAGGAGCATCCGTTTGTGGGCGTCAGCGAACTGGCGCGGTTGGGCTGGCCCGCTGCTCTGCGCACGGCCATCCTCGGTCATGCCGGATACTCCGGTGTGCCGCGCGTAACGCACCTGGACAAGACGCTCTTTGCCTGCGATGAACTCTCCGGTTTTTTGACCGCCTGCGCGCTGGTCAAACCCAGTCGTCAGATTGCCGATGTCGAACTTGCGAGTGTTCGCAAAAAACTCAAAGACAAAGCCTTCGCCCGCGGCGTCTCTCGCGAAGATGTTTACCAGGGAGCGGCGGAACTGGGCCTGGATCTCGATGCGCACATCGCCTTCTGCCTGGCCGCGATGCAGCAGCGCGCAGGCATTCTCGGACTCTGAAAGCAGACACCTGATCTGGAACCTGATTCTTGGGAACCATCTTCATACCGCAATATGAAACCATATTCTCCCAGGCATAACCCTCTCTGCGCTATGCTCAATTCAGGATGGTGATTCGCAATGCGAGACGCAACATTACACGGCACCTATAAAGTTCAGGCCCTTGACCGGGCGTTTGCGGTCCTCGATCTGCTAGGTGAAAGCGACGTTCCGCTCGGGCTTGCGCAGGTCGCTTCCGCATTGCAACTCCACAAAAGTACGGCGCACCGGTTTTTGATGGTTCTGGAGCGGCATCACATGGTGGAGCGCACCGGAAACGGGAAGTTTCGCCTGGGGCTGCGGCTGTTCGAGTACGGCAACCGCGCCATCGAGCAGTATGACCTGCGCGAACGCGCACAGCCTCATTTGCGGCGTCTGGTGAATGAGACTAATGAGACGGCGCACCTGTGCATTCTGGAGCAGGCGCACATTATCTACCTCGACAAGCTTGAACCCATGCGCTCGGTCCGCATGATTACGCGCGTTGGCGCCAGCAATCCGGTCCACTGCACCTCGGTTGGCAAAGCGATCCTAGCGTTTCTTCCTGAGGAACGAGTAGCCGAAGTCATTCGCAAGACCCGCTTCGAGCGCTTTACTCCGCGCACAATCACTTCCGCAGAGGCGTTCCGAGCGGAGATTGAAAAGACTCATCGCCGCGGCTACGCTGTCGATGATGAAGAACTGGAAGAAGGTCTGCGCTGCATCGCCGTTCCCATCCTCGACGCGCAGAAGCATCCTGTCGCCGCGGTCAGCGTCTCCGGTCCATCTTTCCGCGTAACGGCAAAGAAGCTCCCCGAGATTGCGCATCACCTGCTGCAATGCGTCCGCGGCATCTCGATGGACATGGGCTTCGTGAGCAAACAACGACCGGCACTTGCCCGCGCCTGATGCGACTGCCTACCTGCGCCAGCACCAAGACAGACGTCGCCTATGCCGCATAAGTCACACTCTTCAGGGCCGGATCAATAGTATTCAGAGCAATGTCTTGATTCGTTGTGCGAGGAAGTGTGCCGTGGCCATGATGGTCAGCATAGGATTGACGCCGCTGCAGGTTGGAAACACACTTGCATCGACGATAAAGAGTCCTTTGACCTCATAGCATTCTCCATCCGGGTTGGCGACGCCCTGGCGGGCGCTGCCAGCGATGCGTGCCGAACCCATCTGGTGGGCGCTGAACAGCGAGAAGGAGTTAGGCCGAAGATCGAGTTGGGCAACCCTTCTCAAAAAGTTTTCAAAGTCGTGATCGTGACCGACTCGGAATACCGGCATAGCGTTTTGTAATGTGTTCACTTCCCGGGCTCCGGCAGCGAGATGGATGCGGAGAGCCTCCTGTACGCCTCGCATCATGTGCCGGGCATCATGGGGATGTAGCTGGTAATGAATACGAGGATATCCGTCCGGACCGAGCGTGATGCGGCCACTGTAGCGATCTCTCGTGATGATCATGATATTGGCGGTGAATTCCAACCTTTGCATGAGGCGCTTATGCATTCTTCCTGAAACCCAAGGCGTGCCCATTGCCAATACACCGGGATGTGCGGACGCATTCATCAGACGCACTCCGTAGCCATGTGAATCCAGATTGGCAAAGTCGTCACAGAGGCGCGTCATGGGCGCTCCCTGCCACATGCGAATCGGGCGATCAAATAGAGCACCCGTGGCGGTGGTGGGATGAAGCCGCAGATTCAGTCCTATGTTGGGATTAGTCAATCCAGACCGCATCAAAATTGCCGGGGTATGGATTGATCCAGCGGCCAACACGACAGCCCTACACTGCACCGCAATCTCGGAAACACTGCCATCGGAATGACGTACGTTCAGACTGGCACCGGTGATCCGGCCCGCACGATGTTCAAGTCTGCTGGCATGGGCTCGTACAAGAATGCGCGCCCCGCGTTGCTGTGCGTCGACAAGGTAGGTTTTATGAGTGGATTGCTTGGCGCCGTGTGGGCATCCGAAGTTGCAAAAGCCACAGTCGCCGCAGTTTTTTACATTGCGGGGAATGGAAGAGACTCCGTATTGCAATGCAGACAGCCCCTCTTCAAAGACACGATTGTTTACGCAGCGCTGATGATCGTTTTCTGTGTTGACTGCAATGCGATTGCTGACTGCATCCAGGCTCTGCTGAAACTGTGCGCCGCTAACGTCTCTGAATCCGTAAATCTGATCCCACTCGCGCAAAATCTCGGCAGGTGGACGCAAAGCTCCGGACCAATTGATCGCAGTGCCACCGCCGAGCAGGCTACCTGCTAGAACCACCATGCTGTTGTCGGAGGTGGTCAGGGCCCCGCGCTTTTCTAACATGCGATCGTGGCTTTCTAGTTCGCGGCCATGGAATTCTTGGTCAGAGAAGACGTCGCCTTTCTCGACGACGATGACATCCTGACCGCTGGCGGCCAGTTCCGCTGCAGCGACTCCGCCGCTTGCTCCAGAGCCAATGATTAGGACATCACAATGAAGCGTATTGATTTCCCTTGCATCGATCGTCTGGATCGATGGGGTCTGAGCTTGCGCGGAGGGAGATGGAAGCTGATAGTGAAACACGCGATAGGCCGGATTGACCTTTCCATCCGGCAGCGTTGCATAAAAGAGAAATGTCGCAAGCCGTTTGAGACCGACAAATGACCTGCGCAAGAGCGCGAGCCGATGGGTTGCCAGCCGATAGAGAAGATCCGTGCGGTGCTCAAGAGTCAAACGTGAAAATGGCGACCAGTACCCAAAGAGAATGCCATTGAATGTACGTGATTCCAGAAGTTGCAGGAACTGCTTCAACTGAACCAGGGCCTGTGTATCGGCAACCTGTTCTAGAGCCTGCTCTACAAGATATGCGAGGTTGAGGTCCGAGGCAGCCAAAGCCATCAATGCGCGATCCTCGCCAGCTTCTGCCGTTAAACAGGGGATCAAAGTATCGCAGATGGCAGCAAGCGTGAGGCGCTGCGCAGGGCTGGGCGTGAACGGCGAGAGTTCATCTGAACGAAATGAAACGTGCGGCTTGTAGTCCATGGAAACTTATACTCTCTGCAAAGCAAAATAGAAGATGAGATGCCAGCTGCCCCACCATGTTTTGAAGTAGGCCTTGCCGAAGTAGTAGTTGTCGTCGACCTGTACCAACTCATCGAGGATACGCCCTATTGAGAGACGCGGATTGACGGGCATGCGGTAATCAATCTTGAGCACCTGAAGATCAGGATCTTTTAGGCCAGGGCCTGAATAGGTTCTGAAGGGAAACGCGCGAAAGCGATCAGGCGCCTCAGGTCGATAGTCTGCATAAAAAGGGAAAAGAGCCCTGGATACCGCCTTGAAGCCTGGATAAAATATGTTCTCACCACGCGCCGATGCGGCGTCGAACACTTTTCCGCACCAGGGCATCTTGCTGGTGAGCAATGCCCTGGCGATCGGCGTAATAAGCGGGGCGATATCAACTGCAATCATCTGACCGTTTGTGGGGCCATTAAGCGGATTGACGGGTAATGTTCCTTCGCGAAAGATATTGTTCAATTGCACCAGACCGCTCTTGCGATTGCGTTGCAATTCATTCTGTGCCTCATGAATACGCTGCTGGATCTTCTTATCGTCCGTCAGACTTGAGATTTCATTCACAATAAATTTCCTTCCGTTGCCTAGATCTTTTCAAATCTCCGCTGAGCGAATTTTTTTGAAGCGCTGGCCGTGCAAATCTTTGCTGGAGATGAGAACTTTTTGCGGAATTTTGAAGGCCTGCAGGCGTACCTTGCAAAAGATGATCATACGTTTGCGAAACGCAGCGAGTGATTCCTGTGTGGAAAGTCTGACTCGGACTACTACGATGTTCCCCAAAAGCGCATGCGGTTCGCCAGAGACAATTGCATCGACGACACCGTCCATCTGGCAAAGCACATCCTCAATCTCTGATGGGAAGACTTTCTCGCCGCCTATATTGATGAGTTCGGATTTCCTGCCGCGGATACGATAATAGCCGTTGTGCTCTTCAACGAGGTCACCGGTCATAAACCAGCCATCTTCGGTGATGGGGCTGGATGCGTTGAGGTAGCCGAGCATGAGTGATGCGGATTTGATCTGCAACATCCCATCCACAATGCGCGTATCAAAACCTTCGCCACCAATTTTGACCCTCAATGAGCTGGATGACTCAGATTTTGATCGAAGTATTCCCACTTCCGAGAGACCGTAGGTCTGATGCAGCCTCGCCGCTGGGAACATGGCCTGGACCCTCTGCAAAGTACTTTCCGGCATTACCTCAGTTCCGTAGGTGATGGTCTCTAGGGAAGCAAGATCAAACTCTTCCAACGCGCCGCTCAGCAGAAGCAAATTGAGAAAGGATGGAGATGTAGGCAGTACCTGTACTTTATAGCTCTCGATCGCGCGGCACACGGTTGCTGGCGAGCGATCGGGTACAGTCACAACTGTTCCGCCATTCGACAGGACATGCAGGAGTGTATTGACACCGCCTATATGATCGAACAGAAGAAACGCAAGCGTGCATCTTGCCTGGCGCGGCGTCTTGTATTTCTGCAGGATGTTCTCAAAGTCGTGCAGTACTGCTTTGCTTTTACCCGTTGAGCCGGAAGAGAAGAGGACAAGTCCAGGTCGATTCTTGTGCCAAAGCTTCTCGTACAGAGGATGACTTGGCGTGCGCTGAAAGCGGGTGAATGTAGCGGTGTCATTAGGCAGCAGCTTTACGTCAGCAGTCACTTGCGCAGTATCGAGGAATTCGTCGCGCATGTTAGCAACCGTATTTGTGAGGGGAACAACGGTGCATCCTAACTCTATGAGAGCCAGCAACAGTGCGGTTGAGTTGGGGGAGAAATCACCCGTTACACTCACGATCTCTCTAGCGCCGATGCACTGTTCTGCAAGCGCATCAGCCCAGCGATCCATGGCTTCGATAAGCCATCCATAAGAAAAAATCTGATCGTGCCATATGATGGCCGTCTTGGTGTGGCCTTCGTCACGGAATCGATCTCTCAGAAACTGCAGACGGCTCAACATATCCCCCCCAGGAACAGGGATTGTGATGTAATCATGCTGCTCTCTTGTTTCAAGAAAAAGTTGATCACATTCAAAACATCCTCTGCGGATCCCATGCGCACGATTGCCTGTCGCTGTAGAATTTGATTGATTTTTTCATTGGGCACGCCGCCAATCAGGTCGGTCAGCACTGGATTGGGGCCTACGGCATTCACGGTGATTCCGAACGGCGCAAACTCGCGCGCCAATATCTGGGTTAGCGTTTGTACAGCGGATTTTGATGCGGCGTATACGGCCTCACCCTCAAGATTCAATGGGCTGGCAACGGAAATGAAATTTACGATGCGGCCAAAGGAGGCTGTCTTCATAATTTTGGCGGCTTCGCGACAGAAAAGAAACGTGCCCGCAACGTTGGTTTCAAAGATCGCGCGGACAGTAGTCATCGGAGTCAGAAGAGCATGATTCATGGAAGCGATACCGGCGTTATTGATCAAATGATCCAGACGGCCGGTATGCTTTCGGATAGCAGAGAACAGTGGACGCACCTCTGACTCATTGGCTACATCAAGGCAGAAGTGCCGGTAGTTGGGCGCCTGAAAGTCGCTCGGCTTGCGACTACAGCCAAATACCAGATGCCCTTGTGCTACATAGTGCTCCGCAAGAAATCTGCCGATTCCTTTTCTGCAACCTGTGATCAAGGTGACAGGCTCATTCATGGACCTGCTCCTGCTGCTGAACGCGGAGTGTGGCGTAGTCGACAAGCGTGCCAATGGTTTTGAACGGAGTGTTTTCGCGTGATGCAGCCCTTGCGTCAGCAAGCGTAACAATGATTCCGAGCTCATCTTCAATTGCTTGCTCAATCGCAATAATCAAACTAACCAGATCGATCGAGTCGAGAACACCGTCCACGCCAAAGAGAGGCGCCGACTCCTCAAGAGCCACATCAATCTTTAGCTCAGCGATTTCGTTGCGTTCAGTGCAGCAGTCAAGCACAATCTGTTTGATTTTCTGTTTCAAGATTAGACCTCCATATTCGCTTAGCCGAGTTCAACCAGGGGAAGAAATCTGGTGTTGTTGAGAGGCAGCGCCGTCGCGGCAGTCGAAAAGCCAACGCCAAAGCCACAGAGCACCGATTTCTCAAGCCGACCCTCGGCCTGGAGTCGAGGATGCTCTTTCGCTAGCATGACCGGGATCGAGGCTGGGCCAGTGTTGCCAATGTCCCCACAAGAGAAGGCTGTTGCTTCCGGGGCGATACGCATCTTGCGCGTTAGATAGTCCACCATGAATCGGTTAGCCTGGTGCAAACCGTAAAAGGTTGCTTTCTCCGCACTCCAGTGCGCAAGTGAAATTACCTCAGAAATCATCGCAGGAGCGTCGCGCAGAGCCATAAAGAGGACGGCAACGCCATCCATAAAAAGATTTTCCGCTGAGCGGGCATTTCCGTCTTCCGTTTCTATCTCAATAGAACTGGTGCAATCACGAGGATTCCGAGCACCGCCGGCAGGCACAATGAGGGACTTGGCCCCGGAGCCGTCGGTGCATACAGCATAGCTGTGCTGCTCACTGCCTGCGACCACCAGCGTGGCACTGCCTCCGTCTCCGAAGAGCATGCGCAGAGCACGATCGCGCGGGTTGACGAACTGGGTGGTCGTGTCGCCAGCCAGTACCAGGACTGACCTGCACATGCCGGCGTGGATCAACATGTCGGCCTGTAGCAAACCGTAGACATAGCCGGAGCATCCGTAATTGATGTCAAAGGCGACCACGCGGCTATCAAGTCCAAGCCGGTTCTGCAAAACCGCACTTGTGGCTGGCATGATGTAGTCCGAGGTTTGCGAGACAAAAACTATTCCGTCAATATCGCCAGGGGGGAAATTTAAAGCATGAAGCAGGCGTTGTGCCGCTGACTGACAGAGGTCGGATGCTGTCATGCCGGCGGGCGCCTGCCTGATTTGCGTAATGCCGGTGCTTGCAATCACGTTGGCAACTTCTTTCTCGCCCCACTGCTTCGTAAATTGGCTGAGTGGAATCGCATTGCCGGGTACTGCTGCGGCGATTCCTGCAATCTGAGAACATTCAAAGATCGTATTCAAGCATTCTGCCTTTCGCCTGCGCCGTCGAGTAGTGCGTCGTGTAGGCCCAGCATCTTGAGTGACTGTAGGCGATACAGGTAGGCTGACTCATCCATGAGCAACTGGGCAACATCTGCCACGCGCCGGTTCGCAGGGCTCTGCAGGAATGTGTCTTGAACCCAGAGGTTGAACGCTCCCATCGAGGGACCGCACCAGATTTGGTAGTCTAGGCGGCGCTCAGTATTCCCATCGATGGCCCAGCGCGAGGATTGGCTAAGATACCAACGGAATACCAGGGCCATTTTCACTTTTGGATTTTCCGCTCGTTTGAGTTCGCTGGGATTACGTGTGGCGAAGTGCTGTGCTGTCTTGAGCCAGATGTTGTCCAGCGAATCGTTGAAGATCTGACGTTCCAGGGTTTCTCTCACGTGGGCTGGAATCGCGTCTATGCTTTCGAACTTCTGATACGTGTCATAGAGCTTTTGTGCACGCATGGGGAACATGGAGCCCTGCTTCACTGCCTGCACTTTGAAGCCTTGCTCGAACATGTCACTTTCGGGAGCCATGGCGACGTCGGTCATTCCGACCTGCGCAAGCAGCGCCTTTACTATCGTCGAAGTTCCCGATTCTACACACGCCTGATTAATTGAGCCTGTAACAACATAGTCGGCACCCATCATGTAGGCGGCCAAAACTGACTGCGGGGTTGAGATTCCACCTGCCGCACCAATTCTCACCGGTGATGAATATGCCCGTTCGCTCCGAACTGTGTCGCGTAGATTTAACATAGCCGGTAAAAGCGAGATCAAGGGGCGATTATCCGTATGTCCGCCCGAGTCTGCCTCGACCGTGATGTCGTCAGCCATGGGAACGTGTTCAGCCAGTCTGGCTTGAAGCGCTGAGATACTTCCTTCCTGCAGCAGTTGACGAATCAAGGCCGCGGGGGCGGGTTGCATGAACTGGGCGGCCAGTTCTACACGCGATAATTTGATGATGACGCGGTTGCCGATACAAATGCTGCCGTCGGGTCGCTGACTCAATCCGGCAAGACGATAGTGTGCAATGAAAGGATTCAGCTGCATGTAAGAAGAAGCTTCGACCGTGGTGACTCCATGCTTGAGATACAAGTCCACAGTGCCCTTTTCTTTCGCCGCTTCTTTCGGACTGTGCAGTAGATTGAATGCGTACGGTTTGCCGGGGATCTCACGCTGAATATGAAGGATCGCCTGCTCAATCCGATCCAGAGACAGGCCGCCAGCGCCAAAGCTACCAAGGAAACCCTTTTTCCCTAGCGCAATGATCATCTCTTCTGAAGCGATTCCCTTTGCCATGGCGCCTGCCATGTAGGCATATTGCACGCGGTGATCGCGTAGGAAGCTTCTAGACCCGAGTTGGCTGGGATTGACGACAGGTAACACTGTGAGTAGCGAGAGTCCAGAATTTACGTCTGAAGCCATGCCTGGGGTATGCGTAACGCCTGTACGGCTTCCGTGTCGCACGATGTAGCAGGGACTATCGAGGTTCCGTAATTTGCGGACGATATCCGCATCATCAAACGCGATCCCCTCTAGAGCCGCAGACGCGCTGCGTTGGCTGGCCGAAGCTTTCTGTACGTACTGTGCTGTTGTACTCATCGCATCCTTTTTAGTTGCTCATGCTTGATTCATGAGTGGGTGCTGCCTTGGTTTGATTCGATGAACGGACCGTGCGCTGAATAAGCGTAAGCTCAGCCCCAGAGGCGCACGAGAAGAGTTGTCCGTCCCCATCATGCACGTAGATTGAGGCGATCACCTTGTGTTCACTCTTCTCGGTGATCTCCACTGAGATATAAAAAGGCTGCTGCTCGGGAGGCGTCTGATATGAGTAAAATTGCCGACAATGGAGCGGGAGTGCCGATGCGCCGAAGTGATGTGTGATCCACAAACCAAGGCACTGGAACTGGAGGTCCATACAAACCCAGTTATAGGAGAGCATTGAGAACTGCCCCTGGGTTCTGAAATCAGGGGTCAAATGACTGCACTCAACAGTGATCCTACTTTGACTTAGATTCAGAACCTTGCGAATGCCCTGGAATACAGGTCCATGGAATAGAGTGCCGTCGTGGTAAGGGCGCAGATGAGCATGGCGAGGGTCTTCCGTCAAATCAAAGCGCTCGTAGCGCGTCTGTACTGGTGAGTGACGCGTGATGCAGATATCGGCGCTGTAGTGATAACGCTGATTCTTGCCTGGCGTCTCGCTCAAAACCTTCGTGGAGAGTACGCGATGATCCGCGTCGCTCGTGGATTCGCTTACCTCGACAATGAAGGAAGATGGAAGATGATCATCACAGACTAGTCCCTTGAGCACCCGCAGGTCGGAGAGACTCAAAAGACGATAGCCGGGCTGCAGTCCCAGGCAGACGTTGGCCATCCATGCGCCAGCGCAGGCGGTTGGTAAAACCGCCTTGCCGTCGATGACGTGGTCCTGAAGGAAAGGATTCCCCGGAACATCGAGTTCGCGGCGAATGCGATGCTGCGGTAATGCGGTGCCCTGGTGCACTGACGTCGCGGGAGGCGGCGCATCATTCACAAGAATTTGGACATTCTTGTTTTCGGCCTTCAACGTATCAACGAACAGCGTCACACCGGTTTCAAGCGGCATGACATTCACTCCGGCTTTGCCGAGAGCCGACTTTAACTGCGGCGTCACCATGCCGCCATCCCACGGTCCCCAATTAAATGCTGTAGTGTGGCAGGCGGGGTAGCGCTGCTTGAAAGCATGGGCGAACTTGTTCAAAACCTCGTTCGCTACCGCGTAGTCGGCTTGTCCACGATTTCCATAGAATCCGGAGATGGAGGAAAACAGGACCATGTATTCGAGGGCGGTGCAATCAATACAGGAAAGTATGGACCGCAGACCAGCGACCTTGGTGTTGTAGACAAGGTCCCAGTCTTTCTGGCTCTTCTGTTCAATCAACTTGTCAGATAGTGCGCCGGCTCCGTGAATCACGCCAGTAATTGTTCTAATGCCTGTTGCGGCGAGCGCTGCCGCAAGATGACCGGGACTGGTTGCGTCCGCGCTGATGTACTGGGCGTGGCTACCTGCATCTGCAATAGCCTGCAGCGTATGTTTGATTTCATCCCGCCCTTTGATTCGGCGCGCTAAATTCTCAATTGCCGCAGGTGTAGCATTTTTCTCCTGCTTACGCAGATAAGCCGCGACCTGCTTTTTCAGGTCGGTGTCGTTGGCATAATGCAGTTCGGGAGCCGTGGCATCCACTGCTGTTCGTCCGAAGAGTATGAATTGACACTGGACTGCCTGCGCGAGTCCGATTACACAGCGGGCAGTTACTCCTCGCGCGCCTCCGCTGACTAGGAACACCTGATTGGCATCAAGCATGGTCTGCCTCTTGGACAACGAGCGTGTAGCGACCGTGCGGGTCAACTCCAACCTCGAAAAGGTTGTAGTCAGGATCGAACAATTCCTCTATCAGCCGTTCAGCGGCGGTATCGCTGTCCAGCGCTGGCGACATATCCACCGCCCGACAGTAAGTGCTGGTCCATTCATGGCGCAGCGTTTTAGCAAGACCCAAGATCCCCCCAGCAAGGCTGCCTGTTGCATCTGCCGAGCCAGAAAAGCCAAGTCTTCCGTCAATTTGAGCGACAGCATAGTATCGGCTGAAAGGTACGGCGAGGAATGCTCTGAGCTTTTTGGCTGTAAAAAAGCTTTCACGCAAGCGCTGGTCCGCTTCACTATCAAGCAGTGGGTCAGTGATTGCGGATGGTGCATGCGAGTTGAGTTCAATGAAGGTGGTTATCGGGCCGAAAGTGCGATGAACGCTCTCCAGCGCCTCCGCCCATGCGCTTTCAGTGCCGTCTGCGACAAAGACAGTAGGCATGTCAGATTTTGATGGTGTTGACGCTGTTCTGAGCAATACGATCTGCCATCCCTTCATCTTGAGTCTGGTTGCCAAGCGTGGAGCAACGGGGCCGCCATCATCCTTGATGGCGCAGACCAGGCTGCTTTCCTGTGCGGTCTCTATGCTGTCTGGACGAGGAAGAGTGCGAAGACTCACCTTGTGCACGAGCGATGGACCAGAACGCTCAGCCGGCGCAAGTGAGTTCAGTTGACTGGAGTTTTTTTTTCTGAGTCTGCCAGAAATTCGGCGATCTGGCCTATGGTTCGCATCTCGGCAAACTTTTCGAAGTTCAAGCCAGAGAGACTACTGATAACTTGTCCTTCAAGAGCAGCCATAATCTCGACACGTTTGAGCGAGTCAATGCCGAGGTCTGCATCGAGATCCATGGAGACATCCAGGGAATCGAGCGGATAGCCGGTCCGCTCACTAATTACAGAGAGAAGAATCGATGCGATTGCATTCGCATCTGAAGGCAGTCCCGAGGAAGCCGTAGCCGTCGTCGGGATTATGGCCTCTTTTGCACCTGCTGATGGAGCGGTTAAGGATGGCGCGGCGACCTTTTCCAGCACAATGGGATCAAGGGCTGATAGAGAAGGCAGTGGGAGAGGCGGAATAGGTGTGAAGCTTGCGCCTTCAGCGGCACCAGAAGAGCGAACTGGCTCCTGTGCGCCATCTACGAAGAGGCGTGGCCGAACTGGCTGACTGGGAAGCGCCTGCGGCAAGAGGGATACCGCTTCCGCACCGCTCAGATACCGTTCGTGTACTTCCTTCGAGATTCTTTGCTGCTCATGAAACATCGACATCCCGCGTTCAAATGCGTCCAGCGCAGAACGATCAACGTGCGCACTGCTCACAAGGCCATAGAGCTGTTGCATAAGCAAAAAGTATTTTTCAGAATGGACTGCTGTGTTCTGGAGGTATTTGAGATGTGCGGATGAACGCGCATCTTCCGATTCGCTGCGCACATGGTCCTGATGAGTCGTCTGGGGCGATTCCTTCATGGTAGTCTCCGATGCTGTGTTCTTCACTGAGGAAGTCCCCGCGGTGGGGCGATCCTCAGCAGGATTGCTTTGCTCCAGGGCGGCTGCGAATGAGGCTCTGGTTTTTTCGCTTATGTAAGCATTGCCGCCGACTTGAACAGTGAGACCCGGCTTGCGCGAGCCAATGGCAGGCAGCGGCTGTGCTGGATCGATATCGCCGAGTTGAAGACCGGCGACGCGCAATTGCACGTAGGCTTGCCGCAGTTGCGCATCACTGTCTTTAGATCTACTGGCATTGAGTGCGAGCGCAAGGTGCGGCTTGCCTGCGAGAATATCTCCGACCATCCTGGTGAGGGTATTGCCCGGTCCAATTTCGATGAAGATGCGGCCTCCATCTGCATATATTGCTTCGATTCCCTGAAGAAACTTCACAGGATTCACTAAATGATCCGACAGCAATGCCCGTATTTTTCTGGCTTGATTTGGGTAAACCTCAGCGCTGCTGTTGGCGTACACGGGAATGGTGGGCGAGCGGAAATACAAGGACTTGAGCCTGGCTGCAAACGGATCCCTTGCATGAGCGACGAAGGGGGAATGAAAAGCCGCTGCTACAGGCAGCAAGGTTGCGCTGCTTCCAATCGCTGTCAGATCGGACTTGAGTGACTCCAGAGCCTCGCGCGATCCGGCAACGACGACCTGCGATCGCGAGTTGGTGTTAGCCACGACAACACCTGGATACTCGGCGAGCAACGGTTCAAGAACCTCTGCGTCGCCTTGCACAGCCAGCATGGCGCCTGGATCTGCATCGGCACTTGCAGGCTGAGCCATAGCCTGGCCGCGCGCATGCAACAGTTCAAGGAAGTCACTATCATCCAATACACCCGCCGCCCACAAAGCTGTCAGCTCACCCAGGCTGTGTCCAATCGCGAAGTCCGGACGCAGACCTGCCTGCCTTAGCAGCTTATACAGACCCATGCTGAAGGCCCCAATGGCGGCTTGCGCATGATTGGTCGCTTGCAGAGTGGAGTTTTGCTGTTTTCGTTCCTTTTCAGAGAAGGTCGGAGGCGGGAAGACGACCTCTGTCACGGGCCGTGCGCCGTGTGCAGCTAGGACGGCATCCATGGCGGCGTACGAGTGATGAAGGATGGGGAAATTCAGGCACAAAGTTCTGCCCATCTCCACATACTGCGATCCCTGCCCGGGAAACAGAGCGACGACTTTCCCGTCTACTTCCAGGCCTCGCTCACGGTAGTAAAGCCCGTTGGGCAGCGTGAGAGACTCGGCGGCCGGAGTTTCGCGCAGTTCTTCTGCTGCCTGACTCAGGAAGGCAGAAGCTTCCTGGCGGGTTGCCGCCACAAAACCAAGACGCGCTGCCTCAACAGGAATAGTGGTCTGCTTGGATGCTGCGATCAGCGAAGTGAAATACGAGAGGTCATCATCCTGCGTAAGATCCGCGGCAATTGCCGCACAATGCGCACACAGCGACTCTCGATCCGCAGCATGCACAAGAATCATAAAAGCTGCGGGATGCTGCCGCTCTGGCTTGGCGATAGCTGATGGATACTCCTCGAGAATCGCATGGAAGTTCGTGCCGCCAAAGCCAAAGCTGCTGATTCCCGCGCGTCGTCTGCGCTGCGAGAACCAGGGGCGCGTCCGGGTGTTCAGGTAGAAAGGTGACTCATCGATGCAGAGACTGGGATGCGGCTGCTGAATATTGATTGTGGGCGGCAACACCTTGTGGTACAGGCCCAGGGCAACCTTGATGAAGCTGGCAGCACCGGCGGCGACTTTGGTATGGCCAATCTGCGATTTGACAGTGCCTACGGCGATGCGGGGTAAGGATTCGCCGCGTTGTCCAAAGACGCTGCGCAGCGCAGAGAACTCCGTTGGATCACCCGCGGCAGTACCTGTTCCATGGGCTTCAATCAAGTCAATCTCAGAAGGTTCGCAAACGGAGTTTTGCAGTGCCCGCCGTATCGCCAGAATCTGGCCTTCGAGACGCGGAGCATAGATGCTCTTAGAACGGCCGTCGCTCGATGCGCCCATTCCGCGAATCAGAGCGTAGATGCGATCGCCGTCGCGCTCGGCATCCTCTACGCGCTTAAGCACCAGCATCCCCAATCCCTCGCCGATGAGCATGCCGTCAGAGTCTTTGTCAAATGGCCGCATGTGACTGTGCGCAGTGAAAGCTGGAGTCTTACTGAAGCTGAGATAGGCCATGGCGGTGTTGTTCGTATCAACTCCCCCGGCCAGCATCATGTCGCAGTTGCCGCTGTGGAGTTCATGCATCGCCAGCTGCACTGAAGCCAGAGACGAGGCACAAGCTGCGTCAACGGTGCAGTTGATGCCGCACAGACCAAGACGATTGGTAATGCGGCCGGCAACCACGTTAGAGAGATAGCCCGGGAACGACTCTTCCTGCCAGTTGACGTAGGCCATCTTCATCTTCTCGATGATGCTGTCAATGGCGGTGTTGGAGATGCCGGTGCTGCGCAAGACGCGACGCCATATGGGATACTGCAGCCGGCTAACCAACGGCTCAATCAACTTGAGCGAACTGACCCCCAGAATGACGCCCGTACTTTGAGCATAAGGATTGTCTGCGGCGTAGCCCGCATCTGCCAACGCCTGTTTTGCAATTACCAGCGCAAGAAGTTGAGAAACATCCGTTGCCTCGAGTATGTTCGGTGGCAGTCCAAACTCTAGCGGATTGAAATCTATGGGCGGGATGAAGCCGCCGCGCTTACTGTAGGTTTTGTCCGGAGACTTCGAGTCTGGGTCGTAGTAGTCGTCGATCGACCAGTGTGTGGCCGGCACATCCGTAATGCAGTCGACCTCTTCCAGAATGCTGCGCCAGTAGTGGATGATATCGGCGGATTGTGCAAAGGCGCCAGCCATGCCGACAATGGCGATTGAAGAAGATCGCGGCTTTATGACAGCACCGCCGCCGAGGCATCGCTCACAGAGAGACGTTTTGGGTGCCTGTTTAAAATATAGTCAACGTAACGCGTAAGCAGACTTCGTTCCAGCCGCGGGCAGTGATAAATAGGATCCAGTAATTCCTTTACATTTGTTGAGTCAAACTGAAGTCTCGCGATATTTTCACCCTCTCCGAAGACCTGCGTCTCGCTGACGCTGAAGAGATAAACCAGAGGTAAAAACTCAGGATGCCGTTGCGAGGCCGCTTTGAGATGCTTTCTCCATTCCGCGAAGCTGACCCGTTCGAGGTTGTGCCCCTCTTCCTGCAACCATGCGGTGATCTGGTTGCCATTAAGAGGGTGATCCTGCACCAGATGAAATATACGTTTGGTTGCATCGGGATTAAGAGAAAGGCGAACCATTGCCTGGCTACAAAAGTCCACCGGCGTCAGGTGGAGATAGTTTTCCAGATTGAGCGTGTAGCCTGTGCGCAGTTCCATGGACAAGGTAAGCGAAATCGGGTCCATCTTATTGTGAATACCAGTGCGCGTATCGCCAGAAATAAAGCCTGTGCGATAGACCGTGACAGGAATGCCACGGCTTTTGGCTTCGTAACACATCTTCTCTGCAACCCATTTAGAGAGATCGTAGCCTCGGCCAAAGCCAGCGCCGCTTCCCGTTAGTTCGGTCTCATAGACGGTACGCGCAAGCGAATAGGCTTGGGAGTTAAAGACTGCGTAGGTGGAGCTATAGTGGACGGCTTTGGTGTGATGAACGCAGGCTAGTCGCAGAAGTTGCTGAAGCGCGTTCACATTGATAGGCATTACCTGCTCGTACGTCGACATGAAACTGACCGACGCAGCCAAATGGTAGATGGTGTCAACATGCTCGCCCAGCCAAGCCCAAATCTCAGGGGTTAAGCGGAAGTTCGGCAGCTCCATGTCTCCCATCAGGCAAATGACCCTGGAGTCAAAGTCCTTCGTCTCCAAACCATAGTATGCGAGGTTGTCCAGAACCCTCTGCCTGGCGGCAGCTGGGGTGTCAGCGCGGACCAGACAGTAAATGTCTGCGCGCGTCAGACGCAGCAAGTCACTGAGCACATAGGCTCCGAGAAAGCCCGTCGCACCGGTGAGAAATACAATCTGCGGGTTACTCGTCGGACGAAATGTACCTACAGGTACGATGTCACCCTCGAGCAATCCTTCTGGAGGAAAACTCTCGCGCACAGTAATCATTTTTATTTGCAAAGGGAAAGTAGGAAGTCCCGATCAAAGCTAGACTATCATGCGATTTATGTAAATTAAGTATAAAAGCGAGACTTGAGAGAAATCTTAAGATGACTTGCTGACCTTGCTCTGAGGGTGCGTACTCGATATGCAACATAATCTCCGAGGAAGAGCGGATTGCATGACCACAAGGCGCATCTCATATGCTTCGCCATTCATGCCGGCAACAGCAGGAGAGGTCGCCATCGCCTCCGCGGTGCAGGCAGAGCCGCCGTCCGCTGCTTACCATCACACGCAGACGCCGCATACAATGTCGTCTGATTCTGAGGCTGAAATTGACAGAGATTCTTGCTTCACGGAACCAGCAGCGGACGCAGCATGTGCTGGTCGTCATACGGGAACAGCCCGGTCGGCGCGGTCACCGTTGACGGCTGCGAGCGGAACATATAGTGAATGCTGAATCCGGCAATCACCGACGCGTAGTTGCGGGAGTTGTTCGCGCTCAGGAATCCGCCGGCAAACCAGTGGTCGCTGATCTGGTACGCCGTCTGGCCCACCAGATCGTAGTTTGGCCCCACGCTCGTCAGCGCAGGAATCGCCAGATTGCCCACCGTATTGGTGCCGACGGCCACCGTCGATCCCACCTCAAGCGACTTATCCAGCGGAAACAGTGGGGCAATGTCGTTGTTGAATGCCTGAATGCCCAGGCTGCCCAGAATCGAATAGTGCCACCGCGTCAGGTAGTGTCCCGTCCACGTCACTGGAATATTCGCCAGAAAGTATGACTGCGGGCTGAAGTAGCCACCTTGTCCGTAGGTGTACAACAGCTCGTTCTTGTCATAGCCCATGGCAAAAAAGTTCGCGCCCACGTTCAGCGATCCATACTCCGGATACTGCTTCACGCGCCAGTACGCGCCCAGTGAGCCATCCACGCGATGATTCACCTGCACGTGATGCCCGGTGATGTACTGCCCGCCCAGTCCGACATAGAGGCCGGAGATCTGGTCGCCGTGCGCATATTGGATCGTGCCTTGATTGGCCACCACTCCGCCCCAGATATTGCCTGGAAAGATCGGGGTAATCGACCCTGGATCACGCATTCCCGCCCACGATAGCTGTGAATCCTTCACCGAATCGCGCACCAGGTTGATCGAGAACGGTCCATTGCGTGGCCGCCAGAAGAGGCGACCGAGCAGATTGGAAACCGGAAATCCATACGGCGTCGTTCCCGCAGCCACGGCAAAGGTAGAAAACGCCAACTGCGCTTCGCCCTCAATGCCCACAGCATTCTGCTGATTCGGCACGGTCGTGTTCGTGCTCAGCACCGTGCCCAGCGGCTCGGGCTGCAATCCCACCGCGGCCCCGTTCAGCGTGCTCAACTGCGCCACGCTGTTGCCCGTCGCCTGGCCCGAGTTCAGAAAAACCGGCGTGCCGATCAGCGTTAACCGCGCAGCCTGCGCCAGCGGGGCCGAAATCTCAAACGGCGCATACAGCGCGGTCATCGCATCAAATCCTGGCTGCCCGGTGCGATAGTCGATAATTCCTGAGCCGCCCAGCCATCCGCTATACCCGCCCTCGATCGCGCGTAGCTGATCTTCTGCCTCCTCACGTGGACTCAGCACACGTGGCGCGCGCCGCACCTTTACCCAGGAGCCGCGCAACGGCGGCAGATTGCGCTGCTGAAGCTGCTCATCCGTCAGTCCGTTTGGCTGGCTATAGCTTTGCGGCGGCTCTTCCATCTGCGGCACGGGCACCGTCTGTTGCGGAACCGCTGGCACCGCGGGAGCCGTCTGCTGCGGCTCCGCAGCAGGCAACGAACGCCTTCGGCGACGATGTTGGGTGGGCTGCGTATAGGGCGTCTGCTGCTCGATTCGTGGTTGCTGCTGCTGTCGCTGTTTTGCCGAATACGCGGCCGCCGCTGCGTCCTGTGCGGAAGGCGTGTACTGCGCCTCACGATAATTCAGCGTCGAGTCGCTTGCAGGCAGTACCGCAGTCGCCTGCTCACCCACCGCCTCACCGCCCGCTCCCGGCAACCCCATCCCCTGAGTCAGCTGCGAATCCGTCTGCTCGGCCAGCATCGCCTGCGTCCGCGCCGCCAATCCACCCATCGGCTGCGCGCTGATTCTCAAACCGCTTCCAGTAAAAGCCTGTGGCTCCGTGATCTGCGGCGAAGACTCCAGCGTGGGCGGAGCGCTTTGGGGCTGCGTCGCGTCGCTTTGCGGCACAACCGCATCTCCCGCTCCCGTCAGCCCATTGGGTTGGGTCGCTGGGTCAGCCTGCAACACCGTCTGTCCACCCGCAGGCAGATGCATCTGCCCCTGATATCCCGAACTGGTCTTTCCGCTGCTCACGGCCTTGCGCCTTTTGCGCAGTCTTGTCGGAGCAATCGTTGCCGTCGCAGGAGTCGTCGCTGCTGGAGTCGCCGCCTGCACACCTTCGTCCGCGTTCTCATCCGGCAAGCTCACCGCTGGCAGCGCAGGCGCAACCGTCCTTGCGCTGCCGGGTGTCGGCGTCGTCGGTGCTATCTGCTGATACGGAGACAACGCCGGCATCACAGCGCCGCCTGGCTCGGTTGCAGCCATGTTCGATCCTGCGTTACGCGTCACATTCACCGGCGCCGACCCATCGTAAGGATCATGTCCGTACGCAGGCAAAGGGGGCAACTGAATCGTGTTCTGAAATGGTTGATCGTCCGGATTCAGCAGCGACGCAAGCTGTCGCGGCGTCGTAGCCTTCCACTCCGTCGTGCTCTCTTCCGGCCTCGCCAGGTCGTGCGCCAGCGTATCCGTTGGCGTCACCGGAGCCATCGCCTGCAACGACGCACGCCAATAATCTTCCGCGCGCGCATTGTCTCCACGCACCTGTTCAAAACGTGCCGCTGCTCCCAGAATCGAAGGATCATGCGGATACAGGCTCAGCGCTTGGCGCAGCCATTCTTCGGCCTGGTTGCGATCGTTCGCGGCCAGCGCTGCGCCAATCGCACCCTGATAATCCGCCGCTGTCGCATTCTGCATTCCGATACTGCGAAACAGCGCCAGCGCCTCCTTGGCATGGCCCGCCGACACGTAGCCACCCGCCACCGTGCGCAGTACATCCGGGTTATTGGGAAAGGCCTGCGCCGTAGCATCCAGCAGTTCAGTCGCCGCTCGTGTATCCCCGCGCGTCACATCTGCCGTTGCGCGGCGAGCCGCCCAGTTCGCCCACAATCCCTGCACCGTTTTGCGCTGCGCAATCGTCAGATCGTTCCGCGCTCCCAGTTGCATCAGCGCCGGGTAAAGCGCTCGATCATTCTTCGCATTGAACAGCAGATACGCGCTTTGAATCTCCACTGCCGCCGGCATCGGTCGATGTGCAGCCTGATAATAGCCGCGCACCCGCTTGAAATACGCTGCGGCCAGAGCCGTATCGCCCGCCGACGAATACAGGCTCGCCTCGGTCTGCACAAAGTCGATGTTCTGCTCCAGCCGCGCTCGCACGGCCGGGGGAATCATCTGAATCTGTTGCAGCGCTTCGCTGGTGTGGTTCGTGCTTTGCAGCGTGCCAATCAACCCCTGCCAGGCATCCAGATCATCCGGATGTTCGGTCAGAATATGGCGATAGAGCACATAGGCCTGCTGCGTGTTGCCGCGCAGCATATACAAGCCCGCCAGTTGCGTCATCAGCGCCGGGCTTAGCGGCTGGTTGCTCTGCTGTTGCAGGTGAATCGCGCGCTCCAGCAGGCTTTGTGCAATCTCCAGTTGGCTGGCCTGCTGATAGATCGAGGCCAGCATCAGCAGAAAATCCGCATTGGAAAGAGCCTGGTCATAGATCGTCGGCTGCATCCGCTCCACCACTTGAATGGCCGACTGATCCTGCCCCATCTGGTGATACGCCGAAGTCAGCCCCATCCATGCAGGCAGGCTCTCCGGATCCTCGCCCAGAATCTGCTGATAATAGCTCACCGCCTGGCTGTACTGCTGCGACTGCGTCAGCATTCCGGCATATTGCAGCTCGGTTCCCTGCTTCAGAGCCGGATCGTCGGCTGGAAACGGCAAGCTCATCGCCTTGGACAGCGTCGATTGCGCCAGCGCCATCTGCCCCTGCCGCTGATAGAGCGTCGAAAGAGCCTGCAAATACACCGGATCGCGGTTCAGCGCATTCCGCACCGCAACTGGAAACCGCCGCGCCGTTTGCAGCGCCTGAGTATCCTGCCCCGCCTGCACCTGCGCCTGGAATAGTCCCCGCCAGTTGTCCACAGAGCCGGAACGCCTTTGCAGCAGCATCTGATACGTACTGATTGCCGTGGCAAATCTGTGTTCCTTCAGATACAAACCCGCTAGCCCGCTCAGCGCCTCAGGGCTGTTCGGTCGCATCGTCAGCGCCGCGCGATAGCGCTCTTCGGCGATAAAGTTTTGGTTGGCCTTCGCCGCATCCGCCGCGCCGCTCATCGTGTACCAGAACCTCGACGTCTTCAGCGCGTTGGCCACCGCCGCATCGTGATATCCATTCGCATTGGCCTGCGTAAAGTAGCTTACCGCGGCGCCAAAGTTGCTCTGCTGCATCCGCAGATAGCCCATTCCAACCTCGGCTCGCGGATTGTTTGGACTTTGCTCCAGAATCGCGGAGAATCGATCATCCGCTTCCTTATATCGATGCGCATTCAGGGCCGCAAACGCGGCTCGCTCCGCCGGCGTGCGAGCGATGCCGGAGTTCATCTGCGCCAGCTTGTCCTCATTCTCGCGCAGCTTCTGCGCCAGTTCCTTGTCCTGCGGATTGCTTTTCAGATAATCCCGCAACTCCGCGGCAGAGGCAGGGTTCGCCGCATCCCACAGCAACGCCTGTCGCAGCGCCAGCGCTGCATCGTCCACTCCCTGATGCTGTTGCAGAATCCGTATGCCGTCGGCGCGTGTTCGCGGATCATAGGTCAACATCCGCCCAAGCTCAACGACAAACCGCGGGTCGGACGGATTGCGATCCGCCATCGCGCGCATCCCCGCGATCGCCTCGTCCCGTCCATCCGGCGTGGCATACAACGTGTCGTAATAGGCAAGTCCGATGTCCCCATCCGGCGGATGGTCCCCATAGTACTCGCGATAAATCTTCATCGCCGCAACCGCATTGCCAGACTTTGCCAGTTTGCCGGCCAGTGACAGGCGCTCATCCTGTGCCCGATTGCTGTGCAGGCTCTCCAGCTTCTTGATATTCGGGTCATTGGGATTCAGCTTGCGCAGTTTTTCAATCGCAGCGCTCGATGCAGCAGCATTCCCGCTCAGGCGAAACGAGCGCGCCACGCCTTCCAGCGCCTGCGGATTGTTCGGATCCGATAACAGAATCTGCTGCCACACCTGTGCCGCCAGATCCGGGCGCCCCCGCGCTTCCAGCGTCTGCGCCTTCTGGATCAGGATATCTTCAGCAGGACTCACCTTCTGGGCGGCATTGCTCTTCTGCGCATACACAGGCACTCCCAGGCAGCTCAGCACACACGCTGTCGCCGCCCAACACGTCCATCTACGCGCTTGTTTCCATCCGCTCAGCGATGCTGCCATGACACAATCAAGTCTCCGCTGCCTGAGAAGCGAAACTGCTTCTCTATCCAGCTCATTCCAAACAGGATCAGATTCTGATCGTAGTAGGTTGGAACCTTCCCGTAAAGTCCCGTTTTTTCATCCAGTTGCGATTCTATCCGCTGCATCTGCCGCGCCATGGCCGCTGAATCCGACAAAGCCGACAAAAACGGCAGCACGGCGGCGGAAAATCCCACTGGCCCCTCGTTTGCCAGCGGCTGCCCCATCGCATTCACTTTCTCCGGTGGCGCATCGTGGTTCTTCAGATACTCGCTCATTCCATGCAGGCTTTTGAGAATCTTGCCTCGTCCGGGCTGATCCTCGCTCGTCATTCCAGCCCACAGATAGACACGAATGGCATCATAGCTGCCGACCGCTCCATCCGACTTCACCGCACTCTCCACCGATGGCGCAAATCCAATCCCAGGCGTGTAGCTCACCCAGTCCATCGTGAAACCTTCCGGAGAACTATCCTCGATCAGCTCCGCCTGCTTCCGCGCAATTCCCATCCACGGACCCGCCGGGTCCGCCTTCGCCAGGCGCTCCAGCAAAAACAACGGCGTATAGCAGGGATTCATGATCCACGACGTCTTCAGGTGGAATCCATACTCGCCCGGCAACAGCACCGGACCAAACCCACTCAGCGTTGCGGTCTCTCGCCGCGCAATCTCCGGCAACATCCGCTTGCCAATCGCCGTGTACTTCGGCTCCTTCCACAAGCGGCCCGCTTCCAGCAGGTCATAGGCAATCCATAGATCTGAATCGGAAGCCGAATTCGGATCCATCTTTCCCCAGCTTGCGTCCTTACGCTTGCCCCACTCCCACGCCGGCAGTTGCTCACCCAGGCGATTGTCCGCCAGATTCTGCTCCGTCCATGCCAGAATCTGGTCAAATCGCGCCCGATCATTGTTTACCAACGCAAAGAACATCGCATAGCTTTGCCCCTCGGACGTCGTGCGGTCACCGCCCTGCGGATCGATCACGCGTCCATCCGAGGAGAGAAAGTGCCCCGCATACGCCTGCCACAAATCAGCGGCGCCGAGTGGATTCTGAGCTGGCGCAGCAAAGCCGGCCGTCTGAAACAGAATCACCGCCGCCGTCGCTGCTGCTCTCAGCCATTGCGCCATGCTCATCCTTCCATCTGTAGCCGTTTGCGCGCATGTTCCCGCAGCCACAAGCGAGTCCACACTGCCAGCAAAAATGCGATCAGAGTCACCAGAATCGCCGCCAGCCAGGGCACATTGATAAACCACAAGGTCAGTCGATTCCACCACGGCAACATCCCTACATGATAGACGTTGGTTCCAATGCGAAACGATTGAAACTCATTGCCATGCATCACCGCTACGCTGTCGTTGATATCGCTGGCCTGCTGCACCTTCAGAAAATTCGTCATGAAAGTGTCATACGTGGCGGAGTCCTTGATGTTAATTACCACCAGGCTTCGCCCGGACTTATACGGCGACTCAATGGCTTCAATCACCGAATCCGGCACGCCCGATGCCGTCAACTCTCCCGACTCCGAGTGGTCCGGAACTGGAATCTTCCACCACGCGTGATGAAACGGCGTAAACAGCCCCAGCGTATCGCGCACCTGAACCTCGCCTGCGCGCACGTTCACGGGCAGTCTGTTGCCCAGCCGATCAAATCCGGGTTGATCTTCGCCCGTTCCCAACACCAGAAAATCCGTATCCGCGTTGGGCACCATCGCCTCTGCCGTCGTCACGCCCACGCGCAGCGCAGGCATTCCGGTCTGGCGCGAAAAGTGTCCCATTAGGGTTGCGAAGAGTTCAATCTCCTGAGATGTCGGAGCCTGCGGCATCACCACCGTCGTCTGGCTCATATCCGCAAAGCGCGTGAAAGGAAATCCCGCATTGGAGAACAGCTCCAGATTCGGCAATCCAACATAGTGTGGATAGCCTTTCAGGTCCAGATAGGTGTCGCTGGTGACTGCGCCCTGCATGTTGTTCGGCGTCGAATCGTTACAGCCGCCTTTCTTCAGCAGTTGAAAGGTGAAATCAAACGAGAGCGAATTGGAAAACGGACGCAGATTCACCACCGGAACCGGAACATCCGTCTTGACCACGCGCGCCGGGTCGGTTCCGGGAATCAGCGGCAAGGAGCCAAGAAACGCATTGTTGACCCGCACCTGAATGCTTGAAATGGGTCCGATTGGAATCGAGTTATAGCGATAAACCGTATGCAGAACGGCATTGGGTCTTTGCACAAAAAACAGGTCCGGAGGAATTCTGAAGTAGACATTGATCGGCGCCGAGCCATCTCCCTGCAACGTATCGGCGGAAGCATAATCCCACAACTGGACCGTGTGATCGCCTCTCGCCCAGCGTGGCGCGTCGTCAGCCTTCGATGCCGCGGGAAGAACCAGATTGCTGATCGTCGCCGTGGATCCTTGCAGCAGGTCGGAGTGCATGGCCACGGCACGCGCAGCGGTCAACGTCTGGTCCGCATTGGCTCCGGTAATAATCAGCACCTTGCTGTAAATATCGTTTGGATTGGGACGCATGGCCACGGTTGGCTGGGTAATTGTACCCAGGTCCAGTCCGCCCGGCAGCATCGACGGATTCTCCGCAATCAGCACGCTGTCGCCATCCGGCAATGCTCCGATGTACGTGGGAAAACGCGCCGGTCGATTCTCTGAAACCATGCCAAAGTACGACGCGACAATCCCCGCGGCCTGAACGCCTTTCAGCGTTGGCGGCAAGGCAAACACAATGGGAATCTTCGGCGGTTCAATCGACTGAATATCCAGAAATGGCAGTGGCAACTGGCTCAAATCGTTGGTCAGCGGAAGAATGTCTCCCGCGACGTCCAGATAGGACGCATTGCTGACATTCGCCCACAAAGCCGTATTCGCCGGGTCTTCGCAGGTCATCGTGTAATGGCCTACAAACTCGATCGTGAACTGATTCCGGCGCACCAGCACATCGGCCGGAACATCGAAATCCGCCTCCGCAATCTGGCTTCCATTTGTCGGATTGGAGTTCGGCGGCATCGGGATGGTCGCAAAGAGCGTCCCGTTCATCATCAGACGGATGTGGCTCAACTGTGGCAGCAGGCTGGGAGAAAACGCATAGACGATATGCATCTTCGCCTTGCGCACCACATACGTTTGCTTGAGATCGAAAAAAACCGTGTGCTGGCTGTCCACGCCGCGCATATTGATCGTCGTGTCGCCAACATCCTTCAGCGTGATCCGATCATGAAACTGTCCGGGCGGGGCAGGCGGCAACGGCGGCAACGCCGTCGGTGAAGCCGCGCCTGGCGCCATCGTCCTGGTTGCCGTCGACGCGGGAATCGTTGCCGGGCCGGATTGCGATGCCGCCCTTGCTGCACGGCCTCCACACAGCAGCGCCAGAGGCAGAATCAGTGCGCCCGCCGTCCGCGCTGCCATCGCCGCCTTCGCGGACTTTGCCCTCGTTTTCCTGTCTTGTTTCAATCGCGCCGCGGGCAATAGCAAGCTGCTGAACATCATGCGCAAGCCGCGGAACGAGATGACGAAGATGCGCCCCAGGCTGCGCATCGGCTGATCAATCTCACGACCCTCGCCCCAGCCCAGCCAGGTGTCGGCACGTGAATACAGCACCGTCGTCAGCAATTCCTGCTCCTGGATCGTCATCTCTTCAAAGCGAAGCCGCACCAGCGTTCCTTCCACCGAGACCACAGAGACCGGCAGATCGCCTTCCATCAGTGAGTTGGCAAAGCTCACACGACCCATTTCCCCTTCGTTGATCTCGGCAGGAATGGGCAGCCGCAGCGAGGTGCCGCCGCTCGATGCATCGATTGAGGTGCCGCGCACCCGTCGTCCATCCTTGAACTCAATCTCAACTTCGGTCACCAGCTTCATGCGCACATGTTGACGAAGCTGCTGCATCTCGCGCGAAACCGCAACGCAAACCCCCAGAACGACAATGTTCAGAAAGCACCAGATCAGGTTCATAATCACGGTGCCGGGTCGATCTCGATCCCAGATGAAGAAGCGCGGAATGGAGATCAGCAGCCCCATGCAGTTGAAAAAAAGCAGGGCCAGAAATGGCTGTGCAATCCGGCGATCAAAGAAACTGCGCTTCACCAGTCCACCCTTCGCCGTCACATTGAATTTCCCCAGCTTCGGGTTGATGAACGCAAGCAACGTTGGCAACAGAATATACGGTGAGAGAATGGTCTCGTAAATTTCATTCCAGAACGAGTGCCGGTGTCGTCCCTGCACGCGCGAGTTGGTAATATTCGCCAGCGTCAGATGCGGCAGCGCATACGCCAGAATCGCCGCCCAATAGCCCGGCACATTCGTGTCGGAGAGCAGCAGATAAATCAGCGGCGCCGTCAGGAAGATCAATCGCGGCAAGGCATACATGAAGTGCATCATCGCGTTGAAGTAACACAGCCGTTGCGGCAGCTTCAGCCCGGGAATAAACAGCGGATTATCCACCCGCAGAATCTGAATCATGCCTCTGGCCCAGCGGATGCGCTGGCCCACATGCGCCGACAACCGCTCTGTCGCCAGTCCCGCGGCCTGCGGAATATTGATATATGCGGTGTTCCACCCACGCGATTGCATGCGCAGTGAGGTGTGCGCGTCCTCGGTCACCGTCTCGACGGCAATGCCGCCAATCTGGTCCAGCGCCTCTCGACGGATCACCGCGCAGGAACCGCAGAAGAACGCCGCATTCCAGAAGTCGTTTCCGTCCTGCACAATGCCGTAAAACAGCTCGCCTTCATTCGGAATCACACGAAACTGACCCAGGTTCCGTTCAAACGGATCGGCAGAGTAGAAGTGGTGCGGCGTCTGCGTCATCGCCAGTTTTTTATCGCGCAGAAACCAGCCCATCGACACCTGCAGAAAACTGCGCGTCGGCACATGGTCACAGTCAAAAATCGCTACAAACGGCGAGTGCAGCGACTTCAGCGCGGTATTGATATTTCCAGCCTTGGCGTGAAAATTATCCGGACGAATCTTGTAGCCGATCCCGGCCTGAAAGGCGAACTCCTGAAATTCCTTGCGTCGCCCGTCGTCCAGAATGTAGACATGCAGCTTTTCCGTCGGCCAGTCGATATTGAGCGCGCCCAGCGCCGTGTAGCGCACCACCTCCAGCGGCTCGTTATAGGTGGGAATCAGCACGTCGATATGCGGCCACTGATCCGTGTCTTCCGGCAGCGGCATGGGCGCACGCCGCAGCGGCCAGATCGTCTGAAAATAGCCCAGAAACAAAATCACAAAGGAGTAGACTTCGGCAAAAATCAGCAGCAAAATGAAGAACGCATCGAGCGCGCCCCAGTGATTCGACGGATCCTGAAAGAAAAACCAGGTTTGAGAGAGACGCCAGTATCCATAGCGAAAAGTCGCAAACAGCGACATGATCATCAGCGTCAGCGTCACCAGATACGATTCCGAAGCGCGACCGATGGCCAGCCCGATAATGAGCATCAACAATCCGCAGACGGCCTGCTGTGGCCAGGTCAGCGGCAGGACCGCAAAGAAGTAGCAGACTCCCAGCGCAAGCATGAGAAAGGCAAATCGCGCGAGTCGAAGCCAGAAGGATCGTCCGTAGCCAATGTCATGCCAAAGCTGAGTCGCCGTCATCGCTCGCTCCAGCGCACTCCTCGCTGTGCCACCATTGCAGGAGCCGAAAGGCTGCGAATCCAGTTCGCCAGATTCAGATAATCCTCCGCAATCACAGTGCCCGGAGCGTAATCCATCACCGTCATACCTTCGGCCAGCGCCTCGCTCACAGTGGAACTGCTGCGAAGCACAAAGGGTAACAGGCGATTGCCGATCTGCTCGCGAAGTAGATTTCGAACATCCAAATGGAGCTGCTGTGCCGCATCAAAATGATTCAGCACATACAGCGGCTGGCTTTGCGCATTCGCTTGCGCAATCTGACTCTGAAAATACGACTCAATCGCGCCCACGCTGACCACCGAATTCATATCCGGAGTCACCGGCACCAGCACCGTCGGATTCAGCCGCAGCACCCGGCGCATCGTCGCTCCGGAGGCTGTCGGCATATCCATCAGCACACGCTGGATTCCGCTGCAATGACGTTGAATCTCCTGCACCAGTTCATCGCGACCGCCTGCCTCGGCCTTCAGCCGCTCCGGGTCCAGAGTAATCATCTGGATCGGCGCATCGGATGTTGCTCCGGGCGGACTGAACGTTCGCAGTTGGCCTGGCTTCTGATCGCGCGCACCAAAGAAGAACGGCATCAATCCATACGCCGACAGATCCACCAGCAACACACGCTCTGACCGTGACGCGAGCGCCCTTGCCAGAGCGGAAAGCAGACTCGTCTTGCCCACTCCGCCGGCCAGGGAAAACACCGCCAATACGGGTAGATGATCAGGCGCCTGAGGCACCGGCTGCTCCTGGCGCTGCGGTTCAGGGTGGAAAACACTCTTCAGCGCAAACCAGTTGCGGGTAATCCGCTCACGGGACGCAAGCAATGGATCGTCAGCTTGCTTTTGCGCACCCGCCAGAGGACCGCCGGCAGCGGCATACGATTGCCGTTGCGCTGACGCTTCGTTCGCCGATCTTCCGGCAGGAATGGAAGGTGTGGCAGCAAAACTCTGGGGCAGAAACGACTGCGAAAGAAGATCCGGAACTCGTGCTTCCGCGGATGTCACACTCGCGGGAGCCAACGGACGCCGGTCCACCTCCGCCGCAGCAGGAAACCATGAATTCTGCAATTCAGCGGGCGCGGGCCTGGAAGCGGGCCAGGCAGCAGGCGTGAAGGCGGGCATGGAAGCTGGCATGGTCGAAGCCACAGCCGCAGACGTGGCCGACACAGAGATGGGAATCACCGGCGCAACATGCTCTTCCGCTTTTTCTTGCTCGCCATAAGCCAATGCGTGAGGCAACTCCTGAAGCCAGGATGGCAGCAGCGGACGCTCCCAATCTTCCAGCCCGGCAAATTCCGTTGCCGCGAAATCCTTTGCCGCAGCTTCGGCGGACTTGACTTCCGTGGCCTCGCCTTTCGTTGCCTGGCCTTTCGTAGCCTGGCCTTCGGTGGCCCGGCCTTGCTCCATTCGGTACGAGCTTGGCAGCGCGTGTACCGGAGTCATCGCCGGCGTCGGGGCCATGGTATTTGGCACTTCACGATTCTGCGCATAGGCCATGGTCTCCGCAGGAGGTACCGGAAAGTGTGGCCGATCGGAAGCGCGTGGATGCGCTCCAGGCATATTGCCCGAGACACTGGCCGCTGAATAGGTGTAGTCGCCCGGGAATCCGGGCAGTTCAGGTGCGGGCATCTCCGCTCCGTAGAGTCCAGCGTAATCTGAGCCGTAAAAGTCAGTATGGTTATTATCCACATCAGCAGCCGATGCGTGCGAAGATTTCGCGGCAACTATTGACGAACCCGGTACAGGATGGAGAGAAGGAAAATCCTGATTGAACTCTGCGCTGAGATGCGGCAAGCTGGCTGGAACCGCCGTTGGCGTGGTGACAGGCAAATCCATCCGCTGGGGAGACTGCTTTCTCTGGGCTGCGGCTCTTCGTTGCGCCTCTTGCGAAGCCATCACGGCTGCCCGCTCCGCCTGAGCCTCGCGCGCAATCGCCGCCAGGCGCTCGGCCTCAGCTCGCCGAATCGCCTCGGCCTGCTCGGCTGCTTCCCGAGCCGCGCGCTGAACCGCCTCCTGCGCTTCCCGTTGTGCTCGCTCCATCTGACGCAGCGACTCTTCGGCTGCGGCTTCGTCCACTCGGCGGCGAATCTCTTCACGTGCTTTGGCTCGCGAGGCAGAAAAATCTCGATACTTTGCCCCGCGCATATTGGCCCAGGCAAAGAGGGTCGTGACGTCCTCTGGTGATCCGAATTGTTCCTTTTTAAGACTCAGTTCCGCCACGGTTAACTCGCTGTTCCGACTCTTCTACATCACGTGCCTGAAACTGCCCAACGCTACCGCAAACGCTTCAGCCTCGTATCACGCTCATTGCAGGCTGTGTCTGCGCACAACCGCTCCAGTTACAGTCTAAAGATGGACTGTTGTCATGAAAATAACACCCATCCGGTTACCTGCTACCACTTTTTGGGGATAGACGCTTGGAAAGGGCACCAGTTCATCAACTCTCGCACCAGCGCGGCACAAATCGCTTTGATCGCCCGGACGGGAGAATCCGGACGCGCGAATCCGGCGCGGGATCACGCGTGTGGTAATTTAAATAAGGAAGTCCACCTGGAGCTCGTAGCTCAGTCGGTAGAGCAACGCACTTTTAATGCGTGGGTCCTGGGTTCGATTCCCAGCGAGCTCACCAGTCACATCTTCCGTCCCCACAGACAACCAAAAACACTCTGCCTCGCGGCACAGCCTTGCGCCGCTTTCCCATGCAGCGTTCTGCCGGCCAATCAGTCGGTTGGACGCTCCGGAGCAGGCATGGTTGCCAGAAACTGCTCGGCAAAACGCGTGGCATACTGCTCCACAAGCTGCTGCACGCGTAAGGGGTCCGTCGACCGGACCAGCAGACCCGCGTGATGGTCCTTGCGCACGCGTACCGCGATTTCGGGATCGTCAAATGCAGACAAATCCGGATCGGCCACGCGCGCCAGACAAAGCACGCTGCCGGCGTAGTCCTCACGGACCGGCGGCAGGACATAGGGCTTGCCGCGCATCTCGGCTACGTCCAGCCGCGCCCACTCCCGCCACAGGTTGATGCCCGTGGCCTGCTCGACCAGATCGGCGATAAATGCGCCGCCCACGCGCGCGGCAATCTCCAGAAAGTAAAATCGCCCGTCGGCATGAGCGCGAATGAACTCCGCATGGGTAACGCCGCTGCGCATTCCCAGCGCCGGAGCCAGCCGCGCGTTGATGCCCGTCAACTCGCGCCACTCGGAAGAGTCGCGATCCACCGTGCGCGTGGTGAAGACTCCGCCATGCTGCATCAGTTGCAGCGGCGGCTTGCCATATTGATGCGACGACGAAAAAACCACGCGACCATGACTGAGAATGGAATCAACATGGAAGATCTCGCCGGGGATAAACTCTTCCAGCAAAAAACGAGACTGACGGTCGCCCAACTCATCGAGCGCGCGCCACAGTTGCTCAGCCGCTTCGATGCGCCGAATACCCAACGCAGAGGCTTCGGCGCGCGGCTTGAGCAGCCAAGGTCCGGGCACGGTTTCCATATACTGCGCAAGCTCCGGATAGTGCAGAACCCGCACAAATCGCGGCACAGCGAAGCCTGCATCCCGCGCGGCGATGCGCATGGCCAGCTTGTCGCGATAGTAGGCGACGGCGCTGGCGCCCATACCGGGAATCCGCATCTGCTCGCGAAGATAGGCGACGGCTTCCATATCGAATTCATCGAGCGCCGTGATGCGATCGAAGCGATGGCTACGCGCCAGCCAGGTGACTGTATTCAGAATCTGCTCGTGCGTCATATTGCCGGGCATCGTCACCAGATCGTCGAGAATCTCGCGTGGCCAGTCAGCATTTGCCAGCTTGTCGACGGTGATCAAAAATGGCCGAACGCCCAGTGCGTTCAGTTGACGCAGATAGGCTTGACCTTTTTCGTAGCTTGCAATGCACAGAAAGCGTTCGGCGATTTCGGTCTGGCAGGCTGTCTCGGTCGTCATGAACGGAATTCCCTCCATCGAGGCTGCAAATTCTGGCGGCGCTTCAACACATTTGGATTAGTGATACCACAATTGGACCCAATTGCCTGCAAATGCGGCATGGCTGTTTGATCCGCTACACTCATAACCGATGGTGAACTGGAACGATTCGGGCGAGATTCCGCATCTGCACGACAAGCTCAACGAGCGCTGGCACCGGGAGGCGCTGGAGACCTGGCAACCGCCTGCCAGCGCTTGGCTGGCGCTGGTGGCGCGTCAGCATCTGGCCAACTTTGAGCTGTGGCACACCGAAGACGCAGCGCGAGCCGCAGGCGCCACCGACGAGCAACTGGCTGCCGTGAAGCGGCGCATCGACGCCACCAACCAGCGACGCAACGATCTGGCCGAGGCTGTCGATCAGATGCTGCTCGAATCGCTGGCTGCGCGCAACCTGCCCGCTCCCGATGCCGAACTGCACTCCGAGACGCCCGGATTGATGATTGACCGGCTCTCAATTCTTTCCCTGAAGATCTTTCACACCCACGAGGAGATCGACCGGATCGACGCGCCCGCTGGCCACGCCGAGCGGAATCGCGAACGGCTGAAGATCCTGCTGGAGCAGCGTAGCGACCTGGCCGAGTGTCTGATGCGGCTGTGGCGGCAGACACTGGACGGGCAGCGGCGGTTCAAGCTCTATCGGCAGTTGAAGATGTACAACGATCCGCACCTGAATCCCGTTCTTTATGGCAAATCCGCTGCCGGAAAACCGTAAGATGAACACAGGATGACCTGTACACCATTGACGTCAGGCGGCGTTCTGCGTATAAAGAACTGGCTAAGCCGAAAACGGCGGAGTCGGACTGACCACTCCGTACAACAACCCTGTTGAATCCGGAAATACCAGGATTGCACGCAAACCATGACACGCGAGTCACACACAACCACGTCCAGTCGCCGCAAGTCGGCCAGCCCAACTCCCACACGACCCAGCGCGCCAGCCGCACCCTCGGCCCAGACGCTGCAACACTACCAGGCGGCGCTGCAACTGGTGCAGGCCGGGAAGTACGAAAAAGCGGTTGTCGCTTTGGATAAGCTGATCTCCGCCGGAACGCCGGAGATTGTGGAGCGCTGCAAGATGTATCTCTCGGCTTGTCATCGCCAGATGGATCGCACCAAGCTCAGCTTCGATTCGCTTGAGGAGCGCTACGATTATGCGATTTCGCTGCTGAACCGCGACTATTTTGAAGAGGCGCGCGAACAGTTTCTAGAGATTCTGGCCGAGCAGCCGGATGCGGACTACGCGTTTTATGGTCTGGCCGTGTTGGCGGCCGTCACCGGCCAGACCGAGGATTGCCTGGAGTCCCTGGCACAGGCGATCACTCGCAACGAACGCAACCGGCTCCAGGCTCGCACCGATGTCGACTTCCAGACGATGCAGGACGATCCGCGCTTCACGGAACTGCTGTATCCAGAGATTCCCTGAGCCGATCTGTGCCCGCTTCCACTGCCGGATTCCAGAAGAAAGTGGACTCTTTGAGCGAATCCATCTCCAGCACGAAGCGCAACCCGATGCGCGTGGTCGCCATTGGTGGCGGAACCGGACTCTCGACACTGCTGCGCGGACTGCGGCGGCATGTGGTGGTGGCCGGACAAACCGCTCCAACCGACGATGAACCGATCAGCGACCTGGCTGCCGTGGTCACGGTCACCGACGACGGTGGATCGTCCGGACGCCTGCGCGAAGAGTTCAACATGCTGCCGCCGGGCGACCTGCGCAACTGCATGGTGGCGCTCAGCGAAGAGGAAGACCTGATCTCGCAGCTTTTTCGGCACCGCTTTCGCTCCGGTGGAGAGATCAAGGGACACAACTTTGGCAACCTGTTTGTCGCCGCATTGACCGAGATTACCGGCGACTTTGGTCATGCCATCCAGCTTGCCAGCAAGATTCTGGCCACACGAGGCCGCATCTATCCGGTGACGATGGCCAATCTGACGCTGGTGGCGCGCATGGACGATGGATCGACGGTGCGAGGAGAAACCCGCATCAGCGCCAGCCGAAAACGGATTGTGGAACTGATGCTCGATCCGCCCGTGGCCGAACCCTTGCCGGAGACGATGGAGGCGATTGAGCGCGCGGACCTGATTACGGTCGGGCCCGGATCGCTCTACACCTCGCTGATTACCAATCTTCTGGTCAAGGGCATTCCGGTGGCTTTGGCCCGGGCGCGTGGGGTGCGCGTCTTTGTGTGCAATCTGATGACCCAGGCGAACGAAAGCCTGGGGCTGACCGCCTCTCAGCACATTGAACGCATCTACGAACATACGCGCGAGCCAATCTTTGACTACGCGCTGGTCAATACCGCTCCCGTGTCGCCGGAGATGCTGCTGCGCTATGCGGCGGAAGGCTCGACGCCGATTATCCCGGATGTGGAACGGATTGAGGCGATGGGCATTCGTTGCGTCGTCGGGAATTTCCTCTCAGAAGGCGATGTGCTGCGCCATGCGCCGGAGCGCGTGACCGGCGCGCTGCTGGAACTGGCTCGACTGGCACGACCCCAGACACAGATTGCCTGAGATTTTGAGCTGATTTTCGCATACCCCCCTAGGGGGGGTATATTATTTTTCTGGTTAACTGGTCTTGGTGTATTTGTTTACTCTTTCGTTACCTTTTCTGCCTCGATGGGGTGGCGGAATTCCTCAAGGGTAAAAGCAGATTCCCTGCGGGAATGACAACCAAAAATACAAAAGCAAAAGCAAGGGATGAAGCTAGGGTAAAAAGCAGATTCCCTACGGGAATGACAAGCAGAAATACAAAGACAGTATGGCAGATCGGGTGAAATAGGCTGCCATTTTGGGGAAGTTTATTTTCTCTTTGGAATCATAGAGATAGGACTGTTTCGGGCAGGGACGGGCTTGACAGGTTTTTTGAGAGAGATGGATGGGGATGGAGGATGGTGCGCTGCTGCGAAGGGTGCCGTTGCATCCAAAGTTGCCGGAGAATGGCGGGGACTACTGGGGATGGGCTGAGGTGGAGTGGGTTGCCTGAGGCCGGGCTACGTTGGAGCGGCCCTGATTGTTGGCCGGCGGGGTGGTGACGGGGAGGCGCAGGTGACGAGGATGGAGACGGGAGTGGGTGGCGGCCTGGTCGTCAGGGTGACAGAGGGTGGAGTTCTGACCGTCGAGCAGTGAGGATTGAGCCGGGGTGAGCTGGCAAAGCTGCTGGCGCATGGGTGTGGCGTGTTCGTCGCCGAGAGCCTGAGTGAAATCGAGGCCGGTGGTCGGATCGACGGAGTATTCGTAGACGTAGTCCTGAGCGGGTTTGGCGGCGCCAAAGTCAAGATGGAGCCAGGTGTCGAGGGTTGAGTTGCCGCGCAGGTCGGTGCGGAGTCCATAGACTTCCTGGACGGTGACGCCGGAGGTGGGTGCCGCGGTGCGCAGGGCTGCTCCCACCGAGCTTTGGGAAGAGTTGGACTGGATGGTACTGCGAATCCAGCGAGCGCGCCAGGCGTGGTCCGCAGAGTTGTAATAGACGGCGGTGAAGTAGATGGAGGCGTCGCACTGGAGGCAGCTTTGCCACGTGAGGCCGAGTTCAGGCAGGATCTGGCTGCCCAGGGTGAGCCAGTTCAGGTAGTGCAGGCGAAGGCCGGTAAGGATGGGAAGAATCTGCCGGTGGCTGAGCGAAACGCTCCAGAGGGTGAATCGATCATCGGCGGGTGAAGACTGCGGAGTGGCGCGGAGCGTTGTGACGACGAGAGCCGAGTCCCACTGAACGCCGATCTCGCGAATGGCGCTGTAGGGCTGGCTAGCGAGCGAGTCCGTGACCCATCGCACGGTGGGCTCGTCCTTGGCGGAGCGGAAGTCGATCCAGTGGAAGGACTGCGGCGCGGACTGGGCGCAGGCGGTGCGGACGACGAGAAAGCTGAGGAACAGGAGCGCAGGCACGGCGCGAAAGCGGCAGAGTGAAGGGCGCATGATGGCTTGGATTCCCTGCCCCGCGGAAAGGTTGCGGGGGATGGAGTTAGTGTAGAACGTGAGGCGCGATCCGATTCTGTGAAAATCACTGCGGACCTGACGGCTTCGATTGGTATGGAAGCGGCAGTGTTGAAGCGGTATTCCAGACAAGAACGGCTCCGCTCCGCGCCTGCCCGGCGGATCGCTGGAAACGGAGCGACTATTCCGCCGGTGCAGTCTTTTTTTCTGTTTGCGCCGGTTCTGTCATGGGCGCGGGCTGAAGGTTCCGGTAGTTCATGAGCGCGTTGAACAGCATCCGATACTCGCCGAGGTTTTGCCAGCGCCAGATGGGGTTGGTCGCAAACAGCACCACCTCACCCTTGCCCTCTGGCGTAACCACAATGGCCGCGCGATCCTTGATATTGTCTGCTCCGTTGAACAACCCGCTCAGGACTGATTTTTCGCCGCCGGGAAAGCGCATCAGCACATTGTTCTTGTCCATGGAATCGGACAACTGAAACAGGGGTCCGTTGGCGTAGCGCACCGCCAGTGTCTTGTCTGTGTATCCGTAAAAAATCGGATTTTCCGGACGGATGATATCTGCCTCCACCAAAGGGCCGGGCGCGTAGAACTTGTCCTGAGGCGTGCTCATGTCGATGCTGGGCGTGATGCCAAAGGTGGGCGGAAAGAGACTGGAAGCACCAAGGGTGACAAGCGTTCCGCCGTCATCGACAAAGCGCTGGAACGCGGCGACGCCCAGACCGCCCATGCCGCCTGTGATATCCGGGGACGAGCCGTAGTCGCCGAGGAATTGGAAGCGTGCGGTCCTTTCATAGGCGAGCAGCATTTCCTGTTTCGGAATGCCGGTTACAAGCTGGGTTGCGCTGCGTACCTGGGTGGGAATCACGATCACTTCGTAGTCTCTGGCCAGATCGCCTTTCAAAACGCGTTCCTTGAAGATGAGATCGTACGGAACCTGGTATTGGTCGAAGGTGTAGCGAACCCATCCTACATTCTGCGTTCCGCTCCACGTGCTGGAGACGGCCACGCGCGGCAGCGCGGCTGGATGCGCGGCTACATCCGGCTGCCTGGAGAGGCCGACGACATCGAGGCCGAGCTTCTGCGCCATCGGCTTCAGGGTGTCGGCTGCGGTTGAGGGAATGAGGAACGTTCCTGCTGCAAAGCTGTGATGCTCGGCGGTGAATGCTTTCTCCGCAATCCGAATCGCTGCATTCTTCAGCGCATAGCGCAGAGTGACCATGTTGGGCGAGCCGTGATCGTCAACCGCATACACTGCCGCAGGCTGTGCGCCGGTCAGGCTGCGCAGCTTCCGTTTGAGCCAGCAGGAGCGAGGGGGCAGCGAAAATGCAACCGATCAGCAGAAAAAATACCCGTCGAAACACGGCGTATCCTCCAGGGAAATCGAAGTCGAATCAACTTTACACGCTCGGCCAGCATTCGACGATCTTCGACTTCGCCAGCCTGCATTGTTTCAGGAAAATGCAGGCTGGCAACGCGCGACCATCGACGGGGAGCTGGCCTGCCGTGCGCTGGAGATGGCCTGGCACGGCCGAAGACCCGCTGCCGGGCTGATTTACACAGCGACTGCGGACAACAGTATGCAACCCGCGGCTGCACCCAACTTCTTGCCGGGCACTCCAGTGTCTGCTATGGCGAAACGCATCGAGTTCGCGGCCCGACGGATCATCGGACGCGCTTTCTGCGGTGCGAAAAATCTGGCAGAAATGTTCCTGGCAGCCGTGATGGAGACACTCTCCGGACGCCTCCGCATCGGAAGCCTCGCTGCTTTGTCCTCTGCTTGGTCACAGACATTGCATAGCAAACTTTAATAAAGAGGGATTCAGGGGTTTTTGCCCATCACTTTGGCTATCACATCCGCTTTATGTGCCTTCCAAAGTCGATCCATCTCTGCGCTGTAGCCCATCATTGCCCGGGGCGCAGACGCGCTGACGATCTCCAGCACCTGCTTCACCACTGGCTGTTTACCATCTACTCGCGCGAAGCCTTCACGAAAATGCATCACTGCGACGTGTCGCTTGCACACGGGAATCACATACGCAAGTTTGCGTTGCACGATCTCCGGATATGCCCATACCAGATCTTCCAGGCAAAATACATCCAGTTGCAAGATCGTATTTCGCACGAGATAGTGATCTGTCAGAACCCATCCTTTTGATCGCAGTTTGATAGCATTCTGACACTCGTGCTCCAGCTGAAAGGAAGTGGTGCCGAGTTCGCCCCAGCCTCGCGCTCGTTTCACGGAAGGGTGCTCTACTTTGCTGCTGAGCCGACGCCATCCGCGCCAGGCAAAAAACCCGAAAGCTCCTTCAATCAGCACCGTCCAGAGGATGCTCATCGCAACAGGATCGTGTGTGTCGGTATCCAGCAGCAGCGGATACACGCTCGCCTTCAGTGCAGGGTCGCTGCCGTCCGGAAAGAGCTTTGTTGTCAGGTCATAGGGCATCACATCCAGTATCCCGGTCACGGTCGAGTGAATCGGCCGGGAACACTTGACGATCAGCAGGGGATCGCCCACGCGTAACACAGAGTAGCCCGCAGTTACCTGCGACAGGATGCCCTCGTATGTCGTTACTTGCTGCACGCCGGAATCGCCCAAGAATTCACCGGACACCGTCACCACGGCGGATTTCATGCGATCCATGCTGTCTGCCTTTGCGCTGTCGGCTTCCAGTTCCGCCGCGCCAATTCTGGCCGGATGCAGCCATTCTCTCCAGAAGTCACTGTTGGCCACATAGAGTAGCGTTATGATTGCGGTCGCTGCGACAAAAAGAACAATGCTTGCCACGGACTTGCGGCGCGCAGTTCGTTCGATCCAGGTCGTAATAGGTTAGCTGCTGAGCTTGATAGCACAACTGTGCAACCGGCGTCGTACGACAGCAGAAATATATCTCCACACCGGCGCTTCCTCAGTGCTATATTGTGTTCAACTTTTCCTCTGCTGCTTTCTTCTGTTGGGGGTGTGCTCGTGACCTTCCGGCGTCTTTTCCGCAGTATCGTTGCTATGGCTAGCTTCGCTTGCGTTGCAGCCGCACCGACCCGGCTCCTGGCTCAGATGAGTTTCTCGGTCTGGGGCCACTCTTACAGCGTCCAGGCACCATCTACGCCTCCGTCTCGTGCTGTCTGCGGCAATGCATGGTGTGGCAGCTCACAGCCTGTGCCCCGCTACTGCCCATCCTGCATGGCCGCCATGCAGGCTCAGGCTGCCGCTCGCCAGGCTGCACATGACGCGGAACGGGTTGCCGCATCCCAACGCAAGCAGCAGCAGAATGCCTACAATCTCACGACGAAAGCCGTTGCCGCATCCCACAAAGGGGATTGGTCTTCCGCACTCACTCTACTTCGCCAGTCCTACGCCTTGAACCCAACTGCGGAAACCCTCAGCAACATCCGGACTGCCACCCTTCATGTTATCCAGATGCAGGGTTCAACCGCACTTGCGGCCGAAGACGCAGGCATCGGGCGCGAGAAGGCCAGCGATAGAGTGCCGTTGATCTCTGCCAACTCAGCCATCGCCACGCAGTTGCAGCAGCTCGACGAGGCGATGCGCAAGGTCGCCACCATCCCGGCCACCGGCGGGTCGGATCTCTTTCTCACGAAGTCCCGCTTCGGCGCAACGTTGCCAGCGCTCGTCACCACGCCGCTTCCAGCGACCGGGGTGAACTCCGTTCTCCAGCAGCTTTCCAGCATCAGCGCATCCTCGGTAGCGGCAGCGACTGCTACCAGCGCCTCTGCGGCGAGCCTGAGCGACGCCTCCATCGAGATCGCCAAAGCCGTCTCTGGCTGCGGCTTCGATGGTGCTCCCTGTGCGACTCCACAGGCGCTCACGTATCCCCATCCCGTCCAAACGCCAGCGGCTACCGCGCTGGAAGCACAGATTCCAGCTGCCCGGCGGAATGACCCGCTCATCCAGGAGCACCTGCGCGAATACGATCACTTCCAATCTCACTTAGCTGAAAAGCAGCAGCAGATTGCCGAGGTCAATCGCTCCATTGCGGCTGGCGGAGTTGACACCGCAGTGTTGAAAGCCTATAAAGCCGACCTCCAGCATCAGGCGGCGCAGGATCAGCAAAGCAGCGCACAAACCATCGACTTCCTGCATATGCATATCCCCACCATCGCAGCTCCCGCCGCGCTCACCGGCTCAACCGCGCGAACTGGCTCAGCCACGCCAGCCGCTCATCCATAAACGCTCTCATGCGAATCGCCCTTATGCACCAGTGTCTCGTTCGTCATTTGTCGCTTGCTCTCGTTCTCGTCGGCCTTCCTCTGCTGCTGCGGGCACAGAATCCCAACGATCCGTGTTCGCTGCTCGATAATCAGTTCGCGATTTCTGCGTATAACGGCGACGACACCACCATTGCAGGCCTGCTGCAGGCCGGATGCGACCCCAACAGTGTGGATCCTTCGAGCCATATCGCTCCGCTCATCTACGCGATTGCCAAACAGCATGTGCACACCGCTTTACTGCTCACTTATGGCAACGCCCAGGTCAATGTCACCAATCAGAATGGATGGTCGGCTCTTCACCTTGCCGTGAATGCAGCGACGAGCGCCAGCGACGATCACGAGTGGCTGGAGCTTATCTCCGCACTGCTCGATCACGGAGCCTTTGTGGATACTCCAACCCCAAACGGCTGGACTCCGCTGTCCATTGCGTCATTTTCCCCCGAGCATACAGCACTCATTCAACTTCTGCTTGCGCACCACGCCAATCTGAAACAAGGTTCCGATTCTGGCTATCAACTGCTTGCCAACGCGCTGCTTGCTCAGTGGAATATCAACAAAACCATTCCGATGGACACTGTGCGTCTACTGCTTGCCAGCGGAGTGCCTCCGGATCCCGGCACCTATTCACCGTCCAATGTTTTCTCGATGAGTTATGCGGTCAATCCGGAGACAGCTACACCGCAAAGCGCTCCCTTGCTTGCGTTTCTTCTTGCCGCCCATGCTCATCCCAATCAGCCACTCCCTTTGGACAGCGAGGATGGCAAATCGGTCCAGGTGCCTCCGCTTTTTTTTGCTCTAATGCACCCTAACCCAGCAATTGCCCAGATGCTGGTTTTGCACGGAGCGGAAACCGAAACGAGCATCAACTGGGGCAGCGTTCGACTACCCGTGCTTGCGCAGGCCTGTCAGATCGGCCCGCAGCGCATTCGTGAAATGGTCAACCTCGGCGCAGACTTCACATGGACGCCTCCCGATGACAAAGATGTGCCTGGTGATCCTGTCTCCGGTGCTGATCCGTGCTGGACTCCACCGAACCTCGCCGCATTGGTCGATGTTTCGGTCAATCTTCAGCAGGGTCTGGTCAACGCGACCGCTTACGGATCTGAGAACGAGATACAAGCTTTGATTGACGCTGGAGCCGACGAGTCCTCGACTGGCTCTATCTTCACTTCATCCAGTCTGCCCGACGGTTCGCTCCTGCGCTACGCCGCTGAACAGAACGACGACCCGGTTGGTGCAATAACGACCTTGCTCGCCTTTGGTGTCGATCCACTCGATCTCGGTGCAGGAGACGAGCACAACGGAGCTTCCGCACTCGATGTACTCGACAAGCAATTTGCAGATGACAAGACCAACGATGACTATCTCAGTGCGCGGAAAATACTTTTCGATGCCATGCAGCAGCGGCGCATCACCAAGGGCTTCATCGCTTCGGCCTTGGCGCGCCTGGCCGATGATGTGCGCTTCAACCGTCCCCGCCAGAAGGACGAGATCCTGCTCTTCCGGGATGCGCTTGAGCGTTACGCAGCGGATTCTGACTCGATTGAACTCCGCGTCTTCATCGCCTCCATCGAGGCGCACGGTCTAGCGCTTCCACCCACTCCAGTCGCCGCCGCGCTTGCCGCGCAGGCTACCTCTGCATATGCACAAGCCCACTCCCGCAGTGACCTGCTTCCGGTCGCCGTGCTCTTCGAGCGCGCACTGCGCTTATCCCCCTGGACTGGTGAATACTATCTTGCACTTGTCCGGATTTATCACCTCACTGGCAGCCAGGATCGTGCCATCCGATATGCCGCGATGACTTACGATGTTGGATTGGCCGATCTTTCGACGCTGGAAGCAATCGTCTTTGGTCATCCCGTTCACGTAGAGACAACTACCCCATGATCGATTCCGTTCCAGGTTGGATCCGCATCCTCATCGTCGGCGCTCTCCTGACTCCGATCGCCTGCCTCGCCCAATCCCTGAAACTGCCGGACGACAATCCTGACGAAGCGCCCCGGTTGCCCGCCTATGTTCCCATGCACTTGCGTCAGGTTGATTCAACGCTCTTCACCCGACGCCAGCAGCTTCTGCAGGATCTCTTCGTGTACAACCAACAGGCCAACTCCTTCAACACCCAATGCGGCAATATCGACACGCGTAACCTGGGCCTGGTGCAAAGCTGCACCACACAGTATCGTCTGCTGCGCACACGGCACGACGATCTCCTCAGCCGCCTTGCTGTCTTCAACGCCGAGGTCGCCGATGCCAGCGCCCGCTTTGACGCGCATCCTACGTACATTCCCGCTCACAATGCCCTCATCGGCGGAACAGGCTGGATGGTGCTTTACTCAGTACCCAGGCCAGACCCCGCGACGATCGCAGCAGCCCATGAGATGCTCGCGCGGCAGGAGCAACTCGCAGGGCATCCCTATTCGGACGCCATCGATTTCAACAAATACAACTTCGTTCTCGGCATTGCGGCTTACACCAGCTTCTTTGCGGATCTTGTCGCTCGCGTCGTTCCTGAGGACGAACCAACGAACGGCCAGTATTCCATCGACAATATGCCTGGATATGCAGCAATGGCCGGTCACAGCTATGACCAACTCTCCTGCCACAGCAACGGAGCCATGCTCTGCCTTGCCGCTCTCCGCAACCGTGACATCCTGGCTACCCATGTCACTCTGTATGGTCCGCAGCTTACTCCATCTGCATTGCATGAGTGGGATCAGCTTGTGCGCTCCGGGCAGGTCAAGTCAGTCACATTGGTCATCAACAAAAATGATCCGGTCCCACCGCTCTCACTGGCATTTGGCGATGTGATCGAACCCAGAAGCATGGATCCTGTTCCCGACTACAAGAATATGAATCTGCTCAATGCACAGGTACTCGCCCGTACTATCGAAGTGGCGGCTCCACGACTGCTCATTCATACCTACCCATGCTCCGGAGGAGGAATTCTGCACTGCCACAGCATGGCTACATACAAGAAGGAAAACGCCCACTGACTTTGCCTACAAATACATTCTTGTGAGTAAGCCCGAGCAATATGTGTTTCGTGGCGGCCGAATCCCGGTTTTCCTGCTCCAGATCCTTCAGCCGTTTGGCCTGTTCCACCTTCAGACCGCTATGCTCCTTGCGCCACCGGTAGTACATCGGCTCCGTGATCCCGGCCTCGCGGTCTGTGATCGGACGTGTCCTGTTGTTCGCCACAGCTTTTTCAATCTACCGCAGAATATTCACGATCTGCTCCAGTGTATGCTTCCTTGCCTAGCGCATTTCCTGCTGGTTCCCTACCGGTTTGTCTCTTTTCAACGGGTACAGAATTTGCCGGGCACTCCGCATCGGAACAGCCCGTCAGACCAGGCCCAGACCGCCGTCTACAGCCAGCACCTGTCCGGTGATGAACTTCGGTCCAGTGAGGAAAAAACGCACGGCTGCGGCCACTTCTTCCGCGCGTCCATTCCGGCCCATCGGCGTCTTGGCCGCGAAGCGCGCCGCGGCAGCAGCATCGAAATTCGCGTTTGCGGCAGCCGTTGCTTCTTCCATCTCGATCCAGCCCGGAGCCACGCAATTTACGCTCACCTCCGGGGCATAGGCGCGCGCCATGGTTCGCGTGAGCATCTCGAGCGCCGCCTTGGCCGAGCAGTAGTGCGCGTGGGACGGCCACGCGCGGCTGCCGCCCAGCGACCCCAGATGCACGACTCGTCCGCCGCGCGCTCGAAGCTGCGGCAGGAGCGCCTGCGTCATCAGCATAGGCCCGCGCACATTCACATCAAACGCCGCATCCCAGCGCTCAGCCGTCATCGCTTCCAGAGCGACGGAGTCGAAGACCGCGGCGTTGTTGACCAGCGCGTCGATATGGCCGAATCGCTGAAGGACGGCCGAGACCGTTGTGGCAATCTCCGCCGGAGAACGAATCTCAAGCGCGAAGGCCTCGGCGTCTGCACCGAGCGCCCGACAGTCGGCGACGGTGTGGAACGCTTCGTCCTGCGATTGCCGATAGGTGATGGCGACGCGATAGCCAAGCCGGGCCAGATCGAGCGCAAGGGCGCGACCGATGCGGCGCGCTCCACCGGTGATCAGCACGGCTCGATCCCGACCGTTGCTGGAATCGCTCATCTCATCCTTACGCGCGTTGCGCACAGATCAGGCTGGATTTGGCTTGCTGGGTTGGGCCTGTCTGAGTTGGGCCTGCCTGGGTTGGGCTGGTTATGGATTGGGCTTGGACGGCGGCGCGGAATCCTGCTTCGGCTTGGACGTCGAGTCCTGCTGGAGATCGCCATAGATGCTGTATTGATGCGCAGCACGATTGAGCTTGATGGTCAGCGCCATTGCGCTTTTGTCGATCTTGTAATCCTGCCCAAAGGTCTGATAGCTGGGCGCAATGACCTGAAGCCGAATGGTCGACCCCGTCTCAATGACGTCAATCAGCGCCTTGCCGTCCGAGTCCGTCTTCAACTCCATGTTGCCGCGGTCCTTGCCATGCACCAGAGGATGAAAGATGACGGAAGCATCCGTGACGGGCTTTCCGCTATCGGCGCGAAGTACAGTGACTTCGACCCGGCTGACGGGCGGCGGAGCCTTGTACTTGCGACCACGAAAGGAAGAGTTTTGGGCAGAGGCAACGGTTGCGATACCCAAGAAGGCAATCACACCCATCAAAATTTTCGTGGCAATTCCTAACCTGCGGTAGTCCATCATGAAAGTATTTTAATTCGCTTGGGCAGGAGCGTTCCAGTCCAATGGACGCTGCGCGACTGTGGATAGACAGGTCTGAATATGCCAGCAGGATCGATTCTGTTGAAGTCCGCCTCTGTTTTGCCCTGGCTGTCCTCGTCCATGACATATCCAGCCAAGAGTGAACCGCAGGCGTTTTTGTGGAATCTGGCTGAAAACGGGCGGAACGGCGATTCCGCTGCGGTTTTGCATCGAGTACAGTGATCGGATGTGGGCGCCCGAAATGGAGAGCGTCATATCTCTGTCGTTACGAAAAGCCTTCCGGCCAAGACCAGCGACGCAAGCCAGTTTCAGCCGGTAGGCTACAATTTTTTTGTGAAGTACGGTACCGCCGCTTATGGAAGGCTGGTTGTTGTCCCTCCACTTATGTTGTTCACTCGATTCCATCCGCCAAGGTTGGTCGGTGTCGAGGAACCACTACTACTGCCAATGGTATTGGTAAACTGCTGCGCGCTGCTGACGGTGACCGGTTCAGCCACCAGAGTAGCGGTGATTCCACCTTCATCATTGCTCGCCGTGACGCAAAGCAAAGTCAGAGCGGGAGTCACAACTTTAGAAGAGGCCGAGTAAGAAGGTACCGAGTAGGCAACAAGCAATGGGATATTGGTAGCTTCAGTCAGACTGACCTCACCCGTTGCAATCGTTTGCACACCGCTACCGGAGGAACTGCTGATACCTCCCTGCGGTAGACCGCCGATGTTCAGATTGCATGTGAGCGTGTCGCTGTTGTTAGAAGTGCCAGAGATGAGGGCATGAATGAGATAATCATCCGCTGGAAGCTTGATCGTTGCCAGGGAAGTTGCACTCGAGGAGATGATGTTGGAAGCCGTCGATGTTCCGACACTTACCCCACCAGTGAAGGTAGCACCGTAGGCGGTTGGAGGCAGTGAAGTTCCTGCAGGGCCTTGTATTCCCTGTTGTCCTTGCAGGCCCTGTGGTCCAATCTGGCCTTGGGGTCCTGTTGCTCCGGTAGGCCCGATTGGACCCTGCGGCCCCACCGCGCCAATGGTGACGATAAACGGGATGGCCGCTCGACCATGCTGCCGTTCCATCGCAAGCAGATAGGATCCTGGCGTGGATAGCACCGCAGAAGGCAGCGTGGCGATAATAGTTGTCGCATTGGAACTGAGAATTGCTAGTTGCTGGCCATTGAGCACCAGACGCGCATTTCGCGGAAAGTTTGTACCGACGACGGTCAGTTGGCCATTTGTAAAATTCGCAGAAGCATTGAGAACCACTGGCTTTGCGGAATCTTGTGAATCGTTATCGGGATGACCCTTTGAGAAATCCTGGGCATGCAGTGGATACAACTGCGAAGAAAGAATTCCAACGGCAAGACACAGGGCGATGCGGAAACTGAATAGTAGTTTCAAGTGACTCCTTGCTTGTTTTCAAAATGGGGAAGACCGCACTGAGGATAGCACCCACTCGGGAACCATACAACGTAAATTCTTCGTCCGGCGATGGACAGAATCGGCCACACGTCTTGACCACCTCATCCCGGTTGTCGGCTTGAGGAGGCAATCGGAACTTGGCAACTGGAGTGCGAGTCGGGTATGCTGGGTGACCTGTGAGGACAGCGCATCCATGATGAATCGATTTTCTTCTGTAGTTTTGTGGGGTTGTGGATTTCTGGTGGCGGCCTCTGCCGGGTCAGCAGCGATGAGCGCCCAGGTGCAGATGAAGGTGGTCAAGAACGACTACCTGGCGACGCAGGGCTTTGATGTGATGCTCTACGACAGCACCTATAACCCTGTCTTTGTGGACCAGAAGAACGCCGCGATGGAGATGATTCTGCACGACCAGCGCATCGCCACCAATGGAGATGTGCGGCTGATGCCGACGCCGGAGCAGTGGGATCTGGTGGCGACGCTGAAGAGCCGTCATGCGGATGCAGCGCACG
>JAJZEA010000096.1 GCA_021851335.1 Acidobacteriota bacterium | reverse complement strand
GCGCCGATGAGGTTCATGCCCTGGGTGATGGTCTGATGCGCCTCTGGCGAAAGCGAGCCGAAGCTCATGGCCGAGGCGATGAAGGTGCGCACGATGGAGCCGGAGGATTCGACGGCATCGAGAGCCAGCTCCGGGCCTGCGGGACGTATTTCGAGCAGGTCGCGGAGGTTGGCGGGCTGCGCTTCCTTGGCCTGCTCGGCGAAGGAGGACCAGGGCGCGAGAGCCAGCGCGGCACCCTGTTTGGTGGAGCCGACGACGGACTGAAGGGCGCGGACGGTCTGGGGCTGCCAGGCGTGGGATTCGGCTTCATCTGCCTTGCGGAAGCGGATGAAGCCGTAGTCGGGAAGGTCGCGGGTGGCGACCGGTGAGCGCGCGATGGAGGCGACGAGCGCGTCGGGATCGGCGGCTGCGTTGGGGTCGGCTTTGGGGCCTGTGGCCGTCGCGGTATCGGACGGAGCGGCCGAGTCTTCGCGCCAGCTTGCGCGGATCAACTGCTCGACCTGTGCAAAGCCGATGCCGGAGAGCGGGGATGGCGCGCCGGAGAAGCATTTGCGTGTGATCTCATCGGCGAGGCCGAGGATATCGAAGAGGTGAGCGCCGCGGTAGCTGTCGACGACGCTGATGCCCATCTTGGACATGACTTTGGCGAGGCCGAGTTCGAGCGCGTGGAGGAGATTTCGCTCGCCGTCGACGGGCTGGACGGAGTTGGCGGTTTCAATGGCGAGCCAGGGACAGATGGCTCCGGCACCCATGCCGAGGAGAACGGCGAGGTGATGAATTTCGCGACAGTCGCCGGCTTCGACGGCGAGGCCGACCTCGGCGCGGATGCCCTCTTGAATGAGGCGGCGATGGACGGCTCCGACGGCCATGGCCATGGGGATGGGCAGGGCTGTGGCGGAGGCGGCGCGATCGGTGAGGAGCAGGATTTTTGCGCCTTGCGCGACCTGTTCGACGGCGGTGCGGGTGAGCAGATCGAGGCCGGATTCGAGGGACTCGTCCACGGAGAAAAGGCAGTCGAGAATCTCGACGGGAAGTTCGGCGGCGTGGGGATGTCTGCGCTGGCCGAGGCGATCCATTTGTGCGAGCGTGAGCAAAGGCGAGGCAAGCGAGAGACCGGGGAGCGGTTCGCGCTGTTCGAGGATGTGGGGCCAGGGTCCGAGACGGGTGTGCATCTGGAGGACGACGGCCTCGCGCAGCGGGTCGATGGGGGGATTGGTGACCTGAGCGAAACGCTGGCGGAAGAAGCTGTAAAGCGAGCGCGGAGCGCGGGCAAGCGGGGCGATGGGCGTGTCGTCGCCCATGGACCAGACAGCATCCTTGCCCTCGGTGGCCATGGGGGTGAGGATCATGCGGACATCTTCGCGGCTGAAGCCGAAGCGATGCTGGAGGCGGTTGAGTTCGGCGGAGTCGAGCGGCTGCCAGGGAGTGTCGGCGACGAGCGGGGTGTCGCGCTGCACGATGTCCTGATAGCGACCGGCGGCGTCGAAGCGGGCGAGCAGTTCTTCGTTTTCGAGGAACTCGTGAGTCTCCAGATCGGCGAGGATCATCTGGCCGGGACCGAGACGTCCGGAGTGAATGACGCGCTCCGGATCGATGTCGATGAGGCCCGCCTCGGAGCCGGCGTAGACGAGGCCGTCGTCGGAGAGCGAAAAGCGGCAGGGGCGCAAGCCGTTACGGTCGAGGATGGCTCCGACCTGGCGGCCATCGGCGAAGGCGAGTGCGGCCGGACCGTCCCATGGCTCGATGCAGTCGCCGCTGTATTGCAGAAAGGAGGAACGGTTGCCGTGATTGGCGGGAGGGACGAGCATGCGGATGGCTTCGGCGAGGGAACGTCCGTTTTGCGAAAGCAGCTCAGCGACTTCATCGAGCGAGGTGGAGTCAGAACCACCGGTGGTGAGGATGGGGTAGAGATCGAGCGGCATGGTGGCGGCGCGGGCCTCCATGCGGGAACGATTGCCCCAGATGGTGTTGATTTCGCCGTTGTGCGCAAGAGCGCGGAAGGGTTGCGCGCGATCCCAGGAGGGCAGGACGTTGGTGGCGTAGCGCTGGTGAAAGATGGCAAAGGGCGTGGCAAAGGCCGGGTCGGCGAGATCGGGGTAACAATCGGCGAGCAGGCGACCTGCGCAGAGAGCCTTGTAAATGATGGTGGAAGACGAGGAGCAGACGACGTATCCGGCGGCCTGGGAACGCTCAAAGTGCTTGCGCGCGAGATAGAGTCGGCGGTCGAAGTCGGCTGGATCGTCGGTGGGATCGTCGGTGGTGACGAGCACCTGCCAGATGCGGGGCATGGAGGATGCGGCGATGGGACCGAGGACTTCCGCACGGACAGGCACGGGGCGCCAGGCAAGAACCGTGGTGCGCTGCGCTGCGAGCGCGCGATCGAGCAGTTCACGCGAGCCGGAGTCCGCCTCCGGGAGAAATGCGACGAGCACACCGAGCGGCTTTTGCGCGTCGAGCGAGAGGCCGACAGAGGAAAGCAGGAGTTCGCGCGGAATGGCGGACATGATGCCGACGCCGTCACTGGATTTGCCGTCGGCGGCGACGGCTCCACGGTGTTCCAGGCGAGCCAGCGCAGTGAGCGCGTGACGGAGGATGGCATGGGAGGGTTCGCCGGAGAGCTGCGCGACGAAACCCACGCCGCAGGAGTCGGAGTCAAAACGCGGGTCGATGAGGGTGGGAAACGCGTAGGGCGAAGAGTGAGCGGCAACAGAAGAAGACAGATAAGTATGCCAGTCCATAAATGATGGTACGACCTTTTCTCTACAAAATTCCAGCGCCGAGTGCAGAGTGCGGGATAGACCTCCGGCGTGCGCCGTGAGCAGATGGACGGCGGAACAAAAGAGGGTAAAAAAACGAACGCAGCGCTTTGCATATTTATACAAAGATGCGTATATTTATGCAAGTGCCGCGCAGAAATCGATGAGAAACCGGGCGAAAGAGCGGCGAAGACCAGGCTGCAACCGATCGCGTATACAGATGGCTGCCAGGCAGAGAAAACACGGATGAAATCAGAGAGACACAATGCGATTCGCGAACTGGTGAGCAGCACGGCGATCCTGAACCAGGATGAGCTGCGGCGGAAGCTGCGGCGACGCGGGTTTGCGGTGACGCAGGCGACGCTGTCGCGGGATATGCACGAGCTGCACCTGCTGAAGGGTCCGGAGGGGTATACGCTGGCGAATGGGAATGGCGCGTCGCCGGTGGCGCTGGACGATCGCCCGCCGAGCGTGGAAGAGGTGTTGGACAGCTTTGGCCTGCGCTGCGAGCAGGCGATGAATCAGGTGGTTGTACGCACGGTGATGGGCGGAGCGCAGCCGGTGGCGGCGTCGCTGGATTACGAAGACTGGGCGGAGATTGTGGGTACGATTGCAGGGGACGATACAGTGCTGCTGATCTGCCCGACGCCGCAGGTGGCCGGTGAAGTGACGAAGCGGCTGAAGAGGATGCTGGAAGGATGAGCGCGACGGTGCAGACGGCGGTGCAGACGACGGTGCAGACAGCGGTGCAGACGGCAGTGATGGGCGTGAGCGGCTATGCGGGCGCGGAGCTGGCGCGGCTGCTGGCGCGGCATCCGCAGTTGGCGGCGGCGAAGCCAGTGCTGATGAGCCGCGCGGAGACGGCGGGTGGCACGCTGGGCGCGCTGTATCCGGCGCTGGAAGATTCGTTTGGGACAGGCCAACTGGCGGTGGAGGCATTTGCGTGGGAGACGCTGGCGGAGCGCGGAGTGAAGGTGCTGTTTCTGGCGACGCCGCATGAGAGTTCGCGCGAGCTGGCACCGGAGGCGCTGGAGCGCGGGTTGCGCGTGATTGACCTGAGCGGAGCGTGGCGACTGGAGCAGGCGGAGAATCGCGCGGTGTACGGGTTTCACGATGAGAACGCTGCACGCGCGGAGGCGACGCAACGCGCGGCGGTGTATGGAATGCCGGAGCTGCATCGCGAACAGATTCGCGAGGCGCGGATGGTGGCGAATCCGGGATGCTATGCGACGGCGGCGATTCTGGCGCTGAAGCCGCTGATGGCCGCGGGCGTGGTGGATGAGGAAAGCGGCGTGATCTGCGACGCGAAGAGCGGGGTGAGCGGCGCGGGCAAGGCGGCGACGGCGACGACGCATTTCATGCATGCGGGTGAGAATTTTTCGGCGTATGGGGTGTTTACGCATCGGCATGTGGGCGAGCTGCTGGAGCAGTTGAGCGTGGCGCGCGAGGCGATGACGTTTACGCCGCATCTGCTGCCGATTGCGCGCGGGATTCTGGCGACGAGCTATGTGCGGCTGCGCGAGCGAATGACGCAGGAGCAGATGAGCGCGATCTTCACATCGTTTTATGCAGGCAGTCCGATGGTGCGGCTGCGCGGCGGGAGTTTACCGGAGATTCAGCACGTGGCGCGGACGAACTATTGCGATATCGGATGGAGGGTGGCTCCGGATGGGCGACGCGCGGTGATTGTGAGTTGCCTGGACAACCTGCTGAAAGGCGCTGCGGGACAAGCGGTGCAGAACCTGAACGTGATGATGGGCTGGCCGGAACGGGAGGGCCTGGAATGAGATTTGTGGTGAAGCTGGGCGGAGCCGGGCTGGAGGATCGCGCGCTGCTGATGGGTAGCGTGAGGGCGATTGCGGAGATGGTGCGCGGCGGTCACCAGGTGGCCGTGGTGCACGGCGGCGGAGTGCAACTGACGCGGACGCTGGAAGCGATGGGACTGCGCAGCGAGTTTCGCGACGGGCTGCGCGTGACCGATGCGGCGACGCGCGATGTGGCGCTGATGGTCTTTGCCGGAGCGGTGAACAAGCGCGTGGTGGC
>JAJZEA010000031.1 GCA_021851335.1 Acidobacteriota bacterium | reverse complement strand
ACTCCACCACGCCGGGCTGGAATTTCTGTAAGCCTGAAGCGTCACGGCCTTCAAGCGGAACGCTTTCGATTTCCGTTGCGTTCGCCACCTGCTCCAACTGCGTGTTCTGCGTCTCCACCTGCAGCGCAGTGGCGGAGACAGCTACCGTCTGGCTTGTTCCACCCACCTGGAGCTTAGCGTCGGCTTCCCAGTTTGCGGCAACCGTAAGGGTAATCCCTTTGGCCGTATATGCTTGGAAGCCATTGGCCTCAACCGTCACCGAGTATGGTCCACCTGGCTGAAGCAGGGAGATGACGTAGTAGCCGCTCGCATTTGTCTTGCCGCGCGTGGCAACACCCGTGGAAGTATTCGTGACCGTCACCTGTGCATTAGGAACAACGGCGCCGGAAGTATCCGTCACAGTTCCGTGCATGGAGGCGCTGGTCAACTGCGCATACGCAGAATTCGTGCCAACCTGGGCAACAAATCCGAAAAAGGCGGGAATGGCAAACGCCAAAACCCCGCGCCTCAGGATCGCCCGGATGGAACGATTCGTTGAGGAATGAAACGAGCTGCAGCCCTGAGTCATATTTTCTCCTTGAGAAGTGTGGACCTCAAAATCTTGTCAAGCCTCTGGACAAACCCTTGAACACGCTTCAGAAAATGAAATTCAAGAGAAAGCAGCCCAGACGGCTAACTATCTGCAATTTATTGGCCACTCGTAGAGTGTTTGTTTATTTGAAATAATATCAAAGGAATCATATATTTAGCTTTGAACAGAAAGAATCTAGAATGCCTCGATATATGAAAAACTGAATAAATGTTGGTGAATTATCCGAAAAAGGAAACGCGCTTTCGACATCAGAATGGCTTCGGAAAAGTGCACCGGCAGGCGGTTGTTGCTCTTCTTACGCACGAGGCGGGTTGATCGTTGCCAGTCCATCCTGGAAGAGTTGCTCGACCTGGCCCACCAGTGCCTGCGCATCTGATAGAAAGCCCGGCAGTTGATGGCAGAGCGCGGCGACGTCTTCGCGATCTTTCAGAAGGACGGAGGCGACTCCGGCAGCAGCGGCGACGATGCCCAGGCGACGATGTCCGTTGAGTAGCAACACGCCAGCGGCAAGAAATGCGCCGGCGGCGAGGTACTGGCTCCAGTCTTCTGTAGAGGAAGGAGAAGTTTGAACAGGGCTTGAGGACACGGCAGGCGCGACAAACGGAATGGGACCGGGTTGAGTGGTCCGCTCCGATGCAGGGGCGGGCGTATATCCGATGGGAGGCACGTCGGGAACAGGATCGGGGCGGCGCGGCTGGTAGTCCTGCGGCACGGTGTAGATATCCGGTATAGGGACTGCGACCATCACTTATTTCCTCTCAGCGAGTACCGTGCTTCTCCACGAAGAACTGGCCGCCGCTCAGTCCAGGTCAAACTCGCGTAATGGCTTGCCTGCGGGCGCGTCCTTGGCCTTGCGCAGGGCATCGGCAAAACGCTTTTCCAGTAAATCTTCCTTGTTCTTTTCCGCTTCCAGCGACTGGCGAAAGATCGATTCCTTGCGGTCATCCTGCTCGCGCATGGCTTTGGCGGCGGTTTCCAGGTCTTCAAAGGTCCGTTTGCGTGGAGCCGGAGTATGGCTGACCACGGCACCCGTTTGCGCGTCGATGCGCAACGCCGCGCCACAATCCGGACAGATCGCTTCCACGACCGACGGTTTGGATCGATTCCCAGTCATCTCAGATTGATTGTAAGGAGGAATGCAGCCACTGGGTAAAGTCACCGCGGCAGTTCCCGACGAACAGTTATCTTTTCAGTTAACAAGCGCTTACCCTGGGCGTAAACAACCACCCAGGGTAAGCGTACAGAGCACATCCCGCGATCCGCTCGAAAGCTGAAACTGAAAATAACTATTCGCCTGCGCTGGCCAGTCGTGACTGCGCCTCTTCCAGAAGGCGGTTCGCCGCTTCGTACGCCTCGGCTTCGTCGCCGGCTGCGCTCCACATCGTGTGGGCACGCTCAACTTCCAGCCGCGCCGCAGCTACATCAATCGCGCCCGGCGCCACTGCATCGTTGGCGAGGATCGTGACTCGATCCGGCAGCACTTCGACAAATCCCCAACTGACGTTCCATCGAGCCGGGTCACTTCCCTGCACGATCACGTCGCCCGCACCGAGTTCAGCCAGCAGGGGTGCATGGCCATACAGCACCTCGATGCGCCCGGTTCTGGACGGCAGTTCGACCGAAATGGCCGTCGAGTCCAGAATCGTGCGCTCCGGGGTAACCAGCGTTACATGCAGCAGTTGGGTATCCATATCCCTGACCTCAGGCCGTTGCCTTCATCTTTTCTGCTGTTTCCAGCACTTCGTCGATCGTGCCTTTCATGTAGAAAGCCTGCTCGGGCACGTCATCGTGCTTGCCCTCGATGATCTCCTTGAAGGAGCGCACGGTGTCGGCGATCTTGCAATAGCGCCCGGGGATGCCGGTGAATTGTTCGGCAACATGGAACGGCTGCGAGAGAAACTTCTGCACCTTTCGGGCGCGTGCGACGGTGATCTTGTCGTCGTCAGAAAGCTCGTCGATGCCAAGAATGGCGATGATATCCTGAAGATCCTTGTAGCGCTGGAGGATACGCTTGACGCCCTGCGCCACGTCGTAGTGCTCCTGCCCGACGACGCGCGGAGTGAGAATCCGCGAGTTGGAAGAAAGCGGATCGACGGCAGGATAGATGCCCAGTTCCGACAGCGGACGGCTCAGCACAGTAGTCGCGTCGAGGTGAGCAAAGGTAGTGGCCGGAGCCGGATCGGTCAGATCGTCGGCAGGCACATAAACGGCCTGCACCGAGGTCACAGAGCCTTTGCGCGTCGAGGTGATGCGCTCCTGCAGCTCGCCCATTTCGGTAGCCAGGTTGGGCTGGTAACCGACCGCTGAAGGCATGCGGCCCAGCAGCGTGGAGACTTCGGAGCCGGCCTGGGTGAAGCGGAAGATGTTGTCGATAAACAGCAGCGTATCGGCTCCCTCTTCGTCGCGGAAGTGCTCGGCGACAGTGAGCGCGGTCAGCGCCACGCGAAGACGCGCTCCGGGCGGCTCGGTCATCTGACCATAGATCAACGCGGCCTTCGAGTTGGCCGAATCGCCGGGCGTGATGACGCCGGACTCGGACATTTCGAGCCACAGATCGTTGCCCTCACGGGTACGCTCGCCAACGCCGGCAAAGACAGAAAAACCGCCGTGATTCTTGGCCACGTTGTTGATCAGTTCCATGATGACGACGGTCTTGCCGACGCCCGCGCCACCGAAGAGACCGATCTTGCCGCCCTTCAAAAACGGCTGAATCAGATCGATGACCTTGATGCCAGTCTCGAACATCTCTTCGCTGGTGGACTGCTCTTCAAACGATGGCGCAGAGCGGTGAATTGGCTTACGCAGCTTTTCGCCGACGGGGCCGAGTTCATCGACCGGCTCGCCAACCACGTTGAGCACGCGGCCCAGCGTTTCGCGGCCTACCGGAGCGGTAATCTGCGTGCCCAGATCCAGTGCATTCATGCCGCGCACCATGCCATCGGTGGCCGTCATGGCCACGGTGCGGACGCGGCCTTCGCCAAGATGCTGCTGCACCTCGAGGATGACGTTGATAGGAGCCGGAACGTCGAAACCTTCGCTGGTAACGCGCAGCGCCTGATAGATCGGCGGCATATGTGCTTCTTCAAACTGCACATCCACTGCCGGACCGGAGATCTGAATTACTTTGCCAATGTTGTTTGCCATACCCTTGCCTTTGCTAGCTTCCTAACTCTTCAGCTTTTTTGTTGCGCGTACTTTTGTTGCTTTGGGGCGAATTCTGCTCTTGGTTTCAGCCTCGATCAGATCAGCAAATTTTTTCCATGAAATCTTGTAAACCAACTGATTTCTCTTCGGCCTCCACTCGATGGTATTTTGACGAATCGTCAAGTCGCCGTGCAATAAACCATCTTTGGATCGACTGAAGGTAACTCCGTTTTGTCCAATTTTCTGCTCCGGAATAGAGAAACGAACATCTGTTGCCATTTGCTGATCCCCATCTCAAAGCGCCGCAGCGCCGCTTACGATTTCGATGATTTCCTTGGTGATGGCCGCCTGACGCACACGGTTCATGTAGAGCGTGAGCGAGTCGATCATGTCGGAAGCGTTGTTGGTGGCCGCCTCCATTGCCGTCATGCGAGCTGCGTGTTCAGCGGCGACCGACTCAGCCATTGCATGAAAGAGCATGGCCGAAACATACGATGGCAACAGGCCATTGAGCAGTTCCGCAGCGGGCTGCTCATAGATGTAGTCCACATCCGCAGTCCCGAAACGCGCCGCTTCCTCGTCGGACTCATGCGTATCCTCGGCAAAGGGCGAGATGCCGGCAGCTGCGGCGACGGTAGCCGCAAACTCGCGCTCCTCTGCGGTTGGCTCCACAGCGTCCACGATCACGTGACTGCCCGGCTCTATGAGCGGCAACAGCCGCTCGGTGACCACGCGCTGCTGGATCACAGATTTGAATTCGTTGTAGACGATGTAGCAGGCGTCGATCTCCTCATGCGTATAACGTCGGATGATCTCCTCGGCAATCTCGCGCACCGCTCCATGGGTCAGTTTTTCCAGCAGTCCCGGATGTTCGCCGACAACTTCAATCCCCGACTTGCGATGGCGCACATGCCGGACCAGCGAGGAGCCGTCGGCAGGATTCTCCGTCTGCACTTCCTCGTGCGTCGCCTGAGGATAGCGGCGGCGCATCTGATCGCGCGCCTTGCGGCCAATCGGCTCAATGTCCACTTCCCTGCCCTCGCACAGCGACAGAAATTGTGCGCTTGCCTTCAGAATGTTGGTATTGAAGGCGCCGGCAAAACCCTTGTCGCCGCTGACGATCACCAGCAGAATTCGCTTTTCCGGACGCACCGCAAAAAGCGGATGACGCAGGTTGCCCGTCACCGGATCCAGGATCTCCACGCGACGCTTCAGCGAAGCCAGAACGCTGGCGATTCGCAGCGCATACGGCCTGGCAGAGATCGCGCGTTCCTGCGCACGACGGAGCTTGGCCGCCGAGACCATCTTCATCGCGCGCGTGATCTGGCGTGTGCTTTTCACGCTGCGAATGCGTCGTCGAAGATCGAGTACGTTTGCCATGCTTTTATGCCGTCGCCTTTGCCGCCTGGAAGTTTGCCGAATATTCCTTCAGAGCTGCGTGAACACGCGTCTTGATCTCGTCGTCGAGCTGCTTCTTGTTGCCCAGGTCGGCCAGCAGCGCCGTCTGCGCCGTCTCCAGATAGCGCAGCAGCCCATCCTCAAAGCCGCGAATCTCCTCGACAGGAATCGGATCGAGATAGCCCTGCGTTCCGGCAAAGAGCACGATGACCTGCTGCTGCCAGGTGAGTGGCTGGAACTGCGGCTGCTTGAGCAGTTCGGTCAGGCGCTGGCCGCGGCTCAACTGCTTCTGCGTCAGGGGATCGAGGTCGGAACCAAACTGCGCAAAGGCCGCCAGCTCACGGTACTGCGCCAGATCCAGCTTCAGCGTGGAACCAACCTGCTTCGTCGCCTTGATCGCCGCCGAGAAGCCGACGCGGCTCACCGAGAGTCCCACGTTCACTGCCGGACGGATGCCGGAGTTGAACAGATCCGTCTCCAGAAAGATCTGCCCATCGGTGATCGAAATGACGTTCGTCGGAATGTACGCCGAGACGTCGCCCGCCTGCGTTTCAACCACGGGGAGAGCTGTCAGCGAACCACCGCCGTTCTTCTGGCTCATCTTGGCCGAGCGCTCCAGCAGGCGCGAGTGCAGATAAAACACATCGCCCGGATACGCTTCGCGGCCTGGCGGTCGGCGCAGCAGCAGCGAGATCTCGCGGTACGCCATGGCGTGCTTGGAGAGATCGTCATAAATGACCAGCGCGTGGCGCCCGGAATCGCGGAAATACTCGCCCATCGCTGTCGCCGCGTAAGGCGCGAGATAAAGCAGCGGCGCAGGCTCGGAGGCAGAGGCAGCCACGATGATCGTGTGGCCCATGGCTCCGGCCTCGGTCAGCGTCTGCACCACCTGGGCAATCGACGAGCGCTTCTGCCCAATCGCGCAATAGATGCAGATCAGATCGTTCTTGGCGTTGTTGATAATCGTGTCGATGACAACTGCGGTCTTGCCGGTCTGTCGGTCGCCGATAATCAACTCGCGCTGACCGCGTCCGATCGGAATCATGGAATCGATGGCCTTGATGCCGGTCGCCATCGGCTCGCGCACCGGCTGGCGATCAATAATGCCCGGAGCCAGCCGCTCCACCGGAAGCGTCGCCGCCGCCGCAATTGGCCCTTTTCCGTCGATGGGAGCGCCCAGCGCGTTCACCACGCGGCCAATCATCCCCTCGCCCACCGGCACGCTCAGAATCTTCCCGGTGCGGCGGACAGTGTTGCCCTCGGAAAGTTCGGTATAGTCGCCCAGCAGCACCGCGCCCACCTGATCCTCTTCGAGGTTCATCGCGAGGCCGGCCACGTCGTGCGGAAAGGCCAGCAGCTCGCCAGCCATCACCTTATCCAGGCCGTGAATGCGGGCAATACCGTCGCCAAGAGAAATGATCGTTCCAACCTCATCGACGTGCATCTTGGCGTCGTAGTTGGCGATCTGTTCGCGGAGAATCTGTGAAATTTCGTCTGCCTGAATGGGCACCATGCTGCTCTTCCTGTTCTTTTTTGCATTCCCTGTTGCAAGGGTTGAACTGCACTTCCTGTCAAACTTTTCGGCTCGTAGCCGCGCGATTACTGCGCGCTCAGAGCCTCCTTCAAGCGATCAACACGACCTCGTAACGATCCGTCATAGACTGCCGACCCAACGCGCACAATCACGCCGCCCAGGATCGAAGCGTCTTGGCGAAACGTTGCGCGGACACGCGTGCCGGCCAATCCGGCAGCTTTTTCCACCAGTCGAGCCTGGTCGGCCGCGTCCAGCTCCCGCGCCGTCAGAATCTCAGCTTCCGCAATGCCCTGCCGCTGCTGCCACCACGACCGGAACGCCGCGACCACCTCTTCCAGCGAGGCCACACGACCATGGTCGATCAGCACGGCCACCAGATTCCGAAAAGGCGGCAACAGCTCCAGCGAAGCACTCAGGCGGTCCAATACGGCGCGCTTCTGTTCTGCCGGAATGGACGGATCCGCCATCGCTTCGCGAAGATCCGCGCTTTCACGCCAGGCACCAAGCAGACTCTCCAACTGGCGATGAATCTGATCTTCAGAAAAACCACCGGAGACCAATACATCGGCGAAGGCATGGGCATAACGAGCGGCAAACAGTGACATCAGTTCCGGCCCTCATTTCCTGCGCCACGCACAAACTCGTCCACCAGCGCACGATCCTGCTCCGCGGTGACGGTCAGCGCGGCCATCGCTTTTTCAATCGCAAGCTGGCCGGCAAAGGCGCGCAGTTCCCGCTGCGCCTGCATCGCCGCACTTTCAATCTCCTGACTCGCCGCAGCCAGAATCCGCTCGCTCTCGTCCTTTACAGCGCTGCGATGATGGGCCTCATCGGCTTTCATCTCTTCGGCCACCTGACGGCGAATCGCTTCAATCTCGCTGCCAAGGTCACCCAGTTGCGCTTCAATGGCAGCCAGTTTCCCGTTGGCCTGCTCCGTAGCTGCGCGTGTGGACTCAAACTGCTGCTGCAAAGCCTGCGATCGACGGCGCAGCACACCGGGCAGAATGCGCCAAAGCGGAACCACAATGGCCAGCACGAGAATGGCAAAGTTGATCGCCTCAAAGGTTCGCGCCGCGCTTTCCGTGCTGGTGTGCATCGTGTGCGCAATCCACCGCACTGTCGCCGAGTGGCGATAGACATCGTTCGGGTCTGCCTCTTGCTGCTGCGCCTGCTTCACCTGCTGCGCGGAAGCGGACTCAGCGGGAACACCCTGCGCTGCTGCGGGCAGAAATGCAAGACCAGGCGCGGCAACGACCAACAGCAAAGCCAGTGCGAGAGTACGGAATGCTGAACGGAAAACCAATGTGGGTGATTTCATCGAATCCCCCCCACTGCCTGCCCTGCGGCCTGCTCGGCGCCGTGGGGCAAAATGGCTCGCACCACCTGCATCGCCAACTCGTCCGCGCTGGCTAGCAGACTCTGGCGCGCCACTGCCACTTCCGTCGCCAGAGCGGCGTGCGCCTGATTCACCTGTTCTGCCGCTCGCGCTCGGGCGGCAGCTATCGCCGCTTCGCGATCCGCAGCCCACTCCTGCATCTTTTGCTCGCGTGCGCGGAAGACCTCAGCGCGCGCCAGCCGAAGCTGCTCGGCATACTCGGCTGCGCGAGCTTCAGCGGCAGCGATGGATTTCTGCGCCGTCTCCACTGCGCCGAGCGTCCGTGCGCGACGCTCGGCCAGCATCTTTGTCAGTGGGGTCTGAACCAGAAACTGATAGGCGATGACCAGGAAAATGAACAAAATCAGCGTCGGTACGGAACCAAGCAGAAGTGCGCCGACCTGGAGAATAATTTCCTGCATGACGAACGTCTCAAACCCTTCCCAATTCAGCGCGAATTCAAGCTAGAACCCTTTTGTAACAGGGCATTTTAGGCCTGTCAACGGAGCGAATTTCACGTAATGCACACACAGCGATTTTGCGGGCCTGCCGTGCGCTCGCAAATACTTGTTGCGTTTCCTTGAAATCGGCTTATGCTTAGAGTATCACCTAGACCCGCTTCAGGGTCCAGCGGGCCGCAGAATTTCGGGAAAGCATCTCCACTCCCACCTTCTGCGGCCCACCTTATTTTGGCTCTCCCGCTTCAGGAGGCTTCGTTCGGGTTGGAATCCAGAACTTTCTCTTCCGCGCGCGTCTTTGCCATCCTGCCCAGCAGCGAAGCCGGAGCACGCAACCGAATTCTGACCTGATCCCCGGAATACTCCCGATTCAGAATCACTGTGCTCGCTTCCAGAGCGGCCAGCATCGCTCCATCCGACTGGCTCACGCTCAATTCCGACTCCACCATCGGATCGCTGGTCAACGCATCATCGATTGCCTGCAACAGATTCTCCACGCCATAGCCCGTGTGTGCTGAAACATACACCCGTCCCGCCGACGTGCCCGACTCCACTTCGCCAGCATCCAGCAGATCTGCCTTGTTCAGCACCTCGATGCGAGGAATTCCAGCAGCATCCAGTTCCGCAAGCACGCGCTCGACCTGCTCCTTCTGCTCGTGAAACGATTCCGACGCTGCGTCCCGCACATGCAGCAGAATCTCGGCTCGCTCCACCTCTTCCAGCGTGGCGCGAAAGCTGGACACCAGCATATGCGGCAGATTGCGAATGAAACCCACTGTGTCGGAGAGCAGAATCCGCCGACGGCTCGGCAACTCCACCGCGCGAAGCTTGGGATCGAGCGTGGCAAACATGCGCGAAGAAGAAAGCACCCGTGCACCGGTCAGCCGATTGAATAGCGAGCTTTTGCCTGCATTCGTATAGCCGACCAGCGCCACCGTCGGCACAGGAACGGCCTCTCGACGCTGCCGCTGCTGTCGCCTCACTCGCCGCACCGCGTCCAGTTGTTCCCGCAGATGCACCAGTCTGCGTTGAATCTTGCGGCGATCCGTCTCCAACTGCGTCTCGCCCGGTCCACGCGTTCCGATTCCGCCTCCAAGCTGCGACATCGCCCGACCCCGTCCGGCCAGCCGCGGCAGCATGTATTCCAACTGCGCGCACTCCACCTGAAGCTGGCCCTCGCGCGTGCGGGCATGGCTGGCAAAGATATCCAGAATCAGCTGCGTGCGATCCAGCACGCGACACTCCAGCCGATCCTCCAGATTGCGAAGCTGCGTCGGAGACAGCTCATGATCGACAAGCACAAGATTGGCCTCGTGCATCAGCACGATCCCGCGAATCTCCTCCAGCTTGCCTGCGCCCATCAGCGTCGCCGCGTCCAGTCTCTGCCGTCGCTGGACCATCTCCGCCACAATCTCGGCGCCTGCGCTTCTCACCAGTTCGCGAAACTCGGCTAGCGGATCTTCTGCGCCGACAGCATTTGTCCCCACTCGCCGGGCCGCTGCCGGATGAGGCGCTGCCTGGCCAGCCACTGAAGGTTGCGTGGTCGATCCATACGGCAGAATCTCCTCGCTGCCAGCCTCCAGACCGCCGCTTTGCGCCTGCGACGTTACGTCAGCAGCAGCCCGAGCCTGCCGAGCCGTCGCTCGCTGAGATGCTGATTCCCGACCAGTAAGCTCAATGCCTACCAGTACCGCGCGCTCCGTCACCGCCATGGCGCCTCACGACTCATGCGCAATCCAGTGGCCGCCGCGACATGACCTGTCGAAACATCAGGAGTTGCTCGCTGGCGTCACGGGCGCAGTCGGCGCAGCACCGGCGGGCGATGCAGGTCGATGCTCTCCACCGTGCATCACGGCGCGGTTACTCACCACGGTCGAGATGGCGTGCTTGAAGATCAACTGCTCCTGGCTGTTGTTTTCCAGCAGCACGGAATACTTGTCAAACGAGCGGATGCGCCCTGTCAGCTTCACGCCACTGACCAAATAAATCGTGATGGGGGTTTTGTCTTTGCGAACCGTATTCAGGAATGTGTCCTGAATATTCTGTGCCGGCTTGTTGTCCATGTGCCGATCTCCTGGGAAGAATTTTTGGCTTTGCCTGGAAGCAAAAGGTTGACCTGATTCAGGTGAATTCGTCGCCGACGCAAAAGACGAAAGCGACAACACGGGCTACATCGAACGCCTGAGCGAGCCAGCGTCCGTCAACACCATCACTATAGGCGCTCAGCCCTGCGAGTAACAAGGCAGACTCAAATTGACCATGATTTCGAACCGGGCATCCTCTCGCGTGGCAGCATCCATTCAAGCGTGTTTCCTGTATGCCTTTGCGGTTTCTATGGAATGGGTCAGTCCCGCTTGGACGACGCGGCAGAAACGGGTCGCATCTGGCTTACTTCCTCACGAAACGCGCTCCAGCACTTTCATCTCATCCCAACGCCGCCGTTTGCCATTATTTAAGATGAGAGATGCATTCGAGCAGCCTTGTCCGCCGCGCCGCTGCCGCATCAGAGGTATTCTCCATCCATGTCCACCGCTGCCCAAAGCTCCACCGCTTCCGCTGTCCGTCCATCCACCGTCGCTGCCGTTCCCATGATCGACCTCGAGCGCCAGTACGCGCCCCTGCGCGACGAGTTACTGGCCGCACTTGGCACAGTCATCGATCGTCGGCAGTTCATCCTCGGCGAGCCGGTGCAGCAGTTTGAAGCAGCGGCAGCCGAGCACCTCAGCGTTGCGGCGGCCATCGGCTGTTCTTCCGGCACAGATGCCCTTTGGCTGGCTTTGGCCGCCGCCGGCATCGGCCCGGGAGACGCTGTCGTCACTACACCCTTCAGCTTTTTTGCCTCGGTCAGTTCCATTCTTCGCGCCGGTCTGCGACCCGTGCTTGCCGATATCGATCCGGTCAACTTCAATCTCTCACCCCAAGCCGTGGAATCCGTCCTGCAATCGCCCGGCGCGGATTCCATTCGCGCACTGCTGCCCGTGCATCTCTATGGACAATGCGTTGACTGGCAGGGCTTTGCACAGTTGGCCCGGGAACGCCATCTGTTGCTCATCGAAGACGCGGCTCAAGCCTGGGGCGCCCGCTGGCAGCAAACACACGCCGGCGGACTCGGCGATATGGCAGCCTTCAGCTTTTATCCCACCAAAAACCTGAGCGCAGCCGGCGACGCCGGGCTGGTCACCACCAACAACCCTGAATTCGCCGAGCGCGCGCGCATTCTCCGCCAGCACGGCATGCGCATCCGCTATCATCATGACGAAATAGGATGGAACGCTCGCATGGACGGCTTCCAGGGAGCCATTCTCAACGTCAAGCTGCGCCACATCCAGCGCTGGAACGAACAGCGTCGAGCCGCGGCTACACGCTACCACTCCCTGTTTCGCGCCGCCGGACTCGCCGATGCCGCCACCTATCCCACGCATGGCGTCGTGCTGCCCACAGAGACCGCAGGCCAGCATCACGTCTGGCATCAATACGTCATTCGCTGCACTCGCCGCGACGCTTTGCGTAGCTTTCTCACCACGCGGCAGATCGGTTCAGAGATTTACTATCCGATACCCCTGCACCAGCAGAAGGCGCTTGCTTCGCTGGGCTACTCCGAAGGCAGTTTTCCTGAGGCCGAGCGCGCCGCACGCGAAGTGCTTGCGCTGCCCATCTTCCCGGAGATCACAGAGGCCGAGCAACAGGCCGTCGTCGATGCCATCGCCTCATTTCTCAGCACACCTGTGTAGGTCAGCTACCGGCGGTGCTTGTGCGCCTTCCCCGTCTTCCCGGCAGCCGCAGGATCGCCCTGTCCTTCCTTGCGCGTTTCGATCGGTGACTGATCTGCCCCGGTTCGCCGGATGATATTGCCTTCCATCCGGAAGCTGACCGTGCGCGGCGCAACCGGATGTGCGATTCCTGTCGCAGGATCAATCACGGATCCACCCTCGCCCGCGATGCGAAGGGTAAAGGCGGGATACTGCAAGCCATTGACCGATTCATGCGTGATCGTCACCGGCAAAAAGCCCTCAAATCCACGCAGCCGATACGCAGTCTCGTAACGATGATGATTCAAGCTCCAGGTAAAGACGCGAATCTGGTCAAAATCGTACGGAAGCCCGCTCTTCGGCTGCGCCAGCAACACCAGATACTCGGTCATCTGTCGCGGGGTCGTAGCCGTAGCCTGTGTGCCGGAGTTCGAAGCGCTCGCATCCGCGCCGACAGCAGTACCGGCTCCGGGCGCATGGCCCTCACGATCGGCTTTTCGTCCAGCGCGGTGACCGTGGCGGTTCGCCCGCGCTTCTTCGCGTGGAGCGCGCCCATCGTCGGTCACCGTCGCCAGCGGATAATCCGCCACCATGCGCTGTCCTTCGGCATACTCCCCTATGGCGTCGGGAATATCCACATCCACGCGACTCCCCAGCAGCCACCCCGTGTCGCCGTTGTTATCCCGCACCAGCCACCAGTCTTCCATCGGAATCTCGGCCGGCGTCTTTTGCCCAGCGGCAGCAGCCTGCGCCGGAACAGCGCCGGGTACGATATGCGGAATCGATGCTCGCTCCAGCAGCGCGACATGGGAGTTTCCGGCAACCAGATAGAAATGATCCGTCTGCCTGCCCGGCGTCAGGTGCAGGTAGAGATCATCGCGAAGCTGCGCCGTAGCCACAACCGGATCCTGCGCGTGCTGCATCGCCAGATGTTGATAGGCGTCATACTGCCGCTCATCGATTACCAGGTGATCCATCAGCCAGCCCACTTTCCCATCCTGCGTCCTGACCTGATCAAAACGATGGCCCTGCTCGAGCACCTCCAGCCGCGCGCCGTTTTTCACCAGCGCCACACGGTTGGATACCGCGGCAACGCGATCCCGCAGATAGACCTCGCGTGCCGAGACATACACATAGCTGTGCGCATGAGGCTGAAAATGGCCACAGCCGACCAAACCCGCCATCGACAGAAGTGAGCAAAACAACAAGCTCGGAATCCGCTTCCCACTTGTTGCCCCGCCTGATCCCGCTTGCATCCTGTTCACCTCAGAATTGTGCCGGAAACGATCGCACCCGCACCCCAAGAATACCAGCGAAAAAAACTTCTCCTCGACGCAATCCAATTTGCAGACTACTTCGTTCCCATTGCAGGAGGACTCCATGCACTTGCTACGCTTTCGCAACCAGTCGACTCTTCACGCCGCAGAATCCGACGTCGCCGCTTCCTTCGGCATCAACTCGATTCGCCGTATGGATCAGGCAATCCAGGCCATGAACCGCAGGCGCTTCCTGGCCGGAGTTGGCATCGCCGGTGCCGTCGCCGGCACGGCTGCACTCGCCGGATGTGGCTCGACCGGAACCACCGCAATGGCTCAGGCCACCGTCACGGCAGACACTGCGCAGCAAATCTTCACCGCAGCGCTCATCGCCGAAGACCTGGCCACAACGATGTATTACAACGCATTGGTTGGCGGCGTCATCCAGGACCCGAATCTGGCCGGCACCGGCGGCACGGCAACCACTGTCAGCTCCAATGGCAGCGTGGCCAACGTGGGCTACCTGCGCGGCGCATTGTCCGAGGAAATTCAGCACGCCGATCTTTTTCGCACGCAGCTCAATATCAGCGCAGCCACCAGCGATCCGGTACAAACCTTTTACTTCCCCACCGGCACCTTCGATACGCTCACCAACTTCTTCCCCGTGCTCGTCGCGCTGGAGACGGCCTTCATCGCCGCCTACATGACAGCGGTTGAAGAGTTCAGCCTCATGATTGGCGGCGTTTCGCCTTACAGCGCAACCCAGATGTCGGCCAGCGGCTCGGCGTACACCTCGGCGCAGCTTTCCGAATTTGCCAAGATCAGCGCGGCCATCCTCGGCGTTGAAGCCGAACACCGTTCTCTCGCTCGCGCCATTCCCAGCGGAACCTCCTTTGCCGGCACCTCTATCCTGCCCGCCGACAACGACTGCTACGAATCGACCGACACGCTCACCTCGGTCTACAACGGATCGGCTTCGGCAGCGGCTGCTCTTGGGCCGTTCCTAACACAGGGCAGCGGCACCACGGCTTACAGCTTTCAGACCGCGCTCATGGGCGCAGCATCCATCCAGTTGGCATGCACCGGCAGCGCGCCATCCGCATAACCGCTTCCCCTGTTTCAGGCCGGAAGTACATACGATTCTCCCCGGATCGCATAACGCCTGCAAGCTTCCCAGTGCAGGTTGAAACAAAGGAAAGCGCGGTCAGCCTTGGGGCTGACCGCGCTTTCATTCTGTTGCCTGTTTCACGCAGCTATGGGATAAGATTCACTCCTGTCACCGCTTGATTTCCGTTTGCATCCTGCGCGGCTATCTGCCAGTTATACGTAACTCCCGACGAAAGCGAAGAGACGCTGGGAGGATTATTGTTACCGGTTGGATCTGTCCCCCATGTGATGGAAGTGATCGAACTGCTGAAGTTTCCAGAGTTACTGTTATTTCCTGGAATCTGCCAGATCGTATTACCGCTGCTATCCGTCAAAGTAAACTGGTAGGTGTAGCTGCCAGCGCTCGATGGGTCTGTCCAGGTAAACGTAGGCATTGTGTCCCCAGGAACGCTGCCCGAGGGTGACAGTGCCGTGGCAAATGCTGTCAGAACAGCCGTAACAGAGCTGGTCACAGTCTCTGTCGTTCCGTCGCTATACGTGACCATGAAGCTATACGCATCCCCAACTTTGGGTATCGTGCCGCTCAGATTCGGTGAGTAGTTGAACTGAACATGTCCGCAACTGGAACAGGATGCCAGGTCGACAGGATGGATCATATTCGGACCGGAGACCACAGTGACAGCCACAGGCAGTTTATAGCCTGCTCGAACGCTGAGGTTCAGTCCGTAGGACTGCGACGTACCGCTGGAAGAGGTAAACATCTGGTTCTGTGTGCTCACCGTTGCTGTGCTGTTACTGGCTGACAGGGTAAGATTCTGGCCTGTCATACTGCTCGTGATCGAAACCGCTGAGTTGGCTCCATTCCCCTGTGTCACATTGGTCACATCGCCTATATCCACTACGCCATTCTTGTTCTGATCGAGGATACCGAAGAAGTAGTAGTTACTTCCGCTCGGAACCGATACCGTGAATGCGTTCGACGATGAATTCGATGGACTCGCGATCACTGTCGCATAGGCGGCACCATGCGACATATCAAAGTAGCCGACATAGAGCGGTCCGGTCGGAGTTATCCCCGACGGAAGCGTGACCGTACCGCTCACCGAGTAGTAACTCGACCCGGAGAGTGCTCCAGCCGTTACCGCAGTCGGCGAACTTCCGCCCCAGACGGTCCAGGGGCCTGATCCTGCCGGAACATTGCCACGCGCTCGGAAGTAGTACTGCGTGCCGTTTGTAAAGCTCCCGCTGATTCCCGACGTACTGTTGTCCAGAATCCAGATCGTAGCCTTGCTTCCAATCGCAGGAAAGGTCGCGGTCGATGGACTGCTGAACGAAGAGTTGGTGCTCCATTCCACGGTATAGGAGGTTACCTGCTCCATGTTATTGCTGTTCGTAATGGGTTTGTAGCTGAGTATCACCCCTTGATCGATCGGCGTAATTGCCTGAATGCCCGGCGTGGAGGTTGGCGCACTCAGCGATGAGTCGGTCAGTGTCAGGCTCACTCCAGACACATTGGCGCTGGTCACGCTTTCGCTCACCAGGCTCGATTGAGGATCAGCCGCATTCGGCACTCCCTGGCCTTGAATATCCATGCCCGCGCTCACCGTGTAGTTACCCGGAGGAACGCCTTGAATCGTGAAGCTGCCTCCGGAGCCGAGTTCGGCCTCCGTGATGCTTGTGCCCAGCGTGCTGCTGCTGCAACTTCTATTGCTCAGCGTCACGTAAACCTGGCCTCGGTTCGAGCCGCTGTAACTCACCGTCCCAGAGACGGTGTAGCCCAGCGATGCGGTAAAGTTCTGGCCGGTAATCGCACCGTTGTTCACCGTAACGCTGGCCGTCGCCGGAAAGAAGATCGAGCTTGGCCCGGTTATCGACGGCGTAATGGTGTAACTTCCGTTTGGCACGCTGGCAAAGGAGTAGTTTCCATTGCTGTCCGTTGTTACGGTTTGCACCGGCGAAGAATTGATGCTCACCGTAATCGTCGGCACTGATGTAACACTGCCGCCACAATTCGAGTTCAGCGTAATCTGCCCGCTCACCTGCGATCCGGCAGCATTCACGGCAATCGAATAGGTATCCGGTCCCGTTGTTGCCCCCGTATTATCTTTCACCGCGACATTGGTCAGTGAAACGCCGGTGGTTGCGGTCGGCGTACCGGAAATCATCAGCGCATTTCCTCCAGAGTTGCTCGCGCTCAGCCCGTTGGACAGGGCGAGTCCGGTGCTGGTGACGGCTGTTCCATTGATTGTCCAGGTAAACGGCCCTGCTCCGCCGGCGACCACCACTGACCCGTTGTAGGCCTGGCCCACCGTTGCTGCTCCCAGGCTGCTCGGCGTCGTCGTCGGCAACGTCAGAGGTGCCGGATTACTCACCACGATGCTGTAGGTATTCGGGCCAAGCGTCTGGTTCGTCACCGTGTCTTTCACCGATGCGGTGAAGCTCACCGTTGTTGCAGTCGTTGGCGTTCCGCTCAGAGTCACCGTGCCGCCGTTGGGCGAAGCGCTGATCCCGTCGGATGGCAATCCGGTGATTGTCCAGGCATAGCTTCCGCTTCCGCCGGTCGCCGTGATCGTTCCGCTGTATACTCCACCCGTCGTTCCGGGTCCGGGCACGGTCGCGCTCGGAGCTGAAAGCGTGAACGCCGCATACACCTGAATGGTGAAGCTCGCCGTCGCCGCGTTCCCTGCGGAATCCAATACCTTCGCGCTGAAGCTGAACGCGCCAGCAGCCGTTGGCGAGCCGGAGATCAGTCCTCCGGTGGACAGCGTCAACCCTCCCGGCAGCGCGCCGCTTGCCACCGACCACGCATAGCCAGTGCCGGAGCCGCCCGTCGCCATCAGTTGCTGGCTATAGCTTGTTCCCACAAAGCCAGTAGGCAGCGTCGTCGCCGTCGTCACGGCCAGCGCTGGCTTGATCACAAGCGTATACGTCTGATTGGCGGTGTTGGCCGCCGAGTCCGTCACGGTTATGCCAAAGCTGGAAGAAGCCGATGCAGTTGGCGTTCCCGAGAGAACTCCAGCCGCAGACAGTGACAGACCCGCGGGCAACGTCGAGCCACTCGACACACTCCACAGATAGCCTGCGCCGGAACCGCCCGTTGCCGTCAAAGCCTGCATGTAACTCACACCCACATACGCGTTTGGCAGCGAAGCCGGACTGATCGTCAATGTCGGATAGACCACCTTCAGCGTGAAGCTCTGCATCTGCTTGTCGCCAAAGGCATCGGCGGCAGCAACACTGAATGCAAAGCTACCCGTCGCCGTCGGCGTTCCAGTAATCATGCCGCTCGCTGACAGCGCCAACCCTGCAGGCAGTGCGCCGCTTGCCAGGGAATACGTCAGTGTGCCGGCGCCGCCGCTTGCCATCACCGTTGCGCTATAGGCCACCTTGTAATCTGCTGTAGCCAGCGTCGTCGTAGCAAAGGTGATCGCAGGAGCAGGAGTCACGGAAAGGCTCAGAGCCTGTGTCGTAGTCAGTGCAGTTGCCGTGCCGGAGTCGGTCACCTGAAAGGTCAGACTATAGTTGCCCACATCGGCGGCCGTCGGCGTACCAGAAAGCACACCTGCGGTGGACAAGCTCAGGCTTGGCGGCAAGGTTCCGCTGCTCAGCGTCCAGCTATAGGGCGAGATTCCGCCGCTGGCCATCAGCGCCGTGCTGTAAGCCACACCCACGGAGCCAGCTCCCAGCGAGCTGGTGGTGATGCTCACCATCGCGGGAATGGTGATCGTCGTTGTCGCGCTTTTCGTCGCGTCCGTCACCGAGGTGGCGGTAATCGTCGCCGTCTGCGCGGCGCTGCTTGCCGCCGGCGCCGTATAGGTCGCCGCGCTGGTCGTCTGGCCGGACAAGGCTCCTGCGCCGCTCAACGCCCACTTCACTCCTGCGCTGTTCTTGTCATGGGAGACTGTTGCCGTCAAACTGACCGAATCCGTGCCGTCCACCGTGGTTGTCGCCGCGCTGATCGTCACGCCAATCGGCTTGGAGCTTCCACCGCAGCCCGTCATGGCCACCATCGTGCTCAAGATTCCCGCACACACTCCCACACTCAACAGAAGCGAAATCGCGCTCCCCGCCATCCGCCGAACCGCTGTCCTTTGCATACCGATTCCTCCCCAAAAACGCTGACTTGTCCCCGTATCCCGGCTGGCGCATCGCGGAAATTGCCCACATCCGCATTTGCGCATCTGCTGATAACGCGCAATCGCTCGGCAAAACCCGCCAAACACTTCCATCGGACAGCCTTGTCCTGCGAATCGGAGCGAATCATCGAGTAAACGGGCGGAAGCCGGCCGTCTCCAGACGCTTCACTTGACAAAGCAAAGTCGTTGCAGTGTAGTGATTTCATCTTTTGCATCGGGAAATCAGTCAGGCCGGAATCGCAAGATGGAGATCCGCTCCTCGGAATGGGATCAGGTCAAGGCGCTCTTTCATACCATGCTGGACATGGAGCCTTCCGCTCGACTCGAATTCCTCCATCGTCAGCAACTCAATCCAAATTTGCGTGGCATTCTCGACGATCTGCTCCAGGCCAATGAAGAAGCCGGATCCTTTCTTGGCGCTCGTGAGCTTCTTGCCGCCAGCCTCGGTGTCGTCGCCCACTCAGGCCGCATCCAGCCAGGAACCCTGCTCGCCGAACGCTTCAGGATTGCCCGATTTTGCGCCCGCGGCGGCATGGGTGAAGTCTACGAGGCCGAAGACCTTGAACTTCGCATGCGCGTCGCCATCAAGGCCATCCGACCCGAGATCGCCGATTATCCCGGCATGCTCGCCCGCTTCCGTCGTGAAGTCCATCTCGCCAAGCAGGTGACCCATCCCAACGCCTGCCGTATCTTCGACCTTTTTCGCCACCACGACCCCACCACCGGCGATGTGCTCTTTCTCAGCATGGAACTTTTGTCCGGGCCAACCCTCGCCGAGCGTATTCGCGAGCAAGGCAGGCTGCCGGAGCCGGAAGCCATCCTGCTGCTCACCCAGATTGCGTCTGCTCTTGGCGCGGCCCACGCCGCAGGCATCCTCCATCGCGACCTCAAGCCCGGCAACATCCTCATCGAAACTGGCAGAGACGGAGCTTTGCGCGCCGTCATCACCGACTTTGGCATGGCCTGGAGCGGCGACTCCTCCGCAATGACCACCCTCACCGCCAGCCGCCAGCTTGCCTTCGGCACACCCGAATTCATGTCTCCGGAGCAGATCGAGGGCAAAACACTGACGCCGGCTTCCGATCTCTACTGCCTCGGACTCGTCGCTTACATGGCCATCACCGGGGTTCGCGCCTTCGATGCCGACTCGCAGCTTTTTTCCGCGCTTCGACGACTGATCGAGCCGCCGCCTCTGCCCTCGCGCATCGTCCCTGACCTGCATCCCGAGTGGGACCAGCTTATCGCTCGCTGTCTGCAGCGCGATCCGGCGCTGCGCCCGTCCTCAGCCGCCGAAGTCACCACGCTTCTCGACCATCTTTCCCACGCGAAAAACGCTCACAGTAAACCGGCAATATCCGGCTCACTACCCTTCTCGCGCAAACGCACGCTGTCGGCCAATCCTCGTCGGCGCTTACTTGTTGCCATCGCCGCCTGCCTGCTTCTGCTTGCGGCTTTGGCAACATTCTTCGTTCGCCGCCGCTATCCCTCCGGTTCAGCGCCAGAAAATCTCACCCTTGTGCTCGCGGACTTTGTGAATACCACCGGCCAATCCACCTTCGATCACGGTCTGGACACTGCGCTCGCCGCCAAACTCCAGCAGACGCCTTATCTCACGCTCATGCCGGAGCAGAAAATTCATCTCGCGCTGCGCTACATGCGCCTTCCAGAGCAGGAGCGACTCACCCTCAAAATCGCGCTCCAAGTCTGCCAGCGCGAAGACGGACAAGATGTGCTCCAGGGATTCCTCGCCAGCACCAGTTCGGGCTACATCATTGGCATTCGCGCCTTCCAGTGCAGCACCGGCAAGCAGATCGCTGTCCAACAAGCGCCTGTAAAATTTCGCGACTCCGTGCTCGACGCTTTGGATCGAGCGGCCGAGGCGCTGCGCCCCAACCTCGGAGAACCGAGCGCCTCCATCCTCAAATACGATGTTCCGCTGGTCGAGGCCACTACCCCGTCAATGGAGGCTCTCACCGCTTTTGCCCAGGGAACTCAGGTTTGGAATACCCAGGGCGAAGCCGCTGCTTTGCCTTACTTCCTTCACGCTACCGAGATCGATCCAAACTTTGCCATGGCCTATGCGCGGCTTGGCACCGTCTACGGCAACATGGGCGAGACGCTCCGCGCCAACCAGGCTATGCAGCAGGCCTTTGACCGCCGCGACCGCGTCACCGAGTGGGAGCGTTTCTACATCGTCTCCCACTACTACGGATTCGTCACCGGACAGGTGGACAAGGAGATCGAAACCTATCAGAAATGGGCCACCGCGTATCCCCACGACATGGCCTGGACGATCAATCTCAGCGTCGATTACGCCTTCACCGGACAATACGAAAAAGCCATCGAACTTCAGCGCCGCGCCATCGCCGAAATTCCCGGCCTCTCGCCCAGCTACGGCAACCTGGCTCAGCTTTATCTGGCCATCGAACGACCCGATGAGGCTCGCTCGGTGCTCGATCAGGCTCACCAGTTGAACCTCCACGATCTCAACATCCAGCTCGACGAGTACGAACTGGCTTTCTATGCCGACGACAAGACCACCATGAACCAGTTGCTCGCCTCCGCCTCTCAGTTTCCCGGAGTCGAAGACACCCTGCTCGCGCAGCAAGCCGCCACAGACGATCGCGCCGGACATCTGCTTGAGGGCAATCGCGACGCGCAAAAGGCCGCCAGCATCGCTCTTCGCGCCGGAGACGCGGAGACCCGCGCCAACTGGCTCGCCGGCGAAGCGCTCCGACAGGCCGAGTTTGGCGCGCTCGACCGTTCGCGCCATCTTGCCGCCCTCGCGCTCGCCACTCGCGGCGCCACGCAGGGCAGCGACCTTCAGCTTCTGCTTGCACTTGCCGCCACATACACCGGGGATACTGCGCGCGCGCAGTCGCTCCTGCATTCGCTCTCCGCCGCCCATCCGCTCGATACGCTCATCCAGTCATACTGGATTCCCATTCTCCGTGCTCGCGTCGCCTATGACCAGGGAACCTATCCGCAGGCCATCTCCGCGTTGGAGGGAACCGATGACTACGATCTCGGCATCTTCACGCCCGGCCAGTGCATGGACGCTGCCTACACTCGCGGCCAGGCGCTGCTGGCCCAGCATCAGCCCATCGCCGCTGCCGCAGCATTTCGCATCATTCTCCAGCATCGCGGACTGGTCCTGAACTGCCCGACCTCCGCGCTGGCCCAGCTTGGACTCGCGCGATCGCTCCTGCAATCCGGTGACCGGGCCGCCAGCCGAACCGCCTATCAGGATCTGCTGGCACTGTGGAAAGACGCCGATGATTCCTTCCTGCTGCGGCGTCGAGCGCTGGCCGAGTATCGCTCCATACAATGACGCAGGCGTCATTCAACTTTTCGCCCTCACACCGCACCCCTCGCAAGCTAGAATGATTCCATCATTTCCAGCCTGGCAGGAGTTCCCTCCAATGGAGTCCGCACCGAACGAGGTCACCGCTCTGTTGCAGCGCCTGTCGAGCGGCGACAAAAGCGTCATCGAACGCCTGATGCCGCTCGTCTATGCCGAACTCCATCGCCGCGCCAATCGCTACATGCAGCAGGAACGGCCCGACCACACGCTCCAGCCCACCGCGCTCGTCCACGAGGTCTATCTCAAGCTGGTGCAGCAGCGCGAACCCACCTTCCGCAACCGCGCACACTTCTACGCCATCTCTGCGCAGCTCATGCGACGCATCCTCATCGACCACGCGCGAGCACGGCTCACAGCCAAGCGCGCTTCGGCTCTGCTCGATCAAGCTGCCATGGAAACACTCGCGGAAGGACATCTCCAGTTACGCACCGATCATCCCGAGGGATTGCTCGCCATCAACGACGCCTTGAGCGAGCTTTCCACCCTCGACGCCCGACAGGAAAAAGTCGTCGAGATGCGCTTCTTCGGCGGGCTGACCGCTGAAGAGACAGCCGAAGTCCTCGGCATCTCCACACGCACCGTCGAACGCGAGTGGTCCATGGCACGCGCATGGCTCTACACGCGACTCAAAACGTCCATCCGCGCAGTCTGAGCATATTCGCTTCCGGTGTTTAGGACTGAAACCTTTTTCGACCTGGCTTTTCCTCCCTGAAAAGCCACACGGACCGTCGCCTGACTTCACAGACCGGGCGCGAAAAGGCTCTGAGAACCTCAGTGCGTCAACGCCAGGCTAATCGCATACGAGGGGTCCGTCGTTGCTGTCGAAAATGTCGTTGCCACATCCAGCGTTCCCGCGCTTGTGGTGTCGTAACTATAGACCCACAGATCAGGATTGTTGCCAAAGCCGGCCACCACCACATAGCTCTTAGTGCTGTCCTCGGCAATGGCAATCGGCGACTTGGCCGTGGCAAACGGCGAATCCGTCAGCGTCGTCAGCGCTCCCGCGCTCAGCGAAAAGCCCGTGATCGTGTTGTCCGTGAAGTTGGTCGCGTAGACATACTGGCCCGTTGGATCAGACAGGATCGCCGAAGGCGTTTGTCCAGTGCTGTACGTGTTCTGCGCCGCGCTCAGGTTGCTGATGGCAAACTTGCGCAGGATGTTGGACGTTGCCTCGCCGATGAACAGATAGGTCGAGCTTGGATCGACCGCAACCGCATTGGCCGCGGTGCTGCGCGGCGCCAGGTTGATGTGATACGTCCCCACGCCCCACGGTGAAGCCGCCGATGCCGTGAAGCTGATCGCATCCGTGCCGCCGCTGCCCAGCGCAACAAATACATTGTTGTTGGCCGGTGAAATGGCCAACTGAACCGGCGTCGGCGCATCCAGCGTGGCCGGGACCGGCGTGCCCGTCTGCGTCAGACCGGAGAGCGGCGAAATTGCCAGCGCATCCAGTTCCGTTGAGTTTTTATACGAGACAATCAGCCACGATGAAGTTGCATCCATAGCCAGATTCTGCACCGCATTCGGACCCGAGTAGATCACCGTCCCGTTGTTGCCCTGCGTCAGCGCGCCGCCGGTGCCGATCGTATACATCAGGATTCCCACCGAGGTGCCTACATAGACAAAAAGGTTGTTCGGAGAAACCACGACCGAGGTCGGTGTCGCCGGCAGCGTGATCGGCGATCCGGAGAGCGCAGCCGCAACACCACTCGTCAGCGAATACTCCGAGAGCGTGCCGCCGCTGCCGGTGTTGCTCACATTCACCACATACATATACGTCGACGATCCGGCTGCCGTCGTCGTGTTGTTCACCGGCGTAAAGAACTCATTGTTGCAGCCTGTCAGCAGCAACAGCAACAGCAACCCAGGTAGTGCTGCTTTGCGCGAGGTAAATCCGGCAAGCCCATGGATTGAGGAAAGGCAGCGTGCAGTCTTCATGCGTTGTTTGTCTCGCTCATGCTCAAAATACCGTTCCTCGCTGCGGATTCGCATCCGTTGGCTATGCTCTTCTCCGGGCTGTTTTCACCCGCGGCTATGACTGCATTATCGCGTCTCTGCCTGCCACAAGACCACCGGACCGGAAGATTCACTCCGCTTCTGCGCTTGTACTATCGACGCACGAAGCGGCTCATCCGCTCGATCATCTCTCTTCCGCTGCGATACAATCCCGTCATGAATCGACGCCTCCGTCGCTGCTCTGTGTTCCTCCTTGTTTTTTTCCCTGCTCTTGTCTTCTGCTCAAAAGCAGCCTCGGCCAAAGGCAATTCTCATCCGGTTGTCTGCGTCGAGTGTGTTCACGCCGAGATGAGCTTCCTCGCCTCGGATGCGCTCCACGGACGTGGCTCAGCCACACGCGATGAGCATTTGGCCGCGCTCTACGCCGCCTCGCTGCTGCGATCCTTTGGCCTCGATCCGCTGCCCAGCGTCGCACAGGAAGATGACGGCTACGTGCAGCGCGGCCAGATGCCCGCCAGCCTGCCCAACGGAGTCCTCCGCTACCTCAAGCATCTGGGCACAGACGGCGAAGCACGCCCCTACACCTGGAACGCCATGGCTCTATTGCGCGGCAGCGACTGGAAGGACGGCGCGCACAATCCAGTGATCCTGCTCACAGCTCACCTGGATCATCTGGGGATGGGCACACCTGTCAATGGAGACGCCATCTACAACGGTGCCGACGACGATGCCTCCGGCACCATCGCCGTGCTGGAGCTGGCGCGCGCGCTCAGCCAGGGGCCTCGACCGCGACGCTCCATCCTTTTTGTGCTCTTCGGCTCGGAGGAGTTAGGCGGCTTTGGCGACCGCTGGTTCCTCGATCATTCTCCCGTTCCACTCACCGATATCGTGACCAATCTGGAGTTTGAAATGATCGGGCGGCCTGACCCGAAACTGCCGCAGCGAACCCTCTGGCTCACTGGCTACAACCGCTCCAACCTTGGCCCCATGCTGGCCAGCCACGGGGCGGCCATCAGCGCGGACCCTCATCCGGAGGAGCACTTTTTCCGTCGCTCTGACAACTACAATCTGGCCGTTCGCGGCATCGTCGCACAAACCGTCTCCAGCTTTGGCCTGCACAAGGATTATCACCAGCCATCGGACGAAATCTCCCGCATCGACTTTGATTTTCTGACGCACAGCATCAACTCCATGATTGCTCCCGTGCGCTGGCTGGCAGACACGCAGTGGAAGCCGCAGTGGAACGTTGGCGGTCAGCCGCAGCCTCGCAAATAGTGGCCTGGCTACTGAGATTGCAGCATCATTCTTTGATGCTGCTTCGTGATCCGAAGTCCCCATCCTATGGGCGACGACCCAGCAACCTGCGCAAAACCAGCAGAATGCCGCAAAAGGCCAGCATAGGCAGCGCCAGCAGCGCAATCCCAAGCTCGTAGCTGCCAGTCCAGTCGCGCAGAATCCCCATCAGCGACGGCCCCACAAACCCGCCCACCATGCCGACCATGTTGATCGTGGCCAGCCCCACAGCCGCGTTCCGGCCATGCAGAAACGTCGTCGGCAACATCAGCAGCGGCCCCTGAATCGCGGCAAACAAAACAAACGCCAGAGCCAGCAGTGGAACCGAAATCACAGCGCGATGCGCCACAGCGGCCACCAGAAACGCCACTGCCTGCAAAAATCCCGGAACCGCTGCATGCCAGAATCGCTCCCCGTTCCGATCCGAGTGCCAGCCGTTGGCCACCATCGCCACCACACCGACCAACCCCATGGCAGAGATGAAGTTGCCCACCGCCATCACGCTCCAGTGCGTCAATCCCGTGAACAGAATCGGCGCGGAAAAAGTGAACGCATACAGCACGGCAAGCATCACCGTATTCGCCAGTCCAAAAAGCCAAACGCGTGGATCGCGCAGCGGCGAAGGCGAGTGGAGCTTACCTGCTTCGATTGCCTCACGCGCCAGCACAGCTTCAATCTCACTGCGCTCCCGTGGTTCCAGCCACGCGGCATCGGCAGGGCGATCCGGCAACAGGCGCAGAAAGACTCCACTCAGCAGGATCGCCGGCAATCCCTCCACCAGAAAAAGCCACTGCCAGCCGGCAAGGCCCAGTCTGCCCTGCATGCCCAGCAGCACACCGGCAACCGATCCCATGATCGCGGTGCTCAGCGGCAGCGCTACATAGAATCGGCTGATCGCTCGGGCACGCATTCCTGCCGGAAACCAAAGCGTCAGGTAATAGAGGACGCCGGGAAAAAATCCCGCCTCCGCCGCGCCCAGCAGCAGCCGCAGTCCATAGAACTCCATCGGCGTGCGCACCCGCGCCATCAGCATCGCAAGCACGCCCCACGTCAGCAGAATCCGCGCCATCCATCGCCGCGCGCCAATCCGATGCAGCATCAGGTTGGATGGAATTTCACAGGCCGAGTAGCTCAGAAAAAACAGCCCCGCGCCCAGTCCATAGATCGTCGCGCTGAAGCGCAGATCGCGATTCATCTGCAACGCGGCAAAGCTGATATTGATCCGGTCAATGTAGGCAATGGCATAGCCGACAGACAGCAGCGGAATCAGACGCCACGTGATCTTCCGCGCTGTCTGTTTGCCGATCCCCGTCGCGGTCAAAGTCTTCGCGTCAAGCGACGGGGAGGTGTCAGGTTGCGAAGCGGGGGCCACGGCCGGAAGATCGGTCAAAGAGTGCGCTCCAGAGACGCGGGCCACGATCGAGCCGCGCAGATTCGGCTGCTGAACTGAGCGAAGAGTAACACAGCAAACGGGAGCTTCGATCCGGGAATCGCATCCCTCCGTCAGTTCGGGCGACCACCCATCGTCGAGCGTCGGCGGAATCGGTCATCGATGGCCTGACGACCTCGAAAACCCGCATCCATCGTGTGCCAATAGTCAATCTGCGCTTCGCCACGCTTCCAGCAGAGCAGCACCGTCTCTCCGTCCACCCGACAAGGAAAATCCAACAGTCCCGCGGCTAGATCCTTGACCTGAACCCCAATCGCATCGATCTCCGCAACCGTCTCGCGAGCGCGCTTCATCTGAGCCTCGGCATCCGCTTTGAGCTTGGTCACGCGGCCCAGATCCACATGCATTCCACCCATCAGAAAGATGCGATGCGAAAGCTCGGACAGTTCTTCCTCGATGGCCTGAGCTGCCTCTCGGCTTTCCATCGCCCGCCTCAGCAGTGAATCGAGCAGCGGCAACAGCGATTGTGCTTCGTCCAGCGTGAAAGTCTTCATAACTCCAGTCTATCCGCGAGCAACCGCCAGTTCAATTGGCTTCTGTTTCCGGCGCCGAAGCGACTTTCACCTGCGTGAGCACCGGGCACGACGCCTCCGCAATGATCGGAAACGCGCCCGAAAGATTGCCTTGCATCTCGAGTTGCGAATCGGCGTTCAAACACATCACCAGCAAGTCAATTTCACGTTCCCGAATATGCTTGAGAATCTCCGTCCTCGGCTGGCCCACGCTCACAAAGGTGCGTGACTCCAGGTGATCGTGAAACGATGCAGGCAGCGCGGCCTCTGTCTCATCGTGATGCGCGAGCAACTCATGCGGCTCGTTCAAGGTATTCTTCACGGAGTTTGGATGAATCACGTTGAGCACATCGAGCGCGGCTCCAAACATCCTGGCCACATCCACTGCAAGCTGCGCCGTATCCGCTGCCCCGGCCGTGTTATTCGTCACAAAAAGAATGCGTCGAATCGCAAGATTCTCCGTCAGAAGCGGTGGCGCTTTCGGCCCCACGGTCAACGCTGGAAGCCCTGTGTGCCGCAGAATGCCTTCTGCCGTGGAGCCAACGACAAAACGCTCCAGCAAACCGCCGCCATGCGTGCCCATCACGATGATCGAGGGCTTGCGACTCTCGGCAAGCTCCGCCACAGCAACCCTTGGATCATGCTCCAGCAGAACGGTCTCGACCTCTCCACGCCCCGACGTAAGCTCTTCCGCAAGCGTCTTCAGTTCCTTCTGCAGATGAATGCGCTGCTGGCTCATGAGATTGCGAAAGGTCTCGGCCTCCAGCGCGGCCTGGTCCAACACAAAGGCATGCGTAATCACCAGCGCGGCCTTCATTTTGCGCGCGAGTGCGCTGGCGTACCGACCGGCTTTGCTGGAAGACTCGGAAAAATCTGTTGCCAGAAGCACCGTATCCAGTAACTCCGCGCTCTTCAATCCAAAAATCGTCATCCTTCGCTCTCCGCAAACACTTTCGTTGGAATCCGCACTCTGGCATCATATCCGCCACTGCGCGCTACGATCCAGATGGCTCATGCAATCTTGGTATGGATGCAAAACTGCCCAGGAAGGCTGCATCCGCTCGTCACTCAGGCATCACAATCGCGATTTCTCGCTTCCTATGAAAGAGAAGCAGCTTTCACATCGCATCGAAATTTGATCGAGGTTCATGCTCTCACTCTCCGAAAAGGACGTCCTGTTTGCCATCACGCTGATCAGCGCAGGCCTCGTGCTGGGCAATGGTGCGCACTTTCTGCTCTTTCGACTGCTGCGTCGCAAGCAGACGGAGAACCAGCGCAAACAATTTGGCGTGCGCAAATATCTGGCGCGTCCCGCGCGCCTGGTGCTGCTGGCCGTCGCCGCCGAGTTCGTCCTGCCGATGATTCCCGGACTCGCCCAACTGCTGCAAGCTCAGATGGAGCAAATTGCGCGCATCGTGCTGATCCTTGCCGTCGGCTGGCTGGGCATCGGTGGCGTCTATGTCTTCCAGGCTATTCTGCTCAACCGCTTTGACATCACCGCGGCCAACAACCTGCGCGCGCGCCGCGTCCACACGCAGATGCAGTTTTTCCGGCGCATCCTCATTGCCATTGTCATTCTGCTGGACAGTGGCGTGCTGCTGTGGAGCCTGCACAATCACGATCTGTGGAAGTATGGTACCGGCCTGCTGGCCTCGGCCGGTCTCGCTTCCCTGCTGCTGGCGGCGGCAGCAAAATCGACCGCTTCCAACCTCATCGCCGGATTGCAGATTGCACTCAGCGAGCCGATTCGCATGGATGATGTGGTGATCGTCGAGGGCGAGTGGGGACGAATCGAAGAGATCACCAGCACCTATGTCGTGGTCAAGATCTGGGACGAACGCCGGCTCGTGGTGCCGCTCAGCTACTTCATCGAAAATCCTTTTCAGAACTGGACCCGCAACACCAGCGACCTGATGGGAACAGCTTTTCTCTACGTTGATTACTCGCTTCCCGTCGAGCCGCTGCGCGAGGAGCTGAAGCGCATTGTCGCCGAATCTCCGCTGTGGGATGGACGCGTCTGCGGCTTGCAGGTGACCAACCTGAGCGAGCGCACAATGGAGCTTCGCTGCCTGATCAGCTCGCCCAGCTCCGGCCAGAACTTTGACCTGCGCTGCCTGGTGCGCGAAAAGATGATCGCCTTCATCCGCGACCACTATCCGTGGGCGCTGCCGACGCTGCGCGTCCAGGCAGAGGCGCAGACGGCAAACTCCACGCCGAAATCAACGGCACAGTGAATCGGCGCGCGGCTTTTCGCGGAGGCGAAATATTTGCGAATAACCACCCACCCCCCTAGGGGGGGTATATTAATTTTCTTGCCAACGAAAATTTGGCGAAATGATTACTATGTTGCAACTAGACCCGACTTTATTTCGTCACCGTGGCGAGGCGCAGAACTGCGACCGAAGTCAGTATGGCACAAAACAAAAGAATTGGATGCAGGCATTGCTTGCAGCGGAGGCGCGTTCGCTCGGTGGCGCTCCCGTTGGTCGCGAGGTGGGATGACGGAGGGCGACGGAAGAACAGAAGCAGATTCCCTTCGGGAATGACAACCCAAGCAGGCGGGTGACCCAACCGTATCTTTATACATCGTTCAAGAACAGATTCGGGTGTGGGAAGGAAACGACGAAGACGATGGGGTGTCATTCGCCGTTCGATCCAGATGCGCTGTTCGTTCCGCGTGCGGAGTTTTTGGTCAGTAACGCCAGCTTGTGAGGTCAGCTCCCTTGGGCGCGGTTTCCTGAATCCGCTGCATGATCTTCGGCAGATATTGCGTTTCATAATGCAGGCGGCTGTAGGCGTTGGGAAGGGTCGGGTCGCCGTTCCAGCAGTGCTCGGCGCGTGGACCGTAGGCCACCTCGGCGTGAGCCGGCGGGTTGGCCGAGTCCAGAAAATCCTGTAGCCGGTAAACGGCGTCGTTGAGCATGTAGGTATCGTCGGAGCCGACGTAGACGTGGAGCTTGCCGTCAAGCTTGGGCTGCAACTGCGGCCACTCGCGCTGGAGCTTTGCCGTCAGGTCGTAGTGGTCGCGCCAGTACTCGGCTACCTTGTGGTCAATCACACCCGTCTGCTTGTCAAAGATGCGCGCCGGGTAGCCGTCAGGCCCAATCGGCGAGAAGACGGCCTGCCAGATGTCGTATTGTTCGCCGGAACGGCCATGATCGCCAAGCGCGGCCTCGTACTGGTTGACGCCGCGCTGCGTGATGAGCACGTGGCCGAGGTAATCGCGCATCGACGGCTGCTCGATGCGCTTGTTTGCGCCCTGAATGTAGTAGGCGTTGGCGTCGTCATATAAATCGATGTCGGTGTAGGCGTGGAAATCGACCGGATCGGGGCAGGCGATGAAGGCTCCGTTGTAGTGGTCGGGATAGAAGACCTGCGCCGCGATTGCCTCCCAGCCGCCGGTCGAGCCGCCGTAAAGAAATCGCGCCCAGCCCTGGCCGATGGCATGAAACTTCTTCTCGACAGCCGGAATCAGTTCCGTCTCAATCGCTTCGCCGTAAGGGCCAAGGTTGGCCGAGTCGACTGCGTAGCTGTCATCGTAAAACGGATTTGCGGTTTGAATCTTGACGACGAGGAAGCGCGGAAACTTTGGCGCGATCCACGTCTGATAGAACTTGTACGCCTCCTGCTGCTGGATGCGGTTGTATCCGGCAAGGTGGAAGCGCTCGGAGTAGTCCGGCTTGAGATTTGGATCGGGCGGGGTGGTGCGAAACTCGTCAAAACCGTCGTTGAAATGATCCTCAAAAAGCATGAGCGGAAAACGCGCGTCGGGGTGCGCGTCAAAACCCGACGGCACCAGCACCGTCGCAGCCAGATACACGGGCCTTCCCCAGAACCTGGTCAGCAACGCGGACTGGATGCGGATGCGGCGAACGAACTCCGAATCCGGAATCGGCGGAATGGGCGGAATCACCTGATCAACCGTGATCTCGACGTTGTGCGCGGGTTTGCCGTTGGCGCCGATGGTGACGGCAAAGGGCTTCGAGTAAAGATTGCCGGGCGCGATATTCCAGTGCTGGCCTTCGCCGCGATCCGGCGCAAGCTTGAGAACGCGGCCATCGGCCATATGAAAGGTTTCGTAGAGATTGAGTACGGCCTGGACGCGATAGTTGCCCGGCGGCAACTGGCTCAGGTGCGCGTGTGGATATCCGGCGGCGCGGTCGTCGACAAGGATCGAGCTGCCTGGCTGCGCCCGGTCAAGCGTGAGGCCGAAGATATTCTGCGAGCGCGGCGTGTCGTCGATCTGCATGCGCGGCTCGTCGCCGGGATTGTTGGAGAGCAGCAGAAACAGGCGGCCATCGATGGGTCCGGGCTGGGCTGCGCGCTCGCCGCCGCTCTGGAGCGGACGCGCGTCGGCAGGAATGCGCACGCGAAAGCTCTGGGCCGAAAGCACAGAGGGGGAGATGGCAACCAAAGCTGCAAAAGCGATCCAGGAAGCGGCTGTTCTGAACATGACGGGAGTATACGACGCAAACCAGGCAAGCACGACAGAGAAGTATCACGGAGAAGTATTCTGGCGGCGCAGAAATCTCACCGGGGAGAACTGACCCTGGAACAGAAGCAGCGATTGTCGAGTGTGGAATGGCCAGCGAAGCTGAGCCAGAAGATGGTCGGGGAGAGAGGATTCGAACCTCCGACCCCCTGGTCCCGAACCAAGAATTCAAAATCCTAAATGCCTGATACGGCGTCGCTTATAGGACAAGGACACCATTTTTTCTCTCGCTTAGTTGTACCCTAAATGTACCCCATATGTTATGACCGCTCCTGAACGAGCCGGGAGTGACGTCTGCCATCTGCCTTGCACTTTCATTCTTGATTTTAATATTATAATGATTATTATACCTGGAAGAATAATAGCGGAGAGGTGCATATGCTGAAGCTGAAAGTTACCGGCATCGGAAGTTCAACGGGAGTTGTGCTCCCCAAGGAGGCACTGGCCCGCCTCAAAGTGGCAAAGGGCGATTCGGTTTTTCTCACGGAGTCGTCGGATGGATTTCGCATCACTCCGTATGATCCGGAGTTCGAAGATCAGATGACGCTGGCCAGAAAGTTTATGCGGGAGCGGCGAGACGCCTTGCGGGAGCTTGCCAAGTGAGCGACCTGGGACGGCGTTGGGTTGCGGAAAGCGTGGTGTATGCGATCCACGACGAGCAGGTCGCGGAGCACGGCGGACTGGCGGGGCTGCGGGATCAGGCACTCTTACTTTCCGCTCTGGCTCGTCCGCAACAGCTTGCAGTCTATGGCGAAAATCCAGATTTAGCCGCTCTGGCTGCGTCCTACGCTGTCGGGATTGCCGGCAACCATCCGTTCCTGGACGGCAACAAGCGGACAACGATCGTGGTGGCAGGCGGTGTTTTCCTGCCTCTGAATGGTTATGAACTCGTGGCAAGCAACACCGAAATTGTGCGCACGATGCTCGGCGTGGCAGACGGACAAATCTCCGAGGCCGAACTTGCCGTGTGGTTTCGCACCTACATGCGCGAGCAGCCATTATCGAATGGATGAAAAAAGCGGGACGCGTCAGCGAACGATTATTTCTCTGCCCAGTGAAAACAATGCCTATTCTGCTTCTCTCATGCAACCGAATTCCCCGCCAGATAGCGGCTTCGGGCGCTTACCTTGAGTGACCTCACTGGTCTTCAGTTAAAATTGCCATGTCACATCCCCCGGTTGCTGTGCTAACACCATATGTTCGAGGTTTTTCCATGTGCTCGGCTTCACAAAGTAGCCTGGAACGCCGTTCCCAGGAATCACAGGCCTTCATCAGCCCCATGCGAGACAAGAGCTGGTATGCAATCTACACGGCTCACAAACATGAAAACTCCGTGATGCGACACCTCGAAATCCGAGAAGTCGAGACATTTTACCCAACGTATGAAGTCA
>JAJZEA010000095.1 GCA_021851335.1 Acidobacteriota bacterium | reverse complement strand
TATGCCGAGCGGAATCCGGTGGCGGCGGTGGATTCCTGGGTTGCAGCGCGGTTGCGATCGATGGGCGCGGTGATCACGGGCAAGACGCATCTGCATGCGCTGGCGTATGGGATTACCGGCGAGAATCGGGATTATGGCGACTGCACGCAGCCGCGCAATGCGGCTTGGCTGACGGGCGGCTCGTCGAGCGGCGCGGTGGCCAGCGTGCAGGAGGGTTCGGCGCTGGCGGCGATCGGCACGGATACGGGCGGGTCGGTGCGTGTGCCGGCGGCGCTGTGCGGGCTGGTGGGTTATCGCTCTTCGCTGGGGTGGGGAAGCTGGCAGGGTGGTCATCATCTGGCGCAGAGTTTCGACACGATTGGCTGGCTGTTTCGGCATCTGGAAGATGCGCCGCTGCTGGCGCGGCTGTTCGATGCAGAGAGAACAAGCGAAGCGGGTGCAGCGGCACGGCGGTTTGCCTATGTGGACGAGGAGTATCTGCGGGATTGCGAGCCGGAGGTGATGGCATCCTTTCGCGCGTGTGTGGAAGAGTTGCGCGCGCTGGGGTTGACGGCGGCCGAGGTGCGTGTGCCGTGGTGGGAAGAGGCGCATGAGGTCTTTGCGCCGGTGCAGGCGTGGGAGGCGGCGCGGATTCACGCCGAGCATGTCGCGGGAGATTTTTCGATGTTTGAAGCGCCGATCCGGCAGCGGCTGGAGTGGGGCGCGCGGATTACGGAAGAAGAGATTGCCGATCTGCGGCAGCGGCACGATGCGTTTCGCGCGCGGATGGCTGCGCTGCTGGACGAGCATGAGCTGGTGGTGTTTCCGTGCGCTCCAGTCGCGAGCCTGCGCGCGGGCGAAGACCACACGAGCATCCGTGCAAGACTGCTGCGCTACACGGCTCCGGCAAGCCTGGGCGGGCTGCCAGCACTGGCGGTGCCGTTTGCCGCAGGGGGAATGCAGGTGCTGGCCGGGCACGGCTGCGATGCGCGTCTGCTGAAGTTGGCTGAACGGATGGGCCTGGAGCGACGCGCTGCGCGCTAAAGCCAGCGCGCAAGCGACTGTTGCACGCGCCACAGGGAATACGCGAGCGCTTCATGGAGGATCTCTCGCGTCTCCGGCTCGGCGACTCCGCCGTCCTGGAGCGGTTCTCGCGGGGAGGCGAGAACGCGCACGCCGCTGGCCGCGAAGATGGCCTGAATGCGAAAGACGTGCGTGGGATCGCTGACGATGAGGATGCGATGGAAGTGATTCTCCTGCGCGATAGTGAGGACGCGAGCGACAGATTCTTCTGTGGAGCGACTGCTGGTTTCAGCGATGATAGCGCTGGCGGGTACGCCATTGGCGCGCAAGAAGGCTTCGCCGACCTGGCCCTCGGAGAAACGATCTCCGGGAGCGCGGCCGCCGAGCGTGATGAGAATCGGCGCAAGGGCGCGTTGATAAAGGTTGAGCGCGTGTTCCAGTCGCGCGCGAAGGACACGTGAGGGGCGACCGTTATACTCCGCAGCGCCGAAGACGCAGATGACGTCGGCTGGGGCGGTCTGATCGGTGTGCGCGGCGAGGGTGATCTGCGTGTCGACCCAGCGGAACCAGCCAACCAGCGCGATGATGCCGGAGAGAATGATGAGGAGCAGGCTTGCGCCGATAATAGCCTGGAGCCGGGTGAGGCGATGGGGTCGAAGGGTTCGAGTCATCGCGCGGTGGCCTCTAGTTTTGCAAAGTCATCGCAATTTCGTGGGTGGGGATGACGCCTTCGCGAAGAATTTCCCACGAGTCGTCATGGTCGGCAAGATTGACGATGGTGGTGGGCAGGGAATTGGCCGAGGGACCGCCATCGACAATGAGCGGAATGCGGTCGCCGATCTGGTCGCGGACACAGGCAGCGTGGGAGCATTCGCTGGCGTTGTGAAGATTGGCCGAGGTGGCGGTGATGGGCATGCCATACAGTTCGACGACGGCGCGAGGGATGGCGGCATCAGGGACGCGCAGGGCGACGTTGCCGGTGTTGGCGGTGGAGCGCAGCGGGAGTTTGCTGCCGGCGCGGACGATGATCGTCAGAGGACCGGGCCAGAAGCGTTCGGCGAGCTTGTCGAAGCGGTCGTCGATGTCGCGCGCCAGCTCATAGGCCTGAGCGACGGAGGCGATGAGCAGCGAGAGCGGCTTGTGCTTCAGTCGGGACTTGATCTGGTAAATGCGCTCGACAGCGTGAAGATTGACGGGGTCGACGGCGAGTCCATAGAAGGTGTCTGTGGGAAGCGCGACGACGTCGCCACGGCGCAGGCAGGAGACGACATATGCGATGCGCTCTGCCTCTGGTTCATCCGGGTTGACCCGAATTATCTCTGCTGACAAAGGCTATCCTCGAGGGTAAAAAAATCTGAAAAAAACAAAACGATGGTTGCAGGAAGACAAAAGAGAGTGCCCCGGCAACTCTTCCAGCATTCTACAGGTTGAGCTATTCGTCCAGTCCAGCGGCAGTCTCCTGAGCCATGTAATCCACGACGGCCTTGAGATCGCCGTGGCTGCGCTCAAAGACGGCGAGCTGACGGTCAGCTCCTGTACCGGTTTCGAGGATGTGCCCGATGCCGGCGATGGCTTCGCGGCTGCCTAACTCGTCGAGGACAGGATCGATGAGCGCGAGATATTCGCGAATGAGGGTGCGTTCGGGCACCTCTGCCTGCTTGCCGAAGTCGATGAGCATGCCGTCAAGGCCGTAACGGACGGCGCGAAATTTATTTTCCATCAGCAGCGGGCGGGCAAATTGACGGAAGTCCTGGTTCTGCTCGTGGAGTCGGTAGAGATATGCCGCGGTGGCCTGGATGAGCGCGGCGACGGCGATGGATTCGGAGGCGCGCAGGGGAATGTCGCAGGCGCGGACCTCAATGGTGTTGAAATGCGGGTGCGGGCGGATATCCCACCAGATTTTTTTTGCATCATCGATGCAGTTGGTTTTGACCAGAAGATTGACGTAGTTTTCAAACTCGGAGTAGCTGGCGAAAGCATCCGGAATGCCGGTGCGCGGGAAGTTTTCAAAGACTTTGGCCCGATAGCCTTTGTAACCGGTGTTGAGTCCGAGCCAGAAGGGCGAGTTGGTGGTGAGCGCCATGATGTGGGGCAGGAAGTAGCGCATGGAGTTCATGATGCGTATAGCGGCTTCGTGGTCTTCAATGCCAATGTGAACGTGAAGGCCGAAGATGAGATTGGAGCGGGCGACGAGCTGGAGATCTTTGACGACCTGACTGTAACGCGGGTCAGGATAAATCTCCTGTGTGCGCCAGTCGGCAAAGGGATGCGTGGCGCCGGCGACAAGCTGGAGGTTGTGTTCGGCAGCAAGGTGGATCATGCTGCGGCGCAGATGAAAGAGGTCTTCCCGAGCTTCCTGAATATTGTGGCAGATGCGTGTGCCGACCTCGACGACAGACTGATGCATCTCGGCTTTGACGCGTTCTTCGAGACGCATTTTGCCCTGGGCAAGCATCTCGGTGGCGATGTGGGAGCGCAGGTCGCGTGTGACCGGATCAATGGTCTGGTATTCCTCTTCGATGCCGAGTGTGAAGGATGGCCGCATGACAACTCCGGATGAAGAACATCTAAAGCGTTGGCTCATTGTAGGACAAAGCGCACGGCGAAGACAGCGCAAAATGCGCGTGGTTGCAGCACGGATGGATCCCGTAGCAAGGTTCGTGAGAATTTTTTGATAACTCTGGTGACTTTCTAACACAGATGTAACGAGCGATGAACTCCGTGGAGGCGTGATTCGATGCCGGATCGGGGTGAGTGAGCACGACCTGATGCCTGGAAGAGAAGATCGCCGCGGGATGTGGTCATGCGTTCGAGGGACTTACAGCTTCGTGAGAGTGTGCTGCTGTGCGCAAAGGCGGCCGTTTTGCTGGGCTTGTGCGCAAACGGACGTTTGCTGGCGCAGGTGAGTTTTCTGGGGACGCAGAGTGTGCTGCCGGGGACGAATCTGGCAGCGCCGTATGGGGTGGTCGAGGATGCGGCCGGGAATATCTACGTCTCGGATACGACACTGCATGAGGTGACGTGCTATTCAGCGAGCAAAGCGCCGTGTGGAGCGCCGTTTCCGATGCAGCAAGGGCTGAGTCAGCCTAAGGGCATGGCGATCGATAGGCAGGGTGATCTGTTTGTTGCCGACGCAGGCGCGGGCACAGTGGTGGAGATGGTGAACGCTGCTTCGGGCTATCAGCAGCCGGTGACGCTGGCCGATTCACTGGCCGATCCAGAGGCCGTGGCGCTGGATCCGGCCGGCAACTTGTTTGTTGCCGTGGCAGGCAGCGGCGAGATTGTGGAATTGACCTGGAGCGGCCAGCAGTACGGACCGGCGCGAACAGTACTGCAGGGGCTTGGGCAGCCGGTGGGAATCGCTTTTGATGCATACGACACGATGTATATCGCGGAGGTCTCGGTGCAGGGAATCTTCACGAGCAAGCCGCAGCTTGGCGTCTATGCTGCACCGCAACTGTATTTGTATATCCCCGGGAACAACGGTCATGCGGGGGCGCCGGGCAGCCTGATGATGGATGCGTCGATGGTGCTGTATGTGACCGATCAAACCATTCATCAGGTGATCGCCTATCAGCTCAATCCGTATATTCCTCATCCTGTGGCTTTGTGGGATGTGGGGAGCGTCTTGCAGAGTCCCGGTCAGGTGGCCGAAGATGCAGCGGGGAATATCCTGCTGCCTGATGGCGGGAGTGGAGATGTGTTGAAGTTTTCCAGGCTTGCCCTGCCGTTTGCCACCCAGAGCGTGGGCGCGGCGGTGGAGACGCAGGTGTTTCTGTTTTCGGTGGCGCAGGGAACGTCGATAGGCGCGGTGAATCTCTCCAGCGCGGGCAACGTGCAGGGGGATTTTCAAAGTCAGCCGGGAAGCGACTGCGTGCCGCAGACCTATGCGGCAGCGGCAACGTGCAGCATGGTTGTCGGCTTTGCGCCGACGAAGTCCGGAGTCGAATC
>JAJZEA010000094.1 GCA_021851335.1 Acidobacteriota bacterium | reverse complement strand
CGGCAACCGCGCCGCCGAGTACGAGCAGCGCATCGACGGCGCAACCTATCAGCAGATCGCTGCTGCCGGCGGTGGCATTCAGTCCACCGTCGGCCTCACCCGTCAGGCCACTGAGGCCGAGTTGCTCACCCACGCCCGGCGTCACCGCGACTGGATGCTGCGCGGAGGCACAACGACTCTGGAAGCCAAATCCGGCTACGGACTCCACACCGAAACCGAACTGCGCCTGCTCCGTGTTCTCGCGCAGCTCCACGACGAAGGACCGGTGCAGATCGTCCCCACCCTGCTTGCCGCGCATACCGTGCCGCGGGAGTACGCCGAGAATCGCGCCGCCTACATCCAATCCATCCTTCACGAGTTGTTGCCCGTCGTCGCGCGCGAACAACTTGCCCGCTTCTGCGACGCCTTCTGTGACGACCACGCCTTCACCGTCGAAGAGACGCGGCAGGTGCTCACCGCCGCGCAGCGTCTGGGCCTCGGCCTGCGCATCCACGCCGAGCAGTTCCGCCCCGGCACTGGAGCCGCGCTCGCCGCCGAACTCGGCTCAGCCACAGCCGATCATCTGGAGACCATCGACGACGCCACCATCGCGCAGCTTGCCCGCGCCGGTGTCCAGCCCGTGCTGCTGCCCGCCTCGGTCTTCTGTCTCTCGCGCACGCAGTACCCACCCGCTCGCCGCATGATCGACGCAGGTCTTGCCGTCGTGCTGGCCACGGATTTCAACCCTGGCTCCGCGCCTGCGCCATCCATGGCCTTCACGCTTTCGCTGGCCTGCCTTCAGATGCGCATGACGCCCGCCGAAGCGCTCACCGCCGCCACGCTCAACGCCGCGCACAGCCTCGGCCTGGCCCATGAGATCGGCTCGCTCGAACCCGGCAAACGCGCTGACTTCCTGCTGCATGAGATCGCCGATTACCGCGAACTCGCTTACTTCGCCGCCGCTCCGCTGCGCCCGCGCGTCTTCATCTCTGGCCGCGAGGTCACGCCGTGAAGCTTGCCTCGCAGCCGAGCCTGACTCCGGTGGAAATCCTGCGCGCGCTCGTCGCCATTCCCACCGTCTCCAGCTTCTCCAATCTGCCGCTGCTCGACTGGGTGACTGCATTTCTTCAGCCTCGCGGCTGGAGTTGCCGCCTGTTGCGCTACGCCGACGAAAAGGGCGTGGAAAAAGCCAATCTGATCGCGCGACCCGCCCCGGTCGAAGATCCCGACCGCATCGATCTTGCCTTCCTCTGTCACACCGACACCGTTCCGCCTGCCGTCGGTTGGCGCGATCCGCACACGCTGCACGTCGCCGACGGCCACGCAAACGGCCTCGGCGCCTGCGATGTCAAATCCGCGCTTGCCTGTTTTCTTGCCGCCGTTGCCAGCCTTCCCCACAACGCGCTCCATCCCGGAGTCGCGCTCCTGCTCACCGCCGATGAAGAGATCGGCTGCAAAGGCATCGAGCGCCTGCTCGCCGCGTTGCCTGCGCTGCGCATCCGGCGCGCCATCATCAGCGAACCCACCAGCCTGCGACCCGCCGTCGCCGGCAAAGGCTACGGTCTGGCGCGCGTCGTCGTTCGGGGCAGGGAAGCGCACTCGGCATTCCCCCGCGAAGGCATCTCCGCCATCGCCGCCGCGGCCGCGCTCATCCCGCGCATCCTCGCCGCTTCCAGCGTCGTCGCGCATCCGCTTTTCGATCCGCCAACCACCACCTTCAACGTTGGTACTATCACCGGCGGCACTGCAAAAAACATCCTTCCCGGCGAATGCTCGTTTCTGATCGAATGGCGCGCCATTCCCAATGAACCAACCGGCGCAATCGCTGCTCAACTTCAACAGATCATCCGGCAGGCAACAGAAAAAACACCTGGCATCACCGCGCACTTTGAACTGCTGCGCGACGAACCCGGCTTCGAACCAACCTGCGATCGCGCCGACGCCTCATCGCTGGCCGATCATCTCTCCGCCGCGCTTCATCGCGAGCAGACCGGCATCAGCTTCGGCTCCGAGGCCACACGCGTCGCTCGCATCGCCGAAGAAGTCGTCGTCCTCGGCCCCGGCGACATGCGCACCGCGCACAGCGACCGCGAATGCGTGCCACTTGCCGAACTCGATGAGTGGACGCAAACTCTCAGCGCGCTTCTTGGCGGAACAATTTAGAAGAAACTTATTTTCCTCCAACGCACTTTGGTCCTTTGTTTGCCCTCAGAATAAGCGTCTGGGCCGATGCGTCAAACAGCGCCCGGCTCAGCACTCCAGAGCACGAAACCGAAGTTTACGCCTGGAAGTTCATGCCTTTGGGTGAACCATGCACATCGCTCCAGCACGACCACATACCGCACTCAACACGGGTCATGCCGCCATGCATTCTGCCGGTGGAGCGGATCATTCGATTCTGCGTCCCAAAATCACCGAGGATGTCTACACCGGCGCACAGGACGGTGAAAGCCTCTGGATGGCCAGCGCCTGGCGAGGACAGGGGAACGATCCGACGCAAGAGCAATCCTCCGCAGCCTCGCCTCCCGCGCAGACTGCCAGCTCCTCCACGCCCTCAGCTCTTGAACCCTCGGCCCAGCCAGCCACCGGCTCCAGCATCTCCATCTGGGCCTGATTCCTGAGCCAGAGCGTGTTTCTTCAACCGCGAGATGCAAAAAGCACCCCGTTGATGACCCACAGTTCAAGCAGCCACGTGAGATTCATCGAAGTCGTTGTGTGTCCTTGAAATCACTCTGCAAGCGTGTCACTACCTGGCGGAAGCAGGCGGCATCGGCCCCAACGCCTGCACCCACTCCGCGGCGTGATCCACTTCGATATTCGGTCCCGCCGCGCGCATCGACTCCGGTGACAGGCCAAAGCCGCATCCCATCGACCACGCTCCCGCATTCCGTGCTGTCTTCACGTCCACCTCGGAGTCGCCGATCATCAGAGTCGTCTCCGCGCTTGCCCCCAGCCGCTCCATCAGGTGCAGCAGTCCTTCCGGGTCAGGCTTCTTGGTCATGAAGCTGTCGCCCCCTTCAATCGCGACAAAAAATCGCGCCAGTCCCAGGCCTTCGCAGATCGCCCGCGCCGGACCCACCGGCTTATTCGTCAGCACCGCCATCTTCGGCGCATTCTCACCAGCCTCGAGCACAGCCAGTGACTCCAGCACTCCCGGATACACCCGCGTGTAATCCAGTTTGTGCGCGCGATACCACCGCAGAAAATACTCCAGCGCATCCTGAAAAAACGGCTCGTCGTCTTCACGAATTCCTGCCGGCAGTTCGCCCGGCACCAGCAGCGCCCGACGAATCAGCATCCCCGCGCCATCGCCGATAAAGCTGGCAATCTGTTCGTCAGGCAGTGAACGCAGGCCAAAGTGCTCCAGCGTCGCGTTCACGGAGTTGCAAAGATCCTTGCTCGAGTCGATCAGCGTGCCGTCCAGATCAAAGACCAGCAGCCGCAGCGTGTGAGTGGGTACTGCCCGATGCATGCGAACCATACTTGTTCAGTGTACCGGCCCGCTTCGCCGCTTGACTCGCTTTGCCAACTCGGCCAGCCTCAACGCACCCGCACGTCGCCACTGCCCGTATGGACTTCGATCGTCGGCCCGCCGCCGCGCACCTGCGCCTTGAACGAGTGATGCGTGGACTGAACTCCTGTCATCGCCGCGTTGCCTTCCACATGCACATTGCCAGAGCCGGTATGCGCATCCAGATTGAAGCCAGCGCCTCCCAGCTTCACCTCCACGTTGCCCGATCCCGTCGAGAGATACCAGCCAGCCTTCGGCGTTCCCTCCAGATTCAGGTCTCCCGATCCCGCAGTCGCGTGCAAGCCGCCATCCACGCCACTCAAATGGATATTGCCTGATCCTGTGCTCGCGCGCACATCGCCGCTTCCGCTGCCCGCAGCCACCACATCGCCCGATCCCGTGCCCACGGAAAATCCACCCGTCAATCCACTTGCATGAATGTTGCCGGAGCCGGTCCGCAGTCGTGCGTGATCGCCCACGCCATCGTCGGTCACATCGCCCGATCCCGTATTCACCTCCAGCATCACGTTGCTTGGCGCGTCGATCTCATAATCGATCGAGATGCAGTGCAGATTGTGCTCATGCTCGCCCACCGTGACGATATTTCCCGTCTGCTCAATCGGCGGATTCTGCACAATGGCGCGAATCTGTTCTTCCGACGGATGCTCACCCCAGCTCATCCATCCGCATCCCGACTTCACCACGCCCACAATATGAATCTGCCCGCCTGCTCCGCTGCGCAGATGGACATTCCCCGAGCCGTTCATCACATGCAGATCCGCATGTCCGCTCACGCTCAGCGTCTTTTCAAAGCGCGCTTCCGCGCCCGCCAGCAGGGAACTGGCCACCATCGCCGCCAACATGACTGCCGCAAATCGAATCTTCATCGCTCCGTCCTCATTCTTTCTCATCCGCAGCAGATTGTTTTACTGCAATACCACCGTCTCGCCTTCGCGCAACCCGCTCACAATCTCCGTCACCGATCCATTCGACAATCCCACCACGACCGGCACCTTCCGCATTCCCGATTTTTCATGCGCATCCGGAACCTCCACCGTCGCCTGTTTTGCGTTGTCATAGGTGATTGCATTCTCCGGAACAGTCAACACGCCTTTGTGCTCGCCCATCAGGATCTCCGCATTCGCCGTCATCTGCGACTTCAGCTCGCCATTCGGATTGTTGATCGAGACGCGCACCTCAAACGTCGTCACGTTATCCTTCTCCACGCCCATCGGCGAAATCTTCGTCACCTTGCCATCGAAATAGCGGTTGCGAAAGCTCTCCACCTTGATGCGCGCCGGCTGGCCCAGATACACATGCGCAATGTCGGACTCATCCACCTTGCCCTTCACATACACCTCGTGCGTATCGCCCAATGTCATCACCAGCGTCGCCGTCGAGCCAAGCACCAGGATCGAGCTGACCGCATCGCCAATCTGCACATCGCGTGAGAGCACCACGCCGTCCATTGGCGCGGTAATCGTCGTGTAGCTGAGCTGCTCCAGCAGTTGGTCCAGCGTCGCCTGATTCTGCGTCACCTGCGCCTCGGCCTGCTTCAGCTTCGCCTGGTCCAC
>JAJZEA010000093.1 GCA_021851335.1 Acidobacteriota bacterium | reverse complement strand
GGGCGACAACATCCAGTTGGAGATCGAGTTGCAGACGCCGGTGGCGATGGAAAAGGGATTGCGGTTTGCGATTCGCGAAGGCGGACGCACGGTGGGAGCCGGCGCAATCTCGGAGATTCTGGCGTAAGGGTAGGAACAGCGGATCAGGAGTCGGCAACGGCGGCTCCTGATTCTTATCAAGGCTCGGGCCGAGTGCCAGAGCGAGAAATTCAGGAAGACCGTGGCAGCGTGATTTTGCCGCGGATCGGTTAGGATGAAGAGATGCGAGAGATTGTGACATTGCAGTGCACCGAGTGCAAGGAGCGCAACTACACGACGACGAAGAACAAAAAGACGACCACGGGCCGCCTCGAGTTCTCGAAGTTCTGCAAGCGCTGCCGCACACACCGTGCGCATCGGGAAACAAAGTAGTTCAAGTGCCTGGGCGGTCAAGCGTCTGGGCAGGCACAGGGGCGTAAGCTCAACGGTTAAACTGTCGGTCTCCAAAACCGAACTTGGGGGTTCGAATCCCTCCGCCCCTGCCAGTGATTCCGGAGCACGTCGACTGCGAGCAGCCTTGGCGCAGCGCGGCATAAACGCAAGAGAGTGGCAGGAAGTCGATGGCTAAGACAGCGGCAATAACTGAAACCAATCCGGGTGAATCGAGGGTAGCTGCAGTCACAGGTACCGTGGAGCGCTTTCGCGGGTTTCTGGGCGATGTCCGGGTTGAGATGCGCAAGGTGGTTGCGCCTTCTCGCAAGGAAGTACAAGCGACAACAGTCGTGGTGCTGGCGGTTGTTTTCTTCTTTGCGGCCTATTTTTACGTGACCGATACGGTCTTCGCCTATGTGGTGAAGCAGATCATGGATCGGCTGGCCGGCTCCTGAGCGCTGATGTGGGATGGCGGAAGACGCCGAAAACGAGATGAGAGCAGAGATGGAAGAGAATCTGGAGCCTGGCATCGAGCCAGCAATCGAAAGCGCACCGCGGAACCCCAATTTCCGCTGGTATATCCTGCATGCCTACTCCGGCTTTGAGCGCAAGGTGAAGGAGTCGCTGCTGAGCCGCATTCAGGCCTTTGGCATGGAGAGCAAGTTCGGCCAGATTATCGTTCCCACCGAGCAGGTGACCGAGACGGTCAATGGCAAGAAACGCACCGTGGAACGCGTCTTTATTCCCGGCTATGTGCTCATTGAGATGGAGCTGGATAACCAGATCTGGCACATTATCAAGGAGACACCCAAAGTTACCGGCTTCCTGGGGACCGGGGACAAGCCGGTGGCGCTGAGCGAGGAAGAGATCAGCTCGCTGCTCAACCGCTCCAGTGAAGCGCGCGAGAAGCCGCGGCAGAAGATTCGGTTTGAGAAGAATGAATCCGTTCGTATTAACGACGGACCGTTTGCCAACTTCAACGGAGTGGTGGACGAGGTCAATGAGGATCGTGAAACCCTCAAGGTGATGGTCACGATCTTTGGCCGTTCCACCCCTGTCGAGCTGGAGTTTGGCAAAGTCGAAAAGATTGAGTAGGGCTGCTTTCCGTCAGTAGCTTTCAGCTTCTAGCCGGTGCGGTGTCTGGCGTGCTCCGGTTGCAGGCCAAAGCGGAAACTGCTTTACCAAAATTGATGCAACGTCGGGCCATCCGGCAGCCAGAGGCTGGAAGCTGCACGACAAAAGGAAACAGAGAATGGCACCCCCGAAGAAGATTACCGGATATGTGAAGCTCCAGATTGTGGCGGGCAAGGCGACGCCTGCGCCACCGGTTGGCCCGGCGCTGGGTCAGGCTCAGGTCAACATCATGGAGTTCTGCAAGCAGTTCAATGCGCGGACGCAGACCAAGGAGATGGAGGGCTTCACCATCCCGGTTGTGATCACGGTGTATGCGGATCGCACCTTTACCTTTGTCACCAAGACGCCGCCAGCCTCTAACCTTTTGCTGCGCGCCGCCGGTGTCGCCAAGGGAGCCGGCACGCCCAACAAGGACAAGGTGGGCAAGGTGACCGAAAAGCAGATTCGTGAGATCGCCGAGCAGAAGATGCCGGACCTCAACGCTGCCTCTATCGACGCCGCTGTCAAGAGCATCAAGGGTACGGCCCGCTCGATGGGCATTGAAGTCGTCGCATAAGCGAGGCGCGAAGCAGTTCGTGTACTGAAAAACGGCCTTCCCGCGCAGGAAGGTCGTTTTTTGCTTCGAGTACGATGAACCGTGGAAGCGTTAAGCCAGAGATCGTCCTGGTCCAGTCCGGGATGACAAACGGGAAGACGAAATGAGGGGCAGTATGGAATATGCTTTGTCGCGCCGCATGGGTCAGATGCGCCCGTCTGCCGTCCGGCAGATCCTGAAAGTGACAGAACAGCCGGAGATGATCTCCTTTGCTGGCGGTCTTCCGGCGCCGGAGTGTTTTCCGGTGGCTGAAATTGCTCACTGCGTGCAACGAGTGCTCGGAGAATCCGGTCCGCAGGCGCTGCAATATGCAGTCACCGAGGGATTTGGCCCATTGCGCGAGAAGTTCGCCGTGGAGATGCAAAGCCGCGGCGTTGCCTGCACCACAGAGAATATTCTCGTCACCAGCGGCTCGCAGCAGGGTCTGGACCTGATCGCGAAGGCGCTGCTTGATCCCGGCGATTGCGTGCTCACCGAAAGCCCGACCTATCTGGCTGCGATTCAGGCATTTCAGGCGTATGAAGCACGATTTGTTTCGGTGCCGATGGACGAATGGGGCCTCGTGCCCGAGGCTCTGGAAGAGGCCATTCTGCGTGAACGGCCCAAGCTGCTATACATCATTCCCAACTTTCAGAATCCCACCGGTATTACCCTCGCTGCCGAGCGTCGTCGTACGATCTATGATCTTGCCCTTCGTCATCGACTCGTCGTTGTCGAGGATGATCCTTACGGCAAGCTGCGCTATCGTGGAACGGAGATTCCGCCCATCGCCGCTTTGGATCATGAGGGCCTCGTGTTCTACATCAGCACGGTGTCCAAGACCATCACGCCGGGGCTTCGCGTCGGCTGGGTCGCCGGTCATCCCACGCTGCTGCGTTCGCTCGCCATCGCCAAGCAGGCCGCCGACCTGCATACGTCCAATCTCGACCAGCGCATCGTGGATCGCTATCTGGCCGACTTTGACAGTGCGGCGCATATCGAGGAGATTCGCCAGCTATACGGAGTCCGGTTTGCGCTGATGGACCGCTGTCTCACGCAAGGCATGCCCGAGGGCTATCACTGGACCCATCCGGAAGGTGGAATGTTCCTCTGGGTCACCTGTCCGGAGTGGGTGGATGCCGGAGCGATGCTGCCCAACGCGATCGAGCGCAAGGTGGTCTTTGTTCCGGGCAAGGATTTCTTTCCCGACGGCTCCGGCAGCCGCTACATGCGGCTCAACTTCTCCAACGCCACGGAAGAGAAGATCCAGACCGGAGTCGCTCGCCTGGCTGAAGTGGCCGCAGAAGCACTCGCGCAGGTGAGCCAGTAAGCCCGCTGCACAAGTCCCAGAAGCCGCCGTTGCAGGTAGGCATGGCACCTGGCGCTTGCTTTTTTTGCCCGGCGCGGTTAGTATCAAAGAATGTGCCCTGAGAGCGATCTCGGGCCATCAATTGCACCACGGCATTCGGACCCGTTGGAGGGCGCTGCAAGAGCGATTCTCCTGGCTTTTGGCCAAACAGGTTTTTCGTAAAGCGAAACAGGCGACTGCGGTGGGAGATGAGGGATGAATGGCACGGAAAGCCAGCAAAAATATTACCAAGTCGCGCGCGGCCGTCGAGCAGCGGAACTACCTGCTTCCTGAAGCGGTGACGCTGCTGCAAAAGGTCAAATTCGCCAAGTTCGACGAGACAGTCGACCTGACGCTGCGTCTCGGCGTGGATACTCGTCATGCCGACCAGATGGTGCGCGGCACGGTCGTCCTGCCGCACGGGTTGGGCAAGACCAAGGTTGTGGCTGTGGTTGCATCCGGCGACCGGCTGAAAGAAGCCGAAGCTGCGGGTGCCGATTTTGTAGGCGGCGAAGAGATGGTCGAGCGCATCCAGAAGGAAAACTGGACCGGATTTGACGCGCTGATCGCTACGCCGGACATGATGAAGTCGGTGGGTCGGCTGGGCAAGGTGCTGGGTCCGCGTGGCTTGATGCCGAATCCCAAGACGGGCACGGTGACTCAGGACGTAGCCTCCGCAGTCAAGGAGATCAAGGCTGGTAAGGTGGAGTTTCGAGCCGACAAGACGGCGCTCGTTCACGTGCCGGTGGGCAAGCTCAGCTTTGCTCCGGAGAAGCTGGTGGAGAACGCGACGACGGTGTTGGCCGGCGTCATGCGCGCCAAGCCTTCCGCGGCCAAGGGCAAGTATGTGAAGGGGATTACGCTCAGCTCGACGATGGGGCCTGGAGTTCCGATCGACAGCGCTGTGGCGGATGCGTCGATCAAGTAGCCGCATCGAGCAGTCACATGAGCGGGCCGATCTTGCTCCTCCGCTTGCGGATGGAGTGAATCACTCAGGGGAATGGAAAGAATTTCAGTTGATTCCGGACGGCGTTCCGGGAGCGCAGAGCCAAAGGGCTTAGCGCAGGAGTCAAGACGATGGCAGTTAGCAGAGCGAAAAAGAAGCAGAAGGTGCAGGTTCTGGCTGGAGAGCTGGCCGGTTCGACGACGGCGATCGTGGGCACCTTTGCCAAGTTGACTGTGGCTCAGGATTTTGAGCTGCGCAAGGTGGTTCGTGCCGCAGGCGGCAAGTATCGGGTGCTCAAGAACAAGCTGGCCGCTCGTGCCGGTGAGGGTACGGGCGTCGAGGCTGCGTTGAAGGGACTGAAGGGCGTGAGCGCTGCGGCGTTTACCTCGGGCGACCCGGTCGAGCTGGCAAAGGCCTTCTCGAAGTGGGTCGGCGAGAACGCCGAGTTTACCTTCAAGCTGGGTATTGTGGATGGCAAGCTCATCAATGTCGATGAGGTCAAGGCTCTGGCGACGATGCCGGGCAAGGAAGAGCTGTTCTCGAAGCTGCTGTATCTGATCAATGCACCGGCTCAACGGCTGGTGACGGTGATGAATGCGACGGGACGCGACCTGGCCGTAGTGGTCAACCAGGGCGTGAAGGAAAACAAGTTTGCCGCTGCGGCGGAGTAAGGCGCAGTCGGCCGCAGAGGGTGCTGGTCTGGGCACAACGGAAACTCTGGCGGCGGGTGAGTGCGGGTAGCAACAAAAACAAAAGATTTCGATGGGAGAATGAAGATGGCAGATTTGAATCAGTTGGAAGAGCAGATTGTAAGTCTGAGCCTGCTGGAAGCGGCGGCTCTTGTGAAGAAGCTCGAAGAGCGTCTTGGTGT
>JAJZEA010000092.1 GCA_021851335.1 Acidobacteriota bacterium | reverse complement strand
GAGATTTCCCTGAAGGGCCCAGGAAGACCACCTGGTTGATAGGCTGGATGTGGAAGCGCAGCAATGTGTGTAGCTTACCAGTACTAATCGCCCGTTCGGCTTGTCCATAGAATTAACTCTGCGCAGTCGCTTTGAGATTCTCTATGGCCTCTTTACTGCCTTGTATTTCCCAATTCATCTCGAATGTGGCGCCAGTTTGCTGTTAGAGCTGCCTTAGAAACAGGAAGAAACGATCCTTTCTCTGATGCAAGGCTCTGTTGCTGCGGAAAAACATCCGCCAGGCGTCCTCAAGTTTGCCGGTGACCATACCGCGAGGGATCACCCGTTCCCATCTCGAACACGGAAGTTAAGCCTCGTTGGGCCGATGGTACTGCACGGGTAACTGTGTGGGAGATTAGGTGATCGCCGGCATTATCATTGAAAAGGCCAGTCCTCGGACTGGCCTTTTCTGTTTTTCAAGCAAAATGACACTCTGTGAGCTCGTAAAAGACCCGCGGGGCGCATCTTTCTTGAGAACAAAATGCAGGATGGCATTGTATCCGCTGGGTATAGCCGCGCTGCTTCTGTCTCTTCCGGGGATATCTTACTCGGCCCTGCGTGCGCCGCCGACTTCACGCAGCGCGCTGCCGCGGCGCTCGATCGGTCGTTCCATTCCTTGCGCCGCTTGAGCCATGCGCAGATGCTGTTCCATCAGGTTTCGCGCCTCGTCCGGCTTGCGCCCTCGCACAGCCCGATAGATCTCGCGATGCATGGCTGCTGATTCTCGCAGGTCGATCGAGCGCTCCACCGTCTTTCGCCGTTTGTCGTACATCGTGGAGGTGATGGTTTCCATCACCGCTGCCAGAATTGGATTTCCAGATGCCTGCGCGATGATGCGATGGAAGAGTACGTCGTGGATCAGATACTCGATCGGTGCATCGACGGCGGCAAACATCTCGGCGACTTCTTCAGCGAGCGCGGCGTGATGTTCGTCCTTGCTGCGTTCCGCTGCCAGAGCGGCTAGGTTAGACTCCAGAATGATGCGCGCTTCAAACATTTGCCACGATTGAAATCCATGGAGCGCACCCATAAAGCTGAGTGAAGCCTTGCCCAGATCGGGCGGTCCATCGGCAACAAAGGTTCCTACTCCGTGACGAATCTTCATCACGCCCATCGCCGCCAGGTAGCCGATGCCGGTTCGCAGACTGGCTCGGCTCACATTCAAAGTGCGTGCCAGTTCGCGCTCGGGCGGCAGCTTATCTCCGGGCTGCAGTGTACCTTTTTCGATCAGCGCGCGGACATGGTTAACCACTTGCATGGTGCGGTGCGATTCGGGCGAGATGGTTGGAGGCGCTGGCATCGATTCCCTATTCTTTTTCTCGATGATTTTTTATCTTCTACAGACACGAAAAGTGTAGCATTCACAGCCTGTTTCATTTCTTGTAAATTCTTTTTCCCGGCGAAGACAAATACATCTCACGCTGTGTATACTTGTGGTCTGACCTCATTAATGGTCAGACCACTGGCCTGATTTAGCTTTATCTCCTTCAGTTTATCGAAAGGTATTTGCCTACCATGCTGCTTCATCAAGATCGGCTCTTTCCCTCTGAGCCTGTCGTGCGCTCGATTGCCCGTTCGCTGTATGCCTCCGTTTGCGATCTTCCGATCATCAGTCCTCATGGTCATACGCAGGCTGCGTGGTTCGCTCAGAATGAGTTTTTCCCCAATCCCGCTATGCTCTTTGTGCAGCCGGATCATTATGTTTATCGGATGCTTTACAGTCAGGGTGTGTCGATGGAAGCGCTTGAAATTGGCCAGATGCCGATGGAGAACCCCCGCGCTGTCTGGCGAATCTTTGCTGCCCACTACCACCTGTTTCGTGGCACGCCGACTCGCATGTGGCTGGACTTTGCTTTCCAGGAGCTGTTTGGTTTTGAGGAGCGGCTGAGCGAACGCAACGCAGATTTTTACTACGATCGCATCGCGGAACTGCTGGCTACGGAGGGCTTTCGTCCGCGTGCGCTTTACGAGCGTTTTGGCATCGAGGTGCTCGCGACGACCGACTCGCCGCTGGATTCTCTGGAAGATCATGCTGCGATTCGCAATTCGGGCTGGTCCGGGCGCATTCTGCCTACGTTTCGCCCGGATGCAGTCGTCGATCCGGAGTTCGATGGTTTTGCTGAGCGGATTCGCATGTTGGGTGAGACGACAAAGGAAGATACATCAAGCTGGAAAGGCTACCTGAATGCGCTGCGAAAATCTCGTGCGCACTTTCGCTCGCTTGGTTGTACTGCGACTGATCACGGTCATCCCACGGTGCAGACGGCGGATTTGGCCGAGTCGGAAGCTGCTGGGTTGTTTGCTTCGGTGATCTCTGGCAAAGCAAATTCTGCACAGCAGGAGCTGTTTCGCGCGCAGATGCTGACTGAGATGGCAAAGATGAGTCTGGAAGATGGACTGGTAATGCAGATTCATCCCGGCAGCGTTCGCAATCACAATCGGCTCATCTTTGAGCGCTTTGGTCGCGATACGGGAGCGGATATTCCACGCCCCACCAACTACGTCGATGCGCTTCGCCCGCTGCTGGATCGTGTCGGTAACGAGCCGGGACTAACCATCATTCTCTTCACGCTGGATGAGTCCACCTACAGCAGGGAACTGGCTCCGCTTGCCGGGCATTATCCATCGTTGCGCCTGGGACCGCCATGGTGGTTTCATGACAGTCCCGAGGGCATGATGCGCTTTCGCGAACAGGTAACGGAGACCGCGGGGTTCTACAATACGGTTGGGTTCAATGACGACACGCGCGCGTTTCTTTCCATTCCCGCGCGGCATGATGTTGCCCGCCGCGTCGATTGCAGTTTTCTCGCGCGACTGGTGGCAGATCACAGGCTGGATGAAGATGAGGCGTTCGATCTGGCGCGTGAGTTGACCTGTGGACTGGTGAAGAAAGCCTATCGGCTGTAAGGGGCGTGAGCTTGGACGGGATCGAGGCAGAGCAGGCGCAGAGAACGGCGGAGATGTTGCCCGCGCGCATGGGGCGTGTGCGATGGACGATCTGCGCCATGCTCTTTGCCGCAACGTCGATCAACTACATGGACCGTCAGGTCATTTCCATTCTGAAGCCGACGCTCGAACACAGCATCGGCATGACCGAGATCGGTTACGGCTACATCGTCGATACTTTTCAGGTGGCTTATGCGATTGGATTGCTGGCCGCAGGACGCTTTGTCGACAAGGTGGGCACGCGCATCGGCTATATGGCCATCATGGCCGTCTGGAGCTTGTCCGCCATGGGCCATGCGCTGGCCAACACCGTCCTCGAATTCGGGGTTGCGCGTTTTATGCTGGGCCTGGGTGAGTCGGGAAATTTTCCGGCCGCCATCAAGACGGTCGCCGAATGGTTTCCGCAGCACGAGCGGTCGCTGGCCACTGGCATCTTCAACTCTGGCGCAAATCTCGGCGCCGTGCTCGCTCCATTGATCGTTCCCTGGGTCACCATCCGCTACGGCTGGCACGCCGCGTTTATGGTCACGGGCTGCTTCAGTGCGCTATGGATTCTGTGGTGGTTTCTGAACTATCGCAAACCCTCCGACCACCCCACGCTCACCGGGGTTGAGCTGCGCCACATCTATCGCGAAGCCGCGGTGCAGATGGGGCCATCGGCTCCGTGGACGCGCCTGCTCGGCTATCGCCAGACCTGGGGATATTCGCTGGCAAAGTTCCTTACAGACCCCATCTGGTGGTTCTATCTTTTCTGGCTACCCTCGTACTTCAGCGCAAAATTTCATCTCGATCTGTCTCATCTGGGACTTCCGCTCATCATCGTCTACAACGCATCGGCGGTGGGTAGCATCGGTGGCGGCTGGCTGCCGCAACCTTTCCAGCGTCTGGGACTCCGCGCCGCGCACGCCCGTCTTGCAGCCATGCTCTTCTGCGCCTGCGCTGTCTTACCGGTGCTGGCCATGAGCCGGATTCACTCCGAATGGCTGGCCATTGCGCTGCTCAGTATCGGCGCGGCGGCACATCAGGGCTGGTCCGCCAATCTTTACACCACAGCTTCGGATATGTTTCCGCGCAGCGCCGTCGGTTCCATGACGGGCATCGGCGGAATGGCCGGTGCGGTCGGTGGCGCTCTGCTTGCCTACTATGCGGGGCATATCCTCCAGCGCACGCACAGCTACTCCAGCCTGTTTATGATCGCGGGCGGAGCCTATCTCACCGCGTGGGTTGTCTTGCAGATGTTTGCCCCAGGATTACGAGAAGTGGAGATGAGTGCATGAGCCTTTACTGTGCGCAGGGAGCAGCTGACCTTGACCTCAGCAGCGACCAGCTTCAGGCCCTGCTGGTGGGCAGCCTGGAAAAACTTGGCACACGACAACGAGTGCTGCTCGTGCCGCCGGACCAGACGCGCGCGCACTCACGCGCCGGCGAGCTGACGCGCTACGCGTGGCAACACTATGGCGCGAGTGTGGACGCGGTGATGCCCGCGCTCGGAACGCATACCGCCATGAGTGCGCATCAGATCCAGCACATGTATGGCGAGATGCCGCTGGAACTCTTCCGCGCGCACGACTGGCGCAACGACATCGAGACGCTGGGCGAGGTGCCGCGCGAATTTGTGCGTGAGCAGTCCGAGGGGCGTGTGGATTATGCCTGGCCTGCGCAGGTCAATCGTCTACTCTCGCGTGGCGGCCATGACCTGATTCTTTCCATCGGCCAGGTGGTGCCGCATGAAGTGATCGGCATGGCCAACTACAACAAAAATATTCTGGTCGGAACAGGTGGACGCGAAGGCATCAATCGCAGTCACTATCTGGGTGCGGTCTACGGGATGGAGCGCATCATGGGTCGCGCAGTGAATCCGGTGCGCAATGTGCTGAATTATGCGTCGGATCACTTTCTGCGCGAGCTGCCGATCGTCTATGTGCTCACTGTCGTCAGCCGACGGACGGCGGGTGGTCTGGCGGTGCGCGGACTTTTCATCGGCGATGATGTGGAGTGCTTCCAACTGGCGGCGGAGCTGAGCCTGAAGGTAAATTTCGAGCTGGTTGCCGAGCCGATTCGCAAAGCGGTCGTGTATCTGGATCCGGAGGAATTTCACAGCACCTGGCTGGGCAACAAGGCTGTCTATCGCACGCGCATGGCCCTTGCCGACGACGCGGAACTCATTATCCTTGCTCCGGGCGTAAAAGAGTTCGGAGAAGACAAGACGATTGATCGGCTGATTCGCAAGTATGGCTACTTTGGCACTCCGGCAACGCTGAAGGCGGTTGCGGAGAATCCTGAGCTTGCCGCCGATCTAAGCGCGGCGGCGCATCTGATCCACGGCTCG
>JAJZEA010000091.1 GCA_021851335.1 Acidobacteriota bacterium | reverse complement strand
CGTTCTTCGCCTCCAACGGATTCCTCGGCAGCGCGTATCTCATCTGCGTCTCCGCCAACGGCACCTGCGTCAGTTCGACTTCGCAGTCCACGGAGCCGGTGGGTGAAGAGGTCGGCGGAACCTCGGTTGCTTCGCCCGCGATGGCTGGAGTTATGGCGCTCATCAACCAAAAGACAGGCTCTCCGCAGGGACTGGCCAACGCGGAACTCTATCGCCTTGGCGCAAAGCAAACCTACTCCGCATGCCGCAGCGAAGGTTTGACGACCAGCACCAGTTGCTACTTCAACGACATTGATACCGGCACTAACGCGATGCCTTGCGACGCTGGCTCGCCCGACTGCACGGTTTCCACCAGTGGCGATACCTATGGCGTGCTCAGTGGTTACAGCGCAGCCACAGGCTTTGACAACGCCACGGGCCTTGGTTCGCTCAATGTCGCCAACGTCGTCAGCGCGTGGGTTTCGCCGCTCGGCGCTGGCACGGCGACGCTGACGCTCACTCCCTCGGCCACTTCCATCCAGCTTGGCCAGGCGCTCACCCTCCAGGTCGCGGTCACGGCCACCGGCACTGCGCCCACGGGAACCGTCTCGCTCTCTGGTCCTGGCATCACCGCGCAGGCTCAACCGCTGGCCAGCGGAGGTTACAGTTTCTCCATCGCTGCGGGCACGCTGCCAGCAGGCGCAAATACGCTCACCGTCAGCTACTCCGGCGACAGCAACTACGCGCTCGCCGCCCAGACCGTCACGATCGACGTGACGAAGATAACTCCCACGCTCACGCTCGCACCCAACTCGACCACGATCACTGGCAACCAGCAGTTCGGCATCCGCGGCAGCGTATCCAGCGCCACTTCCGGCTCCATCCCAGCGCCCACCGGAACCATCACCTTCTCTGGCGGCGGACTCACTTTCCAGCTCTGCACCCTGGCCTCCGGCTCGTGCATGCCCACCTATACCGGCACTCTCACCAACGGAACTGACACCATCACCGCCAGCTACTCAGGCGACAGCAACTACAATGCGGCCACAGTCTCCGTACAGATTACCGTCACCGTGCTGACGCCCACCGTCGCCGTCAAGGTACTCACCACATCCTTGACCACCACCACAGCCGGACAGGTGCAGGCTACGGTCACTGGCTCCGGAGCCACGCCCACCGGCACCGTCACGCTGACCAACGGCTCAATCAACTATGCCAAAACGCTCACCGGTACGCTGGCATCAGGAAGCTACACATTCAACGCGCCTGCCGGATTCTTCGTCGGAGGCGCATCCACGCTCAGCGTGGCCTACGGCGGTGATTCAACTTACGGCGCAACCTCCGGCTCAGCGACGGCTCAGGCCAGCTTCTCCAATGCGACCATCACCATCACCCCGGCTCAAACCAGCGTAGCTGCAAACACCACTGTGGGGGTCACCATCACCGTCAGTTCCAGCGCAGGCAACATACCAAGCGGCACGGTCGCGCTCTCCGCAGGCTCGTTCAACGGCGGAGGCTCGCTTGTCGCTGGCTCGTTTATAGCCACCATCCCAGCAAACAGCTTTACCCCAGGAACGGCGACCCTCATCGTAAATTACTATGGCGATGCGTTCTATAACGCTGCAAAGCAGACCACTCCAATCACCATTACGCCTTCGACAGCCACCTACAGCCTCAGCGCATCGTCGCTTGGCACCATTAACTCAGGTTCCTCCGGCTCGGCTACGATCACCGTATCCAGCTCCAGCAGTTACACCGGCTCGGTCACATTGGGCTGCGCGCTCACCGCCTCGCCCAGCGGTGCCACCACACTGCCCACCTGCACCGCTTCCACGACGCCCATCACGCTCAACAGCAGTCTCACAAGCGGCACCGGAACCATCTCCATCAGCACCAGCACAACCACCACCGCCAGCCTGCGTCTACCGCGCTCACCGTTGCAGCGCGGCCCGTCGAGCATTTTGCTCGGCGGCCTAGCGCTCGGCTTCCTGGCCCTCTTCGGAGTGCCTGCGCGTCGCCGCTCCTGGCAACATCTGCTTGGCTGCCTGCTGCTGCTGGCTGCGCTCGTGGGCGGTGTCGCCTCCTGCGGCGGCGGAAGCAGTAGCAGCGGTTCCGGCGGTGGTGGTTCAGGAAGTGGCGGCGTTACCTCCGGCTCCTACACCTTTACCGTCACCGGCACCGGTAACCCAGCCATCACGCCAGCACCCACCACCACCGTCACCGTCACCATCAACTGACGCAGCGGTTCTGCCCTTGCTGTTGCCGTTGCCCTTGCTTTTCTTGTTGTCATTCCCGAAGGGAATCTGCTTCTCGCCCTCGTTCTCACCCGATACCCCCGCGACCAGCGGGAGCGCAGCAAAAAAGCCGTTGCGCGGCTCGTGCCGCGCAACGGCTGCATGCAATGCCGCCCGTCAGGCCAGCTTCACGGATGCTTCCTGCTCCGCATCCGTGGTCGCCGGTCCACCTTCGCCCGGCTTCGTCGGTTCCATCAGCAGAGCGTTGTTGAAGCGATTGAAGTAGTTGAAGAGGCCGATCGCGCACAACAACTCCACAATCTCGCCTTCGGAAAAATGCTCCCGCAGTTCGGCAAACTGCTCCTCACTCAGCGCGTGCGCATCGCGTGTCACCGTCTCGGCCAGCTTCAGCGCGGCCTTTTCCGCCGCGGAGAAATCCTTGCGCTCAGGCCACTCCGCCAGATGCGACAACTGTTCGTCGGACCATCCCAGGTTGCGGGCCAGCACAGTATGCGACGCCAGGCAATACGGCGTCTCGTTGATCTGCGATGTGCGCACAATGATCAACTCCTTCAGCGCCGTGGAAACGGTGCCCGTATTCAGCACGGCGGCAAAGTGCGCCATCATCGTGCGAAAGATCTCGGGTCGATGCGCCATGGTTCGAAACATATTCGGCACATTGCCGCGCTGCGCAAAGATCTGGTCATAGAGCGCGACCATTTCCGGCGTCACTTCGCTACGCTCCACTCGTCGAATTCGTGACATCTTCACCTCCTCCAACTGTTTCACCCATCTTAGGGTCGTCTCTTGCGCTCCTGCAAATTCCCGCATCGTATACTCAAGTCGATGCCCATGCCTTCCGCTACCCCTCCTGCTTCTTCCGACCTCTGCGACGTGCTTGTCGTCGGTGCCGGGCTGGCTGGGCTGGCCTGTGCTCGCCGTCTTGCCTCCGGCGGCCTTCACGTTCGCCTCATTGAGGCAGCGGATGCGCCTGGCGGGCGTATTCGAACGGATCAAATCGACGGTTTCCGCCTGGATCGCGGCTTTCAGGTGCTGCTCACCGGATATCCCGAGGCTCAGGCTGCCTTCGACTTCAACGCGTTGGATCTCTGCGCTTTCCGTCCCGGTGCGCTGGTCTTTCAAGGCGGAAGATTTCATCGTTTTGCCGATCCATTTCGTGAGCCAACCCGCGCCATTCCATTTCTCCTTGACTCGGTCGTTCCCCTTCGCGACAAACTCGCCGTAGCCCGACTCCGCAGCGAAACTTCTCGATTCGATCCAAGCACTCCTGACGGACAGATCGACCAATCCACACGCGATTATCTGCGCAACTTTGGATTCTCGCCCGCCATCCTCGACCGCTTTTTTGCGCCTTTCTTTGGAGGCGTCTTTCTGGAGCGCAATCTCAGCACATCCGCGCGCTGGTTTCGCTGGCTCTTTCGCCTCTTCGCCACGGGCAGCACAGCGGTTCCAAGGCTGGGCATGGAGGCGTTGCCACAACATCTGGCCGCAAATCTGCCCGCCGATACGCTCACCTGCAACCGATCCATTCAGCGTCTGGAGCAACGCAGCGATCACTGGATAGCCAATTGCGCCGACGGGGAGACGATCGCTGCCCGCCGCGTGGTACTTGCGACGCCCGAGCCGCAAACGCGTGCGCTGCTTGCCCCGCTGCGTCCAGCCAGCGCAGCCCCGCCGCGCATCTGGAATCGCACCACCACGCTTTATTACGCAGCCACTCTTTCGCCACTCGAGGAGCCGGTCATCGCGCTGAACGGCGACGGTCCCACGGCTGGGCCGGTCAATCATCTGGCTGTCATCTCCGGGGTTTCGTCAGCGTATGCGCCGCCGGGCGCTCACCTCATCTGCGCCAATATCATCGGTGTCGCGCCAGACTCGGACGAAGCCATGCAGCGGCTGGAGCAGGAGACCCGCGCGCATCTTCGGCGGTGGTTTGGCGATGCTGTTCAACGCTGGAACGTCCTGGCAGGTTACCCCATTCCCCACGCCCTGCCGATGACGCCCATTCTGCCGGTCATCACCGCCGCGCCGGTAGACACCGGTATCGTGCTCTGCGGCGACCACCTCGTCAGCCCGTCGATCCAGGGTGCTTTGCTCAGCGGACGCCTTGCTGCCGAGCGCCTGCTTGCTTCTTCGCCTCGCTGATTCACCCATCCATTGTCGCGTCTCGTTCGTACCCTTTCAGTCGGGTTAATTCGGTTGGAACCAGCCAATGCCGACGCGTATCATAGGGTTGGACAATTTCTTTTCCAATTGTCGTCTTCCAAGGTGAACTCTTCTGATCGTGATGTTCCTGCCATCTTCCATTCCGCCCACCATCTTTGCAGGCAGCATCGGTATTCCCGACACCATGCTGCTCATGCTGCTTGCCCTCATGGTCTTTGGACCCCGCCGCTTGCCGGAGATTGGCCGCCAGATTGGCAAGCTCATGTACGAGTTCCGCAAGATTTCCAACGACTTCAAGTTCCAGATGGAAGAAGAACTCCGCGTCAGCGAAGAGATCGAGCGACAGCGTCAACTCTCCGCCGCCACAGCCGTTGCCGAGATTCCGCATCTTCCGCCGCCTGAGCCTGTCTTTGCCAATGCCGCTGATTCCAGCGCAGTGGACAGCGTCTCCGGCACTCTGGCGCCGCAGGAGTTGACCACTGCTGCTCCGGCTTCGCCTGAGCCTGCACCGACACCGGACACAGGTTTTCCTACCATTCAGCCTCCCTCGCAGGGCGGAGTCGTTCCACGCGCCTTTCGCGGCCTTATCCCCGCCACTCCAGTCACCACAGCACAGGATCAATCCGTTCCTGAGCCGCCGATGGACTCGGCTCCAGATGCAGACACAAGTCATATCCAGAATCCGTCTCGAAACCTGAATACGGACCTGCCTCAGGAGCAACATGGATAGCAACACCGGACCAGACATCATCGACCGCGCCAAAGCCGCCGTCTCCGAGCGCGCCGACCTGCCAGGCATGAGCCTCTTCGAGCATCTCGACGAGCTGCGCCGTCGTCTTATTCACTCTGCCGTTGCGCTGGTTCTCGGCTACCTGGTCGCCGTCGTCTTCGCGCCGCAGTTATACAGCCTCATGCAGGCGCCGTTGACGCAAATCGGCATCCAACTCAACTTCACGCACCCCGCCGATCTCGTCAATCTTCGCTACATCCAGATTCCCCTCGTCGGGGCTGTCATTCTTGCTTCGCCCTACATTCTTTTCCAGGTCTGGCTGTTCATTGCTCCAGGTCTTTATCAGCGCGAAAAGCGTTTTGTCGTTCCCTTCATGGCATCTGCCGTCGGA
>JAJZEA010000090.1 GCA_021851335.1 Acidobacteriota bacterium | reverse complement strand
TAATTGCCAACGACCGGATGCACGCAACGCCCTCCTTTGAAGTTGTCACAGACTCCAGGAAGGACGCGCTTACCTTATCGGAAAATCTGTTTCCTGCATACACCATGCAGAGCATCAGCACAAAAACAGAAAGACTGCCAGCAGCGCCCCATTCTTTGAAAACAAAGGTTGTAAGTCTTTCCAGGCAAGCAATGCCGCTGCAAGGCCGGGAACGAGAACGCGAAATATGCGGAACCGCGTCAGCTTAAACAGTGGATTCTTCACAAGCAGTTTGGATATCTGATCTTTCATCTTGCTTATTCCTCCATGTGCGTGTGTGAGCAGGTTTCGGGAGGATATATGGCAAGCGCAACCCCAATTCCCTGCGCAATACCCGTCCTTGGACCGTCCCCAATCCTGCGAAAATCGTCAGAAAGCCTGGCGGACTGGGATAGGCAGCTGAACGTGCCGTCTGTTCATGGGAGCAGGCGTCCTTTCGGGAGAATAGGACCGCTGATGCGATGAGATTCACATAACTTCTCTGTGCAGTCAATATATTTTGCATAATTTTTTGCAAACAGAATGTGCTCTTGGTGTCTGGATGATCCACCGGCGAGAATGTTCTGCGGAAATCATCCCACCGTCTGTTCGCTACTCGCTCCAGTCTATCCGCACGTCCTGTCTATCCACACCTCATCGGTAAGGGCCGGGCCAAAACTGCAGGTACCAACTGAGTACTAGCACGAAGAACGATGGAAGAGCCACGAGGATTTTGAATACCTGAATAGTCTGGATTGACCTTTCCGGGTTTCTTTTATTCAGGAGAGCGAAAACACTATGCATCAATATCCAGAAAAGCTGAATCACCGCGAGTGACATCACAAAGTCAAATCGTTTTGCAGGTGGAAGGATGCTCTGCGCATCATGCCAGCCAAATCCTACAGTTACTCCAACGATCAATAAGGTTGAGAAAGCGGCCAGAGCATAATAGAAAATCTTCTTTTTCAATTTCGCCTCCGTTCTTGTTTGCTCTCAACGTCTGCATCCAGTGAAATTCAGCAGTACGACTCGGCATAGTAGGCGGCAACCAATCCTGCTGCACCTAAGCCAATAAAGCTGATACAAGTCACGCCTCCACTTAAGATTACGCCCAATGTGCAGCCTTCTTGGATCAATCCAGAGAGGGAGGATCCAATCGCACTTCCGCCAATGACACCTAATACCTTGCAAAACGCAATGATAGGCGGCCTTGGCGGAGGCGGAGGATAAGAAGGGCTATTCTGACCTCCTGCAAATGCTGCTTCCTGGAATCTTGGTCGCCTTCGTCTCACGATCAATCCGGTGGGTTTCGTCACCGCATGCTGAGCAAAACCAGCAGACAAATCGAGAAACGATTGCGAAATTCCTTGTTGTTGGATTTGCCTGAGCGCTTTCGTCTCTTCCGGTACATACGAATCAAATAGATTGTGGATCTCTCCCGTAACATCCCAACCGACGCGAGCGCTTAATTCTTTAGAGAGTTGCGATTCGAGGGCGCTCCCGTCGAGCGGCGCTCCGGTCATCTCGATCTGGCTCAGCATCTTGCTCGCGGCAGGGCGGATGAAGTCATCGAAGTTCGTCTCTTTGAAGTGCTCACCCACCATGCCATACCAGAGCGATGCATCGTTGAAGTCCTGAGCTGTTGCTCGTCCCTGCATCGCTCGGGTCATCAGGCGCAGACACTCCTCATGAAATCCCTGCATCAGCGCTGAACTTAACGGACGAACGTTAGTCGGGGGGGGTAAGTGCGTGGCTGGTGTTGGTTGCAAACAGGCCAAGGCTGGCAGTGGAGCACTGAAGGAAGTGCCGTCTGTTCATGAGAGCAGGCGTCCATTCGGGGGAAATCGGACCGCAGATGGAGTTATATTGCCATAGCTTCTCTGCGCAGTCAATAACTTTTGCAAATCGCCGGTGCCCTTGATCTACTGGGCAATTAACCGAGAGCATTTCTGCGGAAACACAACCCGCCGTCGGCCCGTCACTCGCTCCGCCGCATCCCGGCAATCTCCAGCTCCACGCTGCCCAGACCATCAGCTCGTCCCGTCCCCCAGCGCTCGTCCACCTTCACGCGATACGCCAGGTCGATCACGCTGCCCGCTTCCAGCCCCAGCTCCGCGGCCTGCTCAGCCAGTTTCCATCCCACAGCCTTCAGCGGCTCCATCCGGACGCGCGTCTCGTCCGGCATCACCTCCAGCCGGATGTGGATATCCTTCATCACTCTCACCGGAGCCACCACGCGCACCCGTCGCGCCAGCAGCACCGGCGCCGGATTCCCGCGCCCGGTCGGCTCCAGTTTGCGCAGCCATCCGGCCACCGTGCTCGTCAGCCGCTCCAGCGGCAGCTCTCCATCGATCCGCAGCGTATGCTCGGCCACGCGCCCGGCCAGTCGCTCGTCGGCAAACGCCTGCACCCGCCGCTCCATCTCCGCCAGATTCTCCGCCGGCATGGCAAATCCCACCGCAAACGCATGTCCGCCAAATCGCGTAAACAGATCCGCGCAAGGCTCAATCGCCTCCAGCAGCGGAAATCCGTCAATCGACCGGCCCGATCCGTAAGCGACTCCGTCCTCCACGCTCACCACCAGCACTGGCTTCGCCGTCCGCTCCACCACACGAGAGGCCAGGATTCCAATCACCCCGCGATGCCAGCCTTCGCCCGCCAGCACCAGCATCTTTTTCTCTTTCAGCGTCCCATCGTTGCGCAGCCAATCTTCAATCCGCTCCAGCGCCTGGCCTTCTGTCTCGCGCCGCTCGCGATTCTGCTCTTCCAGCTTCTCCGCCAGCTCCAGCGCTCTCACGCGATTCCTCGTCGTAAACAGTTCCACCACGTCGCTCGCCACGTCCATCCGGCCCGCTGCATTGATCCTCGGCCCCAGTCGGAATCCCAGATCGAAGCTCGTCACCGCCCGCTCCGTCACATCCATCCCCGCCGCCGCCATCAGCGCCTGCAAACCCACGCCAGACGGCCTTTGCAGCTCCTGCATGCCCACCGCCGCAATCACGCGATTCTCGCCCAAAAGCGGCACCGCGTCGGCCACTGTCGCAATCGCAGCCATCTTCAAAAAGGAAGGCAAAGTCCGGCTTCGTGTTCGCTCGCGATCCGCTCGCTCCAGCAGCGCCTGCGCCAGCTTCAGCGCAATCGCCGCTCCGCACAGTCCTTTTTCCGGATACTCGCAGCCCGGCTGATTCGGATTCAGCACGGCCAGCGCTTCCGGCACGGCGTCGCTCGCCTCCGGCAGATGGTGGTCGGTCACAATCACGTCCATCCCCAGCCGCCGCGCCGCTGCTGTCTCTGCAAACGCCCGCATTCCCGTATCCACCGTAATCACCAGCGTCACTCCGGCCTGTGCCGCTGACTCCAGCACCGCCGTCTGCAAGCCATAGCCTTCGCGCAGCCGATGCGGCACGTGAAACCGGACCTCGGTTCGCTGTGCCGTCTCATCACCGCGCGCCGCCATCATCTCGATCGCTGTCTTCAGCAGCACCACGGCAACCGTGCCGTCCACGTCATAGTCGCCATAGAGCAGAATCCGCTCGCCTGCGCCCATTGCGCGCTTCACGCGTTCCACGGCCTGTCGCATGCCCAGCATCCGCATCGGGTCGTGCAGATGATCCATACGCGGATCCAGAAAGCGGTGCGCTTCTTCCGCCGTCCTCACTCCGCGAGCCATCAGGATCTCCGCCAGGATCGGTGGAATCCTTGCTTCAGCCGCCAGCCCTGCCGCAGCTCCGGAGTCCGTCTCCACGCGTTGCCACCGTTGTCCGGGGCGCTTTCGCGTCGCTGCCGCCCGGGTATCGACAACCCCGTCCCTCACAGCTCGTCTTCATCCTCGTCGTCATCGTCGATCAGGATCTGCTGAAACGCTTCCACATTCTCAATCAACTCCTGGTAGTGCTCATACCACTCCGTCGTCGTCTCGTGCAGAAACACCACGCCCTGATGCACAAATCCAAGTTGGATATAGCCCACCTGCCCGGCGTGTTTCATCAGCATCTGCGCTTCCATCAGCTCATTCGCCTCTTCGTCCGGAAAGTTGATCTCGCTCACTTCTTCCATCAACTCTTCCAGCTCGGCCCGCTCCAGCGCCACCTCGCTCATCGTCACAAACAATGCGCCGGCGTGCTTGGCCATCTCCACAAAATCCTTCCAGGATTCGGCATTGTCCGCATCCTCCCACAACACCGCCTGCACGTCTTCGGTCACATACCCGGGCAGCCGTTTCATGCCGTGCCCTTCGATGAACGCAATCATGTCGTCTTTGAGTGAAACCAGATTTTCTGTCGTCATAGCATTCACATTCTCTCAGATCAGCCTTGGCTCTCCGTCAATCCTGCCTGCCGCGCTTCATCCAGAACTGCCGAGCCATCCTGGCCTCGAACAAATTCTCTCACGCACTGCCACCCACACCCCATGCTCAACCCGCCGCTCGATATGGTATCTTGAAGTTTCAGTCCATGATCTTTTCCCGCGAATATATCGGCTATCTGGCGCGTCGCACGGTCAAACACCTCACCGACGCCAACATGATCCACACCACGCACACTCCACTCGTCGAAGAGCGCGTCACCAGCGCCATGATCGAAGAGATGGCCCTCGAAGACCGTATCAACGAAGAAGTTCGCGTCATCCTCGAGGCCTATCAGCAGGAGATGCTGCGCTCCGGTGCCCAATACGCCGAGATGTTCAAAAAGGTCAAAGCCGAACTCACTCGCAAATACAAGGCCGTTTTATGAGAATCTCTCGCGACAAGATCAACAAGCTCGCCCACACCGTCGCCGACACGCTCGCTGACATTCCAGAAGTGGACTTTCTGGAAGATCGCAACACCATCCGACAGGAAGCGCGCAAAATGCTTGAACAGCTCCTCACCGAGGAGACGAAGATCGATCAGGCCGCCCGGCTCAAGATCAGTTCCCAGCGCCGCATCATACAAGAGGGCACTCAGGAATGGGACATCCTCTACCGCAAGTACTATAACGACGAAGTTCGCCGTCTCGGCATCTAGGCAATCCCAGCATAATCCTCGCTCTCCTTATTGTCTTTACTACAGGGAATTTGCCTTTGCCCTTGTTTTTCTTGTTGTCATTCCCGCAGGGAATCTGCTGTTTTGTTTCCGCTCGTCCTCAGCCCATCCCCGACCGCGACTAGCGGGAGCGAACAGGCGCGAACGCGCGGATGCCCCACGCAGTGGCTGCAAGCAATGCGCTGTTCCTGTCGTCGCTTCGTTTACGGTATCGGCAGGACGCTGAACATCAGCGCGCCAAACGCCAGTTGCGAGAATATCTGCGTAAGCTCAATCGCCGTCCTCAGCCCTGAAGGTTTGAACGTCTTCTCCGGCACCACAATCGTATCGCCCGGATATATATGCAAGCTGGCGAAATTATTGCCCCACAGCCCGTTAGTCGTCGTCTTGCTCACTACCGCGCCGCTGGCTCGAATCACAAACGAGAACTTGCGATCGGAGTCCTGGTTCGGCCCGCCTGCCATTTGCAGATAGTCGCGCACCCGTCGGCGCTGCGCATACAGAA
>JAJZEA010000030.1 GCA_021851335.1 Acidobacteriota bacterium | reverse complement strand
AGACCGTCACCACCGAAGAGATGCTGGCATTGGTCAACGACCTCAACTGCCGCGAAGAGATCGACGGCATCCTCATCCAGTTGCCGTTGCCGCCGCACGTGGACACCAAGCGCCTGCTCGACGCCGTGCTGCCGGAAAAAGACGTCGACGGGTTTCATCCCATCAATGCAGGCCGATTGCAGGCCGGTCGTCCGGCGCTTGCTCCCTGCACGCCGGCTGGAGTCATCGAAATTCTCAAACGCAGCGGCATTCCCATCGCCGGTGCGCGTGCTGTCGTGGTGGGGCGCAGCGACATCGTGGGCAAGCCCGCAGCCATGCTTCTGCTCAACGAAAACGCCACCGTCACCCTGTGCCACTCCAGGACGCGTGAGCTGGCGGAGATTACCCGTCAGGCCGATATTCTGGTCGCCGCCATCGGTCGTCCCGGATTCATCACCGCGGAGATGGTCAAGCCTGGAGCCACTATCATCGACGTCGGCATCAACCGCATCACTGACCGCGCCGAATTCGAGCGTTTCTTTGGCGGCGATGCCAAACGCGAAGAGACGTTTGCGCGTCGTGGCTCGACAATTGTCGGCGACGTCGACCCGCATGCCTTCGCCGTGGCCGGAGCCTACACGCCCGTCCCAGGCGGCGTCGGTCCGCTCACCATCGCGATGTTGATGGCTAACACAGTCAAGGCCGCAAAGCTGCGGCGGGTTTTATAGCCAATGCTGCGCGTCGGATTAACCGGCGGACTGGGCAGCGGCAAAAGCACCGTAGCCGCGCGTCTTCGTTCGCTGGGTGCGCAGGTCATTGAAGCCGACGAGCTTGGGCGCTCACTCATGGAGCCGGGACAGGCGGTCTACGCCGCCATCGTGCGCAATTTTGGCCCGCAGGTTCTGGCAGCGGACACTCGTCTTGACCGCGCGGCGCTGGCTCGACTTGCTTTTGACGGGGGGCGGCTCGCTGAGCTGAATGCCATCGTCCATCCCGCCGTGATTGAGGCGCAACGAAAATGGATGGAAGAAGTCTTCGCGCAGAAACCATCCGCAGTGGCGGTCGTCGAGTCCGCGCTCATCTTTGAGGTGGAGCGCGATGCGCGCGAACGTGGCGAAAGCGAAGGCATCCTCGCCGACTGGCGAAATCGTTTCGACCGCGTGCTCGTTGTCGCCGCGCCGGAGTCGCTGCGCCTGGCACGCTACGTTGCCCGCATCACCGGCGGCGCCTGGGACGACGATGTGGCCGCAGATGCGCGGGCAAGGATCAGGCGGCAGATGACCGATGCGGAGAAAACAGCCCGTGCTGATTTTGTGCTGACCAACGACGACACACTCGAAGCGCTGCTGGCGCAGACCGACGCAATATGGGAAAAACTCAAGGCGGAGAGCGCTTCCAACCAAGGCGCTAACGTGCGAAGCAAACGCTGAAACGCGCAGCGGTAAATGTGCATCAGAATGGATGATTGCCATCTGGAATCTGTCGGAGAACGAAGCGGCAGGCTAAAAGAAAGAACGAAAGACGAGGAAACGAGATGCGATTGCGGCGAATGTTGCTGGTGGTTCTGATTGTGGGTGGATTCTGGTATTTCACAACTCATCCGCCGCGCCAATTGGTGCGCCTGCTTCCCATCAGCGGCAGCAACTCCGCGTTGGAGTTGACCGAAGCCCATGCCGCGCCTGCCTTTGATGCCGAGGAACAGAACAACATCAACGTCTACAAGCGCGTGCTGCCGTCTGTAGTCAACATCACTTCGACCGCCATGAAATTCGATTTCTTTTATGGACAGGTGCCGCAACAGGGCCAGGGTTCCGGCTTCATTCTGGACAAGGCGGGGCACGTGTTGACCAACTTCCACGTCATCGCCGACGCCAACCGCATCGAGGTCATGCTCAGCGACAAGCGCCACTACAAAGCCCGCATCGTTGGCTATGACCGAGTGCATGATCTTGCTCTGCTTCAGATCGACGCGCCCAACCTACAGCCTGTCACGCTCGCTGATTCCAGCGGTCTTCAAGTCGGCCAGAAGGTGTACGCCATCGGCAATCCCTTTGGCTTGAGTGGAACGATGACGCGAGGGATCATCAGTTCCATCCGCTCCATTCGCGGGCCTCAGGGCGCGCCCATTGAAGACGCCATCCAGACCGATGCCGCCATCAACCCCGGCAACTCCGGCGGACCGCTCCTGAACTCTCGCGGCGAAGTCATCGGAATCAATTCGCTGATCGCCACCGGCGGAGCGGAACAAAGCTCCGGCATCGGCTTCGCCATCCCCATCAATACGGCCAAGGCTGTGCTGAGTGACCTCATGCGCTATGGTCGCGTCCGCCGACCCAGCCTTGGCATCGTCTCGCTCGGCATCGGCCCCGATCTGGCGGATCAGATGGGCTTGCCCGTTGAGGCCGGTGTCCTCGTCCAACGCGTCGTTCCCGGCGGCGCAGCCGATCGCGCCGGCATCCGCGGCGGCAACGAACAGGCTTATCTTGGCAACGTGCCGATCATCCTCGGCGGTGACCTCATTGTCGCCATCGACGGGCAACCGGTCACCGACACCGCCGACATCAGTTCAACCCTGGAGCGGCATCATCCGGGCGACACGATCTCCGTCACCTTCTATCGCGGACATCGCAAACACACCGTTCAACTCAACCTCAGCGAAGGGCCGGAGGTCAATGCGTAGACCGGCTCCATGTCCGGCCACTTGATCGCCGCCGGACATGGTCGCCAGGCAGCCTTCCACACCGAAGAAGCAGCCAGGCAGCTCGCTGAAATAGTGAAGCGTCCACTTGACAAAAAGCCCGATGTGAATAATGATGAAGCATACACTTGAGTATTTCAGCCCAACACTGAAACTCGCGAAAGAGGACAAGTATGTTTGAGCCAAAGGTTGTACATGCCACTTGTGTTGTGGAACGTACATTCGCCAAATCACCGAGCGTGGTTTACGCAGCGTTGAGTGATCCGGACAAGGTGCGGCGATGGATGAGCGGGGGAAGCAGTTCGGATCTCTTCGACTTTCAATGCGACTTTGTTGAGGGCGGCAAGCAAATCGTGAAGTACAGAATGGGGCCGGATACGCCGATTGCAGGTGCCGTCATCACGAACGAGGGTCGCTTTCAGCAGATTGTTGCTGGCGAACGAATCGTAACCGTTTCTACCATGAAGATGGATGAGCGGATATTCTCTGCCTCTCAAGTCACCTATGAGCTGGTGAATTCTGACAGTGAAACCCGCCTCGTCATCACCCACCAGGGCGCTTTTTTTGAAGGCTCCGACGGGCCGGAACGCCGCGAACACGGATGGAATCTTCTCGCAGACAACCTCGTTTCAGTGGTCGAAAAAGCATAGAGGCAGTTCGTGAAGAAGAAGGTGTCGATAAAAATCGATCGCTTGTTTCATGCGCTCGGAGATGGAACGAGACGGGCGATCGTGGATCGTTTGAGTCGCGGTCCGGTTTCCGTCTCAGAGCTAGCCAACCAACTCGGCATTACGCTCACAGCGGTTGGACAGCATCTTGCGATTCTCGAGGAATGCGGTCTCGCCGTCACGGAAAAAGTGGGCCGGGTCAGAACCTGCCAAATGGCTTCCAGGGGTCTTGACGCACTCGAAAAGTGGGTACGCCAGCACAGAAGCGAGTGGGAGATGCGTATGGATGCGTTTGAGCGCGTCCTCGACGAGTAGTGGCTGTGAGCGCGAATGAAATCTCCCGAAACGATCACAGCCAATTCTCGCGGTATTCTTGTCCTTCAAACTCGTATGTGAACAGGCCCTAAATGCATCTCCTCCTCACAAGCCGACTGCTGCGTCTGCAAAACGGCCATATTCACGGCAGGGGCGCGGCGGGGACGCCATCCTCGAAAGCACTCAACCTGCGTACCCATCGATCGCCGATCCATAACAAAATTTATATTTGCGGCGAGTCCGACTCGCCGAAAATCGGATCCTTCCGCCGGTGTTTCCGTACAGCCTGCTTTTCCTGAGCCTCTGGCCGCGATACCCTAGAGAGATAGCGTCTCTATCCCACCCGAGGTTGATCCATGTCTTCTTACAAGTACGACACTCTGGCCGTACATGCCGGTCAGCACCCTGACCCGCTTACCGGCGCCGTCAACGTTCCGCTGTATCTTTCTTCCACCTTTGAGCTGACCGGCATCGGCACCGACAAGGGCTGGGACTACTCGCGCGCCGGCAACCCGACTCGCGACCGGCTGGAACTCGCGCTGGCTGCATTGGAGGGCAATGGTCGACATGGAGTGAAGGGTTTTGCATTTGCCACTGGGATGGCCGCGATTTCGGCGCTGCTTGCGCACCTGCACTCGGGCGACCACTTGATTTGCTCGCACAATGTGTATGGTGGCACGGCTCGCCTCCTGGACCAGATCATCGCCCACTATGGCATTGCGATCCAGTATGTGGACATGGGCGATCTGGATGCGCTGCGAGCGGCGATTCGCCCCAACACAAGGCTGATCTACTGCGAGACGCCCAGCAATCCGCTGATGGCTCTGACCGATATTCGCGCCGTTGCCGAGATTGCTCATGCGCACGGCATCGAAGTGAGCGTGGATAACACCTTCCTGTCTCCCGTGTTGCAAAGTCCCCTGGAGCTGGGTGCCGACATCGTGATGCACTCGACGACCAAGTATCTGAACGGCCACTCTGACGGACTGGGCGGAGCGCTGATCACCACCACCCAGGCGCAGGCCGAGCGTACGCTGCTCGTGCAGAAGGCCGTCGGAGCAACGCTTTCGCCGCTGGAGTGCTTCCTGGTCCTGCGCGGCATCAAGACGCTGCCCCTGCGCATGCGCCAGCATGAAGAAAACGGTCGCGCCATTGCCGCCTGGCTGGCGCAGCATCCCAAAGTCCTGCGGGTCAATTATCCCGGTCTGCCCTCTCACCCGCAGCATGAGCTTGCCGTGCGGCAGCAAAAGGGCTTTGGCTCCATGATGAGCATCGATATTGGCAGCCGCGAAGCCGCTGCAAAGTTCCTCGCTGCCATCCAGATCTTTCTGAACGCCGAGTCGCTGGGTGGAGTCGAATCGCTGGCATCGCACTCGTCCACCACCACGCACGCTGCGCTCAGCGCCGAGCGCAAGCTGGAGATGGGCATCACCGAGGGTCTGGTGCGTCTGTCGATCGGCATTGAAGACAAGGACGACCTGATCGCCGACCTCGATCAGGCGCTTGCCGCCCTCTGAACGCTCACGAAGCCTGAAACGGCGCGCGCTGTTTCAGGCTTCGCGCATCTCGAGCGTAATGCGCCGATGGGTCAGGTCGGGCTGCTCAATGCAAAGAATTCCGTCAGCCATCTCCGCCACGCTCGGGAATTTCTCGCCCCACTCCACCAGCACCAGCGCATCGTCGGCCATCAACTCCGTCAGGCCCAGCGTAGCAAGCTGGCGCTCGCTCTCCAGCCGATAAAGGTCCAGATGAACCACCTGCAACGGCTGGTCATCCTGCCACCCATCGTAGGTGTGGACGAGAGTAAATGTTGGACTCGTGACAGAGTCCTCGTCGCCGGCTTCGAGCGCCCTGACCAGTCCCTTGACCAGTGTGGTCTTGCCCGCACCCAGATCGCCGGTCAGGATCAGCATCCGCGGTGGCCGCAGCAAACCAGCAATGGCCGCGCCGATCGCCACCGTCTCCTCTTCTGAGGCGCTCTCAAAGATGCGCTTCATGGGCCAGGCATCCTGTGGCTGGGCATCCTGCGAAACGCCGCGCCCTGCAACCACGTCCATCCGTGCGCGCATCCGTCATCCTCCACCAGACGAAGCGCAAAGGCCCGGCTCAAGGACGCGATTGTATCGGTCGCAAGCATCGAGTGCTCGTCCAGTCTGCGCGCGGCAATGTCCCCCGCCAATCCATGCAGGCAAACCGCCGCTTCGACAGCCTGCGAGATTTTGTCTGGAAACTGAGCCAGCATGGCTGCGAGGATACCTGTCAATACATCCCCGCTGCCCCCCTTGGCCATCCCAGGGTTGCCCGTCGTATTCACAGCTACCTGTCCGTCAGGATGCGCCACCAGGGTCCGGCTACCTTTCAGTACAAGCGTTACACCGTGCTCCTGAGCAAACCGTCGGGCCACGCCTACGCGGTCCTGCTCAATCTCTGCCACAGTCTTCCCAGTCAGCCTTGCCATCTCGCCCGGATGCGGCGTCAGCACCAGCTTGTGCCTCTGCGCCAGCAACTTCACACTCCCCGGCTCCGCGGAGAGCAGGTTTAGCGCGTCGGCATCAAGAACAATCGGTACCGCGTCGTTCTCCAGCCCATCCAGCAGCCGCCACATCGCCTCACGCGCCCACTCGTCGGCGCCCATTCCCGGACCGATGCCAACAACCGTCTTGCGTTCCAGCAGTTTGCCAGCATCGGCATCAAGCCGCATCGTCATCATCTCCGGCGCATAGGCGGCTACCTGAGCCTGCACCGCAACCGAAGTGGCAACCGTGACCAGACCAGCTCCGGAGCGCAACGCAGCCATCGCCGCCATGGCCACCGCTCCAGCCTTGCCGATGCTGCCGCCAGCCAGCAGCACGTGCCCAAAGCTTCCCTTGTGCGCGTTGACGGCGCGCGCAGCTTCGACGATCGATTTCGAAGCCCCCGCCCAACGCAGGCCAGAGGTCGTCGCGACAGCTTCCGGTGGAGAGCCAATCTGCGCGACAACCACCGCATCGCTCCAACGCCGCGTCAGATGCCCCAGGACATGCGCCGGTTTGGGCGCAGTGAACGTGACAATCGCATCGGCTGGAAAAGCCGGTCTGGATGTTGCATCATCAGCATCCCAGCCCGTGGGAAGATCGACAGCCAGCACAGGAACGGTTGCAGCACGCAGCGCCGCAGCCACAGCTATCGCCAGCCCGCGCAACGGCGGACGAAATCCCGTTCCGGTCACCGCATCCACCACCAGATCGGCATCCCGCAACAGAGCGTCGCAATCCTCCCTCGTCGCATCCTCGGTAATGGCTTTGCGAGTCACTCCCGGCACATCTTCCAGCTCACTCCAAAGCCGGGCAGGTTCGTCGCGCAGTCCATTCGGATCGCCAAGCAAAACCACGGTGACCATGCGGCCTGCGCGAGCCAACTCGCGAGCGGCCACCATGCCATCGCCACCATTGTTGCCGCGTCCGCACAGGACGACGATTCGCCCTGCGCCGACAAAATGACGCCGCGCAAAACGCGCAACGGCAACTCCAGCAGCTTGCATCAGCGCCCACTGCGTTACGCCGAAGCGCTCGCCCGTCACGCGGTCACAAGCGGCCATCTCCGCTGCTGTCAAAATCTTCATCGAGTCTCATGCTAGCGCATCGCGCAAGACAAAACAGGCGGGAATGAATTTCTCACTCCCGCCTGTTCATTGCGATGGACTTGTACGGTTGACTTGGAACGCTAGCGAATCTCCACCTTCGGCTCGACACTCAGGCCAGGCCGCAGCAGATGATGACCGTCCTCATCCTTGAGGTCGGTGAAGTCGATGCGCACCGGAACGCGCTGCACCACCTTCACGTAGTTGCCGGTTGCATTTTCCGGCGGAAAGAGCGAAAGCACAGAGCCTGTTGCTCCACCCACTTGTGTCACGCGTCCGGTATACGTCTTGCCCGTCGCGTCCACGTCGATGTCCACCTTCTGTCCTGCGCGAATATTGCGAAGCTGCGTCTCTTTGAAGTTGGCCGTCACCCACAGATCGTCCAGAGAAACCAGAGTCATCAGGTTCTGTCCTACCGAGATGTTCTGATTGATCTCCAGACTCTTGCGCGTAATGATGCCGTTCGCCGGCGCCACAATCTTCGTGTAACTCAGATTGAGCTTTGCCTGCTCCAGTTGTGCTTCCGCAGCCTTTACCTGTGCCTCGGCCTGACGAGCGCGTGCGTTCTGAGCCTCCACCTGTTGCGGACCGGTCTCCGCATAGTGCAGCATCGCCTGCGACTGTGCCTCACGATCATGCGCGATCTTTACCGCCGACTGTGCCGCCTGTTCGCTGGCCAGCGCATTTGCCAGCGCAGCTTTGGTCGCGTCAGCCGCGGAGACGGCTGCGTCAAACTGCTGCTTGCTGATCACATCCTTGGCCACCAGTGGACGATAGCGCTCCAGATCCGATTGCGCCTTGAAGTTGTTGGCTCGCGCCTCGGCCACTCGCGCCTCGGCCGCTGCAAACTGCTGCTCCGCCTGCTGCACACTGGCGGAGGCTCCGCTCAGATCAGCACCGGCCGAGCGTAGATTACTGCCCGTATTCACCGTGGTGATGGGGACATTGACCTTGGCCGCCTGTGCCGCTGCCTCGGCGCTGGCCAGGGCAGCCTGGGAGTTCTCCACCGCCACTTCAAAGTCGCGCGGATCCAGCTCCGCGATCACCGTTCCCCTGGTCACATACTGATTCTCATCCACATTCACGTGAATCACCTGCCCGGCAATGCGCGAGCTGATCTGAATCAGATGGCCGTTGATCTGCGCGTCGTCTGTATCCTCGACCAGCGTCGAGCGCCAGTAGAAGAATCCGCCGCCCACCACCAGAATCGCCAGCACGATCGCCGCGATCATTCGCTTGCGGCCCGTCGCGCCTTTCTGCGCGTTCTCGCTCGCCCCGGTTGTTGTCGTCGCGTCCGCCACGTTCACTTCCCTCCAAGATATTCTTTGTAGTTCTGGGCCATCCCCATGGAACGGGCGAGATTGAGTTTCGCCACGTTGTGCTGGTAGAGGCTGTTGATATAACTGCCGTTGGCCTGCGCCACGGACTGCTGCGCCTGTGTAACCGCCAGATTGTCGTTCACACCGGCTGCATAACGCTGCTGCGCATCCGACAACTCTTCCTTCGCAAGCTCCTCATTCGACTTCGCCACAGCAACCTGCTTTTCTGTCGAAGCGATATCGAGCAAAGCGTCCCGGATATCCGCTTCGATCTGCGCATCCAGATCACTTTGCTTCGCCTTCTGCTGGTCCAGCTGCGATTGAGCAAGTGCCGCTTCGCCGCGAAACTGCGCTTCCTTGAAGATCGGAATCGTCAGCGTTCCACTGGCGTCGCCGGTGCCGTGCGAGTGGTTCAGATTCACGCCAATATCCCCGTAATCGGCGCTCACCTTCACCGTCGGCAAACGGTCCGCGCTTGCCGCCTTGCGCTGCTCGGTCATCGCCGCCGTCGTCTCCGCAGAAGCTTGACGATCCTTGCGGGCAGCCAGAGCCTTGCGAATCTCGCCTTGCACATCGGGCTGGTCAAAGGCCGCGTAAGGAATGGTGTCGGCAACGGTGAACTGCTGCGACATCGGCAAACCAATCACCCGCGCCAGCGCCAGCTTGTCCTTGGCCAACTGATTCTGCGCCACAATCAACTGCTGCTGCTGGCTTTGGTAATCCACCTGCGCGCGCAACACATCCAGCTTGGGTGCCGTACCGGCATCGTGGCTGGCCGTGGCCTGATCGAGCGAGGTTTTCGCTGTGGCCACCTGAGCCTTGACCGCATCCACCTCTGCACGATCCGCCTCCACCACCAGATACGCGTTGCCCACGGTCAGAATCACCATCTGCCGTGCATCGTCGGCGGTCAGTTGCGCGGCGCGAAAATCATGCTTCGCGGCAAGGTAGTTGTGCAGCGAGGAAAGGTTCAGCGCGGTCCAGTTCAGGTTGGCGCGCACATCGGTATAGCCAAACGGCCCGATAATTGTGGGAAAGCCCGGAACGCGCAACCCCTCGGCGGCCAGATCGGTCTGCATCAGATTTTCGCTCAGGTTGCCGTCCACCTTCGGCAAAAGATCCTGCAACTGCTGCAACTGCTGCCCGCGCACCGTCGCCGTCTGCGCCTGGCTTAGCAACAGCCCAAGATTTTGCCGCAGTCCCCGCGTAATTGCGTCTTCCAGCGTCAGCGCCAGCGCTCCCGGCTGCGCCGTTCCCGTCGGCACCGCGCCTTGAAAATCCTGGGTTGTTGGCGGACCGATCAGCGGCTGGCTTGGCTGCCCGGACTGCGCCATCGCAGCCGCGCCACTCGCCGCCAGCAGAGACACAAGCGCTACTGCTCTCCATCGTTTACTTTGCCACATCAGGAATATATCCGTCCCCTGCTCGTCACTCGATCCAGTTCATCGTACGTTTTACGATTCCTGCAATGTATGGATGCGCAAACCTGCGGGAAGTTTCGGAAACATCGCTGGGATTGCCGCGATCAAGTGAGACGATGCCGATTCCCGCTTTTGCAATCTCTGCCGAATTTTCCGAATCCGCCCGCGGCATGGGCGCACTTAGCGGCTATTCGAGTCCTGCAGCATCTGCGAAGCCAGCGCACACAATGCTTGACGAAAAACACCCCGCACAGCATCTGTCATCCAGCCCTGTGCAGCCTTGCCGCCGTGTAAAGCCAGCAATCCAGCCACCTCTGGCGTTGTCAGTCTGCCGACGGTGCGCAGAACAAAGATCGTTCGCTCGGCCACCGGCAACCCCTCCAGCCACGCCCGCATACGCACTCGACCCGGTCCGCTGACCATCTCTTCCAGCTCGTGGGCCGATACTCCAGCCGCGTCCAGATCATCATCGCCAATGCAGTTGGGCGGCCCATATTCGCCGCTTGGAGCCGCCAGCGCCTGCGCGTCTCGCTGGCTCAGCCCCTCGATGGCCGTTGCCGCCAGCGCCACGCGCGCGCCGTGGCGAGCCTGGGCAATGTCCTCACCGCCCGCCAGGTCCACCGTGGCAATCGTGTGCTCCACCAGAACCACCGTTGCCTCGCTTTCACCCAGCAACATCACTCCCAGGTGATACAGCTCATCGGCCACCTGATGCAGCAACTCGCTGCCGCTTTGCGATTCATCCATCTTTGGCATGATTGGCTCCTCCTTGTATCGTCCATCTCGCCGGGGAGAAGCGTCAAATGGCGATCCACTTCGACCGGGGACATCAATCCCGTCCCAGCGGTGACATCCCGGCTTCACCCAGGCCAAATTTTCTCCCGCCATTCACCCAGGCAACTCCTGCACTACGATAAGGTTCTGAGGAAATATACACTCGGCCAGCGCATCCCGGCTTGTGGCTTCGGATTCAGCTTGCGCCGAGTGCAGATAAAGGAATCGGCCTGCATGGACGAACCATCCCGGAAGCCAGCCCCGGACCCAACCACCGGCTCGCGGCGCAGATCTCAGCGCGCGACCGCGCCCAAACCCGCGACGCGCTCATCCCGGCCCGGCAAATCCGTTGCTTCCGAAGAGCTTTTTCTGGCACGGGACCGCTCCTGGATGCAGTTCAACCGGCGCGTGCTGGAGGAAGCCAACGACCCATCGAATCCGCTGCTGGAGCGCGTCAAGTTTCTCGCGATTACGGCCAGCAATCTCGACGAATACATCGAGATTCGCCTGGCAGGTTTGCTGCAACGCAACGAAGACGGACCCTCCGAGCCGGACTATGACGGACTGCTGCCAGCCCAGTCGCTCCACATTCTCAACGACGAAATCCACCGCTTCGTCACCGACCAGTATGCCTGCTGGAATCATGTCCTGCTCCCTGCGCTCGAAAAGGAAAATATCCGCCTGCTCGTCTGGAAACGGCTCACCGCGACCCAGCGCAAATTTGTTCAGGCATACTTCCAGGCAGAGGTCGATCCGCTGCTCACGCCGATCACCATCGACCCGGCCCATCCCTTTCCGCGCGTACTCAACCGCGCCTTGTGTCTGGCCGTGCTGCTCCGTCCCAAGCGCCGTCGCAGTGGACCCTCCGTGCTCGGCGTGCTCACGGTTCCACGCGTCTTGCCGCGCTTCATTCGCCTGCCAGGCGGTGATTCCGGTTGCGCTTTTCTACTCATGCAGGACCTGATCGCGCGCAATCTCGGACCCATGTATCGCGGCTATGACGTGCGCGCTTGCGCTGCCTTTCGAGTGACGCGCAACTCCAACCTCTACTTTGAAGAAGAAGAGACGCGCTCGCTGCTTGAGTCCGTCCGCAGTGAGCTGCACAACCGGCGCAAAGGCGACGCTGTTCGCCTGGAAATCGCCTCCGACGCACACCCGGAGATCCTCGATAAACTGCGCGTGAACTTTGAACTGGAGTCGGATCAGATCTTCGCCTGCGAAGGCCCGGTCAATCTTGCCCGCGCCATGTATCTGAGCGAAACCATCGACCGCGCCGACCTCAAATTTCCCGCCTTCACGCCGCGCCTGCTTCCCATCGCGCACAACACCCACGATCTCTTCGCCACGCTGCGACAGCGCGATACGCTGCTGCATCATCCCTATGACGCCTACGATCCTGTCGTCGAGTTTATCCGCCGCGGGGCACAGGATCCACGCGTCGTCGCGATCAAACAGACGCTCTATCGGACCAGCACCGATTCACCCATGTTCCAGGCTTTGACCGAGGCCGCCGCCCACAAGGAAGTGACCGTTGTGGTTGAGTTGATGGCCCGCTTCGATGAAGCCTCCAACATTCACTGGGCGCGCAATATGGAAGAGGCCGGCGTGCAGGTTTTTTATGGCATCGTCGGCCTCAAAACGCACTGCAAGCTGGCCATGCTGGTCCGTCGCGACGAAGACGGCGTTACTCGTCGCTACTGCCACCTGGGCACTGGCAATTACAACCCTGTCACCGCCCGTTTTTACACCGACCTGAGCCTGCTGACCGCCGACCCCACGCTCACCGAGCGCGTCCATCAGGTCTTCAACTACCTCACCGCTCACGCTGAAATCGACGATTACTCTCCGCTTCTCGTCGCGCCCCACACGATGGCGGCCACGTTTCTGCATCTCATTCAGCGCGAGGCTGAACATGCCCATGCCGGACGCCCTGCGCGCATCGTGGCCAAGATGAATTCGCTCCTCGATCCGGCCATCATCCGCGCCCTGTATCAGGCTTCGCAGGCCGGTGTCGAAATCGACCTGATCATCCGCGGCATCTGCACGCTTCGCCCCGGCGTTCCCGGCCTCAGCGAGAGCATCCGCGTCCGCTCCATCGTTGGGCGATTCCTCGAGCACAGCCGCATCTTCTTCTTTCAGAACGATCATCATCCCGAGGTCTGGGCCGGCAGTGCGGACTGGATGCCGCGCAATCTCCACGAACGCTGCGAAATCGTCTTTCCCATTCGCGACCCGGCGCTGCGCGAACGCATCACGGAAGAAATCCTTGCCGCTTGTCTGGCCGACACGCTCAAGGCGCGCATTCTGCAACCCGACGGCAGCTATCACCGCCAATCGCCCGACCCCGCAAAGACCTTTTGCTGTCAGCAGTTCTTCATGCGCAGCGTCGAGGGTCGCCAACCACCTGAAGTCATTCCCGGCCGCAGTTGAAAAGTGGCTACCGCGGTGAAATGGGCTTGGGCAGCCGCAGCGGCGCATCTGCCTGCGTTGCAGCCGTGCTTGGCGCGGTAGCAACCTGCGCGGCTGCCCGTGCCGCCGCACTCAGCTTCGCCAGCTCATCCTGCGCCAGATGCAACGAAGGCAGATCCTTGTCGGCGTTCTTCCAGGTGGATCGCTGCAACATCAAAAACTCCGTCGCCGCTTCCGCTTCGCGCCCCTGCGCGGCCAGCGCGCGCGCCAGCCCCAGTTGCGCCAGCGAAGTGTCCACGCTCAGCGGATCGAGATCGGGATGCGACAGCAGCTTTCGGAACTCGACCTCCGCCAACTCCGGCTGTTTCTCCGCCAGGTATGCGCGAGCGCGCAACAGCCAGATATCCGGGCTGCACGACTCATATCCAACGGCCTTCCGCAGCGCCTCCACGGCCACTTCGGGCTTGCCCTCGGCCAGCGCAATCGCGGCGCTGATCTCCGGCGCCCACACCTGCTGCCACAGCGTTCCCGCCGGATGCGCGGCCTGGCCCTGCTGCATCTCGGTTGTTGCCTTTTCCAATTCGCCGCCCTGTGCCCATGCCAGCGCCATCGGAGCGCTGTCCACCATCTCCGGCAAATCCTTCATCGTCGCCGCCGCCGTTGCTGTCAATCCCAGCTTGGCTTCTGTCCACGCGCTTGCCGCCTGATGCCGATCGGCTTCGCCCACCATGCCCTGGTTGCGCCACAGTTCGGCGGCAGCTTGCGCATCGGCCTCGGCATCGCGCACTTCGCCCAGCGCAAACTCTCTTCGCGCATCCAGCAGGCGCATCTGCGCCATGTGCGCGGGTGCTGTTGCGGCCCACGCGCGTTCGGCTTGCATCGCCTTTTCGTCGTTCTGCTCCACGCCAATCTCAAACGCAATCCAATGCAGTCGCTCATCCTGCAATCCGTGCGTGGTTGCGAGCCGGACTGTTCCCTCCGCTTCATTCAGCCGTCCGGCCTGCAGTTGCCCTTCGGCCAGCAGCGCATAGACACCCGCATCCTCATCGTCCAGCTCCAGCGCCTTCCAGGCTGGCTCCAGCGAAGCCACCGGCCTTCCCAGTTGCTGCTCAATCCGTGCCTGCGCCTTTTGCGGCCTTGCATCCAGACGATAGATCGCGCCCCAGGCTTTGGCCTCTTGCAGCGCCGTATTCAGGTCTTCGCTCACGCGCTCGGCATACTCCGTCTGCACCTGCATGGCCAGGTTTGGCAGCAGGCTGTTGCGCGCATCAAATGCCTGACGCAGACTCGCAGCGGCCAGCTCCGGCTGACGCGCATCCGCATAGAGTTCGCTCAAAGCCATCTGCGCCAGCGCAAAGTGCTCGTCCACTTCCAGCGCCTTCTGCATCGTCACAATCGCAGCGTTCGTCTGCCCGGCGGCGGCCTGCTGCCGTGCCTCCGCATAGTCTTTCAGCGCCTCCACAACCGGCTCTCCAGGACGGCTCAGCGCCTGGCTGCTTCGCTTCACCGACGCGCGACTTTCTCCCAGTTGCCGACGCAGATCGCCCACCACCTGCGGCAGCACGTTCACGACTCCTGCCTCATCCGAGGCAATCCCGGCGCTACGCGCCCGCTGCTGGTCTGTCCCACAAGCACGCGCTTCCAGCGTCAACACCCGGTTGTGGCCCACGCGTCGCAGAGTCCCGCTCACATAGAGATCGTCTCCGCGCGCACGGCAGGCGCGCCGCGCCAGTCTGTCGGTCAGATCACCCATTTGTACGCTCGCCTTGCCGCCGCTCAACGCTGCGCTCACCTGTCTGGCTGTTGCCACAGAGACAAAGGGAGATTGCTCCAGTTCCAGCCGCACCGCCGCATTCAGAGCAGCCCCCACCGGGCCGCTCTGACTTGTGCCCGTCTGGTCCAGCACCTGGCTCAGCACCACCCTCACCCCTGTCGGCTGTGGACGATGGATCCACGACCAGACAGCCCACACACCCGCGCCGACCACGAGCACGGCAACCACGACCCCTGCCATCCGTCGCAGTCCCGCACGCTCCTGCGCGGTCAGTTGGCGTCGGCCCTCCACCACTTCCGCGTCTTCGTCGATCGACAGGTAAGGCGCATAGCCCGGTGCAACCTCTTCCACTGCCGCTTCCGCCGTGTCGGCCCATATCTCCGGCTGAAAGATCACTTCCGCTTCCAGCGTCTGCGTGCCATCTTCCCCGGCAATCAGGAGCTTTTCGCCGCCTGAGGCCGCCTCCAGCAGTTTGCCCAGCCGCTCCAGATACTCTTCGAGCGGAATGCTTCCGCTCGCATCTTCGGGCAGGATTCCCGCCTTCAGCTCAGCCGCCGGAATCGCTCTGTGCGGATTGCGCACCAGATACTCCAGCAGGTCAAACTCCTGTGCCCGCAGCGGAACCTCTGTGCCATCCAGAACGCAACTGCGATGCCGCGGATCAATATCCATCCCCGCCACGCGATATCGTCCCTGCCGTCGTGCCGCCATCCGTACTCCTGAGCCTTGTCTGCCTTGCCGCCTGCCGACGGGTTCCCGGACCTGAATTGACAAACCAGTCTTCGTAATCTGTATTCGTAAATCAGCATACTTGACCCATCTATATCGTTGCCCGGCCGGCCCGCTGACCCACCTTTGGCCGCTCCTGCGCGCCACAGAATTCTCCTTCGACTTCCGACCCCCGCCATCGCACTCCATCCGCCCCGCGGCGGCAGAGCAAAGCCGCGATTTTGCCCATCCCAACAGGTAACACGCCGGATTGCCCTCTGATTTCCGTGGGCAGTACAATCAGGGCAATTGCGAGAGTTCGGCCTATGGACCGGCTATCGTACCCGGCGGTTGATCCGCCCCGGAACCAACTGCTGCTGTTCTGGCTCTTCGATTCTTCCCCGTCCCGGATGCTGGTTGCATCGGGATATTCGGCGAACCAGCCAGCCATCTCCAATCAGCTCACGTGAGGGAACCATGAAGAACAAGGCACGCTACCCCGGAATTCGCATCACTGCCAACGGCAATCAGCTCATCGCCTATCATACCGAGGCGCGCATTGCCGACGCGGGCGTCTTTTATCCCATCACGCCGTCCACCGAGGGTGGCGAGCTGTTCCAGCAATCCTTTGCCGAGGGCAACCTCACCGTCTTTGGCCACAGCACCATCGCCATTGAGACCGAAGGCGAGCACGCGGCGCAGGGCGGCGCCATCGCTCACTCCGTATGCGGCAAACGCGTCGTCAACTTTACCTCCGGTCAGGGCGTCGTCTATGGCGTCGAGCAGTACTACCACGCGCCCGGCAAGTGCTCGACCATGGTTCTCGAAGTCGGCGCGCGCGCGCTCACCAAGCACGCGCTCAACGTCCACTGCGGCCATGACGACATCTATGGCGCGCTGGACACAGGCTGGATCATGCTCTTCGGCAAGGACGCGCAGCAGACCGCCGACCAGGCGCTGATCCTGCGCCGCGTTACCGAGCTGAGCCTGACGCCGGGCATGAACATTCAGGACGGCTTCCTCACCTCGCACCTGGAACGCACCTTTTACAAGCACGAGTCGGAGCTGATTCGCGAATATCTTGGCGCTCCCGACGACATCATCGAGACACCCACCGAAGCCCAGCGCGTGCTCTTCGGACCCAAGCGTCGGCGCGTTCCGTCCATGATCGACCTGACCAATCCGCTGCTGCTTGGCCCGGTGCAGAACCAGGAACATTACATGCAGGGCATCGTGGCTCGGCGCAACAACTTCATCGAGCCGATTCTGGAGATGCTGGAAGCCGCCTACAAGGACTTTGGCGAGCTGACCGGGCGCCACTATGGACTGATCTCCGAGTACAAGACCGAAGACGCCGAGACGGTCTTCGTCTCTCTCGGTTCGGCTGCGGAAAACATCGAGGCAGCCGTCGACTATCTGCGCGAGACGCGCGGAGCCAAGGTTGGCTCTATCCACGTCAACGTCATCCGTCCATTCCCTGAAGAGGCCATCGTCAAGGCGCTCAAAGGACGGAAGAACGTGATCATTCTGGAGCGCACCGACGAAGGAATGGCGGGCGACAATCCGCTGGGCCGCGACATTCGTACCGCGCTCAGCAAAGCCCACGTTACCTCGGCGGAGATGCCGCAGATTCTCAACGGAACCTACGGCCTAGGCTCGCGCGACTTCCGCCCCGAACACATCCTGGGCGCGTATGAGTACGCGCATGGTCAGATTGCGCGCAAGGACGGCAAGACGATCGCCGACGACGCCAGCTTCATCGTTCTGGGCATCGACCATCCCTATGCGGTGGTTGCCGCGGAGCGTCCGTCTCTGCTGCCGGAGGGCGCGGTCGCGGTGCGCTTCCACTCGATCGGCGGCTGGGGCGCGATCACGACGGGCAAGAACCTGGGCGCGATCATCGGCGACCTGAACGATCTGCTCTTTGACCGCGACCATGTCGTCGATGAGTTTGGCAGTCCGAAGGAGATCATCCACGTCAGCGCCAATCCCAAGTACGGTTCCGAGAAAAAAGGCGCGCCCACCAGCTACTTCATGGTTGCCGCCAAGGACCGGATTCGCGTGAACTGCGACCTGCGCCATGTGAACGTCGTTCTCTGCTGCGACCCGAAGGCATTCACGCACTGCAATCCGCTGGACGGCATGGCCGAGGGCGGTTCGCTGGTGTGGGAGTCGGAAGAGACCGGCGAACAGGCATGGGAGCGGCTGCCTATCTGGGCGCGCCAGCAGATCATTGACCAGAAGATTCGCGTCTTCACGCTGCCCGGCTTCAAGATTGCGCGCGAGGCGACCGATCGCGGCGATCTTCAGCTCCGCATGCAGGGCAATGCATTCCTCGGCGCGTTCTTTGCCGTCTCGCCGCTGCTCGACGAGTTCAAGATTACGCAGGAGAAGTATCGCGAGGTCGTTCACAAGCAGTATGTGAAGAAGTTCGGCAAGCTCGGCGATGCAGTCGTGCAATCGAACATGGAAGTGATGACCAAGGGCTTCGAGATGGTGACCGAGATCAACATCGGCGCGATGACTGCGCCGGATCGTTCGAGCCTGCGCGGACAGGCGCTGTTGCCCGTTCTGGTCGAGTCCGAAGTGGCCGGCTCCAGCTCGTCCGGCTCTTGCTCGACCGGCGGCTGCCGCTCCCATGCGCTGCCCACCGGACAGGCCGAGCGCGCGCCGATCAACACGCTGGCCACCTTCGACGCCGAGTTCCGTTCGCACTATGGCTACGATCAGCCGGCGACGCCGCTGGCCGCGCTGGGCATGATCGCCGCCGCCACCGGCGACACGGCGTCCAAGTACGTTGCCCGCCGCGAGACGCCGCTTTACATTCCGGAGAACTGCACGCAGTGCATGGAGTGCATCGCGGCCTGCCCGGATACGGCGCTGCCCAACACATCGCAGGAGCTTTCCACCGTCCTGCGCACGGCCATCTCGCGCTACGTGACCAGCTTTGACGACCGCGCGAAGATGCTCTCGGTCATTCCGCAGCTTGACGCCAAGGCGCGTGTGGCGATGAACGAGGTTGTGAGCAAAAAACTCTCGACTCCGCTGCCGGAGATTCTGGTGCGCGTGACCAATGAAGTTGCCGACGAAGTCGGTGGCTTCAGCGAGAAGGCTCGCTCCGAGTTTGCCGCGATCATCTCCAAAGTTCCTCTGGCATACACCAAGGTGAACGCCATCTTCTCGTCGCCGGAGCGCAAGGCTCCCGGCTCGGGCGGCGTCTTCTCCATCTTCGTCTCGGACCTGTGCAAAGGCTGCGCGGCCTGCGTGACGGCCTGCGGCGACCACGAGGCGCTGAAGATGGTGCCCGAAACCGAGACGGTCAACGCCGAGCACGAGACCGGCACGGCCTTCCTGGACCTGCTGCCGGATACTCCGCAGAAGTTCCTCGGGCTGTTCAATGCCGAATACCCAGCCGACTCGAAGACCGCGACGCTGCGCAATATGCTCATGGTGCGCAGCAACTACGACGCGCTGGTGGCCGGTGACGGCGCCTGCGCCGGTTGCGGCGAAAAATCGGTGCTGCGCGCGATTGCCGCCGTCACCGAGGCGTATATGCGCCCGGTCTTCCATCGCAAGAGCGACCGGCTGATTGCCAAAGCGGGCGAACTGGAGAAGAACGGCGCGGCGCGCCTGGCCGCGCTGGCCGAGCGCAACCCGGCGGAATACGCGCTGCTGAAGCAGTCGGTGGCGCATCTGATCCTGGGCCTGGGCGGCGAAAACGAAAAGGACACCAAGGCGCGCATGGCTGCGCATGAGGCCGTCAATGGCCCCATTACCGATCTGCAGATCGTCGAAGCTCTGGCTTCGGTGCTGCTGAACGATGCCTTCAATCATAAAAATCTGCAAGCGATCGATGGCCGCATCGCCAACGGCATGAGCGTGATGGCGATGGCCGCGCACACCGGCTGCAACACCGTCTATGGCTCGACTGCGCCGAACAATCCTCATGCGTATCCGTGGATGAACTCGCTCTTCCAGGATGGCGTGACCGTGGGCTGGCTGATGGGCGAGAGCTTCATCGTGGACCATGCGCGGCGCTCGGTGCTGCCGGAGCGGCTGACCGACATCATCCTCACGCGTGAGGAGGGTGCGATGACGCCGCGCGAGTACTACGAGCTGACGCACTTCACCGACGCGACGATGACCGATCAGGAGATCGTCGAACTGCCCAAGGTGTGGGTGGTGGGCGGCGACGGCGGCATTGGCGACATCGGCTACCAGAACACCTCGAAGGTGATCCTGCAGAACCGCCCGAACGTGAAGATTCTGATGCTGGACACGCAGGTTTACTCCAACACCGGCGGGCAGAACTCGGATTCGACGCCGATGCTGGGCGGCAACGACATGAACGTCTTTGGCGCGGCGACGCAGGGCAAGAACACGGAGAAGAAGACCGTGGCCGAGACCTTCATCGCCGGTCATGGCTCGCCGTTCGTGGCGCAGGTTTCGATGGCCAACGCGCCGAAGCTCTACCGCGCGATTCTGGACGGTCTGGAGTATCGCGGCACGATGTTCCTGCAAGCCTTCACGACCTGCCAGCCGGAGCACGGCGTGGCCGACGATATGGCTCTGACGCAGGCGCAGCGCGTGCGCGACTCGCGCGGCGTGCCGGAGTTTGTCTTCAATCCACGCATGGGCGAGACATATCAGGAAGCGCTGGACGTGAAGGGCAATCCGGCGCAGGAGATGGACTGGTACTCGACCAAGGACAAGGCCACGGGCGAGGTCAGCCGCTACACCGTCGCGCACTGGTGCGCAACGGAGGCGCGCTTCCGCAACCACCTGAAGAAGGTGAAGAAGGACGCTGTGAGCAAGCTGATTCCGCTGGACAACATGCTGGTGCGCATCACGCAGCAGGATGCCGTGTGGCGGCGCTATCTCGATTCCTCGCATCGCTCGTTCATCCCCGACTTTGGCGTCTATATCAAGCTGCCGGGCGAAGCGGGAGCCGAGCCGGAGTATCGCGCGATCAGCCGCCAACTGGTGCTCTTCTGCGTGGAGCGGCGCAAGGCGTGGCGCATGCTTCAGTCCAAGGCAGGCATCGTGAACAAGGAGTATCAGGCGCAGAAGGCTTTGCTGGCCGACGTGGACGCAGGCAAGGTTCCGATGGCCGACTTCCTGGCGCACGCCGAGGAGATGCTGGAGGAGCGGCTGGGCAATCTGACCCCGGCGCGAGCCTGAGTCCAAACCGTAACGATGGATGGCCGTCTGCGCAACTGCGCTGGCGGCCATTTTTCTTCTGCGGATTTTCTGATTTCAAAGCAGCGTCTGGGTTACTCTTGCAGCGAAACCATTCTGCGAGGTGACGCGTGCTCAAAGACATCCTCCATCTCAAAGCCATTCCGCCGGACTCCGATCTCGGCTTGCTCATCCTGCGGCTGACGACGATCACGCCGCTGTTTCTGAAGCATGGGATCGAGAAGATCTTCACGTTCTCGCAGATGGCCGCGCACTTTCCCGATCCGCTGCACATCGGGCCGGTGCCGAGCCTGGCGTTCGCGATGATCTCGGACTCGATCTGCACGCTGCTGATGATCCTTGGCATCGCCACGCGCTGGGCGGCGGCGATTGTCTTTGTCAACGTCTTTGTGGCGTGGGCGCTGGTGCATCACTTCGAGTTTCTGGGCCATGCGGCGGACCACGGCGAGCTGATTGTGCTGTACCTGGGCGTGACGCTGACGCTGTTTCTGAGCGGTCCGGGAAGGTTCAGCCTGGACGCAATACACCGCGCGTAGTGCGCACAGGCAAACCGCGCGTAGTGCGCAAAACAGGACTTGCTGTTTGCAGAAAGGTTAACCGAGCGGAGCGCGCAAAAGCGAGTCGCCAGCGGAACCTGTTTGATTTGATGAGATTGTGGATGGATGGCAGAAAAGGTCTGCCGCGTGGCAAATTACCCCCCCAGGGGGGTATATTATTTTTCTGGTTAACAGCTTGATAGGGTTTTGTTGTCGAGTTCATCATTGGCAGGCAAGGCTTCCGGCGCCGCATCGATGGCAGGAGTGCGGGCGGGTCGGCCGGGTGAGCGGCGCTCTGCTGTGGCCAGCGTGCTTCGGAAGATCTGCGCGGCGTAGAGCAGGCGTGTGCCTCTCTCTGGCGAGCAGATGCCGGTGCCGATGCTGTAGGCGATGCAGGCGATGTAGTCGCTGATGGAATTCTGGTCGGCAAGCGGAGGAACGGCGGCCATCCATGCGGCGTCCGCATCGGCGCAGTTGCCGAAGTAGATTTCTTCATTGATGATGCCCTGGAGATATGCGGAACTGTAGGCGATGGCGCAATTGACGATGGCCGGATGCTGGGCGGCGGCCCCGCCGAGACGGGCTTTGGCAGTGCCTCCGCAGGCCGAGATCGCGTAGCCCATACGTTTGATGAAGATGAGTTTGTCTTCATCGCTAGCGTCGCGCCGAGTCGCGAGCGAGCGAAGTTCCTTCATTTTGGTCATGAGTTCTTCGAATTGCATGATTTTCTCCTGAAAGGTGAAGTGAAGACGGCGACGGAAGTGAGTCCGCGACGATCACCGGAAAAAGCAAAGGGCCGGACGTTGGCGTCCGGCCCTGATTCTGCTGTGTGAGACGAGCGTAGCACAGGGGCGGCGAATTGCCTGCCACTTTTCAGGATTTTTATTATGTTTGGAATGAATGAGATAGGCGGTTTTCTGATGCTGCGGGACTTGACAGGAATTTGCGTGGGATGAGGCCGGGGCGCAGAGCCGAAGCAAAATCAGCGCGGCGACAGCGTTTGCGCTCACGGTGCTGGAGCGTGTTTCCTGAATACCACTGCATCGCTTCTCCGGGAAGATGCGTCGTCGCGGTTCTCTTGCGGGGATCTCTGCTCCGGTTTTGCTGGAGCAGACTCTGATTCGGATTCAGTTCTGCTCCAGTTCCGCTTTCGTACTGCTTCAGGCGAAGCGAAAGCCGCTGCGCTTGAGCGGCAGGGTTCGAATGCGCTTGCCGGTTGCCGCGAAGACCGCGTTGGTCACGGCAGGAATCGCGGGCGGGAGCATGGGTTCGCCAAGGCCAGTTGGAGAAAATTCGGATTTGCGGAATTCGATCTCGATGATTGGCACCTGTCCCATCCGCACGAGGGGTTGCTGGTCGAAGTTATCCTGGACTGGCGCGCCGTGTGTGAAGGTAATCTCCTGCTCCATCTGGGTTAACCCTTCGAGAATGCCTCCGGCGGTCAGATTGTCGGCTGCGCGAGGGTTGATGAGCTGACTGCCGACGTCGCCCACGGCCCAGATGTGATGGACGGTGATGCGATTTTGCGCATCGACGCTGACCTCGGCCACCTCTGCGAAGTAGCTGAGATGGCAGAAGAAAGCCGCGATGCCAAAGCCGCGACCTGGCTGCTGCGGACGCTTGCGCCAGTTGGATTTCTCCGCGACCCTCTCGAGCACACCGCGCAGCCGCTCCGGATTGAGGCTGGACGGGCGGTCTGGATGAACCTCAAAGCCCGGGGCAGGGGTGTGCGAGAGCAGCTCCAGTTGGAAGTCCAGAGGATCGCGACCGGCTGCGACGGCCAGCTCGTCGAGAAAGGATTGCAGGACGAAAGCCTGGCCGTTGACGCCTGGCGCGCGAAGCGGCCCGGTGCGGGATCGAAATGGAATGGAGTTGGAGAGGCCAAGCTGATAGGCCGCGACATATCCGCCGGGAAAATCCTGCGTGCCGACTCCGCCGCTTGTGATGGTTCGCTTGCCATCGCCAAAGGTGACGTAGTGTTCACGCCAGGCGATCAGCTTCCCCGAAGGATCCAGACCGGCTTTGAGGCCGATGGTTCCGGCGGGCCGATAGTTGTCGTGGGTCATGTCGTCTTCGCGTGACCAGGTGACCTTGACCGGCTTGCCCACCTGCCTGGAGAGCCAGGCCGCCTCCACATCGGCATCGCAGACGAAGCGGCGACCAAACGAGCCACCGGAGCGCATGATGTGCAGTTTGACATCGGAGGGCATGAGGCCGGTGATCTTCGCCGTCAGACGCTTTGCGGAGGCGGGATCCTGCGAGTTGCTCCAAAGCTCCAGCTTGCCGGCGGCAAAGGATGCCGTGGCGCCCTGAGGCTCCAGCGTGTTGTGCGACAGAAATGGATACGAATAGGTTGCTTCCAGCACCTTTGCCGCGCCGTGCAAGGCAGCATCGACATCGCCATATTGGCTGAGAACCTGTCCGTAGGGTTGCTTCAGAGCATCTGCGGCCTGCTGCGCAAAGGTTGTGGAATCCTGAAAGGTACCCGTGCCGAAGTCCCAGTCGACCTGAAGATTGGCGCGCGCGCTTTGAGCCTGCCACCAGGTGTCGGCGAGAATCGCCACGCCTGGCTCGAGACCGGGGTTCAGCGGAAGGACAGGATCGTCGGTGAGAGTGCCGGCGATGACGATGACCTTTCTTACGCCGGGCATTTTGGCAATCTCGTCGGTGTTGGCGGTTTTGACTTTGCCGCCGAAGACGGGACACTTTTGAATGACGGCATGAAGCATGCCGGGCAGCTCGACATCGATGCCGAAGAGCGGTTTGCCAAGGACGATGGCCGCGGTATCGACCCCTTCAGGCGAAGTGCCGAGGATGGTGTACTGTGCCGGATCTTTGAGCTTAACGGAGTCGAGCGCGGGCGGAGTGAGCGTGGCGGCTTTGGCCACCAGTTCGCCATAGCCTGCGGAGCGGCCAGAAGCGGAGTGCAGAACCTGGCCGGCGCGGGTGGAACACTCCGACTCCGGCACGCTCCAGGATGTGGCGGCGGCTTGCACGAGCATCTGTCGCCAGGCGGCTCCGACGCGACGCATGGGATCCCAGTTCATGGGCGTGGCCATGCTGCCGCCGAGAAACTGGAAGCCGTAAAGGCTGGCATCGCCCTCGGCCTGCTCGACGCGCACCGACTTCCAGTCAACATCCAACTCCTCGGCGATCAGCATGGGCAGCATGGTCTTCGATCCCTGACCGGCTTCGGGATTTTTGGCCATGATGGTGACGGCGCCGTCTGGGGCAATGCGAAGAAAGGGTCGTGGCGAGAGGGTATTCGCGGAGCGATTGGACCGCTGACCGTAGGCGAGGAGATCGGCGTCGATGCCGAGAAGAAAGGCGCCGCTGGCAGTGGCGGTGATCTTGAGAAATGTTCGGCGATCAAGCTTCATTGCGCACCCCCTTTGGCGGCCATCTGTCCGGCTGCGCGACGAATCGCTTCGCGAATCCGCGGATAGGTGCCGCAGCGACAGAGATTGCCATTCATCGCAGCGGCGATCTCGGCATCTGTCGGATTTGTGTTCCTGGAAAGCAATGCCGCGGCGGACATGATCTGCCCTGACTGGCAGTATCCGCACTGGGGCACATCGACAGACTGCCAGGCGAGTTGTACCGGATGCGTTTCCGAATCGGAGAGACCCTCGATCGTGGTGATCTCCATCTTTTCAACGGAGCCGACCGTTGTCTTGCAGGACCGCACCGCGCGGCCATTGACATGCACGGTGCAAGCGCCGCAGTAGGAGATGCCGCAGCCGTATTTGGTGCCTTTCAGCCCCAGCATATCTCGCAAAACCCACAACAGCGGCGTATCTGCCGCTGCATCGACGGTATGCGCCTGCTTATTGATGCTCAGTGTAATCGCCATGCTGCGTCTCCTCCCGCGCGTCTTCCGATACCTGCCATTCTATGCTCCTGACTGGAAGCTTACTGCTCATAAAAAAATAAACTCTGCACAGGATGCAGTGTAGGGGATTGTCGCCTGTGTGGATTTTCCTGATCCTGTCGATCTTTTGCCTGATTCTCTTGCGTGCGAGGCTTTCTGCTGGCGCCTGAACCGGGTCAGAGCTATGCTGGGAGGGAAAGTAAACCATCGAGGTGCGAGCAGAATGGTCCCGCGAGCCAAAGACTACGGAAAAGCGCGGATTTCGAGATCCATCCAAAGCTGGAGCGCGGAACTGGCGGAAACAATTGCCTGGCATACCGAGGCCGATCAGAGGCGCGCGACCGAGATTCCGGGGTTGTCGCTGGTGCGCAGAACGGCACCGACGGCTCCCTGCATGGGCATGTACACGCCCAGCCTGATCGTTGTCGCGCAAGGCAGCAAGCGTGTGGACCTGGGCCAGACCACGTTTTACTATGACCGATCGCGATTTCTGCTGACATCGATCGACTTGCCGATTGTGAGCCAGGTGGTCGAGGCGAGCGAAGCCAGGCCGCTGCTGGCCTTGTCGCTCGCCCTGGATATGTCGGTCGTGCGCGAGCTGCTGCGTCGCGATGAGGTTCATCTGCGCGAGGGTTCACTGGATTCTCCGGCGATGGTGACCGGCAAGGTCACAACCGAACTGCTGAGCGCGTGTTGCCGGATGGTTGACCTGGTGGAGAATCCGCAGGATAGCCCTTATCTGAGCAGCCTGATTCAGCGCGAGATCATTTACCGGATTCTCTGCGGGCCGGAAGGCGCTCGACTGCGGGCGATTGCCACTTCGGGCGATCAAAGCCATCGGACGGCGCGAGCTGTTTCCTGGATTCGGAACAACTATGCGAAGCCGATTCGCGTGGATCATCTGGCCCACATGGCCGGAATGGGCGTATCGACGCTGCACCATCATTTCCGCATGCTGACGCACATGAGTCCGCTGCAATATCAGAAGCAACTGCGCTTGCAGGCGGCGCGAGGTCGAATGTTGCTGGATGGCGTGGATGCTTTGACGGTCGCCTTTGAGGTCGGATACGAGAGCGTCAGCCAGTTCAATCGGGAATACAGCCGGTTCTATGGTCAGCCGCCGATGCGCGATATCAAGGCGCTGCGGGACGCCAACACCGTCGCGCTGAGCGTCGCGTGAGCCACGCGCCCGGTGCGGCGATTGTGAAGCATCGGTGAAGGCGGCGAGCATGGCGGTTGGCTCTGTCTCTTTACTGCGCGGGAACCTTTGGCGCGCTTGCCGGGCGATTGGACGCGCTGCAAGAGCCATTGCGTTTTACAGTCGAAAGAGTGAGTCCATGGACTCGCCTGAGGCCTGTGGTGCAACCATGCAAGCACAATTCGCGAGCACGAGCGGGATGGCGGAGAGTTGGGGCTGCCGTGTTGCTGCTTGCGGCGGTGCAGGTGAGGGCGATGCGCATCCCTGCAAGCGAGGCCGCATTCAACGCGGCCACGGCGATGCGGACGGAGTTGGAGGCGAAGCCGCCGGGCGCACGCGGTCGAGCCGACTATGAGCTGGCGCTCAACGCCTATCGGGCGGTGTATCATCGCTGGCCGGCGGCTGGGAAGGCTCCGGCGGCGGTGGAAGCCGTGGCGGAGCTGCTGGCCGAGGAGGGCAGCGGAACCGGCACCGAGCGGCAGAAGCAGCACGATCTGGAAGCAGCGCGCGGTCAGTTTGAATTTCTGCTGACGCAGTATCCGAAGAGTCCGGAAGTGGCGGAGGCGCTGCTGAACGAAGGCGAACTGTGCGCGAACCATCTGCAGGATGCTGGCTGCGCGCAAGAGAATCTGCGCGCCGTGATCCGAAGATTTCCGGATAGCTCCTACGCCGAGCAAGCCGCACTGGATCTGAAACCGACGCAGACTTCCAGAGCGCAAACTCTGCCCGGCGGAGTGGCGGCATCGAACGCCCGGCCGAAGCTGCCGCAAGGATTGCACGCGTCGCAAGGACTGCAAGGATTGAATCTCGAGCGCGGGGTCAGAAGTGCGGCTACCGAGAGCGCGCCGACCAACACGAACAACACGACGAATGCGACCGACGTGACCGAAGCGCCGAAGAGGCAAACTGTTTTGGACAGGCAAGCCGGTTCCGAAGCGCCCTTCGCAAAGCTGGCTTCGTCGGCTACGGCGCCGACTTCCGCAGAGGCTGGCGCGCTGACCAAGCGCGTGCATGGTGGGGCGGCAAGCGGCAAGACGGTGGAGATTACCGGCATCCGGCACTGGTCCAATCCGGTTTCGACCCGAATCGCCATCGACCTGAGCGGCGAGGTCGAGTATGAAGCGGCGCGAGTGACGCACCCGGATCGCATCTTCTTTGACCTGCATGGGGCGCGGCTGGCGCGCGGGTTGAATGGCCGTGAAGTGCAGGTGATCGACGATGGGTATTTGAAACGGATTCGCGCCGCGCAATACAAACCCGATGTGACGCGGGTGGTGCTGGATGTGACGGATGTGAGCGACTATTCGGCATTTCTGCTGCCGAATCCGTGGCGGCTGATTCTGGATATTCATGGCGGGCACGGCGGCGGACTGGAAACGGCGCAGGACACGAAGAGATCCCAGGAAAGCGAACCGTCCAAGAACACGTTGGCCGACGTGGCGGCGCTGAGCCGCGCACCCTCGCGCGAGGAAGCAACGACGGGACCAACGAGCGCTCCGGTGGCGGCGCGTGTGTCCAGTTTGCACGCCGTGGGCCACACGCACCCCCATCGGCATTCTCGGACGGGGGTGTCCGGGGACGCGCTGCCGAAGGATTCCACCCCGTCGACGACGGTGGCGCAGGCGGCGCAGCCGACGGCCGACGGCGAGCGGTCCCTGGTGCGCGCACTTGGGCTGAAGGTGAATCGGATTGTGATTGACGCCGGGCATGGCGGGCATGATTCGGGCACGCTGGGACCGGGCGGGATCGAGGAAAAGGATGTGGTGCTGGACGTGGCGCTGCGCACGGGCAAGCTCCTGGAGCAGCGGCTGGGCGCACAGGTGATCTACACACGGGACGACGATACGTTTGTGCCGCTGGAGACGCGCACGGCGATCGCGAACAAGGCGCAGGCAGACCTGTTTCTGTCGATCCACGCCAACTCCAGTCCGGAGCCGGAGGCGCGCGGCGTGGAGAGCTACTATCTGAACTTCACCAGCGACCCGCAGGCGCTGGAGGTGGCGGCGCGAGAGAATGCGGTGTCGAATGCGGGCGTGCATCAACTCTCGGACCTGGTGAGAAAGATTGCCCTGAAAGACAAGATTGACGAGTCGCGCGAGTTTGCCGCGGACGTGGACGAGTCGCTCTATCACGGGTTGAGCGATGGAGATGCGGCGTTTCGGGATCGCGGCGTGAAGAAGGCTCCGTTTGTGGTGTTGATTGGCGCGCAGATGCCGTCGGTGCTGGCGGAGATCAGCTTTCTGACGAATCCCGCGGATGCGCGGCTGCTGCGGCAGTCGGCATGGCGAGAGCGGATTGCCGAAAGTCTGGCCGATGGCGTGGAGCGGTATTTGAACGGATTGAGTCGCGTGAGGCCGGTGATGGTGGCCCGGCGAGACAACGAGCAGGGACAGTGAAGCAGGACGGACAAAGAGCGCAATCCGGAGCGTGGAGAAGACGATGCGCGTCGTGCTGACCCATATCGGCACCATGGGCGATGTGCATCCGCTGATTGCCCTGGCCCTGGAGTTGCAGCGACGCGGCCATGAGGCGGTGCTGGCCGTTCCGGAGGTCTTTCGCGAGCGAGTGCGCCCGCTGGGGATCGACTTTCACGCGGTGCGTCCGGATATCGATCCGCAGGATACAGCCCTGGCGGCGAAGATTTATGAGCCGCGGCGAGGAACGGAATATGGGCTGCGGGAGTTTTTGTTTCCAGCGTTGCGAGAAAGCTATGACGATCTGATGGCGGCCGTCAGCGCGCCGCGCCGCGCCGACCTGCTGGTGGCCGGCGAGCTGAACTATGCCGCGCCGCTGGTGGCGGAAACGACCAGGATCGCGTGGGCCAGCGCGGTGCTCGCGCCGATCAGTTTCTTTTCGGCCTTTGATCCACCGGCGCTGCCCATGTATGAATGGCTCAGCGGAGTCTACGGACGCGTTCCGGGCGTCGGCTGGATGATTCACCGATTGGCGCGAGCGATCAGCCGAAGCTGGCCGGAGCCGATTCTGGATCTGCGGCGGGAGCTGGGGTTGCCGACCGGCGTCAATCCGCTGTTTGAAGGCAAGCACTCGCCGCAACTGGTGCTGGCGCTCTTTAGCCGTCTGCTGGGCGAACGGCAGCGGGACTGGCCGCCGATGACGGTGCAGACCGGCTTCTGCTATCACGATGCCGACTCCGGAATGCGGGAACTGCCGCCTGCGCTGGAGCGCTTTCTGGGCGAGGGCGCAGCTCCGGTGGTGTTTACGCTTGGATCGGCGGCGGTGATGACGGCCGGAGACTTCTATGCGGTTGCGGCTGAAGCATGTCAGCAAATCGGACGACGTGCTGTTCTGCTGGTGGGTCCGGACGCGCGCAATCGTCCGCAGCAGGCGTTGCCATCCTCGATCTGCATGGCGGAGTATGCGCCGCATTCGCTGCTTTTTCCGCGCTGCGCAGCCGTCGTTCACCAGGGAGGAGTGGGAACGGTGGCGCAGTGCCTGCGCGCAGGACGACCGATGCTGATTGTGCCGTGGAGTCACGATCAGCCGGATAACGCGATGCGCATGGTGCGGCTGGGCACGGCCCGCAGTCTGCGTCGCAGCCAACTGACGGCGGCCACGCTGGCTGACCAGCTGACGCAACTGCTGGAAACCCCAAGCTACTCGGTCGAGGCACAGGCCGCGATGCGCATTTTGGCCGGGGAAGACGGTTGCCGGGCGGCTTGCGATGCACTGGAAAAACGGGTGCAGGCGAGCCAGGCGATCACGCTGTGATGGCGGGAGAATGGGCGCTGGAAGCACCCGGAAAAGAATCAGGGCAGGGATCGCTCCCTGCCCTGAGAAACTCTGAACGGGTCAGAGAGATTGGATTTACAGAGGCTGCACGTCGGCAGCTTGCCATCCCTTAGGTCCCTTGACCACGTTGAACTGTACGGCCTGGCCTTCCTGCAGGCTCTTGAAGCCATTCGAGTTGATGGCGGAGTAATGCACGAAGACATCTTCGCCGTTCTGACGCGAGATAAAGCCAAAGCCCTTCGCGTCGTTAAACCATTTCACAGTACCTTGTTCCATTTGATTCGTATTTCCTGAAGATTGAATTGCGCTGGAGTGAAACGGAGCGAAGACAAGCAGAAGCTTGCTTGGTTGGGCGAGTACTGCTCACGCCCGATTCGGTTCAAACGCTAAACCGATAGTACCACTGTTCTGGAAAAAGCCAGCATGAAAAATTACGGACAAGCGTTTGCGACTCGTTGATCTCCTTTTGGAGTTCCATTTTGGGCCTGTTGCGGTCGTCGTGCTATGGTAAGTTTTCGCGATGAATGGCACCGATGAAAAAGACGAATGGATCGGGCTGCTGAGAGATGGGCTGGAGCGACTGGAACAGGGATTTGCCTCGCTGCCGGAATATGCCTCCTCGGCCGTGGCCAAAAGCCCACAAGCGTCTGCGGTGATGGCCCAGGTTGCCAGTCGGCTGACGGACAACTATCCGTATTTTCACCCGCTGTATGCCGGGCAGATGCTGAAACCGCCGCATCCGGTGGCGCAGGCGGCCTATGCGCTGGCGATGACGATCAATCCGAACAACCATGCGCGGGATGGGGGTCGAGCCAGCTCCGCGATGGAGATGGAAGCGGTCGCAGAGATTGCGCGGATGTTTGGGTGGGGCGAAGCGGGCGGTTTTCTGGGCCACCTGACCTCGGGTGGAACGTTTGCCAATCTCGAAGCGCTTTGGGTCTCCAGTCAACTGGCACCGGGCAAACTTGTGGTGGCGAGCGAACAGGCGCATTACACGCACAGGCGCATTACGGCGGTGTTGGGGATTCCGTTTGAAGCGGTGCGGTGTGATGACCGAGGACGCATGGACGTGAATGCTCTGGAGGACGCGCTGCGCCGCGGCAACGTGGGAACCGTGGTGGCGACGCTGGGGACGACGGCGCTGGGCGCGGTCGATCCGCTGGCGGAGATTCTGGCATTGCGCGAGCGCTACGGATTTCGCGTGCATGTGGACGCTGCGTATGGCGGGTATTTTCGGCTGATCCGCTCGGATCTTGGGGAGAGTGCAGCGTCGGCCTTTGAGTCGATGGAGCGGGTCGATTCGATTGTGGTCGATCCGCACAAGCATGGGTTGCAGCCCTATGGCTGCGGCTGTGTGCTGTTTCGCGATGCGGGAGTGGGCCGGTTCTACAAGCACGACTCGCCGTACACCTACTTCACTTCGACCGAATTGCATCTGGGCGAGATCAGCCTGGAATGCAGTCGAGCGGGGGCCGCGGCAGTTGCGCTTTGGGCGACGCAGAAGCTGCTTCCGCTGGTCGGGCCTGGTGAACCGGAGGGTGGATTTGCGCGCGGACTGGCTGCGGGACGTCGCGCGGCGCTGGAGCTGGATTGCAGATTGCGGGAAGACCCGCGTTTTTCTCCGTTGCCGTGCGGGCCTGAGCTTGATATCGTGGTGTGGCGAGTTTCCGGAGCATCCAACCAAGCCCAGCAGATTTTTGAAGCGTGTGAAGCTTGCGGCCTGCATCTGGCGCTGGTGCAGTTGCCCGGCAGGTTTTTTGAGGCAAACGAGTCGGAGAGGGTGCAGTGTTTGCGCTCCGTTCTGATGAAGCCGGAACATGAAGAGTGGCTTCCGGAGATCTGGCGCCGGCTGAGTGTCGCTGCGGAGAGATGAATCAATTCGATTTCAATGAAGGGATGCGAATGGCGGACGGAAATGAAAAGGTTGTCATTGCGGCAGGGCAGTGCCTGCTGACGGTGCAACCGGAGTGCGGAGGCAAAATTTCAAGCCTGCTCATACACCATCATGAGTTGCTGCAGCAGCCTCTGCGACCGATCCTGGCTCGTTCCGCTCAGATGGCGTTTGAAGACAGCGATGCGAGCGGTTGGGATGAATGCCTGCCGACGGTTGCCGCCTGCTCGGTGGAGACGGCTTCCGGCGTGGCCGAGATGCGGGATCACGGCGACCTGTGGCGCGTGGGTTGGCGGGTAGTGGAGCACACGCCGGATGCCATAACGATGAGCGCGCGCTGCGAGGCGCTGCCGCTGGAGCTGACGCGTTCGATGATCGTGGCGGAGACAGAGACCGGATGGCAACTGCGGCTGCTCTATTCGCTGCGCAATGTGGGACGGGATCGGATGCCGTGGAGTTGGGCGGCGCATCCCCTGTTTGCCTGTGAAGCCGGTGACCGCATTGTGCTTCCGGATGGGCTTCGGCGGATGCGCGTGGAAGGCTCGCGCGGCACCCGCCTTGGAGCGCAGGGTACGTGGATTCAGTGGCCGCATCCTCAGCGAGAAGATTCCAGCCGCACGGATTCTCCGTCAGCCAATGCGATCGACCTGAGCGTTGTGGAGCTGGCATCGACGGGCTATGCCGAAAAGCTTTTCAGCGACAGGTTGTCGGAGGCGGAGGGCTGGTGCAGGCTGGAGCGCAGGCAGGTTGGCGTGAGCGTGACGTTCCGTTTTGATCCGCGGGCGACGCCTTATCTGGGGCTGTGGCTTTGCTATGGGGGATGGCCGGAGTCCGGGGAACGACAGATGTGTGTTGCCATGGAACCCACGACCGCTCCGACGGATGCGCTGGCGACGATGGGTGCATGGACTCGTTGGATCGAGCCGGGCGAGACAACGCACTGGCCGATGGATGTGGAAATTGAGCAGACGGCGAAGACCCGGTGAAAGGACAGTAGGCGGATGCAGAACGTGGAGCAACTGAAGGAACTGCACCGGAAGCGCTTTGGAGCCAAGCCTTTGGTCTTTGCTGCGCCCGGCCGCGTCAATTTGATTGGCGAACACACAGACTATGCCGAAGGGTTTGTGATGCCGGCCGCCATTGACTTTTCGACTCTGGCTGCAATCACTCCGCGGTCAGACGGACGGATTGTTTTCTGGGCAGAGAACTTTGCCGAGGAGCGCAGCTTTGAACTCTCCGCGCTGCCCTCCTCGCGCAAAGGCGACTGGAGCGATTATCCACTGGGAGTGATCCAGATGCTGGCTGCCGAGGGGTATGCGATTCCAGCGTTGAGTCTGAGTCTGTGGGGCGATGTGCCTCTGGGATCAGGTCTTTCCAGCTCGGCCTCGGTGGAGGTGGCCACGGCCACGGCGGTGACCTCGCTGATGCGAGTGGCCATTGCAGGGCCTGCGCTGGCGCGGCTTTGCCAGCGAGCTGAGAATGAGTTTGTGGGCGCGAATTGCGGGATTATGGATCAGTTTGTCTCGGCCAACGGAGCGGCAGATCACGCCTTGCTGCTGGATTGCCGCGATCTGAGCTATCGCCTGGCGCCGATTCCGAGCAATGTCGCGCTGGTGATCGCCAATACGATGGTGAAGCATTCGATTGCGGGTGGGGAATATGGCACTCGTCGCGCCGAGGTCGAACTTGCCTGCAAGATACTGGCCCGGCACAGGCCGGAGATCCGTTTTCTGCGCGATGCGACGGTCGAAGACCTGGAACGCTGGAGCCATGAAATTCCAGAGGCTGCAAGAAAACGCGCGCGGCACATCATCACCGAAAATACAAGGACGCTGGAAGCTGCGGCAGCGCTCGAAAGACACGATCTGGGGCAGTTGGGGCGACTGATGCACGAGGCTCACCGCAGCTACAGCCAGGACTTTGAAGCCAGTTGTTCGGAGGCAGACCGGATGGTGGAGCTGGCTGAGGGATTGCCTGGGTTGATTGGAGCGCGGCTGACCGGAGGCGGCTTTGGCGGCTGCACGATCAATCTGGTCGAACAGGAAGTCGCGCAGGAGTTCAGAACCCGGCTTGCCTCGCTGTATCAGGCAGAGACCGGGATCCGCCCGGAGATTTATATCTGTCATGCCTCCGATGGAGCGCGGTCCCTGGCTTGACGCCTTTGCTGCCTTGATTTGTATTGACATTTAAACAGGGGGAGCTGCTCTTGAACTTCAACTGCACATGAGATGGGGCAAAGCACGGCTCATGAGCACCAAATTTGTTGCCGCTAGGCCTGAAGCCGCTTTTTCGTGGCAGAGAAAAAGCGGCTTCTTGGTACAATCAGACATTCCCGGGCACGACGCGCAATGGGATCTTTGTATTGCTGAAGATACAAGCGTTGGCTTGGATTTCCGTTCACTCTGCTGCCGTCCGATCGCAGTCTGGAGTTCCCCGCTCCGGTGAAGGACCACCAAAGGAACGCACGTTTGCCACATGGGAGAAGCACAATGCTGAAGCCGTCCTCAATGAAACCAAGCAATTACGAACCCACGCCGGCAACCGGGCTGGTGGCCTATTTTTCCATGGAGATCGCGATCAACCCAAGGATGCCCACCTATTCGGGCGGCCTGGGAATGCTGGCCGGCGACACGCTGCGTTCGGCAGCCGACCTGAGCACGCCGATGGTGGCCTTCTCGCTCTTGCACCGGAAAGGCTATTTCCGGCAGATTCTGGACGCCGAAGGAAAACAGAGCGAGGATGCGCAGCCCTGGCAAGTGGAGGACTTCTGCACAGAGGAAGCTCCGCGTGTCACGGTTTCAGTGGAGAACCGCATCGTCACCTTGCGTGCGTGGCGCTACGATGTCGTGGGCCGCTCCGGCCATCTGCTGCCCATCTACATGCTGGACTCTGACCTGGCGGAAAACAGCGAGTGGGATCGCAGGCTGACGGACCACCTTTATGGCGGCGATTCGAACTATCGGCTGCAACAGGAGATTCTGCTGGGCATGGGCGGGGTGCGCATGTCGCATGCGCTTGGCTTGCCGATCAATGTCTATCACATGAACGAGGGCCATGCCGCATTTCTGACTTTGGCTTTGCTGGAGGCGCAGACAGGCGGTGGGCCGCTGGGCCAGGTTTCGGCGACGGATATCGAGGCGGTGCGCAGGAAGTGCGTCTTTACAACGCATACGCCGGTCCCGGCAGGCCATGATCGCTTCAGCATGGAGCAGGCTCGGCGCATTCTGGGCGCGGAGCGGACGGCGCGGCTGGAGTTGCTTGGCTGCTGCCATGAAGGGCTGCTGAATATGACCTATGTCGCGCTGCGCTTCAGCCGTTATTGCAACGGAGTGGCGCTGAAGCATGGCGAGGTTTCGCAGGCCATGTTCCCGGAGTACACGATTGATGCCATCACCAACGGCGTGCATGGGCCAACCTGGGTGAGCGAACCGTTTGCCGAGCTGTTTGACCGACACATGGCAAGCTGGCGGCGCGACCACCTTTATCTGCGCAATGCCATCGCGATTCCGGCTGACGAGATTCTGGCGGCACATGCGCGAACCAAGGAGTCGCTGCTGGCCGAGGTGGCTTCGCGAACCGGGCTGGTGCTGAATCCGAAGGTGCTGACGCTGGGCTTTGCTCGGCGCGCGGCGACGTATAAGCGAGCCGACCTGCTGTTTCGCGATCCGGAGCGGCTGCTACGCATGGCGCAGGCGGCAGGCGGATTGCAGATTCTCTACGCGGGCAAGGCGCATCCCCAGGACGAACCCGGCAAAGCGCTGATTCACAGCGTGATCGAAAAGGCAAAGCAATACTCCGGCGCGGATTTGCGCGTGGTCTATCTGGAAAACTACGACTGGAACCTGGGCGCAGCGCTGACGGCGGGTGTGGACGTGTGGGTGAATACGCCGCTGCGCCCCTATGAAGCCTCCGGCACCAGCGGCATGAAGGCTGCGCTGAACGGCGTCCCCTCACTGTCGATTCTCGACGGATGGTGGATCGAGGGCTGCATTGAAGGGGTGACTGGATGGGCGATTGAAGATGGAGCGGACGATGCCGCAGAAGCGGAATCGCTCTATACGAAGCTCGAAACAGCGGTGACTCCGGCGTATGCGGAGCAGATACGCTGGGCGCGTCTGATGGCGACGACCATCGCGCACAACGGATCCTTCTTCAACACGAACCGGATGGTCAAGCAATACATACGCAACTCCTACTACCCGTACGACATCACCGAGGAGATTCCGGCGATGGCCGAGGCTGTTTCGGCAAGCTGAAGCGGTTGCGGCGTTTTGAGACCACGCTCAGCCTCAGAACAGGGAGGCTGGGCGCTGGGGCATGGCGATGCGGAAGTGTTCATAGGCCAGGCGCGTGGCGATGCGGCCGCGTGGGGTGCGATCAAGAAATCCAATCTGGATGAGGAATGGCTCGTAGACCTCTTCGAGCGCGCCCTCATCTTCGGAGAGGATGGCGGCAAGCGTGCCGAGGCCAACCGGGCCGCCATCGTACTTCTCAATGATGGTCAGCAGCAGGCGGCGATCGATCTCGTCGAAGCCGTGCGGATCGACGTCGAGCATGGTCAGGGCGGCGTGAGCGGTCTTGCGATCGATCTCGCCGTTGCCGCGGACCTGGGCGTAGTCGCGCACACGCCTGAGCAGGCGGTTGGCGATGCGCGGGGTGCCGCGTGAGCGAAGAGCAATCTCAGCGGCGCCGTCGGTGTCGATGGGCACTTGCAGCACTTCTGCGGAACGTTCGACGATGATGCGCAGCTCTTCCTCGGTATAAAACTCCAGCCGCAGCAGGATGCCAAAGCGCGAGCGCAGCGGCGAGGAGAGCATGCCCAGCCGCGTGGTGGCGGCGACGAAGGTGAAAGGGCGAATCTCCATCACGTGGGTGCGCGCCGACGGCCCCTGGCCGATGATGATATCGAGCTTCAGGTCTTCGAGCGCGGTGTAGAGCTTTTCTTCCAGCACCGGCTGAAGACGGTGAATCTCGTCGAGAAACAGCACCTGTTTGTCCCGCAGATTGGTGAGGATCGCGGTCATGTCGCCCTGAATCTGGAGCGTTGGGCCGGAGGTCTGCTGGAAGCCGACATCGAGTTCGTTGGCGATGATCGAGGCGAGTGTCGTCTTGCCGAGTCCGGGCGGGCCGGAGAGCAGAACGTGATCGAGTGCATCGCCGCGGGATTTGGCCGCTTCGAGGGCGATGGCGAGCTGCTCCTTGGCGCGGGACTGGCCGATGAACTCACGGAGCCAGCGCGGGCGGAGCTTGAGTTCAAAGCCGTCTTCCTCGCCGGCGCGCGTGGCGCTGATGAGCCGTTCGGGAGAATCGCTGGAGTCTTTGCTGCGTGCCATGCTGAAGAGAAGTCTAACGGGAGCGCACGCGGCAGGCAAACGGAAGCGGCATAAGCCGGCTTTGCTGCGATAGATTGATGGATATGCGTCGGACAGTATCCAGAATTTCACGCGCAGTTCCATCGCTTCTGGTGACCGTGCTGTTCACCGGAATCGCCGCAGGCGAGCAACAACCTCCTGCCGGTTCCAGCATCCCCTTGATCCAGGCCAATACGGAACTCGTACTGGTCGATGCGCTTGTGACCGATGCGAACAACGATCCGCCCACTCCGCTGACGCGCAAAATCTCGCCCAGCGCACCGAAGGCGCTGCGCACGCAAGCCGAAGCGCAGCGCAATCTTCTGGCTCATGGAGTGACCGTATCGGCGGTGATCGAGCGGTCC
>JAJZEA010000029.1 GCA_021851335.1 Acidobacteriota bacterium | reverse complement strand
CGCAGTCGAGCAGTTGACGCCCAGGCTGAACGGAAGACCGCTGGCGATGTTGTACGTACCGGAAAGCTCCCAGCCGCCGACAATCAGATCCGTTGCCTTGTTGGCGTCCGGCAGGAACTGCTTGCCTTTGCCAAAGGGCAGATCGTAGCTGCCGTATAGGGTGGCCGAGTGGTGACGCACGTTGCTGTCGTTGCCGTAGGCGATGCGCTGGCTCCAGGTGGCATAGCCGCTGGCGAAGTCCGTTGCGTGTGCGTATTGGTAGTTGGCATTGACCGCCAGCCCCTTCCACATCGCCTGCGCCAGCGTGATCTGCAGCGCATTGAAGTGGGTGTTCTGGTTGTCGCCATAGTAGCTGATACCCTGCGACCATCCGCAGGCTCCCGCCGGCAGGTTCGGATCGCTGGGCTGCATGTAGTTCGGGTCCGAGCACGCTTGCAGCTTCAGACCGTAGTAGCGTTGCAGATACAGCGGATTCGATGTTGCGCCAAACTGGTTCGGCGTGCTGTGAGCTTTTGGATCCCAGTGCAGCGTCTGCCCGTTGATGCTCATCGAGCCAGGCATCGTGATGCCTTCCTCGTTCGGGTTGGTGTTGTTGCCATCTCCATCGCTGAGGGTGTGCGTTCCCTTGTTGCCCACGTAAGCTACCGTCAGCGAAAGGGTCGGCGTCAAAGCGCGCTGGTAGGAGACGTTCCACGCATCCAGCGTCGGATACTGCATTGGGTTCGGGCGAGCCTTGGTCGTGACCAGGCTGCCAGGGTTCGGCAACAGGCCGCTGTTCGGCACCGAAATCGGCGTATAGGTCAAAGGACCGCCGCCGCTCGGCTGCGCGCTGCCATCATTGCCCGAATTACAACCGGGGTTATCCGCGGGGGAACCAAGGCAGAAGGCCTGCGTTGTGCCGCCTGCATTGCTGATGCTCTGGTTGGCCAGCACCGGCAGGTTCTGCGTCACCACGTGTCCGAAGACCGAACCGAAGACACCGATGTCGAAGCTGCGTCCGTAACCGGCGCGGATCACATCCTTCGGATCGATCTGATACGCCAGACCCAGCCGCGGTTCAAACATCTTCATCGCGTTAAAGTTCCAGCCCATATCGGACGGAATGCTGCCAATGCCCGCAACGTGGAGGTAACCATCGTTGAGGTTCATCAGAGCGCCGTTGCCCGGCCCATTCACCGTCTCCGGGAAGTAGCCTTCCCAGCGAAGGCCGATGTTCGCGGTCAGTTTGTTGGTGGCGCGCCAGGTGTCCTGCGCATAGAAGAACATGCGCTTCTGGAATTCCTTGGCGTTGGTTGAAGTAGAGACGTAACGGTTGAAGCTGGTCACATCGCCCAGGGCGAAGGTGGCAAAGCCGAGGCCTGTTCCACCGGCACCATTTTGCGCCGTTTCCTGTGCGTTGAAGTTGAGCAGACCCGCGCGGTCATTATCCGACGGAACGCGGAGGTTGCGACCATAACGAAGATCCATACCCACCTTGATCTCGTGGTTCTTGATCGTCTTGGTCCAGTTGTTGACAATCTGGAACTGGTCCTCACGCTCGGTCAGAGGGCAGTTACAACGGCTAATGTTGAGACCGTCGCCGTAGAGCGGCTGTTGTGCGCCGCCGGGCAGCGTCTGAATGAAGAAGCCTGGCGAACCACCCGTGTAGAAGGTGCCAAAGTTGATGCCCGGAATGCCGAGAGTGTTGGCAAACTCCGTGCTCTGGTCATTCTTCTGGTCGGCGATGTTGTACCGCAGATAACCCAGACGAAGGTCAGCAATCAAGGTCGGGCTGAAAACATAGTCCGAACCAATGGCAAGGCTGTCGTCGGCGCTTGTCGACTGACCGCCGTAGCCGCCGATGCCGAAACCGGGACCGCCGGCTCCAACTCCGCCACCCGCAGGATCATACATCTGAGCGCCGCTCAGCGTGTTGGTCCAGCGAGAGAAGCGGACAAAGGCATTCGCCTTCTCGCTGATCGTGTCATCAACGCGTACCGTCCAGAGGTTGCTATTGAAAAGACCCGTGCCCTGCTCGGTCGAGTTTGCGTCCAGACCGCTCAGGTCGCCACCGGACTCCTTGAGCACGTAAGGCTGAAGGTAGGTGAGCATGTTGGTCCACTGCTTGCTGACTTCCGAAGCCGGGATGACGTTGCCGGGGAATGGATTGCCTCCGCCAGCCGCGCTGTTGTCATAAATCTGTCCCTTCGACCCCAGCACACTCATATATTCGCTGAAATCGCAACCCGGAATCCCGCTGGGACCAGTGATCTGCCCCAAGCAGCTTTGCGTCAGGATCTTGCTGGGCAACGTATTGACCGCGACAGAACCCACCTTCTGACGCTGACCTTCATACGCGCCGAAGAAGAACAGTCGGTTCTTCAAGATGGGGCCACCGAGGGTGGCGCCAAACTTGTTCTTGATGCCCGGAGCCGGCGCACCAGCAAACGGATCCTTTGCAAGGTTGGCATTGCCGGTACGGAAGTCGTAGGTGCTTCCATGGAAGGAGTTGGAACCGGACTTGGTCTGCACCGTTTCCACGGCTGCCACGGCCTTGCCCAACTCAGCATCAAAGTTCTGAGTCGTCACCTTGGACTCGGTGATGGAGTCCAGCGACGGGTTGATGACGATAATGCCCAGAATCGGATCCTGGTTATCGGTTCCGTCCAGCTCATACGCGACGCCGCCAAAAGCCTGGCCGTCGATCTGAATCTGGCGCGACGCCTGCGGGTTTTCATCCGCTGCGTGGGACCACCCAAGAAGCTGTGCGCCGGGCAGCAGAAGCTGGAGGTTGGCGTAGTTCTGGCCTTCGACCGGCAGATCGTTGACCTGCTGCGAGTTGAAGATGGTGGAGACATCGGCGCGGTCGGTTTTCAGTTCCGGCACCGAATCCGCGTTGACGGTCACCGTCTCGGCGCCTGCGCTGGAAACTCCCAGCGAAATGTCGGAGCGCGGCGAGGTATCCGCCAGCACCACGATGCCCTTGACCGTCGAAGTCTCAAAGCCTTTTACAGCAACCTGCACGTCATACGTGTCAGGGATAAGGTGGGAGACCGTGTAATCACCGGTTGCATTGGTGGTCACGGTCACTGTCGTGCCTTTGCCTTCGTCGGTCACGGTCACCGTAGCGCCTGGTACGACGGCGCCGGTTTTGTCCGTGACCGTGCCAAAGATCGATCCGTAGACCGACTGGGCACGAGCCATCGTCGAGGAGAACAGGCATACGATGGCGAGGAGTGCCAGGGCGTACGCTGTTCGCGTGTACTTAGTCATGCGGTCTCCTGAGAAATACTCCAGGTTTCAAAAAGCCCATTCACCGTTCAGCATCGCCTGTTTCACCGGTGACTTGATTTGACCCTCTGCCAGAGTTTCGCTGGCTTGGATCCAAAGTCGTAGTACAAGGCGTACAACTGCTTTCGGCGCTCCGACGAGTCCTGCCACGCTGGCGAGTCCCGTTCTCTCGTTTCCCTGACCACTCGCGCATCTTGAGCTTCAGGTTCGGCTCAAGGAGGCTTAGCCGAATCACTTTCCGGCAAGCAAAAAATGTACTCCAGAGCACCGATGAACTGTATCGAAGGCAAGAGGCGATTGTCAATCTCTCGGATGAGTTTTTTTCTGATCAGTCCGGCAATCGGTATAGTCAAACCCTGTAAGCGCTCATCTGATTGCAGTTAACTGCCCTATGAAAAGACATATATAAACATCTATTGAAAACAATAGGCTTGCTTTGATTCAGCAAAGGTGGAGAATCGACTCAACTCAGCGGATATCTCCTGCTCATCGCTCCATACATTGAAAATTCTATAGCATTTCGCATGACAGATTCAATAATATGACATGTATTTGCATTGACATTTAATGATTTACATACGGACCGATTCTGTATTTTCCTGAGTCCGCGAGAGAACCGGCCGTTCGTCGGATCAAAAGTGTAAAAGCAATTCACGACCATGAATAAATTGCTTTACTAAAATACCGGAATCCAGTCGGCAGACTCGTCTCCGCTTTTCAGGAGGAGTCGGACTTCCCATCTGCTCAGGAATTGAACTCTGAAGGCGTCATCGAGCGTCAAAGCCGCATCGATTCCCGGGTATACATTTGCCGGTGCTCTGACCGGGAAGCCGCAGATGACGAGCTTGAAAATGAAAGCGTTATCTTCCGCATGGCCGTCTTCGTTCCCGGATCGCCATCTGGAGTGCTGCCGCCGGACGATCATCCGGCTCGAACGCCAGCACCTGCTCCAACGTGGCCAGAGCCGCCTCTCGTTGACCCAGTGCGCACTCCACGGTAGCAAGGTTGATGCCGACTGTTTTTTCTGCGGGATTTCTTGCCAGCACTGGCGTCCACAACCGGGTCGCGGCCTGAGGATGGCCAAACTCGGCCAGGATCGTCCCCAGGTTTCCTGCCGCGAAAGCATCCTCTGGATCGACCCGCAACGCCGCTTCATACTCCTGCGCGGCGGCGCGAATCTGGCCGTTGACCTGGTCGAGAAATGCAAGCTGGGCATGCAGAGGCGCGTCCTCTGTGCTGGTAGCTTCCTGCTCCGCTTGCAGCAAAATCGCCTCCGCATGCTTTGCTGCGTCATGGTCGCCCAAGGCGGCAAATTGCGCATACGCCAAGCCGAGATCCCGATTGAGCGCGGGAGTCGCGATGCGTTCGGACCCCACCTCGACCAGCGGTCCGGAGGTTGCAGGCGGAATCTGTTTGGATGCGAACTGCGTCACGATGTGATGATCCGTCACCTGTTCATGCGCGATGTCTGTTGAGCTGGCTCGTTGCATGTGACAGGTGACGCAATCACGATGCTGCGGAAAGTGGACCTGCGAGAATGGCGAATGGCCAGCTTCCGCCGGTGTTTCATGGCAGCTCAGGCAGCGAGCGCGATACCAGTTGACCTTTTCAGTTGGCGTCATCCGCGTGTCGCTTCCATGCGGATCGTGGCAGGTGGTGCATGTCAGCCGATCTCCCGAGGCTCGCTTGCAGGCACTGGCCAACAGAGCTTCCCACTGGCTGGTTGCTCTTCCGTCTGATCCCTGCGCGCTGGCGTGAACGTAAAAGCTGGCGTAGTCCCAGATGCTGTCGCCTGCACGAAAGTCCACAAGCTTTTTTCCGCGATGCTCGATAGCCGCCTGTCCCTCCAGATGGCAGCTAAGGCAGATTGAATCGCGCTTTTCCGTAGGCATTTCGTCGATCTTCGCCATCGAGACGTGGCCGTCAGACTCCACATGCGCCGTGGCATCTCCGTGACACGTTTCGCAGGTGATGCCGGGATGCAGAAATGGAACCTCGGCAAACTTGTTTCGCGCCTGCGCCATCGCCGTTTGCGCGCCAGAGGTGTGGCAGCGCAGGCAACCCGGATCGACGGGCAGCGTAAGCGGCATCTCCGCAGCGTGCAGGAAGTTGGGCGCCATATCCCACGCGCGCTTCTGGGCGTACCAGTTGATGGGCGCTTCAAACCAGTAGCCCTCCCGCTCAAACAGATACGTCCGCCCTTGCTGCCCCGAGCCGATGTAATACCGCAACACACGCCTACCTTGAATCTCCGGGATAAGCTCTCCGTTCGACTCCATTGCGGGACGCTGGTAGTCCAGCACAACCTGGTCCCCATCGTTGCGAATGCGATATTCCACTCCCGTTGTGCTCTGCTTCAGATCAGCGGGAATCAGTCCCTCCGCGGCCGGGCCACTGGCCAGCGCCATCGGTGTCTGCTCATATTTCTTATAGATGGCTTCGTGGCAGCGCTCGCAACGGCTGTCCGGATTGCCTGCCCCTGGCTGCCCATCTGCCTGCGCTGCGCCCGCTGCATACACACGGACAGCGCGGCCGCCACCGATCATCCACAGCACGGCACAGCCAGCCACAAACAGCGTCATGGAATGGAAAAAGCGCAGACTCAACCGACTTCCTACTCTTGCTACAGTCTTTTTCGAACTCTTCCGGTGACGCCTTTCGTTTGGAGAAAGATGCATTCGACGACGGATCGTCTTTCAGCCCATCAAAAAACAACTCATCCTCATTCAGCTCCGTATCTTTGTCCACAGATTTCACGCAGCTTTCTCCTCTGCTTCCGCAACGTCGGCACACTTTGGCTCATCTATCAGCCAGTACGCATGTCAAACTCCTGTTGCTCGGTTGCCTGCTGCGATCATCTCCGGAGATGGTGTTTCAACGTCGGCGCTCAAAGCAGGTTTTTGTGAGCCTGCGCTTCACCCGCTAAAGTCAGATGCAGAGGACCGGACATGCACGCACTCTTCGCCACGAACGATCCAGACGCCAGCATGATCCGCAGACCTGCGTCTGGGCGACTGGCCTTGTTCCGCCTCTACGCGCGATGGTACCTGCGCCGCCACTTCCATGCGCTGCGTGTTGCAAACGCCGGACGCATTCCGCACCACGCACACGCGCTGATTCTTTTTGGCAATCATGCTTCATGGTGGGATCCGCTGACCGCGTTACTGCTTGCGGAATCGTTTCTACCGGAGCGAGAGCATTACGCGCCGATGGACTCCGTCGCGCTCGACCACTACTCCATCTTCCGCCCACTTGGTTTTTTCCCTGTCGAAAATGGGACACGACGAGGGGCTGCGCAGTTTCTGCGTCAGGGGCAACAGGTACTCTCGCAGCCCAACTCTGCCCTTTGGATCACCCCCGAGAGTCAGTTTCAGGATGTACGCAAACGTCCCATCGTTTTTCGTTCCGGTCTGGGCAAATTGATGACGCGCATGGGCCGTCTCACCTGCATACCCATCGCCATCGAATACACATTCTGGAACGAGCGGCTGCCCGAGATTCTCGTCAACTTTGGCGAGCCGTTGGAGATTGCCGACGGCCAGATGGAGCAGCCCCGCACCTGGACCAATCTGCTTGCCTATGCACAGGCAGCCACGCTGGATGAACTTGCCATGCTTGCTACGGAACGCGATCCAGCAGCGTTTGCGGCGCTGCTGGAAGGGAGATCCGGCATCGGTGGCATCTATGAAGGCTGGAAGCGGCTGGTGAGCGCTTGCACGGGAAGGCATTACCATCGCGATCACGGGAGTCTGCACACAAAATGACCCTCTTCCCATACGCAGTTCTCGCGTGGATTTCATTGGCAGCCGCATCGCTTTCGCTCCTGCTTTTCCTCGTTAACATCCGGCTTTTTCGCCGTCCGTGCCTGTGCGGAGACAACCCCGAACTGTTGGCCGTATCTGTGCTGATTCCAGCGCGGAACGAGGAGCTGTCAATCGCGGATGCAGTGCAATCCGTGCTTGCCTCCCAGGGGGTGAACCTGGAACTGATCGTGCTCGACGACAGCTCGACCGATCGCACCGCGGCCATCGTCCGGGCGCTTGCCTTGACCGACACGCGGCTGCGCCTCGAACAAGCTCCGCCGCTGCCCGAAGGATGGAACGGCAAACAACATGCCTGCTGGCATCTGGCTTCGCTGGCGCAATATCCCGTGCTGTGTTTTCTGGATGCGGATGTCCAACTCGGGCCTTTGGCTCTGGCGCGAATGCTCACCGAGCTGCACCCTGACTCGACCGGAATGGTCACCGGATTTCCCCGCCAGATCACGAAAACATGGCTGGAATGGCTGCTGATCCCGCTGATCCACTTCATCCTGCTGGGCTTTCTGCCACTGCCCGGAGAACGGTTCACGCGACGCCCGGGCTTTGCCGCTGGCTGCGGACAATTCCTCATGGTACGTCGCAGCAGCTACTTCGACTGCGGAGGCCACTCAGCCATTCGCACCACCATGCATGACGGCCTGCTGCTGCCCAAACTCTTCCGCCGACAGGGAATCCAGACACACGTTTATGACCTGACAGCCGACGCCGTCTGCCGCATGTACCGCAGCGCCGCCCAGGTCTGGAGCGGACTGAGCAAGAACGCCACCGAAGGTATGGCTTCTCCCTCCCGCATTGGCATCTTTACTCTGCTGCTCGTTTGCGGTCAGGTTTTGCCGCTTCCGTTGCTGCTGTGGTCGCTGATGACTGGCGATGAATCCACCTTCCGAATTTCGCTGGTTGCCTTCAGCTTCGGCCTCATTCCGCGCATTGCTTCGGCTCTTCGCTTTGGTCAAAGCTGGCGCGGAGCCTTGCTGCACCCGTTTGGCGTGCTCATCCTGCTTGTGCTTGAGTGGTATGCCCTTGTTCGTAAACTCATGGGCCGACCCGCAACGTGGAAGCAGCGGAGCTACCCTGTTGGGTAACTCCGCTGCCTTTTGTAACAGCACTCTTCTGCTGGCTTGTACAGTCTGGAATCCACACGATGGAATAGAACGGTCCTCACAGGCATCGTTCGCAAACTTCCGGGCTTCCCACCAGTTCTTTGTAGAGTGTTTCGTTTGGATTTACTTCAAGCATTGAGTAACAGCAGCTAGGGAGGCTCGAAGTGAATCCGGCACAGTTTGTCCGGACTTCTTAGTTGGTACTGATATGCGCGTGCAGTATTTCCACGCTCGAAGGCGTCGAAACGCCTTCGCCCTGCTCTGCCGTGATGAATACATCCAACTCCCTGGACACGGTTTCCAGTTTCAATTCACCACTCAGATTCTTGTCTACTCCAATGGCCCCCTGCTTCAGAACATCCCCGTTGTTGAGTCGTATCCACACCAGATAACTGTTCTCCGAGGGCGTCAGGCTCGATGGTCTGGCCAGATGATTCACCTTCACATCGAGCACCGTATTCCGGTTCGATTTGTTCCTGGTCACTCTCACCGATCCCGTCGCTCCTGGAACGACCGAATTCGCCGTCATTGGAAATAATTTCCCGGAACTCATCGGCCAGATCATCAGCCAGATCGCCATTGCGATTACAAATTTCATCTCTTCTCCCTATTTTGCAGAATGCGCATTCTGCATCATGCTTGCGCCTTTGCAATCCATCGTCATCTCAAAGTCCTCCATTGCAATCGCAACTTCAAACTTGGTTCCTTCATCATGAAGGAATTCGCCGCGCAGGAATGTTCAAAACGGCTCATCTCGCCATCGCGTGATGAGCCGCCCAACCGATTGGCTGAACCCTACACCGAAAATTCAATGATGAATACAATGAAGGCATGAGGCTTTGGAGAGACACCTGCACCCATCGCATAGCGTCCCAATTCCAGCTTCGGTTTCGCCTGCGGCTCATCGTCATGGTCTGCCTGTATGCCCTGGTCGCTCAACTTTGCGCTGCTGCGGGAGGATTGCCTCCTGCGAACCCGATGAATCGCGCTCAGTATTCCGACCACTACGCGCAAAAACTGGCAGCCGCGCGCACAGCCTACTTTCAGGTGCTCACGCATGACAGCCATTCCGCGGACCAAGCCGCGCATCAGGCGCTGGAGGCTCTCGAAGAGTCCTATCCCGGCGATGCAACCGCCGAGGCCTACAGCGGCAGTCTGGAGATGCTCGACGCGGCTCGCAGTTGGCAGATATGGAATCTGCGTCATGAGGCAGCCGAGGGTCTGGCGCGACTGGATCATGCTGTCACATTGGCTCCGAACGATCCCGAGGTCCGATTCATTCGCGCTGCTACAAGCTGGCATCTCCCCGACTTGTATCATCGTCGGCAGCAATGTGAATCGGACTTTGCCTGGCTCAGCACACATGCCGTGGACAGTTCCCGCCGGGGCACGCTGCCGCCTGAGCTTGCCGCCGCGTCCTTGAACTATTGGGGACAGATTCTAATGCGTCGCGGTCAATCCGATCGCGCACGCGCCGCCTTCCAGCAAGCCGTGGACATCGCTCCGCAAAGCCCGGGCGCGCAGGACGCCGCGCGACGTCTTCGGAATCTGCACTGAAGCTGGCGCCTCAGGATTTCTTAAGCGGCTTCCGCGCAAAGTAGTAGAGCGAAAAAGCCAGCGCGGCAAACATCAACACCGAGACCCAGTCGTGGTGCATCCAGGTATCCTGCGGCAACTGAATCGGAAGCGTCCTGCCGCTCAGCGACTCGTAGGCTTTGATCGCAACACCCACCAGACCCATGATGCCGCCGGCGGCAATCAGTCCGGATGCGTATAACGATCCGCCGCTGACTTCGCTCTCCGAGGCCGCTGCTTCACCCGTTTTTTCGAGCGCGCGATCCACCATCCAGCGCATCACCCCGCCAACAAAGATCGCCAGCGTCGTGCCAATCGACAGGTAAGCGCCCACGGCAAAGGTCAACGAGCGAACCCCCAGCAGCTCGACACCGATCACCAGAAAAACACCCATCAGCACCAGTCCCCACGGCAGCTTGCGGCTCAGGATTCCGTTAATGACCGTTGCCATCAGCCGCGCCTGCGGGGCCGCAGCCTTTTCGCTGCCAATTCCCTGAATCCACTGCACCTCGATCCGCTTCGTCCGGGGCGAATAGAGATACTTGCCGTCCGCCAGCACGGACGAGCCAATTGCATTGAGCACCACGTAGTCGTCGCCGTGCAGCACCGATCCTCCGGTCACTGTGAAGTTTTTGGGCGCGTGAGCATCATGCTGAATCTCTACACCCTCGTGCGGCTGGGACAAATCCCACGGCTGCGAAGCCAAGCGAAACTCCTGAAATGCCGTATTCATGGCAGTGAGCGTGAAGCCAATGATGACCGTCGAGACGCATACGCCGATCATGAGCGCGACCTGCTGCAATCGCGGCGTGGAGCCGACCAGGTATCCAGTCTTCAAATCCTGGCTGGTGTCGCCCGCATTGGAGGCTGCAATGCACACCGCGCCGCCAACCGTAATGGCTAGCGCGCCATAGGCCGGGGTCGTCCACCCCTTCAGCAGAAAGACCGCCGCTGTCGCCATCAGCGTGGCAATCGTCATCCCGGAGACGGGACTTGCCGAACTGCCCACAATCCCCACAATCCGCGCACTCACGGTCACAAACAGAAACCCGAAGACCACCACCAGCAGCGAAGCCGCCAGATTTGCCCACAATCCCACGTACGCCCCGGGAATCGGATGCAGCTCCAGAAACAAAAACATGATGACGACCAGCGCCACCGAACCACCCAGCACCACGCTCATGGGCAGATCATTTTCCGTACGTCCGGACTTTGACTGCACGGACATTGCCTTTACGGATCGGCCTGCGCGCATGGAGCGGATTCCACCGACCAGCGCGCCGATCAGCGTGGGCATCGTCTTGAGCAGCGTAATCAGCCCAGCGGCCGCGACCGCGCCAGCACCCATCGGACGGATGTAGGTGGACCACAGATCGCTCGGCGACATCTCGCTGATGAGGCGCGTTCCCGGATAGACGGGATGATTCAGAACGCGTCCAAAAAAGGAGATCAGCGGCATCAACACGAGCCACGAAATCGCGCCACCAGCCACGAGCACTCCTGCCACGCGCGGCCCGATAATATAGCCGACTCCAAGATATTCCGGCGTCACATCGGCTCGAATCGCGGCGCCTTGCAGGATGTGTTGCGGTCCGAAGTCCGGCTCGTAGTTTGGCGTCGCCGGCCAGGCCGACAACAAATTGTCATTTTGGAAGAGCGTGTAGAGACCGCCGAGTCCCAGCCCGAAGAAGACCCGACTTGCAAACGATCCACCGCGGTCTCCGGCAATCAGCACATCGGCGCACGCTGTCCCCTCCGGATAGGTCAGCGCTCCATGCTCCTCCACAATCAACTGCCGCCGCAGTGGGATCATGAACAGCACGCCCAGCCATCCGCCGACCAGCGCCAGCATGAAGATGCGCGCATACTCCAGATCGAAGCCCAGAAAAATCAGCGCGGGCAGGGTAAAGATCACTCCGGATGCAATGGACTGGCCCGCATTGCCGGTGGTCTGGACAATGTTGTTTTCCAGGATGGACGACCGCCCGAAGACCCGCAAAATGCTGATGGAGAGGACCGAAATCGGAATCGACGCCGCCACGGTCAATCCCGCACGCAATCCGACATACACGGTCACGGCGCCAAAAATAATTCCAAAGATCGAACCCAGAATCAGCGCGCGAAGGGTAAACTCCGCAGGCGACTGCTCTGGCGAAACATATGGGCGAAATGTAGACACGCAAACCCCTCCCCGCGCTTAATCGTTGCGAATCACGACTCTACCGATACCTGCGACTATAGAGGATTGCCCGCACGGTCGTGAATCTTTCCGCATCCGAAAGAAAATCCTGCAAAACGGGGTTCTTCCGCGCACTTCAGCATAGATTTCTCTGGCAAACTCTGCATATACTTGTTGCCAGAGTCGCAGCAGGTGTCCTGCGGCCACAAAACTGGTTTGTGAGGTGCGAATTCAGTAGCCTGCCTCGACCCGAACCGATCCCAAAACGCTTCCCCGTGGAAGCTGGTCAGGCTTCTGCGTCCGATCGCCTTGCTTTCCTTCCCTCGCTTGGCCGTCACTTTCTGTCATCGCTTGCCTCGGTTCTCTCGCCGGATCTCTGCTTCTTCTGCAATCAACCACTCATACACTTTTCGGCAACACCGGTTTGCGAGGACTGCTGGAACGCGATACGAGCCACGCCCCCCTGTCTTGATCCCTGCTTTCGCTGCGGAGCATCACTGTCCGCTTTCAGTCAGCCCTCTTCGCCGGATGCGCTTTGTCGAGTTTGCCGCTTCGCACAGCCGCCTTTCACGCGCGTAGTCAGCTTCGCCAACTACCGCGACCAACTGCGCCTGGCTATTCACGCTCTCAAGTACAGCCGCATCCTGCCCATGAGCCGCCCGCTGGGCCGAATGCTGGCTGTGGCCATCGCTTCGATGGCCTCTGAAACTCCTCCGCCGATGCTTGTCGTTCCTGTACCGCTGCATCCGCGCCGCCAGCGCGAACGGGGGTTCAACCAGGCGCGCCTGCTTGCTGCCTCTGCTCTCCAATCGCTGCGTCGCACCCACCCGGGTTGGCAGCTCCAACTCTCGCCCGCTTCTCTGGTCCGCCATCGCGAGACCACGCCACAAGCTCTGCTGGCCCCGCACCAGCGGCGCACCAACCTTGCCCGCGCTTTTCGCGTTGCTCAGCCTCGGCAGATCAAGGGCCGCAACATCCTATTGGTTGACGACATCGTGACCACCGGCGCCACGGCGCGAGCCTGCGCTCAGGCACTGCTGGAAGCAGGCGCCGCCAGTGTTTCCATCGCCGCTCTGGCGCGCGCTCAGTTGAACGTGGAGAACGGCCGCTGGATTCCGGCCGATGCTGTGGACGGGGACATTTGCGTTCATTACGAATGGCTGGACGATCTTCCGGCCAACGCTCATCCACCCACTCCACACCCCACATAAACCCAGAACGCACACACCATCGATTGACAGAACGGGAGACTATCCGCAACCGCTACCACCACACATTTTGACGAGGAGATTCCGATGTCGCTTGGTAAAGCAATGATCCACGCCCGCAAGCAGAAGTCACTCGCAAAAGCCGCTCGCGTCGTTCCTCCCGAGGGCCAGAGCTGGACGCAATCCGGCCAGGTGCTCCAGATGCCTGTCCTTGTCCTCAACGCATCCTATGAACCCATCAATATCTGCGGCGCGCGACGCGCACTTGTCCTCGTGCTCAAAGGCATTGCGCGCACGGAAGAGGAGCACGGCATCCTGCTCCACGCCCAGCGTAACCGCATGGCCATGCCCTCGGTGATCCGACTGCTTGAGTATCGCCGCATTCCGCACCAGACCCGCGCTCTATCGCGCAAAAACATCCTGCTCCGCGACCGCAATACCTGCCAATACTGCGCCGTGATTCTGCCGCCCAACGAACTGACCCTCGATCACGTCGTACCGCGCTCCCGCGGCGGCAACTCCACCTGGGAGAATCTTGTCGCCTGCTGCCATGCCTGCAACCGGCGCAAGGGCAATCGCCTGCTCAGCGAGATCGACGACATGCAGTTGCTGCGCGAGCCGCGACCCTTCAGCCTGCACACCAGCCGACAGATCATGCGCATGCTGGGCCGCGGCGACGACCGCTGGCGCAAATACCTCTTTTACTAAAGGCTTAATCGGTCTACTGAAAGCCTGGCGGCTACAAACTTGGCGCAAGCAGCGCCAGCAGCCCAGCCTCATCGATCACCGGCACGCTCAGCTCGCGCGCCTTTTCGAGCTTGCTGCCTGCCTCTTCGCCCGCCACCACGTAGCTCGTCTTTTTGCTCACCGATCCGGCCACCTTGCCGCCCGCCGCCTCGATTCGAGCCTTCGCTTCTTCGCGGCTCAGCGTCGGCAGCGTTCCGGTCAGCACAAAGGTCAGACCGGCCAGCTCGGTGGAGCGCTGTTTTTTCTCCGCCGTCATCTTCAGCCCGAGCGTTCGCAGCCGCTCCACCAGCGCCTGATTTCGCTCGTTGGCAAAGAACTCCCGCACCGACGCAGCCACCTTTGGCCCCACCTCATCGACCGCCATCAACTCCTGCTCGTCGGCCGCCGCAATCGCCTCCATCGACCCGAACGCGCCCGCCAGCAACTCCGCCGTGCGCTCGCCCACAAACCGTATTCCCAACCCCATCAGCAGCCGCGCCAGCCCCGCCTCACGCGACCGCTCAATCTCGGCCAGCAGCGACTGCGCGGATTTCTCACCCACGCGCTCCAGCGCCACCAGTTGCTCCTCGGTCAGCGTGTAGAGATCGGCGATCGACCGCACCAGGCCGCTTTCGATCAACTGCTGCACCAGAACCTCGCCCAGCCCGTCGATGTTCATCACCCCGCGATGCGCAAAATACAGCAGCGACTGCACCAGCCGCGCCGGGCAATCCGTATTCACACAGTAGCTGTCCACCTCGCCCTCGGCCTTTCGCACCGCCGTCCCACAAACCGGACAGACATCGGGCATCCGAAACGGCTCGTCAGCTTCGGGAATCGCCTCGGGAATCTCTGTCTCGCCCTCCGGCTTCGACGCCACGGAAGCGATCTTCGGAATCACGTCCCCACCGCGCTCCACCATCACCCACGACCCCACACGCACCCCCAGACGCTCCACCTCGTCGGCGTTGAACAGGCTCGCGCGCTCCACCGTCGTTCCGCCAATCCCCACCGGACGCAGCACTGCCACCGGCGACAGCTTGCCCGTCCTTCCCACCGTCACCTCGATCGCCCGTACCTGCGTCACCCCGGCCCGCGCCGCAAACTTGTACGCTATCGCCCAGCGCGGCGCGCGGCCGGTGTAACCCAGCCGAAGCTGCGTGGCCTGCGCATCCACCTTCACCACCACGCCGTCGATCTCATAGGGCAGCGTCGGACGCATCGCTTCCACGCGCTCCAGAAACGCCAGCAGTTCCTCCACCGACGCGCAGCTTGTGCGATGAGGATTCACGCGAAACCCCAGCGTCTCCAGCGTCTCCAGTGACGCCGTCTGACCCGCCGGCGCATACTCGCCGTCGATGAGGAGGAAATAGGCATAGCAGTCCAGCCTGCGCTGCGCCACGATGTTCGGCTCCAGAGTCCTCAGCGTCCCCGCCGCCGCGTTGCGCGGATTGGCCGCCGGAGCCAGCCCGGCGCGCTCGCGCTCCTCGTTCATGCGCCGGAACGAGGCGATAGGCATGACCACTTCGCCGCGCACCTCAAATCCCGGTAATCCGGCCATGCCGGCGGCGCCCAGTTTTTTTGCCGAAACCAGCAAGGGCACACTGCGAATGGTGCGCACGTTGCCGGTCACATCCTCGCCCACCTGCCCATCGCCGCGCGTCACCCCGCGCACCAGCCGCGCATCGCCGTTGGGCTGCGCCTCGTAGTGGAGCGCCAGCGAAAGGCCGTCCAGCTTCATCTCCGCGGCGTAGCGAACGGGCAGTTCGCCAGCCAGCTCGCGCACGCGACGGTCCCAGGCTTGCATCTCTTCGGCGTTGTAGGCATTGTCCAGCGAGAGCATGGGACGCGAGTGCGTCACCTTGCGGAAACCCTCCGCCGACCTGCCGCCCACGCGCTGCGTCGGCGAATCGGGGGTGAGCAACTCGGGATGCGCCTCTTCGAGAGCCTTGAGCGCGCGCATCTTCGCGTCATACTCGGCATCGCTGATCTCCGGCGCATCCAGCACGTAGTAGCAGTGCTCATGATGCCGCAACTCCTCGCGCAGCGCCGCAATGGCCGCCATCCCGTCCGTCATCTTCATCATGGCCGGATTATAGCGGGGCAGCCGATGGACAACTTGGGTCTACGCATTATCTCTTGCACTTGATGCAGCAGGGCCGAACTGATTCCAATTCCGATGCTCGTGCAGATAATCGCTTGTGTGAAAGACAAAAACAGCGCAGCATTATCGATTTTATGTCAATAAATGTCGCAAGTAGCCACTTTGCTGTATTATTCACGCATGCTTTTGCGATTCAAGTGCAGAAATTATTATTCCATCCGCGAGGAACAGGAACTGTCTCTGATCGCCACCAAAACGCGCGCACCGGAGCATGATGAGACGCTGCTCGACACGCCTATCGAGGGCGTCAAAGCGCTTCGTTCGGCAGCGATCTTTGGTGCCAACGCCTCCGGCAAGAGCAACCTCCTGTTAGCAATGCAATCCCTCTCACGCATGGTCGCCGATTCTTGGCGAAAATGGGAGCCAACGGGAAAGATTCCAGGATGGATGCCATTCCTGCTGGACGATGAATCCAGAAACGGGAGCACTCTGCTGGAGATTGATTTCGTCCTCAACGGCTGCGTCTACAACTATGGATTCGAGTACAACCAGGAGCGCTTCCTGAAAGAATGGCTGGTGGACAAGACTGGCAAAGACAAGAAGCTTTTTCTCCGAGAAGATGGCGAGCGAACACCTGAAATTCGGTTTCCGGGGCGCAATCTGCAGAACGCCTCGCAACTTGAGCGCATCCGAGAGCAGACAAGGCCAAACAGTCTCTTCCTCTCGGCAGCAGCGCAGTTCGGGCACGAGCAGATGACTCCGATTTTCGAATGGATATTCGACAGGTTGAATCGCATGAAGCCCAATTCCAACACTGAAATCTCCTTCACTGCGGAACAATGCTCCAGCGCGGCACGGCTGAATCAGATCACAACGATACTGAAGGCGCTGGACACGGGAATTGCGAACATTCAAGTCAGCGATGAAACTTTTCCTCCCGAGACCCTTGAACTCGAGCGTGCAATGCGGGAAGCGTTGCAATCCATGGGGAAACCGATCCCTGACGATATTCCACTCCATCCAAAGACGCGAAAGCAAGTAACCATGCTGCACATCGGAGTGAATGGGAAGGCATATCCACTGCCATTTGGCGCTGAGTCCGCTGGTACGCTTGCATTTTTCAATATGCTGGGTCCGATCCTCTGCGAGCTTGAAACGAGTTCTATTCTGTTGATTGACGAGCTGGAATCTTCACTTCATCCAATCTGGGCGCGATTCATTGTGAGGATGTTCAACAATCCAGAGCTAAACCCGCGCGGCGCTCAACTCATCTTCGCAACGCACAGTCCAATCCTTCTCGATCTTGATTTTCTTCGCCGTGATCAGATTTGGCTTGCAGAGAAAACGGCAGAGGGCGTATCGGAGTTTCGTTCGCTTGCCGAATACAAACCACGCAAAGGGCAAAACCGCACTGCTGCCTATCTGCATGGTCGCTTCGGTGGCGTTCCGTTCATCGATGAAGAAGCAATTGCCGCCGCGGTTCAGCCTGAGTTACACGTGAGCATAGCGGCAAAGGATCGCGAGGCATAGCAATGGCTCGCCGTTCCTTCCAAAGAAAACCTTCGCAACGCGAGCAGCGAAAGCGCTTCCTGATTGTTGTGGAAGGCGCCGTCACCGAATGCGATTACTTCAATGCTATCCGAATCGCTCGACGAATCAGCACCGCAAACATTCAGGTAGTGCCGCCGGGACCAACCTCTCCCATCGAAATAGTGGAGAAAGCCATCGAACTGCGTGACGAGCAGAAAAGGGGCGATCCTTACGACGAAGTCTGGTGCGTCTTTGACGTGGAAGCAAAGATCACACAATCTGCGAGACCCGGTCTCCAGGAAGCGCTTGATCTTGCACAACAGTAAAAATTAAAGTCGCGCTCTCCAACCCCTGCTTTGAGCTATGGTTGCTCCTGCACCACGAAGACTGCACGGCGTGGATCGCAAGCAAAGCCGTGCAGACAATGTGCTTGGAATTGAAGATCGTCACAGGCAAGAAAATCCAGAACGTAAACCGCATTCTGAGCCTTCACAACCAAGCAAAAAGCCGAGCTGAGGCTCTATCTCAAACCCACGATCTGAACAGGACAGTCGCTCCTGCGCAAAGAAACCCGGAAACCACCGTGCATCGTCTGGTGGACGCCCTTTACGACGCGTTTTCCCCGTAGAAAATCAGTTCTCCGCCGTCAGCCATTCAGCGCCGCCAGCACTTCCTCGGCGTGACCCTCCGGCTTCACCTTGGGAAACACCTGCACCAGTGTCTGATCGGGACCGATGACGAACGTGGTCCGCTCGATGCCCCAGACCTTCTTCCCGTACATATTCTTTTCCTTCAGCACGCCAAACTGATTGCAGACTTTTTCGTCTACATCGGCAAGCAGTGGATACGGCAGGTTGTACTTTTCGCGGAACTTGCGCTGCGCCTTGGGCGTATCGCGCGAGATGCCGAGCACCACCGCGCCGGCCGCTTGCAGTTTGGTGAAGGTATCCCGGAAGCCGCAGGCCTCGATCGTGCAGCCAGGGGTGTCCGCTTTGGGATAAAAGAAGAGTATGACCGGTTTTCCGGCGAAGTCGGTCAGGTTTACCGTCTGTTCCTGATCGTCCTGGAGCGTGAAGTTGGCGACTTTCTCATGCAGTTCCATTGTGCATCCCTCGCTGCGCCCGGGCTTGCCGCGCGCAGCAGGATCACGCGCTGCGCAGAGGCTTCGTTCGGCTGCCTTCGGACTACTCCAGCATACCCGCGCCGCCCTTCGCCTGCCCACCATCCCGACCGCCCTGGTTTCCATCCCGCGCACACTTGTCATCGCCGCTGCCCTGCTCGCCACCTCACCCATAGCCCGCGCGCAATACCCCGGACACATCGACACGTCAAAACCCGCCAAAGGCTCCACGCTCCGCGCCGTCGCCGTGCTGGAGTGGACTGGCCCACCCGGCAAGCCCTCCGCCAGTCGTCTCATTCCCATCACCATCTTTGACGGCGACCACCTGCACGACGGCACGCTCTACCTCAGCCAGCCTGCGCCGCTCGCGCTCCAGAGCGGCAATGAATACGAACTGCAATTGGCCGGCAGGCCCATCGGCCTCTACGATCTCCACTCCGCCGGACACAGCCAGCTCGGCGACCTGGACTCCTGGCTTGGCTACGGCGTCTGGAAGCCGCTGCCGAAGCCCGCGCCGCCTGCGTTCAACTCCAGCGGACTCACCGTGACCGGACTCAACGAAGACGAACCCGTGCTCCTGCGCAAGCATCCCAAAGGCTCGGACGCCGACCACTCTGCTGCAACAGGAAACAGCGCTTCCGGCAAGACAGCTCCCGGCGGAACCGGGCCGGTGGATCCAGACCGGCCCACGCTGCGCCGCAGCAGCGAGGGATCCTCAGGCCAGGCAACGCAGCCAGCCGCTGCATCGCAGCCGGGCGGCTCAGGGCCGGGCGGAACTGGCCCCGTCGATCCCGACCGGCCTACGCTTCACCATCTGCCGCCCGCGCCCACCACCCCCGCCACCGGCGATGGACCCCTGCGCGAAACCGGATTGAACTCGCCTGACCCAAACCGCCCTCGACTCACCTATGGCAAGCCGAAAAGCCTTGCCACGGCATCGCTTGAACTGAAAGGCAATCCGCCACAGATGCAGCAGATGATCGCCGTCTCCGACCCCACGGCGTCGATCTCGCATCCGTGGAACTATAGCTGGCCCAGTCCCTTTGACCAGGCCAATGCGCGGCGCGCTCTGGAGGCGATTGCGCGCGCCGCGCTGACACCTGCTCCCGCTCCATCCCCGGCCACAAAGACCTCAAAAAGCGCCCCCTCTGCCGGTCATCTCGTCACACCGCTCACCCCGCCTGCGCGGCTCGGCAAGGAGTCGTTCCGCAGCTTTGAGCTGGAATACGGTGCCGCGCCAACGATGGTCTTCAGCGCGAGCACACCGCCGGCTGACTCGACCTCACTCGATGCGAATGGTCAGCCCATCGCGGCACCGCCGCAGCGCTTTGTCACCCTCATCGCGCAGCCAGATCTCTACGGCAATCCCATCGTCCTCCAAAAAACCGTCACCGACGCCGCCCATCTGGATGAAACTCCGCGCCTGCGCCTGATCGACGCGGTCGATGCTCTGGGCAACAACCGGGCTGAGCTTCTCTTTGAACGGATTGGCGACCACGAGCGGAACTTCGCGCTTTACAGCGTCATCAATGGCTCGATGCAGCGCATCTTCACCACGGTTCCCTTGCCATAGAGCAAAATAAGAAGATGTGTGGCCGCAAAAGCACCGCGAGGGTGCATTTTTCTTGAGAAAGATGCAGTCTGGCGTCGTATCCGCTGGGTAGATAGGCTCTGAGTTTGTCGAGCAAGCGGATCATCCCGGAGCATCGACACAGAGGCAGATGCTCCGCCAGGCAGAGGTCCAGAAGCAAACAGCCCGGCACGCGCCGGGCTGTTTGCTTCGTCGCTGGCGATTCGTTCAGGCCTTGGCCTGTTTCCGCGCCTTTTCCTGATCGAAGCACTTCATCGCGCGGACCACGTGGTCGCGCGCGTAAGCTGCATCATGCCAGCCCTTCACCTCGACGCGCTTGCCTTCCAGATCTTTGTAAATGGCAAAGAAGTGGGTGATCTCTTTGAGAATGTGTGGATAGACATCGGTGTAGTTCCACACATCGGCGTAACGTGGATTGTTCTTGCCGACAGCAACAACCTTTTCATCCAGAATTCCCTGGTCGAGCATCTCGAGCAGGCCGATGGGGCGCACCTCCTGGACGCAGCCAGGAAAGCTCGGCGTGGGCACCAGCACGAGCACATCAAGCGGATCGCCGTCGTCGCTGAGCGTGGACGGAATAAAGCCGTAATCGCCGGGATAGTGGACCGGTGAGTGCAGGTTGCGATCGAGCTTGAAGACGTGCAGCTCCTTGTCATACTCGAACTTGTTGGTTCCCTCTTTGGGGATTTCGATGACGACACGGAAGACCTCCGGGGCTTTGTCGCCGACGGGCAGTTCGAGGTAGTTAATCATGATGTGCAAGTTCTCCTCAATGGTAGGTGGTTGTGCCGGGTTGAAAAAAACAAATCGGGGAAAGTCAAACAAAAACCAAGGGTCCGGCTGCGAGCCGCCGCAGCGTACCCCCGGACTACTATAATTACGAGAAATGAAGGCTTATGTCTATGTCACGCTGAAAACGTCGGTGCTGGACCCTCAGGGCCAGACCATCCAGAACGCTCTGCGCAAGATGGGCACCAGCAGTGTTCAGGGTGTGCGCCAGGGCAAATTTTTTACACTTTCGCTGGCTCCGGGATTGTCCGAAGAAGCGGCCCGCGCCGAAGTGGAGCGCATCGCACGCGAGGTGCTGACGAACACCGTCATTGAAGAGTTCACCTATCGCATCGAAGCGTAGACCAGCGAACGAATCCTGCACTTGCTCGGACACTCCATCCCCACTGCCTGAGTCACGCCCATCTGGCGCGCCAGCTACAATCGCACTATGTGCGGAATTGTTGGATACGTGGGACCGAAAGCTGTCGTTCCCATCATTGTGGAAGGGCTGCGGCGTCTGGAGTATCGCGGCTATGACTCGGCGGGTATTGCCGTCGGCGCTGCCGGTGCAGAGAAACTGTCGATTCTGCGCGCGCCGGGCAAGCTGCGCAATATGGAAGAAGCGCTGCGCTCCCATCCGCTCGTGGGCAGCTACGGCATCGGACATACACGCTGGGCAACGCACGGACGACCGACGGAAGAAAACGCGCATCCTCATCGCGACTGCACTGGCCGCCTGGTCGTAGTCCACAACGGCATCGTCGAAAACTATCTGGAGCTGAAGCGCGAACTCACCGCACAAGGTCACATCTTTGTGACGGAAACCGACACCGAAATTATTGCTCACCTGATCGAAGAGGTTCAGAAATCCTCCGCTGAATCCGGCCATCCAATCCTGCTCGAAGAGGCAGTCCGCCGCGCCGTCAAGCGACTGAGCGGAGCTTTTGCTCTGGGCGTTCTCTCCAGCCAGGAGCCGGATAAGATCGTGGCAGCGCGTATGGGGCCGCCCGTCGTCATCGGCGTCGGCGCAGGCGAAGCCTTCATTGCCTCCGACGTGCCTGGAATCCTCCACCACACGCGCGAGATTTACTTCCTCAACGACGGCGACATGGCCGTGCTCACGCGCTCCGGCGTCACGCTCACTGACTTTGCCGGCCACCCGGTCCAGCGCAAGCTCCAGCACGTCACCTGGGATCCGATTCAGGCAGAAAAAGGCGGTTTCAAGCACTTCATGCTCAAGGAAATCTGGGAGCAGCCGCGCGCGATACGCGAGACGACGATGGCTCGGGTTTCGCTCCAGACAGGACAGATATTTCTCGACGAAGCCGGACTGGCGGACGACGATCTGCGGGCGATTTCCTCGATCCAGATGGCAGCGTGCGGAACGAGCTGGCACGCAGCCATCGCTGGCAAGTATATGATCGAACGGCTGGCGCGCGTGCCCGTGGATGTGGACTATGCCAGCGAGTATCGTTATCGCGCTCCGCTTGCCGACCAGGGCGCGCTCGGCGTAGTCATTACCCAGTCCGGCGAGACCGCCGACACCCTTGCCGCTCAACGCGAGATGATCGCTCTCGGGATGAAAACCGTGGCCATCTGCAATGTTGTGGGAGCGATGGTCACACGCGAGGCCACGGGGACGATCATCACGCATGCCGGTCCGGAGATCGGCGTCGCATCCACCAAAGCATTCACCTCCCAGATCACCGCGCTCCTGCTCTTTGCCCTGCGACTGGCGCAGGCGCGCGGCACCATCGGCACAGCGGAAAGCCTGCAACTCGTCGAGGAACTGGGACGGATTCCAGCTCGCATCGAAGAGATGCTTCCGCGAATCTCCGCCCAGTGCGAAGAACTCGCAAAAACCTATGGTCAGGCGCGCGATTTTCTCTACCTCGGTCGTGGAATTCACTACCCGATGGCGCTCGAAGGCGCGCTGAAGCTGAAAGAGATCAGTTACATTCACGCCGAGGGCTATCCGGCAGGCGAGATGAAGCACGGCCCGAATGCGCTGATCGATGAATCGCTGCCCGTCGTCGTGCTCGCAACCCAGGATGCCAACGATGACGGATCGCGGTTGCGCTACGAAAAGACGCTCTCCAATTTGCAGGAGGTAACAGCTCGCTCCGGTCGCGTGATCGCCATCGCCGTCGAAGGACAAAGTGAAATCACCGACCTGGTCGAAAGCGTCATCGAAATTCCTCGTGCACCGGAGATGTTGCTGCCGCTGCTGGAGATTGTTCCGCTGCAACTGCTCGCTTATCACATCGCCGTTCGACGCGGCTGCGACGTCGATCAGCCACGGAATCTGGCCAAGTCAGTAACTGTGGAATGACCCCTCCAAGGAAGCCGCAGTTGTACCAACGCAATAACGTTTGCTCATAGGCAATACAGTTTGCTTGAGTGATCTGTTCATAATCCTAGCGTTCGGTCACCGATTGACGTTTCCGACAAATATGAACTCAGCGATGCCTGATTGCGCGCATGTCTATCGCAACTGACAGCCATCAGAACAGCCACCAAATAATCTTAGCCTCTCAATTTTCGAGAGGCTAAATCGCATTCAATCTTTTATTATGTGGTGCCCGGAGGGGGACTTGAACCCCCACGACCGGCTAGGGTCTGCGGATTTTAAGTCCGCTGTGTCTGCCGATATAGTGCTGATAATAAACATGTTATGTCGAGCATTCCCAGTGATGTGAAACTTTATGTGTAAATCTCACATTTTTCTATAAGCCTAAGAGCGCCGGTTTGAGGAGACGCCCTCTCCTGCAATTCAATCGACAATCAGGTAAGCATCACGCCTTATGTCAGAAATAGTGATAAACTTCTGACAGGAGTTTGTAGATGCACCTGAACGAACAAATCATGGCTGAAGCTGCAAAGCTCCCAGAGGGAACGCCCCTGTTTGCTAAGGCGTTGCTGCACCTGGGAAATCGCGCGGCTGTCGATCAGGCGCTTTCGCGGCTCGTGAAAAGCGGCGAGCTTCTGCGTGCCGGGCGCGGCCTGTATGTCCTCCCGGTTGCTGGGAAGTTCGGGAAACGCGCTCCTGCCGTCGAAACCCTGATTGAGCGACTGTCACGCGTTCGTGGAGAAACCATCGTCTCGTCAGAGGCCGCAGCCGCCAACGCATTCGGCCTGACCACGCAGGTTCCCACGCGCACCATTTACCTCACTTCTGGGCGCACACGGAACCTTTCTATGGGAAAGCAGACCATCCATCTGCGCCATGCAAGCCCGTGGAAGCTGACTCTGGCAAATGAACCCGCCGGGCAGATTGTCCGCGCGTTGGGATGGGCCGGGCCAGAAAGAGCCGTGAGTGTGGCAAAGAAGATTCGTGAGCGTGTACCACCGACTGAACTGCAAAAAGTCTCACAACACTCCGCAAGGCTGCCCTCCTGGGTAGCGAGTGCTGTAGGACAGGCCGCATATCATGGCTGAACATTACTTCGCACTATCGCGGTCAGAACAACGAGAAGCGTTGCTGCAGGCTGCCAGCGCCTCTGGCCGCCCTGCGCAGCTTCTGGAAAAGGACATCTGGGTTGTCCGCTCTCTGGACATTCTTTTCTCATCAGATCTGGGCAAGCATCTCGTCTTCAAAGGGGGCACAGCCCTTTCCAAGGTCTATCACGCGATTGAGCGGTTCTCGGAAGACATCGACCTAACGTATGACATCTACCAACTTGCACCTGACTTGGTGGGGCAGCAGAACAGCATTGATCCTCTACCGGCTTCCAGGTCGCAGGAGAAGAAGTGGAGCGACGCCATCCGAAAAGAGCGTCTGCCGGGTTGGGTTGCCAAAGAAGCTCTCCCGTTCGTGGCGGCTTCCTTGGCTTCCGTAGAGGACATCTCCGTTTCAGCGGAAGACTGCAATCTCTTCATCGAATACAAGCCACTGCTTGAGGCATCAAGCTACGTCCTTCCCCGCGTCAAGCTCGAATTTGGGGCCCGCTCAAGCGGAGAGCCAAGTCAGAACAGTTCTGTCGTCTGCGATGCAGCTCCATACGTCGAAGAAGTAGAGTTCCCTCAAGCATCTCCAAGGGTCATGCTTCCTTCCCGCATATTCTGGGAGAAAGCAACGGCAGCGCATGTATATTGCCTGCAAGGAAAACATGGAATCAGCCACCGCTTCAGCCGACATTTCTCCGATCTGATTCGTATGCAGGATGCGGGACTTGCTACGACTGCAATTCAGGACAAGCCAACAGCTCAGGCCGTCGCAACACACAAGGGATGGTTTTTCTCGGAAAAGGACGCTTCAGGACAACGCATCGACTACAACCACGCTATCCAAGGTGAGCTTGTCCTTGCACCCACAGAAGAAGCTCGAACGGCATTGAAGGAAGATTATGAGTCGATGATTGAAGAAGGCCTGTTTTTCGACGAACCGCTACCGTTTTCCGAACTGATGACACGCTGCGTTGATCTTGCCCATGAGATCAACGCTCGAATGAAACCCTAAGCACTCTGCAAAACGGTCACAAACCAAGGTCGTATTCAAACAAAGCAAAACGCTCTGCGGTTCCCACCGAGTAAAGGGGCAGGTCCCGGAGGAGGAACTGGAATCCGGGCGCGCAGCCGGCGAGCGAAGGCCGGTGGCTGGAAAAGGGGTACGGGGAGAAACCTTGCCGGTTTCTCCCCGCGATTTTTCAGGCATGGGGAAAGAGGCGGCAAGTTCTCCGCCTCTCGTCTGGTGGTTCGTTTGCATCAAGCTGCTTCTTTCATGCTGCGATCTCTTCGAGTTCCTGGCTGGCTCTGTCCTCCGTGACAGGTGGTTCCAAGGCGGCGAGGATGACGCTGGCCGTCTGCTGGATGACTTCCAAGCTCTCGGCCAACAATGATGCGTTGCCGTGGTAAAGCTGGATATAGTCGGCGGACGCGGAGCCTGTCACCAGACCTACTGCCTTTCCGACAACAAACGCCACGGCCTCGGCTTCTGTCTCGCGCACGGTCTTGGTGGTAGCAGTGCGGCGGTCGGCTTTGTGCAGTAGCTCGTGCGCCGTCTCATGCACTAACGTTGAAAACTCTTCGGCCTTCGACTGACCGGGCAGGATGGCAATGCGCCCGCCATAGCTGACGCCAAGGGCTGGCGCGATGTTGGGATTATAGACAAGCTGAATGCCCTTGCCTTTGAGGAATGCGGCCAAACGGTCAATACTCTCTCCGGGGTCGCCGTTTACTTCGTGCATCGCAGGCAGGTCTACGCCGTCTGTCTGGGAGATGTCGAAAACATAGGCGTTACGAAAACCCACCAACACACGCTCGTTCTGCTTGGTGATGTCCTTCTGAGCTTCGCTGTCTTTCTTGCGGCGAACGCCGACGATGGGGGCAAGAATGCGGATACCCTTCTGTCCGGCCTTCACATTGCGGCCAAGGTTCTTCCACGTCCAGAACCCCGCTACTTTCGTGGCTGCGGGCATTTGTCTCGCTATTTCGAGCACATTGCCGAACGAGTAGTTATGAAAACGGCTCATCGCCGTGAGGTAGTTGGTGAGGGCTTCCGAGTGTCCGGCCTCCAACTGCTCAATCAGTAGCTTGATGTTAGCGGCAATCATTTCCTGCTTGGTGGAAGGCTTCTTGCCGTTGATGGCGACAGTGTTGGTGTTGTCGATGGTATTCATGGTGTCTGCTCCTTGGGTTTGGCTTTTGCACGTCCGCGTAGACACGCGGCATGTACATGCCGAACGCCTCCTGGCGAAGGCGGGGGTAGCAAACGGAAAGGTCTTCGAGCGGAGCTTTTTGGGGGGACCGCGCGTAGCGTGGGGGAGCCAAAACCCGCAGGGCGAATGGCCTTGGAGAGCGCGAGGGGAGACCCCTTAGGGAAAGTCTGGTTTCCGCATACGTGCGCGTCAGCGCACAGGATTTATAGGGCGGGCGTTGCGGGGAGGAACAGCCCCGCAGAGGTGGTAGCGGAGAACGCGCAAGCGGTCGCAGCGCGGAGGAGACTTCATCCGCAAAAAACAGATTTCGATGTAGTTTTCAGGTGTACTGCTCAAACGATTTGGAACATGGATGAGCTATCGCCCGATAGAGAAGCCATACGAAATGTCCTGCTCCTGCACAGACTGCGGTTTCATCTTTTCACCGAGGTCTTGCTGCGGCGCAACACCTTTTTCCATTCCAACGTTCGGCGCATGAGCACTCCGCTGCGATACCTCATGTCCAAGCGCAACGGGCAACTTTTCGCGGTCGTTGGTGAATATCTGCGCGTCCTGCGCACCGCGCGAAATCGAAACATACGCCATGCGGTTGTTGAGGAGGTCTTTTGCGCCGAGTTCGGTATCGACATGCACCAGCACGCGCTCTGCGGTCTGTCCCTGGCTGGAGTGGCTGGTCACGGCATAACCATGATCGAGATGCGGGTTTCGCAGCGGGTCGATCTCAACCGAACGGCCACCATCCATCCGCAGATTGAATTTGCCATTGCTGATCCGTTCGACGGTCGCGAGTTCACGGTTAGCGATCTTCAACTGGTTGTCAGGCGCGCTGAACTGAATGCGGTCGCCAACAGAAAATGCACGCTGCTCCTCGCGGTAAACGGAGACCCCCTGCTGGCGACGGGGATCGTAGCTCTGCTGCCGTCCGTCAAGTAAAGCAACGGTGATTTGATTGTGCGCAGCATCGACACCAACCACGCGGGCGTACTCACCCTTCTGAATGCCGGTCTCTTTTGAACCTCGGCTATAGCGCAATACATCCCCGACTTCGTACTTTTCTGCCCATGTGCGTGCTGCGCCGGTAAGTTCCTGACGCTGTACTAACGTCTGCACAGGATATTCTACCTTGCCGACGACTCCACGCTGCTGCAACTCCCTGTGGATACGACTGTTGATCTCCATACGTGAGCGGTTGTCAGGCGAGACGACAAGCGTCTTCTCTGAGGCCTTCGCATACTCTTTTGCTATCGCGTCGATGCGTTCCTCGCGGCCTGGGAGCTGATGCACGCGCCCTTGCTCGTCCAAGCTCTTTACTGCTGCGCCTACCTCGCCACGCGCAAGCTGCTCGACTACGTTCCGCAACTCCGGGTCTTTCTGACGGACGATCTGGTCCAGAGAAACAGTCTTCATGCCCGCCTGCTGCAACTGAGCAAATGGTCTGCCCGCTTCCACAGCCTCATGCTGGCGCTTGTCTCCCACCAGCAACACACGGTCATTCGGGTGCAGGCGCGTCAGGAAGTCGTGCATCTGTTTGGTAGAGGCGAGAGAAGACTCATCCAGAACGTACAGCCGCTTTTCGCCCGTGTCTGGTTTTTCACCACGCGCAAGATGCATCTGGAGCGTAGATGTTTCGATTCCAGCTTCGCCCAGCTTCTGCGCCGCACGAGACGTAGGCGCAAAACCTTCTATCGCATAACCCTCCCGTTCCGCTCCTTCACGGACCACGGCTAAGGTGGTCGTCTTGCCCGCACCAGCTACGCCATCCATGCCGACGATCTTCTCCCGCGCAGAAAAGACTTCCTCGATTGCCTGACGCTGCGAAACATTCAACTCGGAGTGACGGGCTACCGTATCGAACCGTTCCCGGCCTTCCACCAACATCGGTCGATGTTGGTCATTGCTCTTATGGAGCATGTCGATGATCTCTCGTTCCATGCGCAGCATCGTAGCGGTCGTTATTTGCGGGCCACGCACGGATGCAGACGCTTGCCGAAATTCGCCGGACTCAAAACGTCTGTCCACTTCCTGCTGCACCTGGCTATACGTCACTTCGCCCATCCCACGCTGCAACGCGGTTTCATACAGAGCGCGGCGGTCCTGCACGGCGGACTTCTCAAAAAGATGGTCACGCGCGTAAGTAACGGACTGCTGCGCAATCAACTCCGGGCTTCGTTCCTGCTGATGTTGCTGGCTGCGTTCACGCGCTGCTGCCACAACATGGTCTGCCTGATGTCCAAACGAAGCGGCGAGTTCGCGATGCTGACGCTGTACCTCTTCTGGAGACAGCAACTCCTTCCGATCACGCGTGAAGTGCGCCGCGACCTGAGCCGCTCCCGCGCCATCCAAACCTTGCTCCCGAAGATGGTCTTTGATCTGTTCGCGGCGTGGGCTGGATGCCTCCAAGTATTCACGCGAGTAGCCTTTGATCTCCGGCTGTCCATACTTGCCACGCTCGATCTCGTAGCCCAACTGCTGCAAGCGCGTGGCCAGCTCCGCGCGGTAGATGGCCGTCGCGAAGTGCTGCGAAGCATACAGCTCGCGCGGCTGAAGAGAACGTGTCTGGCCGTTATCGCGTTCGGTGACATTGAAGATGACCGAATGCGTATGCAACTGCGGAGCGGCGTAACCCTCCACTGGCCGTGCGGTATCGTGCTCAAACGTGGCAACGGCGAACTTACCCGTAGTCTCTGGTAGATGGACATTGCCTATACGCGCCTGCGCGTAATGCTCCAATTCACTCAAGGCAACGCGAACACTTTCACGGTGCGCCAATCGCACGCGCTCATCACCACCCACCAACGCCGTTAACGAAACGGACTTGGGCGCGGAGAACGTCGCATCCCATCCTGCACGGTGCTCCATGCTGGTGACTTCTTTGCCGTCTTTGCCTTCATAGGTACGCGACACCTGATGCCGCACCATCTGTTTTTCGGTAAAAGGATGCTGGCCTTCGGTCAGCCGAGCAAACTGTTCGTCACCCACGGCACCGGACAGCCCCCACTCTTTCGCAAGCTGCCCCTGCCACTCGCTATAGCCTTGTTGGTCGCGACTCCAATAGTTCTGCCGCTCGGATGCAAACTCCCGCTCATGGTACGTGCGTACCTGACCCGCTGACAACGGTTTGGACAGCGTCAGCACAGAGCATCTTCCTGCGTTCTGGATTTCTGGTGTGGCATCATTCCAGACCTTTCGCTTCATCCCAGATGGCATCCCGATTCGTTGACCTAGAGACTTCCGGTACAGGTGGAATCGCCGCAGAGGATGGCTCAACCGGTATGGCTTTGGGAGCAGGTTTCGAGTCTGGCATGGCCTCGATGACACGCGCCGATGCCACCGGAGGGAGCGCCAGCGGCCTCGTTTTAGAGGCCAAGGTTTGCTTCAATCCGGCCCCGGAGTCGATCAGCTTCTGCCCAGCTTTCCGCCACACCGGGACGGGCGGGTTCCACCTGTCCCGCTCCCGGTCTACGTCCCGCCACCGCTGGAGCATCCACAAAAGCACGCAGCCAAGGCCAAGCAGGACGATTGGCTGCACGAAGAACCGCCACGCCGGTTCTCCCTCAAAGAAACCATCGCGAAGCAGAGGCGCAAGTTTGGCCGAATTCATCTCCGTGGGGAGTCCCAGTTCGACTCCGGCCCAGCCGTCCAGCTCTGCCTTACGAGTCATCCAGAACGGGAGAACGTCGCCCTTCCACAGCAACTCACGGGCCGGAATGGGAAGCACATCGCCCTCGTGCGCCAACTCGTACTGGAACTTCGGGCCAGACTTCTTTACCGGCTTCTTCTCGTCTGGCTCGGTAGCAGGCTTGAACTTCCAGATCCACTGAATGCTGGTTGTCGCGTTTGGATCGCTCGCGCGCCAGGAACTGGCCAGATACGCTCCCAGGTAATGCCTCTGAAGAGGTGTCAGGGTGTACAGCAGTGGCCGCAGAAAGACCCCAAACCCGGCAGCCAGGAGGAGGAAAAAAGAGACGGTGGCGATGAAGAGTTTTTTCATCGCCCATCTCCAGATGGCGTGACCGAAGCACGAAACTCCTCCAGCAGCCTCCGGGCTGTGGCCCGCTTGCGGCTGTCGGCTGCCTCACGGATGCGGAGCACCACTTCCGGCGGCAGGCTCTCGCTGTTCTGGGCTGCACGGGCGGTCGCGTCTGAGAGGTTCAGGACGATGTACCGGAGCGCCGCCAGTTCTTCCAGCAGCAACTCACCCGTGTCCGCAGAAGACCCCGCCGCAGCTTTCAGGACGGCCTCCCGAATCCACTCGGCGAACTTCTTCCCGTCGCGTTCGGCAGCAGCCTCAATCAGCCGCAACTCCTCCGGTGTAACCCTGGTGCCGATGGATTTAGTGCGGAAGCCGGGCTTCTCCTGTACGCTCTCAGGAGCGTCTGGCATCGCCGGAATAGGGCTGCGGGGAGTGTCCATGGAGGAACCCGCCTTGCTTTAAAGGCTAGACCTGGCAGCGGGCGCGGGTCAAACGCCTGTATGCGGCTCTTGCAGCAATGCCCCGTGGAATCAAGAGGTTCACGCGCAGAAGCCAATCTGTACTACGCATGGGAACCTGCGTTCACAGGCGTGAACACGAAACAGGCAAGTCACTCATTCCCAACATGTTAACATCCGTGAACACCGCACCGCTCCGCAGTTCCCATTTGGGGGTGACGTGTCGGAGATTCATCCGCTGCGTAGCAGCGCAATGTCTATGGGACTGCCCGCAAAATCGAGAACGCCTCGTCTCCGAGGCGTTCAAAGGGCGCTCAGTGAGCGGAGCCTTACGACGAAAGCTTACTAAGAATAGCCGGGCAATCGCCGCTCAAGTACACTGCACTCTTTTTAATCACTAGACGGCCAAAAGTCAAATAAAGAACCCGCCATCCCTGAAGGAACAGCGGGCCAGTGTACTTGAGCGGCGATTACCTGCCATCCCTAGCAGAGGGCAAACCCATTTAAAACGCTTAAAGTTTCTTACCCTCTGCAAGCATGATAACGCATTTTACGGTTTGCTCTCTGAGCATTTTATGGTAGTTTGGATTTCAATAGACGTGGGCGGGGGAGGCTGACACCTCACTCCCGCCCGGCGACTTCAACCGTCAGTCGCTTGCCTTTGCTTGCACAAAGGGCTTCTTAGAGGCTACCCCTCTTTGGCGCCTCTCACAAGGCTCGTCCTCATCCGGCGGTTCTCAACTGAATGGAGAACGGACATGCTTGTATTCCCTTTTGAGGCTCCGCCCGGCTTTCGCTGGGTACTCACCGCTGAGTATACGGATCCCGACACAGGTAAAATCACCCGCGCCGCCGACCACCAGCGTAAGGCATTTTGCCTGCTGGTAGCTATCGGCAGCACTATCCTCTAACCGGTCAAAGCAGTCGTTGACTACCCGGCTCCGTTAGGAGCCGGGTAGTCGCTGCTATCATGGATACCTTCAAAAAAGTAAAGGTCGTTACGATGTCCCCTGCCATGGAAATATCGCAGAAGTATGTCCTTGGACTCGATCTCGGCTCTGCCTCGTTGGGTTGGGCTCTCGTCGGCCTCAATGCGTCTGACGATCCGGAGCATTTGATTCGGACGGGAGTCCGGATTTTCGAGCCCGGAGTAGACGGAAGTTCGCTCGATATTGAGCAAGGAAAAGACCAGTCCAAAGCAGTAGAGAGACGGACGGCTCGGTTGCAGCGTCGCCAGCTACGGAGACGCGTGGCGAGGCAGCGGGAGCTTTTCATCGAACTCCAGCGCGCAGGCCTCCTGCCCACCGGTTCAACAGGCCAAGGTGCGGGCTCGGAACAGCGCCATCAACTGCTGAACAACTTCGATCAGGCATTGACCTCCAAATACCTTTCAATTAACGGCGAAGCATTCGCTCAAAGCCCGCTATATTTCCTTCGCAAGCGGGCGTTGGATCATGCACTCGAACCGCACGAACTAGGACGAGTTCTCTTCCATCTGAGCCAGCGTCGTGGCTTCAAGTCCAACCGCAAAGAGACGAAGAAAACCAAGGAAGACGAAGATCTGGGGCAGGTCAAAGCGGACATCCATTCCCTCGAACTCGCCATGCAAGAAGCTGGCGCACGCACCCTGGGAGAATACTTTGCGGGCCTCAATCCTCATACGGAAAAAGTCCGCAGGCGATGGACCGCGCGCAGGATGTTCGAGCATGAGTTTGAACTCATCTGGTCAGCGCAACAGCCGCACCATACTTCTGTACTTACCCAAGAGCTGCGTGATCGGATTTGGGGTCTGCTCTTCTTCCAGAGACCAATCTCTGCTCAGAAGCACCTTATCGGAACTTGTGAACTGGAACGCGGGGACGAAAAGCATCCAGCAAAGCGACGTGCGCCGTGGGCTTCGATGGCCGCGCAGCGCTTCCGTATGCTGCAAAAGATCAATGACCTCGTTGTTCTGGATGCCACGATGCGAACATCGCGGAAGCTCACACCAGAGGAACGAAAAAGTTTATACGACCTGCTGGACCGGGAAGGGACACAGACCTTCGCTGCAATCAGAAAGCATCTCGGCCTCAAAGGCACCACGTTCAATCTCGAAGCAGGCGGTGATAAGACACTCCCCGGCAACCGTACGCAGAAGTCGATGCGAAATGTGTTCGGCAACGCATGGGACAGCTTCTCCGAGGGGAAGCAAAATCAGATCATCGAGAACTGGCGAAACAGCGAATCAGACGACCTTCTCATGGCAGAAGCTGTCGAGCATTTGGGGCTGGATGCGGTATCGGCTAAGACACTGGTTGACGAAAAACCACAGGCCGATTATTGCGCGCTTTCACTCGTCGCAATTAACAAACTCATGCCGCTCATGCTGGATGGGAAATCGTTCAAAGAGGCTGAGACGGAAATCTATGGAAGCCGGTTCTCGGGACTACCGGTGCATGACATATTGCCACCTGTTCGAGAGGCTCTCCCCACCCTCCGAAATCCAGCAGTAGAGCGGGCTCTTACGGAACTGCGCAAGGTCGTCAACGCCGTCGTCCGTGCCTACGGGAAGCCCTACGAAATTCGGATCGAGTTGGCGCGAGAGCTGAAGAAGCCACGACAGGAGAGGGTGAAGGCAACGGTAGCCAATCGGAAGCGCGAGGCCGAGAACAAGCTACTGGCAAAACGCATGGCGGACGAATGCGGAATACTGAACCCTTCGCGGAAGGATTTGGAGAAGGCGAAGCTCTGGGTCGAACAGCAAGGCGAGTGCCCCTATACCGGTAAACGTCTTTCGTTCTCACGCCTCTTTGATGATCCAGAGTTCGACGTTGACCACATACTGCCAATCAGCCGTCATCCTGACGATTCATACCAGAACAAGGTTCTCTGCTGCCTGAATGAAAACCGCATGCATAAGAGAAACCAGACTCCATATGAGGCATATTCCAATGACGCTGAGCGTTGGAGAGTCATTCTTGCGCGCGTAGCGAAGTGGAGCAATCCGGGCAAGCTTAGCAAGTTTGAGATCGCGACAGCCGACAAGCTCACAGAATTCAGTTCACGACAGCTCAACGACACACGGTATACGAGTATTAAAGCTGGAGAACTGCTGTCCCTCCTATATGGTGGGCGCGATGTCATCAGAGATGGCAAACCCGAGCAAGCTGTCTACGCTTCAACAGGAGCGGTCACAGCCACTCTGCGTAGAAACTGGGGTTTTGAACGAATCCTGCAAGGGCTTGTTTCCCCAGAAGCTGGCGAGACGCGCGGCAAGCCACGCACAGACCATCGCCACCACGCCATCGACGCGATCACAATCGCTTTGACTCGCCAATCTGTCATTCAGGCAATGGCGCGTGAATCTCAGCTTGCGCCATGGCAGCCCGGGACCCGCGCATGGAGAAATATACCCAAGCCGTGGACATCGCCCGAATTTGAGCATGAGCTTCAGCAGCAGATGGCTGAGATGGTTGTTTCTCATCGACCGGAGCACAAGATCAGTGGCGAACTCCATAAAGGAACGAACTATGGGAAGCCCTATCTGCTAAACGGGAAATCGACGGTTCACGCGCGATGCGCGGTCTCCGCGCTTTCCCTTTCTGATATTGAAGCCGATGACGTGATCGTTGATCGGGCTGTCCGAGATGCTGTACGCACAAAGCTCGCCGAAGTCGGCGGCAATCCTAAAGCGTTCGAGAAACCGGAGAACCTTCCCCGCCTTCTGGCAGCGAATGGAAGAACTATCCCGATTCGCAGAGTCAGGATTCGTCAGACAAAAGACCCAAAGAATGTTGCGACGGGAAGCCGGGAACGGTTCGTTGATTCCGCTGGCATCCATCATGCAGCGTTGTTTGTAGTGCGAGACGCAGCCCGTAAAGAAACCTGGATCAGCGAAGTTGTCCAAACGACGGATGTCTATGATCGCGCCCCTAGAAGAGACAAGCGGCCCGGAAGACCTAAGAAGCCTGTATACGGAGCCGCTGTTTCGCGAGTCAGCAAAGAGTACCCCGAGGCGGAATTCCTCTTTTCTCTTATGAAAGACGACACCGTTGAGATGGACTTCCAAGGTGAACGAGCGATCTTCCGTGTGAAGAAGTTCTACGCCAACGGTCAAATATGGTTCACCTCTGCAAACAATGCACAGGATGATGCGGAGCAGAAGAAGCAGAAAACAACTTGGTCGAAATATCCCAATACGCTACGCCCGTTGAATCCTCGCAAGGTCGTCGTCGATCTCCTCGGAAAGGTTCATCCCGCCAATGATTGATCGCATTGTGGAGATTGCAAATCCCGCGCGTCTGAGTGTTCGAGATGCACAACTCGTGATAGAGAGCGGCAAAGAGGATCAGTTATCGCTCCCGTTCACGACTCCAGTCAGCGAGATCGCAGTTCTGCTGCTGGCACATCCGCAGATCAACCTTTCCCAAGCCGTGCTGTCACGCATCGCTGAAGCAGGCGGCTCGGTAGTGACCATCAACGGAAACTTTCTCCCATCCGCGATGCTCCTTCCCGTCGATAGCCACTTCATACAGACGGAACGCTTTGCGAAACAGATGCAGCTCTCACTTCCTACAAGTAAGCGACTTTGGCAACATATCGTCCGAGCAAAGATTAAGGCTCAGGGTGAGATGCTACGCGAGTTGCATGGAAACGACCATGGCCTGATTGCAATGTCTGCTCGCGTTCGCAGCGGAGACGAAGGAAACCTCGAAGCCCAGGCCGCTCGTAAGTATTGGGGACTCCTCTTTGGAGATCGGCGTTTCCGGCGAGGGTCCGGTAACCCCGATCAAAACCGGCACCTTGATTATGGATACACCGTCCTGCGAGCCGCTGTTGCTCGCGCGCTATGCGCGGCTGGCTTACATCCGTCCATTGGCATACGGCATAAGAACCGCTATGACGCCTTTTGTCTTGCCGCCGATGTCATGGAGCCATTTCGGCCACTGGTAGATCGCCGCGTCTATCAGTGGATCACAAAGGAAGATGCCGAGGGGCCATTCGACTCCAGAGCGAAGAGCTGGATGATCTCGGCCACAACCTCACGCTACCTTCTCGAACGAGAAGAACGATCACTCTTCGACATCCTTCTGCGCACAGCAAACTCGATTGCAAAGTGTGTCACCGGAGAGTTGCGTGATCCGGAGATTCCAAGCCTGCTCCAAGCTTGCGCAATAGATGTCACCGCGAAACGGGGTGTTCGCCGCGTAGAGGCCGATGAAATAAGAGCCGTATCAGCAAGCTAGTCTTTTGTATGAGATTCGTGGTCCTGGATTGCGATGAAAGGGAAGCCTAATTCTGCGTACCGATCCTTGTGGCTCATTGCCATGTTCGATCTCCCGGTAGAAACGCCGGACAACAAGCGCAACTACACGCGCTTTCGCAAAGGCTTGCTCAAAGACGGGTTTATGATGCTTCAGTATTCGATTTACGCCCGATATCTTCCTAGTGAAGAAGCTGCTGATGCTCACCGGAGTACGATTCGAGCAATCATCCCGCCGCTTGGGCAAGTGCGTCTTATGACTGTGACCGATCACCAGTTCGGCAAGATGGAAGTGTTTTATGGAAGAAAACCGCGCGAGCCTGAGCCCATTCCCGATCAAATCCTCCTTTTCTGAGGAGGAAAACCGCGCCAACCTACTGCTTTTCAGCAAGTTCGGCGCGGCCTAGTGTACTTGAGCGGTGAATCCCGGCCATCCCTAGCCAGACCCGGAAACTGGGCTTTCCATCCGCAAGTGTACTTGAGCGGTGAATCCCGGCCATCCCTAGCAAGTTTTCGACAGATCGACAGAGCGCTCTTAGTGTACTTGAGCGGTGAATCCCGGCCATCCCTAGCTATCTGCGGGCCGGTGATCGGTGACAAGTGAGTGTACTTGAGCGGTGAATCCCGGCCATCCCTAGCAAAGGTGGATGGTTCCGAATTCCCGGAAGCAGTGTACTTGAGCGGTGAATCCCGGCCATCCCTAGCGAAGGGGGAAGCGAGCAACTCGAACGCTTCAGTGTACTTGAGCGGTGAATCCCGGCCATCCCTAGCTGCTTTGAGTCCGCCCACAGGAGATTTCCTGCCTTATCGGTAAGCGTTCCGCTTCCGTAGGAGGTCCAAGAGCCTTGCGCACCGCTTGCTTCCAGTTCTTGCTCTACATCCAAAATGGCATCCGCATACTTTGGATTCTGAACGACGAGAAAACATTCGCTTGGAATCAGTTTTCGCCGAAGGTTGACCGCGACCTCATTGTTCCCCTTTACAAAAATGCGAAGGCCTGCGGTAAGAGGGACTGCGGGAGGGATGGGGCTGTTTTCCGGATGGGTGCTCTGCGCGTGGCTGCTCCATCCAGAAATAGGCAGAAGAAAAGTGACGGCGATTAGAAGAAGCGCTCGATTCAGCATGGGTTTGCCTCCGGTGAAAAACTCTACCACATGGTTCCGGAAAAGGTGCAAAAACTACGGCTGCGACGCAAAGGCTTAGTCTACGCCGAAGCAGTACCAACTCAGCCCATACGGGGCGCTCAGTGCGTACTCGCCTGAAGACAAGTTAGGAGCCACGATGCGGAGACGCCCATCCTTTTCCCGCGTGACTGTCACGGCGACCCGTCCACTCATGAGGTCCGTGGATGATTTCTCTCCGAACGGGTACGCCTTTGCGTTCATGAACACAGCTTGACGATACTTCTTTGTTGCTGTCAGCTTGCGCAGAACGACAGCGAATGACGGGTCGTCCCCAAAAACCGCTGCGCTTGGGCCTTCAACAAAGGTGAGAACCATTCCGCCACGAAACCGCACAGGAGCTTTCGCTCCTCCGATTTGATAAGCAGCATGAGCGCTTGCTACCATGAACCCTCCTGAGCGGGAAACGATGGTCGCCGTAGCATTTTCCAAGGGAACCAGAGCCGAACCGGATATGGCCTCAAACACTCCAGGCTGCGGGTTATCTCCGGATTGGCCGTGGACCGGCAGAATACAGAAAGTCAGAAAAATAGAAACCAGTGTGCGCCTGAGCATGTTTTTGCCTCCGGTACAAGTGGGAGAAAATAG
>JAJZEA010000089.1 GCA_021851335.1 Acidobacteriota bacterium | reverse complement strand
GGGAGATTTTCCGCACCTGGGTCCTCAGCCACGGCATCCATCACCGCGCCCAGCTTGGCGTCGATCTGCGCCTCCTCGGAGCCACCCTCCCCGGCACCTACGGACCCTCCGCCGACGAGATGCCCGGCGCGTAACAGTATGATGCTCCCAAACACTTTTTCCATTCCCAGGCTCTATCCCATCCTTGACGCGGGCGTCCTGCCGACTCATCCGGACGCTCGCGCCGTATTTCTCACCCGGCAGAGCAGGGAACTGCTCGATGCCGGCCTCACCCTCCTCGAATATCGCAACAAATCCGCCTCCGACGCCGAGGTCTTTGCCGACGCCCTGCTCCTGCGCTCGCTCCTGCCGTCCAGCCGTGTTCATCTCGTGCTCGATGATCGCGTCGATATCGCGTTTGCCGCGGCCTTTGATGGCGTCCATGTCGACTCCGGCGACCTGCCTCCGGCCGTCGCGCGCCATATCCTTGGCCCAGATAGCATCGTCGGAACTTCCGCCAGCAGTGAAGCCGCGCTCACGGAAGCAATCTCCCAACCCGTCGATTACATCTCCTTCGGACCCATCTTTCCCACCACCACCAAGCAGACCGATGTCGCCCCCATTGGTATCGACGGCGTACGCCGATTCCGCTCTCTCGCTGGCCCCGGCGCTACGCTTGTCGCCGCCGCCGGCATCACCCTGGAGACGGCTCCTGCTATCCTCGACGCCGGGGCCAGCGCTGTCGCCGTCTCCGCCGCCATCTTCCGCGCGCAGCATCCCGCCGCTGAGCTTCAACGCTGGCTCGCTACCCTCGCCTGACCCAGACCACACACGCGGTCAGGTGAAACTGGCGCACCGCGGAAGCGCCACAAATCACCCTGATGACCAGGTTGCACTCGCAGCACACGATGCTGTTTGTCCACTCACACCGGGGAATGATATTCTCATCAAGTTGAAGCTTCCAGATTCCTCCACCGGCTCCCAGCCGCGCGGAAGCCAACCGGGCGATTAACTCAGCGGTAGAGTGCCACCTTCACACGGTGGAAGTCGCAGGTTCGAATCCTGCATCGCCCACCAGTGCAAATCCCGCCTCTCCTGTGGAAAACTTGACACTTATTCCCAATGTAGTGTCTCATTATTAGTCAATAACCGTTTTTCTGTTTCACTTGCCCTGCGTTTGTACTAGGGTTTCTGACTCTAGCCAAATCCGCCCGCCGTCTAGGCCGATTCTGTTGCTGAAGCAGCACGAACCCGGTGAAGTCTTGTCTCTGTTTGACTTCATCGCTCCGCCCAATCTTGCTTTTTTGCGGGGGAATGTCGTGCTCAAGCGCTGCTTTGACATCGTGCTGTCTGCCTCTTCACTCGTTCTGCTTTCGCCACTTCTGGCCATTCTTGCCCTCCTCATCCGCATCACCTCGCGCGGACCTGTGCTTTTTCGCCAGCTTCGCACCGGGCGCGACCTGCGTCCGTTCTACATATTGAAGTTCCGCACCATGTTGTCCAATGCGAACGGCCCTGCTTTCACGCTGGACCTCGATCCCCGCATCACGCCGCTCGGGTACTGGCTGCGCCGCACCAAGCTCGACGAGCTTCCGCAGTTATGGAACATCCTGCGCGGCGAGATGAGCTTTGTCGGTCCACGCCCGCTCATGCCGGAACTCATCGACCCCAACTGCCGAAGCTATCGCCGGCTTTTCCGCGTCCGTCCCGGCCTCACCGATCCGGCATCCATCAAATACGTCAATGAAGGCTTTCTGCTCCAGCACGTCGAAGACCCCGAGCGCTTTTTTCTTGAGGTCATCGCCCGCGACAAGGTCCGGCTTTCGCTTGCATACCAGCGCTCAGCCACTCTGGTCACCGATCTCAAGCTCATCGCTCACACCATCCGCATTTGCCATCAAAGCATCGTACAAAGCGCCATCCAGCCACGAACGGACCGTTCGCGTCCGCGCGCTCACCGCCCCGCAACCGAGCAGCCATAATCTCGCCTCACCCTCGCAGCGCATTCTTGCAGCAACGATTCCATTGCCCAATCGTGTTCTTCTGGTGGGAGCGGGGATAAGTCCTTATCTTTAACGTGGAATCCACGTCCTCATTCGCTTTTTGCAGCGAATCTCTTCTTTCGCAAGGACTCCGCGAGGAATACTATGAGAGTATTCCCGTGCGGAGGATTCTGCGGTCAGGTGAACACGCTCTTTCAACCCGATATTCTCTATGCGCACGGCCAGGCTTTCGCTTCTGCCGGTTTGCTCGTCGATGACGCAGGGAACGTCGTTCGCATTGTCCCCGCACCGCAGATTCCCGACGATGCCGAGCGCGTGCCCCTGCCTGGCCGAGTGCTGATTCCCGCCTTTGCCAACGCTCATTCCCATGCCTTTCAGCGCCTCTTTCGCGCCCGTGCCGAGGGCCGCCGCGTCGGTGGAGACACCTTCTGGACATGGCGCGAACAGATGTACCGCGCCGCCGCCTTTGCCGATCCCGACCAGATGTTCGACATCGCCCGCGCCGTCTTCCTGGAGATGGCGCAAACCGGCATCGCCCTCGTCGGCGAATTTCACTACGTCCACCGTGACCGCGATGGCCGCGCCTATTCCAACCCAAACGCGATGGCCGACTCCGTTCTTGCCGCCGCGCGCTCTATCGGGCTGCGCATCACGCTGCTGCGCACGGCTTATTTTCGCGCCGGCTTCGGCCTCGATCCTCATCCCGGACAGATGCGCTTTTACGAGCAGCCCGACGAATATCTGGAAAATCTGGCCGCGCTTGCCACGCAACACACCTCTGACCCTTTCATTCACATCGGCGCCGCGCCGCACAGTATTCGTGCCGTCCCGCTCGCCGACTTTCGCCCCATCGTGGACTGGTGCCGCTCCACAGGCGCGCGTCCCGTTCACCTGCACATCTCTGAGCAGCCTGCGGAAAACCAGGCATGTCTGCGTGAATTCGGCTCCACGCCCGTCACAGCGCTCACTGACCAGGGCATGTTCGATGCAAAGACCACTCTCGTCCACGCCATCCACATTACGGAAGACGAGATGGCGCGGATCGCTCACGCTGGAGCCACCATTTGCAGTTGCCCCACCACCGAGCGCAATCTCGGCGATGGCATCTTTCCCGCTGATCTTGCAGCGCGGCTCGGCGTCCCCATCGCCTTTGGCTCCGACAGTCAGGCGCAGATCGATCCTTTTGAGGATGCGCGGCAACTGGAGTATCACCTGCGACTGCGCGACCGCGAGCGCGGCATCCTCGACAGTGCTTCGCGCCCAGGCTGGGCCAGTGACGACTCCATTGGCACCGCGTTGCTGCGCTCCATGACCGCCAACGGCTACCGCGCGCTTGGCGTTCCGGGCGGCTCGCTTGCCCCCGGCGAACCCGCCGATTTCCTCACCCTCCGTCTCGACGACATGGCTTTGCTGGGAACCGAAGCTGCCTCACTCCCCGAGCAGATTGTCTTTTCCGCCTCTCGTGCCGCAGTCGATCAACTCTATGTTCAGGGCAGGCAATTGGTTGCCAACGGTCTTCACCCGGATGCGGATGAAATTCGCGCCCGTTATCGCATACTTCAGCAACAGTTCCTTTCACACCCCGTCCAACTCCCCATTCAGGAGACGATTTGATGACCACAGCTACGGAAACCATTCGCGCACCGCGCGGCAGCGCACTCCACTGCAAAGGCTGGCAACAGGAGGGCGCTCTGCGCTGCCTGATGAACAACCTCGATCCGGAAGTCGCCGAGCGTCCCGAAGACCTCGTCGTCTACGGCGGCATCGGTCGCGCCGCGCGCAACTGGCCCAGCTTTCACGCCATCGTTCGCGAACTCAAGCAGCTTGGCGACGAAGAGACGCTGCTCATCCAGTCCGGCAAGCCTGTCGCCGTCTTTCCCACGCATGAGATGGCCCCGCGCGTCATCCTCGCCAACTCCAACCTCGTCGGCCACTGGGCCAACTGGGATCACTTCCACGAACTCGACCGCAAGGGCCTCATCATGTATGGCCAGATGACCGCCGGAAGCTGGATCTACATCGGCACGCAGGGCATCTTGCAGGGAACGTTTCAAACCTTTGCCGCACTGGCCGATCGCCACTTCGGCGGCACGCTCAAGGGTCGTCTCGTCGTCACCGGCGGAGTCGGCGGCATGGGCGGCGCGCAGCCGCTCGCCGTCACGCTCAACGATGGCGTCGTGCTTGCCATCGACTGCGACCGCAGCCGCATCGATCGCCGCGTCGATACACGTTACTGCGATCAGGTCACCGACTCCCTCGACGAAGCGCTTCAGCTTTGTGAGTCGGCTCGCCGCGAAGGTCGCGCGCTTTCCGTCGGTCTCGTCGGCAACTGCGCTGAAGTGCTGCCGGAGATTGTTCGCCGCGGCGTCGTCGTCGATGTCGTCACGGACCAGACCAGCGCCCACGATCCCCTCAATGGATATATTCCGCTGGGATATACGCTGGAGCAGGCCGCCGCGCTGCGCCAGCGCGATCCCCAGGCGTACACCCGCCTGTCCACGAAGGCGATGGCCGTTCACGTCCATGCCATGCTCGACCTCCAGCGCAGCGGAGCCATCGCCTTCGACTACGGCAACAACATCCGCCGCTTCGCCGCCGATGCCGGCTGCACCGACGCCTTCAACATTCCCGGCTTCGTTCCCGAATACATTCGCCCACTCTTCTGTGAAGGCTCCGGCCCATTCCGTTGGGTTGCGCTCTCCGGTGACCCGCGCGACATCGATCGCACCGATCGTCTCGCTCTGGAGCTGTTCCCGCACAATGAAATCCTCCAGCGCTGGATGCGGCTTTCGCGCAACCGCTTCGCGTATCAGGGGCTGCCCGCGCGCATCTGCTGGCTTGGCTACGGCGAGCGCGCACAGATGGGCGAGGCCATGAACGATCTCGTTCGCAAAGGTGAACTCTCCGCGCCCGTCGCCATCGGTCGCGACCATCTTGACACCGGCTCCGTCGCCAGCCCGTATCGCGAAACCGAACGCATGCTCGATGGCTCCGACGCCATCGCCGACTGGCCCATCCTCAACGCCCTGCTCAACACCGCCAGCGGCGCAAGCTGGGTCAGCTTCCACCACGGCGGCGGCGTCGGCATGGGCTACTCCCTCCATGCCGGTCAAGTCACCGTCGCCGACGGCACCGATAACGCGCGCCGTCGCATTCAGCGCGTCCTCAACAACGATCCCGGTCTCGGCGTCGTCCGTCACGCCGATGCAGGTTATGAAATCGCCCAGCGCACCGCGCGCGAACGCGGCATTCACATGCCCATGCTGGAGCGATAGGCGAACATGAACTGCTCTGCGCGATTCGCCATCGTCAACATCGGCCAGCTCGTCACGCTGGCCAGCCCGCACGCCACTCCACACACAGGCCCGCGCACCGGCCCCGACCTGCGCGAACTCGGCCTCATTCCCGAGGCCGCGCTGCTCATCGAAGATGGACGCATCCGTGCCGCCGGTCGATACGTCGATCTTCGCGACCAGATACACGACTGCAAGACGCGCAACTGCGAGATCATCGACGCCGGAGGCCATCTCGTCACGCCCGGCTTCGTCGATGCCCACACGCATCTCGTCTTTGTCGGCAACCGCGCCGCCGAGTACGAGCAGCGCATCGACGGCGCAACCTATCAGCAGATCGCTGCTGCCGGCGGTGGCATTCAGTCCACCGTCGGCCTCACCCGTCAGGCCACTGAGGCCGAGTTGCTC
>JAJZEA010000028.1 GCA_021851335.1 Acidobacteriota bacterium | reverse complement strand
TTGGCCTCTCGTATATCTTCTTCCGGGTGATGCATCTGGTGATTGAGAGCGGCGACGGGGGCGAGATTGCGTCGCGCATCGGTGTCTTTGAGTATCTGCTTTACACGCTGAACTTCACGACCTTCATCTCCGGGCCGATTCAACGCTATGAAGAGTTTACTCAGGATCAGTTTGCCGCGACGCCGATCCCGCTGGACGCGGCTACGGTCGGGTTGCAACTGGAGCGACTGGTGCGCGGTTTCTTCAAGGTGAACGTGCTGGCAATGTTCTTTGATATCTTCCGGCAGGACGCGCTGCTGAGCCTGACGCATCCGGCGTCGATGCACCAGAAGATCGAAGCAGGTTTCATCCTGATGGCGGTGTATCCGTTTTTTCTCTACTGCAACTTTTCCGGCTACATCGATGTGGTGATCGCGCTGGCGCGGCTGATGCGTCTGCGGCTGCCAGAGAACTTCGACCGCCCGTTTTCAGCCACCTCGTTCATCGACTTCTGGAGCCGCTGGCACATCACGCTCTCGAAGTGGTTCAAGGATTACGTCTACAGCCCGCTGATGATGACGCTGGCGCGTCGCGTGGAGTCGGTGACCGCGCAGCCGTATCTTGCGGTCGTGGCATTTTTCGTTACGTTTTTTCTCGTTGGTCTGTGGCACGGACGCACATCGGAGTTTCTGTTTTATGGATTGCTGCAGGGCGGAGGCGTCTCCGCGAACAAGCTGTGGCAGGTGGTGATGGCGCAGGCACTGGGCAAGAAGCGATATAAGGCGCTGGCTGGACACCTGCTCTATCGGACGTTCGCACGCGGGCTGACTTTCTGCTGGTTTGCTTTCACACTGCTGTGGTTCTGGTCCGATTGGGCAGGAATTCACTCTATTGAATCGTCGTTGGCTGTGGGCCAATGGATGGCGATCTGGGCGGCAATCTGGCTTGCCTCTTCGATCCTGCTTGGAGTGTGGGAGTGGATGCGCAGCGGTCTGCTCGGGATGCAGGTGATGGGCGAGCCGGTTTTGACAACGCGGTATGCGCGAGTGGTCTATGCTTCGGCGCTGGGTACGGCTGCGGTCTTTATTACGCTGCTGTTGAACTCGCCCGCGCCTGGAATTGTCTATAAGGTGTTCTGATCACGATCACGAGAGGACAGAACTATGCAGATAGCAGAGCGGACCTTTTCGGCGGAGGATCAGGATGTATTTGCTCGACTGAGCGGGGATCGCAATCCGATGCACATGGATGTGCTGGCGGCGCGGAGGACGCAGGCAGGAGCGCCGGTGGTGCACGGGATGCACCTGCTGATCTGGTCGCTGGATGCAGTACTGAGCGAAAATCCAGATTTGTGCGGTGTTTCGCGCATTCGCGCTCAGTTCCAGAAGTTTGTTCTCGTGGGCGAGCCGGCTGCGGTGGAGTTGATCTCGATCAAAGCCAACACCGTGCGATGGATGGTGAGCGTGGATGGTGGAGTGCGATGCAAATTCTCCGCCAGCCTCACTGAGGTTGAACTGAGCGAAAGCTGTCTGGATGAACAGGCAGCAGAACGGCCTGAGAGTGCTTCCGTAGCTAGTATGAGCGCTCCTGCAATTCCGTTGGAGCTGAGCCTGACAGGACTGACTGGCCGCAAGGACGCGATTCCGGTACCCGCCGCAGAGGAGATTGCAGCGCTTTATCCGGCGGCAGCGCGAGGCATGGGAGCCATCCGGATGGCCTCGCTGGCAACCACTTCGACGCTGGTAGGGATGGTTTGTCCGGGGCTGCATTCGATCTATGGAGAGCTGAGCGTGGAAGCTGCCCCGTTAGTGGCGTCACGTGGAGTCTTGCGCTCTTGCGTAGTGGATACGGATGAGCGATTTCGCACGGTGAGCATGGAGATCGAAGGCGGCGGCTGGACAGGAAAAGTGGAGGCGTTTCTGCGCACTCCACCGGTGAGCCAGCCTGGCATGGATGCGCTGCGCGGCGTGTTTTCCACAGAAGCGTTTTCCGGCGTTCGAGCGCTGATTGTGGGCGGATCACGCGGGCTGGGCGAGCTGACGGCAAAGCTGCTGGCGGCTGGTGGTGCGCAGACGTGGATCACCTATCGAAGCGGCAAATCGGATGCCGAGCAGGTGGCGGAGGAGATTCGCAGCGCGGGTGGAAGCTGCCTGGCGGTGCAGTGGAGTGCGACGAGCGCTCCGGAACGGATGCTGGAAGAGATGACCGAGGCTCCGACGCAGGTCTATTACTTTGCCACGCCGACGATCTTTCGTCCGCAGGCGCGCCTCTATCAGGCGGATCGTTTGCAGCAGTTTCTGAGTGTTTATGTGGATGGATTCTGGGCTTTGGTGCAGGCGCTGCGCAGCCGGAATCCGGCTGTGAGCTTTTATTATCCATCGTCCATTTTTGTGAGTGAGCGCCCAGCGGGAATGACGGAATACTCGATGGTGAAAGCCGCCGGGGAGATACTGTGCGCGGATATCAACGAGCAGCTTGCTCCGACGCGCGTCGTGGTGACGCGCCTGCCCCGGCTGGCGACCGACCAGACGGCATCGATTACTGCGGTCGAGACGGAATCCGCAGTGGATGCCATCGCGCAGGTCATTCGCCAGATGCAGCAGCAATGAGAGGCGGAAACCGGAACGGCCACGTTTGCGCGTGGCCGTAGGCGGGTCAGGGTAAGCGAGTTACTGGAGGCTGGCCATGACCTTCTGCAGGACTTCGGCAGAGGGTTTGGTGACCGACTCTGGCTGCGTGCCGAGGGGCTGATCGACCAGATTGAGCAGGTCGGTGAAGCTGGGCTTCACGGTGTCCACGAAGAAGACGCCGGTGAGCACTTCGCCGTTTTCGTGCGCCTCCATCAGAGTGCGCACGGAGGCGACCTTGTCGGTGGGGTCGTAGTCTTCGCGCAGCTTGCGCAGGCGGAGATGCGAGCCATCGTGCATGGTCACTTCGGTGGTGGTGCCGGCGTCGTACTCGACATCGATCTCTTCAAAGCTGGGAACAAAGCCAAGCTCGTTGATCGGCTCGTCGTGCTCCTGCATGAACTTGTAGCTCTTGGTCGAGCCTTCATGGTCGTTGAAGGTGACGCAGGGGCTGATGACATCGAGCATGACCGTGCCCTTGTGGGCGATGGCCGCTTTGAGCATGGAAAGCAACTGCTTCTTGTCGCCGGAGAACGAGCGGCCCACGAAGGTGGCGCCAAGCTGGATGGCCATGGCGCAGGTGTCGATGGGCGGCAGGTCGTTGATGACGCCGGTCTTGAGCTTGGAGCCGATGTCGGCGGTGGCCGAGAACTGCCCCTTGGTCAGGCCATAGACGCCGTTGTCCTCAATGATGTAGATCATGGGCAGGTTACGGCGCATCATGTGGACGAACTGGCCCATGCCGATCGAGGCGGTGTCCCCGTCGCCGGATACGCCGAGGGCCATCATGGTGTGGTTGGCCAGCACCGCGCCGGTGGCCACCGAGGGCATGCGTCCGTGGACGCTGTTGAAGCTGTGCGCACGGCTGAGGAAGTAAGCCGGGCTTTTCGACGAGCAGCCGATGCCGGAGAGCTTCATCACGCGCTCGGGCTGTACGCCCATCTCAAAGAGAGCATCGACGACGCGCTCGGAGATGGCGTTGTGTCCGCAGCCGGCGCAGAGCGTCGTCTTGCCGCCGCGGTATTCAATGACCGGAAGACCGATCCGGTTTATCTTGGGTCCGGGAGTGCCTGTGGGAGTGGCGGTTGCAGTTGCCATAAATTAGAGACCCTCCTTGACAGCCAGTTCGCTGAGGATGCTTTCAGCATCGATGGGCAGTCCGTTGTAGTGAAGAATGCTGCGCAGCTTGACGGCCTGATCGGCGGCCAAGTCCAGCTTGAGCAGGCTGGCGAGTTGCGCATCGCGGTTCTGCTCGACGACGTAGATGCGCTGATGCGAGGCGACGAATTCGTGTACCGCGTCGTTGAACGGATAGGCGCGAACGCGCAGGTAGTCGACATCGAGCTTATGCTGCTTCTTCAGCTCGTCGAGTGCTTCGTTCACGGCAAAATCCGAGGTTCCGAAGGCGATGACACCGATCTTCGCGCCGGTGCTGCGCTCCAGAACAGGCGCGGGAACCAGCGTCTGCGCGGTCTTGAACTTGCGCGTCAGCCGCTCCATGACCTCGACGTACTCGTCGGGCTTTTCGGTATACGCGGCCTTGCTGTTGTGGCCGGAGCCGCGCGTGAAGTAGGCCGCCTTGGGGTGATCCGTGCCAGGCAGCGTGCGATAGCCGATGCCATCCCCGTCCACATCGGCGTAGCGGGCAAAGCCGCCCAGCCGGTTCAGGTCTTCTGCCGTGAGCACCTTGCCGCGATCAAGCGGCTTCGACGGGTAGTCGAAGGGGTCGGACATCCAGTTGTTCATGCCCAGGTCGAGGTCAGAGAGTACGAAGACCGGCGTCTGCAAGCGCTCGGCCAAATCGAAGGCCGCATAGCCAAACTCGAAGCACTCCTTCACGGAGCCGGGCAGCAGGATCACGTGCTTGGTGTCGCCGTGCGAAAGGAAGGCCGTCGAAAGCAGATCGGCCTGCGAGGTGCGCGTCGGCATTCCTGTGGAGGGTCCGGTGCGCTGCACGTCGAAGATGACGCCTGGAATCTCCGCGAAGTAGCCCAGGCCGCTGAACTCGGCCATGAGCGAAATGCCAGGGCCGGAGGTGGCTGTCATCGACCGCGCGCCTGCCCATCCCGCGCCGAGCACCATGCCGATCGCAGCCAGTTCGTCTTCCGCCTGAACCACGGCAAAAGTCGCCTTGCCCTCGGCGTTGATGCGGAACTTTTTCAGGTAATCGATGGTGGCTTCAATGGTCGAGGTGGACGGCGTGATGGGATACCAGGCGACCACGGTGACCCCGGCGAAGACTGCGCCAAGCGCCGCGGCCGAGTTGCCGTCGATGATGATCTTGCCTGCCGTCGCGTGCATGCGCTCAATGAGGAATGGATCCTGCTTGGGCAGGTGCTCGGCGGCGTATTCGGCTCCTGCGCGCACCGCGCCCATGTTCAGGTCCATCGCCTTCTGCTTTTTGGCGAACTGCTTGTGCAGCGCTGCTTCCACGCTGGCCATGTCGATCTGGAGCAGGTGCGCGGCAACGCCGACGTAGACCATATTCCGAACCAGCTTGCGCAGCTTGGCCTCAGGACAGACGGCGGCGGTGATCTTGTCAAACGGCACCGGGTAGCAGACAACATCGTCGCGATATTGGCGAAGGTTGAGCGCCTCGTCGTAGATGGCCGCAGAGCCGGGATGGAGTCCGAGGATGTCCTCGCGCGCTGTCTCTGCGTTCATGGCGATCAGCACGTCGATTCGCTTGCGTCGCGCAACATAGCCGTCTTTACTGGCGCGGATGGTGAACCAGGTGGGAAGGCCGGCGATGTTTGAGGGAAAGAGATTCTTGCCGCTCACCGGAACGCCCATGTCAAAGATGCTCTTCAGCAGCACACTGTTGGCTGACTGTGAGCCGGATCCATTGACGGTGGCTACCTGGATGCTGAAGTCATTGACGACGCGCGTACGCGCATCGATTCCTGCGTGTTTGCTCTGCTCGTGACCCAGAGCAAGGTCTCCTGTCGCCATGTGGCGGGATTCCCTTCAATTTGAATTTTTCCGGGAAAGATTGCCGAAGCTCGTGCAAGGTTCCAACAATTCTTCCGCTTCACCAGAGATTATAGCGATTTACATCTGGGTCGTGCCGGACGGACCTTCACGAATTCCCGCATTGCAATAGGGATGCCACCGGGGCAAAGAACGAATAGCTGGATTTGTTCATAACGGGAAATTTCCGGCAACGTCGCTTTGGCGTATTGTGATCAATTGCGAATGGCGATCAACAATCGCTCAATTTCGGCGCGTAGGTCAGCGTTGAGCGGCAGCAGCGGCAAGCGAGGCTGTCCGCCGTAGTAGCCGTTCCAGTCGCAGGCGTATTTGATGCCGGCGACACCGAGCCGATTACCGATGGCTGCTGCGGCCTCTGCGATACGCTTTTGGCGGGCCACGGCAAGTGCTTCGTCGTGCTCTTTCCAGGCGGAATAAATCTCCTGGCAGGCTTGCGGAGCGCAGGCGGCAAAGGCCAGCACCGCACCCGAAGCTCCGGCGTCGAGAGATTCTTTCAGATTGCCGACCGAGCCGGTGAGCACCTGGAAGCCGACCTCGCGTGTGCGGGTCTTGAGTGCGGGCGCGGTCACGGCAGGAGTTGCCAGGGCCACGCCGCCAGCGAGTTGGTCGGCGGAGACCAGTGCGCCGATCTCGGCAGGCTGCGGCCGCATCATGCGCGCGGTGACGGCCTCAAAGATCGTTGTCACGGTGACGGTGCGTCGAGGCGCCAGGCGCGTGGCCTGGACCAGCGAGCGAATGCGTTCAACGCTGCCGCTGGAGTCCTTGATGCCCCAGATATTGGGGTGCGCGGATAGCTCGCTGACCACCTCCAGGGGAATTTCAAACTCCGTAAAGCGCGGGATGGAATAAAGCAGTACAGGCAGGGGCGAACGATCTGCAACCGTGCGGAAGAAATGAAGCTGCGCGGCAGGTGTGAGTTGAGGACGATAGTAAGCAGGATTGCGGACGAGCACGGCATCATAGCTGAGCTTTGCCGCGTATTCGGCAAGCTCCATGGTGGCCGAGACGCTCTCCCGTCCAACTCCGGCGATCAGGACTTTATCCGGCGCTGCGGTCTCCGCTGCCACGCGCAGTACGGTGCGCGACTCCTCATCGGTGAGGGCTACGGTCTCTCCTGTGGAGCCGAGAACAACCATGCCAGCGAGCAGAGTGCGCGAGTAACGCGCGATGTTATGTTCCAGTTTGCGCAGATACAGGCGCTCATCGAAAGCAAAAGGCGTGGTCGCCGCCGCAAAGACACCATCGAGCAACATGCTCATATTTTAGGCGCTGGAGCTGCGATGCGTCTTGCGAGAGTGAGGGAGTCGCGGAAATTTGCTACGCGGAGCCGTCGTTTGCGGGCCGAAGAAATGCAGATTTTCTCCTTTCCTCGGTCGTCGTGTTCCCGTACACTCATCGTGAGCGGCATGGGGCGATCAGCCGCATGGGGAGTGAGTGGGATGATACGGGAAGAAGCGCTTCCAACGATGGAGGATGAGGACGAGGATCCCGTCGTTGAGGTTGCGCCCGAGGCGATTGCCGATATTCCCAATCAGGCGTTCTGGGTGCTGGTTCACAGCCTGATTGCCGTTGGCTGCTGGATGGCCATGTTTATCCTCATCTCTCTGTTCCACCCGGGTTTTGTGCCCGTGCCCATCACCACGGCGCTTTCGTTTTCGGTTGCGTTTTTGTTCGGCAATATGATTGCCCGATTCAAGCCGAATGAGATGGCTCCGGTGATCTGGCTGGTGGGTGTGATCTGGTTCATGAGCGTCACGCTGTGGGTGCTGGATCTGCCCACAGGGCCTAACTCGTGCAACCACTGCGATGCTTCGCAAAAACTGATTCTGACCTTCCTCAGCTTTACCCAGGACAGCGGCTTGATTGACGGTCAGGGAAGGTTGCTGGGAACCTGGCCGACGGTGGCCATGATTGGGTATTCGATGGGTTCCCACTTCGCGCTGCGTCGACGCACGCGATGACGCAGCGCAACGACTTCCGTCGCGCTCGCGTGAAAGCGCTATTGCACCGAATCCACCACAAACGCATAGTCCCCGGCGCTTAGCGTGTAGATGCGTTGGCCGTCAGGCAGGGTATTTGCCGTGATGCCCTGGGAGGATTGGGCAGCCGCGTCCAGTGTTTTGCCGTTGAAGCGATAGTGCGTTGCCTCGGCTGCGGTCAATTTCAGCGTTCCGGCGCTGTTGGCGGGCAGCGTGATGGACCAGTATACCTTGCCTTCGGTGACGTTCCACTGGGAGTGAATTTCGCCGTAGGGAGAGGGATAGCGCAGATCGACTTGACCGACGCGAGCGGAAAATGTGGGATGCAGCAGGACGGTATGAAATCCTGGGTCGCCGGGTGTTGTATCCACTCCGGCGGCGTAGCGATAGATCCAGTCGGCCACGGCACCATAGGCATAGTGGTTGTAACTGTTCATGCTGGGGTCGCTCTTCATCTGCTCGCCGTTCCAGCGTTCCCACATGGTGGTTGCTCCGTGATCGACAAGATATCCCCAGGACGGGTACTGCGTGTTGAGTAACAGGCGATAGGCAAGATCGGCGTGGCCGGTGTCGGTCAGCACAGCCAGCAGATAAGGCGTTCCGAGAAATCCGGTTCCAAGCAGGTCATGATTGGCGTGAATCCTGGCCACCAGATGATCGGCCACGCGCGCCCGCATCGCAGGGGAAACCATGTTCATAGCCAGTGTCAGGACATACCCGGTCTGGGTGTCTTTGCTGTTCGCCAACAGATTGGGATTGTTCACCGCCATACCCGAGCCGTGTTTGCTGGCACCGGCGACGAAGCCATCGGGTTGCACAAACGCTGTTTGATAAGCCTTTTGAATCTGCTGGAAGAGCGCAGCATAATGTTGCTCCTCGGTTGTCTTGCCGAGCGCGTGCGCCATCTGCTGCATCAGCGTGACGTCATAGGCCCAGTAGGCTGTTGCCACCAGCGTGAACTTGGTCGGACCTGTCGGCGAGAGCCAGTCGCCAAAGTGAATGCCGGCATTATTTTTCCAGAGATGGTCGGGGTTGGTGCGCTCAATGGCATCGACGTAACGCGTCATGGCGGCCCAGTTCTGCTGGAGGATGGTGGTGTCGCCGGTTTGCAGCCAGGAGGTCCAGGGAATGATGATTCCAGCATCGCTCCAGCCAGCGCCGGATTGCGATGAGGTCGTGGTGACGCCAGGGGCAAAGATGCCGTAAAGATCGCCTGCGACGTCGGTGCCCGGCGCGCTCTCCACCTGCGTTCCGCGCAGGTCTCTGGCATATTTGCGGGAGAACGCGGCGAGCTTCATGTTGTAGCTGGCCGCGCGCCAGAAGACCTGCGCATCTGCAGTCCAGCCTAGCCGTTCATCCCGCTGCGGACAGTCAGTTGGCACGCCGACGAAGTTGGATCGCTGTCCCCACAAAATGTTGCTCCAAAGCTGATTCAGCATGGTGCTGCCGGTGGTCAATTGCGCGGCAAAGGGAGCATCCGTGTGGAGCACGACGCCGTGAACAGCATCCAGCGGCAGTTTCTCGCTCAGCCCGGTTACTTCGATGTATCGAAAGCCGTGAAAGGTGAATTGCGGTTGGAACTGCTCGGTTCCTTTGCCGCTCAGGATGAAGGTGTCGGTTGATTTTGCGGTGCGCAGATTGTCGGTGTACAGCGTTCCGTCGGCATTCACAATCTCGCCGGTGCGCACTCGAACCGTGGTCCCGCTGGGGCCGCGCAGCGCGAGTCGTTCCACACCGGCAAAGTTCTGTCCAAAGTCGTAGATGAAGACGCCGGGTCTGGGTTCGCTCACCGACTGGGCGCGCAAAAGTCGCTCTATGCGAATCGGTTCAAAATCCTGTGCGAAGACGCGTGTGTTTTGCAGCGCAGGTTGGCGAATTTCCACCGGCTTCCAATCCGTTGCAGCAAAGGTCGCGGTCTGCCAGCCGGGCATCTCCATCCGCGCATCCTGCGTCTCGCCGTCATAGATTTCTGCTTTGAGAATGGGCGATTGCGTCGCCTGCCACTGACCATCGGTGACAACCCAGTCATCGCTGCCATCGGAGTATGCAACGTGGAGCATGGCGACCAACGAAGGCGGCGTAAGACCATATACGTTGGGTTGCTGAAACCACTGGAGCGGGGTCGAGTACCAGCCAGGAGCCAACTCCGCAGCAACAGCATTCCTGCCCTGCGTCAGGCTATGCGTCACGTCATAGGTCTGGTAGACAAGGCGCAGTCGATAGTCGGACCATCCGGGAGCCAGCACGGCATTGCCGGCACGATGGCCGTTGACCCAAATCTGATAGGCGCCGAGTGTAGTGACGTACAAGCGAGCGGAGGCAATGGGCTTGTGGATGGCAAAGGTCTTGCGCAGCGCTTTCACGCTTTCAGCGGGCCAGGGTTTGCTGAGCGGCTCTTCCATGGATCGTGCCGCGGCGGTGGTTGCGAAATCCACCACAGGCTTCCAGGCGGCTGCGGGTTGTGCATTCGACACCATGGTCCAACTGCTGTCTTGCGCAGGGTGATCCTGTGCCACTGCAACCATCCAAGGGTCGTTCTGTGAATCGGAACGATCTCCGGTTGCGAAGCTTGTCGTCGTTCCATCTGCTCCGGTCACCAGAAGGGTTGCGCTCATCGGCGTTGGCGCCTCGGCTGTCGATTTGTGATCGAGAAAATGCGAAGTCTCGATGGCCAGCAGATTGTTGCCATCATGCAGCGCCTGCGTGACATCGATGCGAAGATATTTTCTCCAGGGGAACTGATGCCACGGTGGCATGCTCGCACCCCTGGCGACGGATTTCCCGTTGATCCATGCGGAAGAAACGTCTTCGCCGGTGACAAAAAGCACAGCCCGCTTCACGGGCTGGCTGAGCTTAAATTGGAGTCGATAGTCCAGGTTTTCGGTCGTTGCACCGGCGGGAATGGTTACGCTTGTCTCCGGCGTGGTAACCCATCTGGCATTCGCTTCACGCAGCGCGTTCTCTTCCGCAGTCTGCCAGCCGATCCATTGAGCGCCGTGCTGCTGAGCGGCCTCTACGGGATTCATCAATCCTGTCTCCCACCAGCTTGCGCTGCTGGGCAAAAAAGCCTTTCCATCCTTGTCCCAGACCAGCACACGCCACCAGTAGCGCGTCATGGGCTTGAGCGCCGGGCCGCCGTATTGCACACCAACGGATTGCGCGGAAGCAATGCGGCCGGAGTCCCAGACGTCGGCCTTTCCTGTCTGTAAGGTAGTCTCGCTTTCTGCCACTTCAATCTCATAGGCGGTCTGTCGAGCGCCGGTGCGACTATCGCGCATCTGCCAGGAAAAGCGTGGTGCCGGGTCGTCGATGCCGAGCGGATTGGCCAGGTCGTCGGTCTTGAGCAGGCTGGTCAAACCGTGGAAGTCGGCCTTGGGCGCGGGGGTGGCGGCCACAAGGCAACGGGCAGCCGGGAAGAGCAGCATAGCGCCGGCAACGAGCCGCATGAGCGATCCTGTATGGCGGATGCAGACGCCGAAAAACCGGGTCGACCCTGGTTTTGAATCCTTGGCAACGATAGACCTCATGCGTAGCTCCCCATTCCTGTTTGCTTGTGAGAGCGTTCCTGGGCAATACGCTCCATATATCCAGATCGGCGCAGTTCCTGCAAGGGATCGGCGGGCAATCCTCGCTCCTCTCGCCAGGCCAGCAAAAGCGGTTTGACGTCGGCGAAAAATGCACTCCGGAAAAGCTCTTCCGCGGCAACCAGATCACACTGATCCTGCAATTCGGCCAAGTGCGCGCGGTCGAGGATTGCGGCCTTGAGCCACAGCTCCTGCGCTGTGACGACTGTTTGAACCATGGCCTCGATCTTTGGCTTCAGATTGTGACTCTGGTCAACCATAAAAGCAATGTTGCTCAGCTCTGCGGCAGAGGTCTGTTGAATCTCCGCAAAGATGCGAAAGACCTGATAAGGATCGATAGACCCTAGTGTGAGATCGTCATCGGCAAAGCGTCGATCATTGAAGTGAAAACCGCCCAGCATTTCGGTATGCAGCAGCCAGGCGACAATCTGTTCGATATTCTGCGTGGCGTAGTGATGTCCGGTGTCCACCAGCACGCGAGCCTGCGGACCGGCGCTACGGGCAAGCAGCAATGCCATGCCCCAGTCGGCGATATCGGTGTGATAGAAAGCTGGTTCAAAGGGCTTGTATTCGATGAGCAGCCTCTGCTGCGGCGCCAGGAGTTTGTGTGTCTCAAACAGTGCCTCTTGCAGCCAGGCAATTCGTCGACGCATGGACTGCGTGCCGGGATAATTGGAGCCATCCGGGAGCCAGAGTGAGATGTCGCGACAGCCGAGTTGCTGCGCGATGCGGACGGATTCCGCCATGTGTTCCGTAGCTACGCCGCGCACCTCTGCGGAAGCATGACAAAGCGAACCGTGTTTGAAGCGCTGATCCTGAAAGAGATTCGGGTTGATGGAGCCGGCGCGAATTCCAGTGCTTTGGCTCAGGGTTGCAATCTGAATTGTGTCGGCAAGGCCGTTGGGCAGATCCCACAATACGTGCAAAGCCATGGTCGGGGTGGCGGCGGTCAGCCGGTGCACTTCTGCGGCATCGGCGAATTTTTCCGCGATACATGTGGCAGCGCCGGACTGGATAAACTTTCCAAAGCGCGTGCCGGTGTTGGAGAATCCCCAGGACGGAATCTCGATCTGAAAACTATCCAGAACAGCCATGGCGCGATCGGTTTGCTTTTTGAGTTCGCTCATTTGTATCCCTCTTCATCTGGCGCTGTGTACGCTTACCGCCAGCAGATTTCCATATCCCACAATCAACGTGGACCCGACCAGGACCAGCAGCGTCAGTCCAACCAGAACTCTGGTACGGATGCCGACTCCGCGCCATTCGTGGAGTGCGATGCCCCACAGTGTACTGAAGACGATGATGCTGGCCATATGCAGCGTCCAGCTTGAGAAGCCATAGCGCTTGCCCATCTGCGATTCGCCCATGGTGTAGAAGAAAAATTGCAGATACCAGGTGAAGCCGGCCAGCGCGGAAAAGATGTAATTCCAAGGCAGACTGCCGCGGCTCGAAGCGGGAATATGCAGATATTCGCGGGTGCTGCGGTGGCGAAGATGCATGAAGACACACCAAACCGCGTTGGTGACAAAGCCCCCGGCGAGCAGAACGATCAACACAGGCAGCCCTTGCCAGACGGGCGCGGAGCCATCTGCCACAGCCAGCGCTTTCATCGGATCGCCCGCAGCCAGTCCAAAGGCAAAGCAAGCGCTGAGAATGCCGCTGAATGTGGCAACGGCAAGGCCACGTCTGAGATCAAATTCGGGAATGCCCGCGCGCTGCTGTTCGACGGTCAGCTCCCGTTCCTTGGAGACTCCGGCAGCGCCTGCGATCACAATGCCCAGCGCGCAGACGGCCACTCCGACCAGGATGATCTGACCGGACTTTTGCGTGAGAAGTCCGCCAAACTCTCCCCGAACGAGTGGCGGGAGCAAAGTGCCAAAAACTGCCGTATAGCCCAGCGCGACGGCCATCCCCAGTCCCAATCCCAGATAGCGCATCGTCAGCCCAAAGGTCAGCCCGCCAAATCCCCAGAGAATTCCGAAGAGAAAAATCCAGCTCAGAGTTGATGCTGAAGTCTGCGTCAATACGAGGCCAAGATGGGGCGTCAGCATGCTGGCAATCAGCCATGGGGCGAGAATCCAGCTCACCGCTCCGCCCACCATCCAATACGTTTCCCACGACCATCCTCGCACCTTGCGAAACGGGACATAAAAGCTGGCCGAGGCCAAGCCGCCGAGCCAGTGCAGGAAAACCCCCAGGATTGGATTTGGCGTCAAGCTGAAGTTCTCCAAGTTAAAGAATATTCGTAATGAAACAAATCGAATCGTAGGCTAGCGGGATGCACACTGTCAATCACAATTCTGTACCCAACATGGTCAGAGAAGGAAACGCACATTCGCTCGGCAACTTGGATGCGCTTCTGAGAAGATGCAGAGAGAGATTGTTTCCGCAAAAGAAGCAACAAACAATGACAGTGGGAAACAATCGGGAGCACGTGGATTGGCTACCAACAAGATCAAAAGACTTTACCTTATCCCCATCCTCTCCAAGGCGCTCGACGTGCTTGAGATGTTGGAAGCACAAAATTCGCCGATGACCCTGGAAGATGTCTTTCAGCGCTCGCATATCTCCAAGACCAGTGTCTATCGCATCCTGAAGACATTTGTGCATCGCGGATACGTGGCCCACACGGAGTCAGGCGAATATCGCCTGGTCAGTCGTCCGCGAAGGCTACGGTTTGGTCTGGCTGTGCAAAGCGCAGACTTGCCGTTTTCACAACAGGTGGCCAGTTCGGTTGAGGCTGCTGCGGCCAGCTCCGGCGTGGAATTGATTACGCTCGATAACCACTTTGACGCGGAGACGGCAGTTCATAATGCAGAGCGTTTTGTGACCGAGGGCGTCGATCTTGTGCTGGAGTTTCAGGCTGAGGAACACGTTGCGCCCCATGTTGCCTATATCTTCAAAAATGCCGGGATTCCGTTGATCGCGATTGATGTGCCGCATCCCAACGCGACGTACTTTGGTGTCGATAACTTTGAGGTTGGGTATGAGGCGGGATTGGTGCTGGGGCAGTTTGCGCAGCGCAAATGGAAGAACCGCGTCGACTGGGTGCTTGGGATTGGTTTTGCCGAGGCGGGAAGTTTTGTCCAAAGCCGCATCAATGGAGCCTTCCAGGGGATTCGCGCACGTTTGCCGGAACTGCCTGCAGAGAGGATGCTGACCCTGGAAGGACGTGGAATGCGTAAGCCCAGTCAGTTGATTACCACGGATTTTCTTTCCAAGCATCCCAAAGGTGAACGCATCCTGGTGGCCACTGCGACAGACTCAAGTGCATTGGGCGTGCTCGATGCGGTGCGCGCGGCGGCACGTGAACAGGATGTCGCGATTGTGGGGCAGGACTGCATCCCGGAACTGGTGGACGAGATGCGCTCTGGCAAGAGCGCTATCGTGGGTTCTGTTTCTCATGAAGCGGAAACCTATGGTCCACGGCTGATTCAACTGGGCATCACGATTGTGCGCGGGAATGCTGTGCCGCCGTATAACTACGTTCGCCATCGCGTGGTGACGCCGGAGTCGCTTCGCGACGAGCAGTAATCTCGCGTCGTTCAGAGGTCGCTTTGCGACGGTAGCCACTCGGCTTGTGTGCAAAGCTCCACGTATGGGCGAAGCAACGCAGCCTGGTGATTGTCACTGTGATCGGCGGCCATCTGCAGCGCGAAATTACCGAGAGTGGAGGCTTCAACGGTTCCTGCGGTTACCATGCGGCCCGTCGACTCGGCGATCAATCGCAGCAGCAACCGATTGCGCGCGCCTCCCCCCAGCACACGAATCTGCGAGTACCGTTTGCCGGTAAGCTCCTCCAGATCGCGCAGTGCCTGAGCATAGCGGAAAGCAAGACTATTCAGGATCACTCGCGTAATCGCGGCTTCATCGTTACTACTTTCGGCCAGAGTAATTCCAGTGTGGTCGCGGAGCAGTCTGCGAATCTTTTGTGGCATCTCGCCGGGCATCTGTAATTCCGGCGCATCGACTGGAAAGATGGCTTTGGATGGAATGTTGGCCTGCTCGGCTTGCTGTGTCAGCTGGCTAAATTCGAGATGCTCGCTGGCTCTGCCCTCGGACAACCATAGCTCCACACATTGCTTCAGCATCCACATGCCGTTGATATTGGTGTGGAAGCAATAGGCGCCGCTGGCTGCTCCAAGATTGGTGAATCCACGTTCTCGAACAGCTTCTGAAATCACTGGCGAAGTCAGCGCTGCACCCACCAGCGACCATGTGCCGCAGATGATGTAAGCACTTTCGACTGGGTCACACTGCAAGGTTGCAACAGCAGAGGCCGTGTCATGGCAGGCAGGGGCAATCAGGCGGGTCTGGCGGTAGGCATTCCATTGCGCCAGCTCACCGCGTACGCTGCCGATCACGGTTCCGGGAGCGACGATCCGCGGGGCAAGAGCCGCATTCAAGCCCGCGCGCGCGAAAAGCTCCGTATCCCACTGACGTGTTGTTGCATCTACCAGTCCGGTGTGTGTTGCGTTGGTCCACTCCGCCACCGGCTCTGCTCCAAGAGTTGAGAGCAGATACTCCGGCAGCAGCATCCAACGGCGTTCGGTGCTGTGTTGCAATCGATCCGAAGCAAGCTGGTACAGCGTATTGATGCGGAGTGGCTGAACGCCGGTTCGCGCGAAGAGTTCACTCGGCGTGAGCATTGTGTCGAGCGATTCTTTTGCTGCAACGGTGCGCTCGTCGCGATAGCAGAATGGATTCTCGATAGCTTGTCCCTGGTCGTCGAGGCGGACTGAATCCACTGCCCATCCATCCACTCCGATCGAAGCGATCCCTTCCGTCACCGTGTCGGAGGCCAATTTCAGCGCGTCGAAGATCTGCTGCGTCAAATGATGCAAAGGCCAGCGCAGATTGCCATTGGAATCCAAATAGGGCGCATTGGGAATCCGTTTGAGAAGGCGGATGGTGGGTTGTCCGCGTGTCCAGCGCAGCAGAGTGACGCGACAGCTCTCCGCGCCAAGATCGATTGCGATACGCGCATGACGATCTTCTGTAGCCAGCGGCTGTAAGGCTTTTGCGTGTTCGGTCACCGCAGAAATGCCTCGGTCAATCCGCCATCGACGGGAATCAGGTGGCCAGAGGTGCAGCGCGATTTATCGCCTGCCAGAAAAAGCATGGCCTCGGCACAATCGACTGGATCGATGGGCTGATGAGTCAGGGTCCGTTTGGCGTAAAACTCCGCCAGAAGAGTCCGCAATTGCTCATCACTGACGGACTCGTCAAAGGCGATGCCATATTTGCTGAGTGAAGCGCGGACGCGATCGCGCGGAAACATCGTCGAGCCTTTCACGACAGTTGCGGGACTGATGCCGTTGACCCGCACCTGCGGAGCTAAGCCCACGGCCAGCTCACGCACCAGATGGCTGAGTGCGGCCTTGCTGACATCATAGGCTTCGCTCCCACGCTTGGGCACCACGGCATTGGCAGAGCTGGTCAGCACCAGCGTTGCGGGCAATCCTTGCTCGCGTAACATTACGGCTGTTTCATCGGCGAGCAGATAGTTCGCCGTCACATTCACCGTCAGCGTGGTGGCCCACTGTTCGTCGCGGATGATGCCATCCTGCGACGAGGGAAAAATTGCCGCAGTGTTCAAGACGGCATCGACGCCGCCAAAGTGTGCAATGGCCTTTTGCAAAGCTGCGCGGATGGTTCGTCGATCCGTAATATTCATGGCAACCGCGCAACACCACTCACGCGGCATTGATCGGCTCACCATCTCTGCCGTAGCGTGAGCGGATTGTTCGTCGCGATCAGCAATCACCAGATGCGCACCTCGTTCCGCAGCCAGACGCGCGGCTTCGCGGCCAATTCCGCTACCACCGCCAACCACCAGCAGGACTTTGCGACTCCACTCTTTCTCCGCAGGCTGTCGACGTATCTTTGCCTCTTCCAGCGCCCAATACTCGATGCGAAACGCCTCCGATGGCGGCAGAGCAACGTAGTTGGCAAAGACGCGAAAAGCCGAAGAAGGCGCAGCCGGACCAGCCTGTGGAACAGTATCGCCACTTTGTATCGGCTTTGCCTCGTCGCTCAGTGCGGCAGCTCCATCCATTACGTGAATGGCATTGATGTAAAATTCGCCGGTAATTCTGGATTCGGTTTTATTCTTGCCGAAGCTGAACATACCCACACCGGGAATCAGCACGACTGTTGGGCTGGCATCGCGCATCGCCGGCGAGTCCTTGAGCGCGTGCTCGCGATAGTAATCTGCATAACTGGCTCGATACTCGTCCAGCGCTAGATCAAGTGCTTGCTTTAATCCTGCTAGATCGCCAGAATCACCGCTCCAGTCCACAAACATGGGACGAATCTTCGTTCGAATGAAATGATCCGGACAGCTTGTGCCCAGATGCGCCAGAGCTTTGGCGTCTCGCGCATTCACAAACCGCATCACATCGTCTGCATCAGTGAAACTGGCAATCACGCGCTGCCTGTTGCTCAGCCGACCTCGCAGATACGGAGCGATGCTTGCTGCGACTTCCTGCCGCGTCGCGATGTTTTGTACTCGTGCGCCACCGAAAGCCGGCTCCTTGCGCTGCGTGCGATGCTGCGCAAGGAATTGCCCGAGTTGATCGACGATCGTGATGGTGTTGCGATAACACTCTTGCTGTGTCTTTCCCCAGGTGAACAGGCCGTGTCCACCCAGCACAATGCCGTCACAGTCGGGATGCTCTGCAACTGCTCGTCGTAGCATCATGGCAAGTTCAAATCCTGGTCGCTGCCAGGGAATCCAGACCAGTTTGTGCCCAAATGAGGCATTGAACTGGCGCATCTTTTCTTCACCATTGGCAGCGGCCGCAAGAGCAATCCCCCAGTCCGGATGCAAATGATCGACATGGGCAAAGGGCAGGAAACCATGCAGGGGGGTGTCAATGGAGGCAGCAACCGGATTGGTGGCGAATGCAGCCAGCGGATACATGGCCACGATCTCATCTTCATGCTCGACGCCACGGTAGCGCCCTTCGAGCGCAAGGACTTTATCGAGATAGAGCGTTGCGAATCCTGCGCGCGGAATGCTGCCGAGATCGCCGCCTGATCCTTTGACCCAAAGCACGGTTATATCTTTGCCGGTCAGCGGATCCTTCTGCACAAGCTTGGAGCTTGTGTTGCCGCCGCCAAAGTTTGTCAGGCGCAGGTCAGAACCCAGCAGATTGGATCGATAGCGCAGAAGCTCCGCATCATCGAGCGTGTTGGCGTACGATTCATCCCACTTGTCTTCCAGGAATTTCAATAAATTTGTCGGCATCTCAACCTCAGTCGCGCATCTGTTTGCAGATGCTTCAAACCCTATCAATGTATCACGATAATACAATAGGGGAATAGGTTCATATAAGAATTATTGGAAGAGGAGCTACGCGGAAGGTGTCTCAGAGCTTGCTTAGGGCGTGTCAGTATCATGACTGCATGCCGCCTTATTTGCATCAAACCCTGCTTCTGGATGCTGACGACACGCTTTGGGAGAACAATATCTACTTTGAACGCGCTATTGCCGCATTCATCAGTTTTCTTGACCACAAGCGGCATTCGCCTGCCGAGGTTCGTCAATCGCTCAACCAGGCAGAGCATGAATCGATTGCGGCAATGGGGTATGGTCTTGCGAGCTTTACGCATTCGCTGATTACCTGTTTTCGAAGGCTGAGCGAGCGTGAAGTTTCGACTGCGGACGAGGAAAAAATTTGTAGTTTTGCTCGTTCCATCGCCGATCAATCTATCGAGTTGATGCCTGGTGTCTCTGACCTGTTGCCGCAGCTTGCCGCTCGCCATCGGCTTATCCTGATGACCAAGGGGGCAAGGGACGAACAGGCGGACAAACTGGAGCGCAGCGGGCTAGCGCAGTACTTTTCGGCGATTGAGATTGTTCCGGAGAAAAAGCCTGAGGTCTATCGTGAGGTTGTTTTGCGTCATCACTGCGAACCTCGCGCCACGTGGATGATTGGTAACAGCCCGAAGTCGGATATCAATCCTGCGCTTGCTGCCGGGTTGCATGCTGTCTTTGTCGTTCACAAGGATACCTGGGTGCTGGAGCATGCGGAGCTGACGACTGCTCCGGCTGGACAAAAGCTGCTGGAAATCAAGCATTTTTTGCAGCTGGCGGAGTATTTTTGAAGAGATGCAGGAAAGCGATATCATGCGTGTGATGGGTGAAGATTTCGCGCCTGCGTTTGTCTCCGCTTCAATTTCGGACGGTTCAGGGAGTTTGTCATGAGTACAGCAATTCGTTTTGGAACCTCGGGCTGGCGATCCATTATCGCCGGTGATTTCACCATCGCCAATGTCCGCCGAGCAGTTGCAGGAATTGCCGCCTACGTGCGGACGCAGCCTGCACCGCACCGCGTACTGGTGGGTCGCGATCCACGTTTTCTTGGCGAAACCTTTGTGGAGGAGGCTGCGCGTGTGCTGGCCGCACATGGTGTGCAGCCCATTGTGATTTCGGAACCTGCCCCTACCCCTGCGATTGCCTTTGCGGTCAGAACGCTCAAGACTTCCGGCGCTATCAACTTCACCGCATCGCACAATCCGCCGGAGTATAACGGCATCAAGTTTTCTACGCATGACGGGGCTCCGGCGCTGCCAGAAGTCACTCGACAAATTGAAGCTGCTATTGTTGCGCTGGGGGATGATCCTGTGATTCCGCGGTTGGGCGACGATCATCCAGTTTTTGAAAACTATGATGTGAAGCCCGCGTATTTGAAGCGCATCGCCGAATTGGTCGATATGAAGGCGATTGCGGACGCTGGGCTACGACTGGTCTTTGATCCGTTCTGGGGTGCGGCGCGGGGATATACATCGGAGTTGCTGGCGGCACATGGAGTCTCTGTCACTACAGTGCATGATTATCGCGATGTTCTGTTCGGCAATCATGCTCCCGAACCGGACGATCATCTGCTGGAAGACGCGCGTGAGGCAATGCGAAAGAGTGGAGCTTCGCTGGTGATTGCCACGGACGGAGATGCGGATCGCTTCGGTATTGTGGACTCCGATGGAACGTTTATTCAGCCGAACTATATCATCGCTCTGCTCTTCGACTATTTGATTGAAACAAGAGGCTGGCGCAACGGTGTTGCCAAGTCTGTGGCGACGACGAACCTGATCAATGCGCTTGCGGAGCACCACAATGTGCCGCTCTACGAGACTCCTGTCGGCTTCAAATACATTGGCGAACTGATCCTTGCTGACAAGATTGTGATCGGTGGCGAAGAGTCCGCGGGGCTGACCATTCGTGGCCACGTTCCGGAGAAGGATGGCGTCATCGCTGGACTGTTGGTGGCAGAGATGGTCGCTCGGCGCGGCAAATCCCTGCGCCTGCAGCTTGAGGAATTATTTGCCAAAGTTGGTTCGTTCTATCCGGTTCGCGAGAACTTTCACTTGACGGAGCAGGCCAAGGCATCCTTCACTGAGAAATTGAAGACCGATCCAGCGGAGCTGAGTGGTCGTAAAGTTGTTCGCGTGGTTCGCATTGACGGTCTCAAGCTGGTACTGGAAGACGGTTCCTGGGTTTGCTATCGGCTCTCTGGCACGGAACCTGTGGTGCGGGCCTACACTGAGTCTCGTGATGCCGCTGACATGGCATCGTTGAGTGAAGCAGCCAAGGCATTTGTACTTCAAGCATGAACGTTAAGGTTTCTGGCGGAGCCACCACGGACAAGCGCGTGGTCATGCAAAGAAGTAAGAGCATCCGGCATGAGCCGGAAGAACCAAAGGGAAGGGAATCATGATCGAAAAGCAATCAGGCATTGATTCCCAGATTTCTTTTGATTTGCCGAATCCAGAGGTCAATTCCGAGGCGGAAGAGCAGTTACCCCCGGAGCGGTTGAGGCACCTTTTCCGCAGTCGTGCTCGGGTCGCAGGCTCGGCATTGCTGATTCTAGTGGCTTTGCTGCTGGCTTGGGATGTGATCTACGGGCAAAACGGTCTTTCTGCATGGAGCGCGAAGCGTGCGCGCGATCATATGCTGACGCAGCAGATTGAGCATCTTCGTCAAGAAAATGAAGCGCTCCGTCATCAGAATGAGCGATTGCGAGATGATCCCGCGGCGATCGAATTTCAGGCGAGGCAGAATCTGCATTACGCACGCCCGAACGAGGTCATTTTTGCTATGCCAGTGGCTTCGCAGCCTTCCACACAGGGTTCAGCCACGGACGCAACGACGCCTGTGCCGTCCCATTGAAGCGGCAGTTTGAAGTGATCCATTTTCAGGAAAGCGCTCGCGGTTATGGCCGGGTTCGAATACAGTTTTTACCTGCACGTTTGGCGTCATAGAGTGCTGCGTCGGCACTGCGAATCACTTCACGCGGAGAACGCTCTTTGGTAGCGATGCGCCCCGAAATGCCAATCGAAACGGTTGTCGGTATGGTGCGTTTACCCTGGAGAAGAATTCCGCTGTTGGCGATCGAAAACCGAATGCGCTCGGCGATGGCCTCTGCCATGTGAAGATCGGATTTTGGCAGGATGACGGCAAACTCTTCGCCACCGTAGCGAGCAGCGTAATCGGTAGGACGCCGTATGCACTGGGCGATCAGTCGGCCCAGCCGACGCAGGGACTCATCCCCTGCCATGTGGCCGTGTGTGTCGTTGAAGTCTTTGAAGTTGTCAGCGTCAATCATCAGCACAGCCATCATCTCGCCATCTTCGACGGAGGCGTTCCACAGGCGCTCCAGCGTTTCTTCAAATCCTCTGCGATTTCCCAGCCCTGTCAACTCATCGGTTAGGGCAAGATTTTCCGCATGTTGCACCGCGGCCGTCAGCTCCATGTCGCGCATCACACGCGAAGTGACATCGCGAGCGACGGCTACTACTTCTTTGGTTTCGCCGCTGTGCTTGTCGCGCACGGAGCGACACTTCAACTCCATCCAGCGATAGCCACCATCCTGATGCTCCATACGAATTTCAACTCGTTGCCGCTCTGTTCCTGCTCGCAGAGCGTCCATCATTGAATCAGCAATCGGCTTATCCTCGGGATGCACCAGCGTACATGCCAGTTGATGAATCAAATCCTCTGGCTTGTGTCCCAGGGAATCTTCCAGACTGGGAGAGATATAGGTGCATCGTCCTTCCGCATCCATTTGCAGGATTACATCCCAACTGTTGTCGGCCAGAGTCCGATAGCGTTCTTCACTCTTGCGCAACTGTTCCCGCAACTGCTGCTGTCGAGTCAATGTCGTTGCAATCAGATAGGCCATTACAAGCTGAACCAGCAGATAGGCCTGAAGAATCAAGAGGCGCGTTACCTTGTCATGAAACGCATTGGCTCCAAACATTCCGGAGGCGTCCATGGCAAAGTGCGTCAGGGGAATATCCATCAGCAGTGCGCTCGCGGCGGCGCCGAATAATCCCAGGCGAAAGGTGACAAAGACCAGAATCGGAAAATCGAGAAACAGCAGAGGAATGCGCTGCGGCGACGACAACAGGAGATTGGGTGTGGATGCAAACGCCAGGATGAGCAAGGTGAAGGGGAGTTGCTTAAGATGAAAATGTCTCAGCGTTTCGCGACGCACGGTCATCAGCACCAGCGGAGCCATCATCAGCAATCCTAGACCGTCACCCACCCACCATGCGCGATAAAAAATCAGCTCACTGACCTGTGGCAGAAATCCGCCGGAAAGCGCAATCACAAAAGCGCCCGAGATCGCCGGGGCAAACAGGCTCATGGAGACAAATGGAATCAGTTGTTCGGTCTGCGTGAGATTGGCTTGTTTCGGGTTGATTTTGCGCAGCGGAAAAATGGCAATCGCCACTTCAATCAGATTTCCGACAGAGAAGATGACGGATTGGTAGAGAGTGAAGTGAAAATACCAGTGAAGGAAGAAACTGGAAAGGAAGTTCAAAGCGAAGAGCGCAGTCCAGCGTCGCTTCGATGAGAGCAATAACAATCCAAGAAGCAGACCGTTACCGGGCCACAATAGAGAAAATTCCTTGGGTCCGTTCAGCCAAAGGCTCAGAAAGCTCGTAACTGTGAAAAGCACCCCTGCTCCCAGCCAAAACCAGAATGCAGTTTTGTTCGCAGGCATTTTTGTTTCGAGCGTGGGGGCTGCGTTCTGTGTCATGCTTCGTCCGTGCAGAGCGTTACGCATCTTGGCTTATACGTACAATTTATCCGACTTTCTGCTCGATGCCATTAACACCTTCGGGTCAGTGCTTGCAACGCCATCAACATCCAGCGCCTGCATTTCCAGCCTGACGCAGACGTAGCTGGCTGATCTCGGCAGCGAGCGCGTCCAGTCGATGGAGCAACTCCGCATGGTTTTTCTCTGCCGTGGTGGGAACAAGCGCCTCCACGTTAAAGGTTCCATTCGGCTCCAGTTCGCAGAGCGCCACCTGTTGCAGTGAGCTGAATCCCTGGCGATGCAGCGCTGACATCAGGTCTTCCAAGGTCAGAGATTCATGCTGTAGCGCACGTTGATCCGGAATTCCATTGCGCACCAGAACGGTGGATCGTCCTTCCATGGTGCGGGTCAGCCTGCGAGAACGAAAGAGCATGCGCGCCACCAGCCAGTTCACTGCAAGGAGAGCAAATGCGCCAACCACACCACCCGTGACGGAGTTGTCATTGCCGATGATCGCGTTCTGCACCGTGTTGGACAAGCTCAGCAGCACCACCAGGTCAAACGGATTGAGTTGTGCCAGTTCGCGCTTTCCAAAGAGACGCAGCAGCACCACCAGAACGATGTAAACAATCACCGGACGGATTAGCTTCTCCACCAGTGGAACGGGAAGCGAAAACATGTTGCTCCACGCCTGCGAGATTCCCATTGGATCGATCATGGAAGTTCCCTCCGTTGCGCAATTTGATTGCAATAAACAACAGCCACTCCTTGGAGGAGTGGCTGTTGTGACCCAACAGTGTTCCGGATCAGCGACCCGCGACCAGCGGCTGCGTGCTCAGAGAGCCATCGCGATAGCCTTCGGCCATCGAGGCAACGGACTTTTGCACGTAATCCCCTGCGTGGCCTGCCTGGCCAAACTGAGTCATGCGCTCAGCCACCAGCTTGTGCATCGCATCACGAGCGGGCTTCATATAATCGCGAGGATCAAACTTCTCCGGGCTTTCCGCAAAGACCTTGCGAATTGCGCCGGTAATCGCCAGCCGATTGTCGGTGTCCACGTTGATCTTGCGCACGCCGTGGCGGATGCCAAGCTGAATCTCCTCGACTGGAACACCCCATGTTTCCTTGAGGTGGCCGCCATATTTGTTCACAATCTCCTGAAGATCTTTCGGCACCGAGGAGCTGCCGTGCATGACCAGGTGGGTCTTCGGCAGGCGCTTGTGAATCTCAATCAGAATATCCATCTTCAGCACGGAACCATCCGGCTTCTTGCTGAATTTGTACGCACCGTGGCTGGTGCCAATGGCGATCGCCAGCGCGTCCACGCCTGTGCGCTCGGCAAACTCCACTGCCTGATCCGGATCGGTGACGTGCTCCAGACCCGTGCCTCCCGCACCGTGGCCGTCTTCAATGCCGCCGAGCACGCCAATCTCGCCTTCGACTGTGACGCCGCGCTCGTGAGCAAAATCCACCACGCGCCGCGTGACTTCCACATTCTCTTCAAAGTCGGTCGGCGTCTTGCCGTCGGTCTTCAGCGAGCCGTCCATCATGACGCTGGTAAAGCCCAGCTCGATTGCGCTCTTGCAGGTCTCAAAGCTGTTGCCGTGGTCCTGGTGCATGGCAATCGGAATCTCCGGGTACAACTCCGCTGCCGCCAGCATCAGGTGATAGAGATAGCGGTCCTGCGCATACTGGCGCGCGCCGCGGCTGGCCTGAATGATTACAGGCGAACTCGTTTCCTTTGCAGCTTCCATAATTGCCTGGATCTGCTCCATGTTATTCACATTGAACGCACCTACGCCGTATCCGCCCTTCGCGGCTTCGTCCAGCAGTTGTCGCATCGTTACCAGAGGCATCGTTTTATCTCCTTCTTATATGCGTTTTCCGGATTCCAAAGTACTGAAAAGCTGTCTTCGTGCGGAGTTTCACAGCGCGCGGAATCAGAAGAAGCAATCGCACTCATGGTATCAGACAGCGCACTTTTCAGTGGAAGAGGCAGGTAAATTCAGCAGCGATTTACACGTCGCGCCCACTCTTCCGCTTCGCGCTCCGCCTCCTCCACTTCTTCATCACTCAATGCCGCAGCGCCCGGCCCGGTAGCTCGCGCGCTCAGCCTGGGTGGAGGCTGGAGTTCGCTGTCGGCGTCTTCGCTGTGCTGTTTCTGCTGTTGAGGGTTGCACATGGATTATCGAACCTCCAGCATACGGTCCAGGGCGACATGCGCCCATTCGCGAATGGTGGGTGAAACCGTGATTCGGTTCACGACCTGGCCCGCTACCAAATTTTCCAGCGCCCACGCCAGATGCTGTGGACTGATTCGATACATTGTCGTGCAGAGACAACCGGTTTCGTCCAGCGTCATCACCCGCTTACCCAGCGTCGCAAACCGGCGCGCCAGCCGATTCACCAGATGAATCTCCGTGCCCACGGCAAAGATCGTTCCTGGCTCGGCTTCCTCCACCATCCGGATCAACTGCTCGGTCGAACCCACGGCATCTGCCTTCTGGCAAACTTCCCAGCGACACTCCGGATGCACGATTACCTGAATCTCAGGGTATCGCTCACGCATTGTGTCCACGTGTCCGGGCAGGAATCTCTGATGCACGGAGCAATGGCCCTTCCACAGCAGAATTCGCGCCTGTTGCAGTGCGGGAATCGAAAGCCCGCCTTGTGGCATCCACGGATCCCAGACCGCCATCTCGTCCCGTTCAAAGCCCATGGCAAAGCCGGTGTTGCGGCCCAGATGCTGATCGGGCAGGAATAGAATGCGTTCACCACGCGCAAATGCCCACTCGAATGCTTTTCGAGCGTTCGACGATGTACAAACCAGTCCGCCGCGCTCGCCACAAAACGCCTTGATCGCCGCGGTTGAATTCATATACGTCAATGGGATCAGACCCTGGGTTGCTCCCGCACGCTCCAGTTGCTCCCAGCAAGCCTCCACCTGCGAAATCTCTGCCATATCCGCCATCGAGCACCCAGCATTCAGATCAGGCAGAATCACCTGTTGCAGCGCATTCCCCTGCTTGTCGCGACGGGCAAGCACGTCCGCGCTTTCCGCCATGAAATGAACCCCGCAGAAGACGATGAATTCGGCATCCGTGTGCGTGGCAGCCTGCGCCAGCTTGTAGCTATCGCCGGTCGCGTCTGCAAAGGCAATGACCTCATCGCGCTGGTAGTGATGACCCAGAATCATCACGCGCTGGCCCAGTTGCTCCCGTGCAGCGCGAATCCGTGCATCCGCCGAGTGATCCGGCATTGCAAGATAATCGTCCAGATTGTGCTCGTTCAGGCTGCATTGCGCAGTCGTCATCAGCCCCTGTTCGGGCAATGTTGTTGTGCTCATCGTCTCAATCCGCCTTCAGTCTGCGCGGCAGTTGCCTTGCAGACGGTGATGTTGAAAGCCTTGCTTGCTGCAGCGAACTCGCTTCGGCAAAACAATGGGATGCCGACCAGTTCGCGGGGATGTTGCAGCCGTGCCGGGTTGCAAGGTGCGATCTTTCGCCTGCGTTGCAACCCTACGTAGCTTTATTGTACTCACACGTGGATTTGATTCAGCGGGTATGCGGCGATCGATCACGATGGGGCGGATTGCGAAAATGATCCTGTCGGTCCCGGATCGCAAGGATGGAACGCGTCATGCTTGGGATATCCTTCGGCTCGGGAATGGGCAGGTGCGAATTCAGAATGAACGGTTGCGCCAACCAAATTTGCCGCTTTCGAGCGCACGGATCGTCCATTCGCAGAGCGAATCGACGGTATCTCCATCCCCGACAACTTCATGCTCATCTTGTGTTGGACGAGAGCCAGTCTCAAAGTCTAAGGTGTTTACATTCTTGCTGTAAGCCTCAGACATCGACCCATGGTTTGAAAGTGTCGTCAAAATTGAACGCTTGCATTGCTGCCGGGTGCTTGCCGGTTCTGCTTTGTGGTCAATAGAGTAGAACTGTTCTGGAATCGAAGGGCATGGGGAAGGTTTATGCCGGTTGTTTCACCGATCTTTGCTGCCTGCTGGTTGCCTGGCCTGACGCTGGCTGAGCCGGTACATTTTTCGCTGGTGGAGAAGCTGCTGCTGGCGGCGCTGATTGCGGCCTCCGGGTGGCTTTTCTGGCGGCGATTCGGGGTGATTGCGCGGCGCATTCTGGCAGCGCGCAAGGATGCGGACTTTCACCTGTTTCCGCTGGGTCGGCGCTGCTGGGACTTTTTCTGGGAGGTGCTGTGCCAGGCAAAGGTGATTCGGGAGCGCCCACTGCCAGGGCTGGCGCACGCTTTTGTCTTCTGGAGCTTTCTGGCCTTTGCGCTGGTGACGGCGAATCATGTCGCGACGGGGTTTGGAGTCGGATTTCTGGATCCCGGCGGATTTTTCGGCCGATTGTATTTTCTGATCGCCGCGATCTTTGCACTGGCCTGTGCGGTGTCGATTGCCGGGCTGTTTGTGCGGCGATTTGTGGTGCGTCCGGTCTGGCTGGCGCATAAGGATAAGACGGTTTCCTGGGAATCGGGCGTGATTGCCGGGTTGATCTTTTTGCTGATGGCTACGTATCTGGGCGCGTATTTTGTGCCGGATGGAAGCCTGGCGGTGCGTCTGCTGTGGTGGGCGCATACGTTGACCTTGCTGAGCTTTTTGCCGCTGGTGCCGCATACCAAGCATTTGCACCTGATTCTCAGTCCGGTGACGGTCTTTCTGTCGCGTGGTGGCTTCAGCGAGATTCCCCCGCTGGCCGACGATGACGACTTTGGCCTGGTAACGGGCAAGGACGTGACGCAGTTGACGGCGTTGCAGGTGTATTCGTGCGTGGAGTGCGGACGGTGTACGGAGCATTGTCCAGCGGCAAATACGGGCAAGGAACTGAATCCGCGCGAGATTATTCTTGGGCTGCGCGGGTATCTGAACGAGTTTGGTCCGGCAAGCGAGGAGTCGCTGCTGGGACGGTGGAATTCGCAGCAGGCGGCGTTTCAGTGCACCACGTGCGGAAGCTGCGAGTTCCAGTGTCCGGTGGGAATTGAGCATCTGCCGGTGATCGTGGGATTGCGGCGTGGCGCTGTAAATACGGGCGAGTGGGAAGACGAGCACGGCGGCAAGCTTTTTCTGGCGCTGGAACGGAGTGGGAACGCGCTGGGGATGGCCCATTCGGAGCGGGAAAAGTTCATGGCGCGCGAAGAACTTCCGATGTTTGATGGCTCGCAGGAGTATTGCCTGTGGCTGGGCTGCATGGGCGGTTATGATCCGAAGGGACGCGAGATCATTCGGTCCTTTGTGGAAGTGATGCGCTATCTGGGCACAAGCTATGGAGTGATGCGGCGCGAGAAGTGTACGGGCGACCCGGCGCGCCGGTTGGGTAACGATCTGGTCTTTCAGCAGCTTGCAGAGGCGAATCTGGAGACCCTGGCGCAGAACAAGGTGAAGAAGATTGTCTCCATCTGTCCGCATTGTGTGCGGACGATCAGCGAAGACTGGAAGGCGTATGGGACGCCGCCTGAGATTGAGCACCATAGCGAGTTTCTGGCGCGGCACCAGGCGCGGCTGCCGAAGAGTGCGGCGAGCCAGACGGGCCAGACGGGCCAGACGGTTTTCCACGACCCCTGTTATCTGGGTCGCTACCGCAACGTATATGAGGAGCCGCGCGCTATTGTGCGTGCGCATGGGGATCTGGTGGAGGCGGAGCGCAGTCGCGAGCGCAGTTTCTGTTGTGGGGCGGGTGGTGGGTTGGCGTTTCTGGGCGAGGAGCAAGGCGCGCGGGTAAGCGAGACGCGGGTGGAGCAACTGGTGGCGACGGGAGCGACGACGATTGGGGCGGCGTGCCCGTTTTGTAATACGATGTTCCGCGATGCGCTGGCCAGCCGCGGGGAAGGCGCTCCGCAGCTACTGGATATTGCGCAGATTGCAGCGGCGGCTTTGCCGACAAGCGTGAAAGAGAGTGACTCACTCAACATGCAGGAAGAAAGACGGGAAGAGAAATGAAAATTATCGTTGCCATCAAGCAGGTACCCGAACGCGATGCTCGCATTCGGATTGACAGTGCGGGGAAGTGGATTGCGCTCGATGAGATTGAGTTTCGGATGAACGAGTCGGACGCCTACGCTCTGGAAGAGGCGCTGTTGCTGAAGGAGGCGCACGGCGGCGAGGTGGTGGTGCTGAGCGCGGGTCCGGAGCGCGTGGGCCAGACGATTCGCGAGGCGCTGGCCAAGGGAGCGGATCGCGGCATCCACATTGCAAGCGACAAGCTGGGCGAATATGACGCGCTGGGCGTGGCGCGCCTGATGGCGGCGGCAATTGCCGACGAGCAGGCCGATCTGATTTTGACGGGGTTGCAGTCGGACGATCTGGGATTGGGGCAGACGGGTGTCATTCTGGCAGAGTTGCTGGGGATTCCGCATTCGAGCCTGATCCTGAAGATCGAAAAGACCGAGGCTGGCATTCGTGTGCTGCGGGAGCTGGAGGATGGATGGTTCCAGCATATCGAGATGACGACACCGGCGCTGCTGACGATCCAAAGCGGCAATACGCGGCTGCGGTATGCGACTCTGATGGGCATCAAGAAAGCCAGGAGCAAGGAACTGCGCGTGGTCGAAGCCGATGCCATCAGCGTGGATGCGGCACGATGCGTGAGCCTGGACTCGGTAGCGCTGCCAAGCCGACAGAAGACAACACAGATGCTGACCGGCACTCCTGCCGAAGCAGCCGCAGCGCTGGTGGAAAAACTCCAGCAGGAGGTACGGGTACTATGAACACGGTTCTTGTGTTTTTGGAAGCAAAATCTGGTGAGCCGACGCGCATTTCGCTGGAGGCGCTGGCGGCGGGAGCGCAGATGGCAGCGGCTACGGGAGCGGAGCTTGCTGTGGCGATGGTAGGAGCAGCGACGGGGGCTGGTTTCGAGATGCTCGGCGCGGCGAGGCAGGTGTTCGCAATTGAAGATCCGCTGCTGTCCGAGTATACGGCGGACGGATTTACGGCGAGCTATGCGCAGTTGATCGAGCAGGTGAAGCCGGAGTTTGTGGTACTGCCGCACACCTATCAGGTAAGGGATTTTGCGCCGCGGCTGGCGACACGGCTGGGTCGGGTGCTGATCAGCGACGTGACAGGCATTGCGATGGACGCCGGCAAGGTGACGCTTACGCGGCAGCTTTTTCAGGGGAAGCTGAATGGGCACTATCATGCAGTGGCCCATGCGCCGACGCTGCTAAGCGTGCAAGCGGGAGCGTTTCGTGCGGAAGCCGCGACGGTGACACAGGCGAGTGTGACGACGTTTACGCCGAATCTGGATGCAGCGTCGATCCGGACCAAGCCTGGCGAGCCGTTTCGCGCCGCAGCGCAGACGGTCGATCTGGCGTCGGCGCCGCTGCTGGTGAGCGTGGGGCGCGGGATCAAGGACGAGGCGAATCTGCCGCTGGTGAAGGAACTGGCTGAGGCGCTGGGGGCAGAGTTGGCGGCTTCACGGCCAATCTGCGATGCGGGGTGGCTGCCCATGGAGCGGCAGGTGGGCAGCAGCGGCCAGACGGTCGCGCCGAAGCTCTATCTGGCGGTGGGCATCAGCGGCGCAATTCAGCATCTGGTGGGTATGAAAGGTTCGCAGTGTGTGGTGGCAATCAACAAGGACGAAAATGCGCCGATCTTCGAGATTGCCGACTATGGCATTGTCGGCGACTTGTTTGAAGTGGTCCCTGCGCTGACGGCAGCGGTGCGCAAGGCGAAGGGTTGAGTAAAAAACTTCGCGCACGCGGAAGGCAGCGTGCGCGAAGCGGGAAAACAGGTGAACCGTATGGATCGGGATCAAAGCCCGGTCATACGCTCGATATGCTCGGGATAACGGTCGCCAACGATGGTGATCTGATCGGCGGCCTGGGTGATTTGAGCCAGATCGTCGGCGGAGAGTTCCAGCGAAACGGCCGCGAGATTCTCTTCCAGACGATGGAGTTTGGTGGTGCCGGGTATGGGCGCGATCCAGGGCTTTTGTGCCAGGAGCCAGGCGAGTGCAACCTGAGCCGGGGTCGCACCAAGCTTTGTGCCGATGGAAGCAAGCAGATCGACGACGGCCTGATTTGCTTTGCGCGCCTCGGCGGTGAAGCGTGGCAGGGTGCTACGGAAATCGTTGGCGGCAAGGGGCGTTTTGTCGTCCATTGCGCCAGTCAGGAAGCCTTTGCCAAGTGGGCTGTAAGGAACAAGCCCGATGCCCAGCTCCTCCAGCAACGGCACAATCTCCCGTTCCGGCTTGCGCCACCAGAGGGAATACTCGTTTTGCAGCGCCGCGACGGGCTGTACGGCGTGGGCGCGCCGAATCGTCGCAGCTCCGGCTTCCGAGAGGCCGAAGTGGCGGACCTTGCCTGCGACGATCAGGTCGCGGACGGCGCCGGCAACCTCTTCGATGGGAACGGCGGGATCGACGCGATGCTGGTAGTAGAGGTCAATGACGTCGGTGCGGAGTCGTCGCAGGGAGCCTTCGACGACGGTTTGGATGTGTTCGGGATGGCTGTTCACGCCGTGGGATCCCGGCTTGCCGTCAGGGGTGATGTTGAAGCCGAATTTGGTGGCGATGACGACCTGATCGCGAACGGGTTCCAGTGCTTCGCCCAGCAGGTCTTCGTTGGTGTAGGGGCCGTACACTTCGGCGGTGTCAAAGAAGGTGACTCCACGCTCGACTGCGGCGCGGAGCAGGGCAATCATCTCGCCGCGATCCTTGGGCACGCCATAGCTGAAGCTCATGCCCATGCAGCCGAGGCCGAGGGCAGAGACCTGTAATCCACTGTTTCCCAGAGTGCGTTTCTGCATTGCTTCTCCTTGTGTATTTGCAAGCCTGCGATGTTTGCTGAGAGATTCTGAGCGGCATAAGCTCTTGGCCGCCAACGATTTCAGGATAGGGTCAGTGGGGCGTCCGGTGTGACTCCAATTCTGTCGATTGTTTGCCTGATTCTGTCGCTCGGCACATTTTTCATCCGTGCATTGCGGGTGACGAAAGGTTTCGTTTGGGTGCGAAAAGCACGAGAAACAACTGCAAAGCGAAAATACGAGAGGCCGCCGAGTGTTTCTCGGCGGCCTCTCGCATCATGGGCTGGTTTGTTTATCTCTGGCTCAGTGGGTATCGAACATCTGCATGACATCCTTGTGAAGTGCGACGCGGCTGGTTTCCCGTGTATAGAACATATGTCCGCCCGGATATTCGTGGACACTGAGGCGAGTAGGGTCGCCCATGACGGGAATCTGATTGACGCTGAGGACAGAACCCATGAATGGGCAGCTCAGGTCGTTCCACCCGTGGACGATCATGACGCGGAGTTTAGGGTCGGCGGCGACGGCCTGACGAAGCTGCGTGACGGAGCCTCGTCGCATCTCGTTGTCGCGATCCCAAAGGCGATTGACCTCATAAGAAAGCGCGTTATAGCGGGCATTGACTTTCCATCCGACGACACGCGTGACGAAATCGACCATTGCCGTCGTGGTCGGGGCAATGATGCTGGCCAGCAGCGGGTCGCTCGCGCGCTGCTCGGGAGCAAAAGGGAACGGGTCGAACATGGTTACATTCGAGTCGTAGATGGAGCCAAGCTGGCCCTGCTCACGATGGACTTCGCGGAGATAGGCTTCCGTTTCCAGTCGTCCGCCGGAGTAGCGGACAAACTCCGGATCGAGGCCGGTCATCTGGGTAACCTTTGCGATCATTTTTTCCATGGCGGGCTTGTCAGAGTAGCCATGAATCAGCGTCGTCGCATACTCGCCCTCGGTATAGGCGATCACATCGGACATCGCCTCCGGGGTCAGCTTCTTTTGCCGCTCCAGATTCGCAGCGGTAATTGCTGGCAGCGTGACCATCCAGGGAATGGGTGAGAGGTCGCCGTTCTGCTCGATGGTGGGGTTGAGATACGGCGAGACGAGGACGACGCCATTCATGGCGATGCCAAGCTGGGACTGAAGGTAATAGGTGATGCGCGGCCCACGGAAGCCGCCGTAGCTTTCACCGACCAGATATTTGCGAGACGGCAGGCGATCATATTTGACGAGCCAGTCGTAGACAATCCGCGAGAGATACTCGATGTCGGGTTCAGTGGAGTAGAAGAGCTTCTTTGTCTCAGCCGGGGAGACAAGCGACCGGCTGAATCCGGTGCCGATGGGATCGATGAAGACAAGATCGGTGAAGTCGAGCCATGTGCCTGGATTGTCGGTGAGCGTAGCGGGATCGGAGGGACTGTCGCCCTGGTTGCCGACATTGAGATGCTTGGGGCCGATCGCGCCAAAGTTGAGATAGACGCTGGATGCGCCTGGTCCTCCGTTGAAAGCAAACGTTACGGGTCGATCCTTGCCCGGAACCGTGTAGGAGGTGACGACGACCTGGCCGGTTTCCTTGCCGTCCTCGCCGTAGACGGGAAATGGCTCGACGGTGACGGTGTAGTGGATGGTTTTGCCGTTGAACTGAATGGACTGATCGACGTGCGCCGCAGGCGGCAGCGGAGGCAGGGTATTTTTCGCGGCCTTGTCTGGAGCTTTGTCCGAAGCGGCTTTATCGGCAGCGGGTTTGTCGGCTGGCGGTTGGGCGACAAGCGCAGATGTGGCGCCGAGGGTGCAAAGTGCAAGACCGAAGGCAGGGAGCGCGCGACGCAATGTGACGGGGAAGTTGCCCATAGTTTTCATGGCAATACGATACGCTACCGGGCAGAAATTGCGCAGGGCAAAGTGGCTTTGCGATGAAGAGGCGTTTGCGCAGGATGAAGTTATCCAAAATGAACTCGTCCAAATGAACGTATTCGTGCGACTTCATCCTGCGCTGTCGGGAGTTTTGGAGATTTGGCCCTAAATATTCTTCGCTTCCTCGGCCCGGGCGCGGAAGAACTGGTCATTGAACTGCTGGAAAAAGGATTCGTAGTTGCCACGCGCCTCGGCGTTGCGCAACATCTTGACGCGCTCGACGCAAATCTCGGTGGCATCCGGCTGGCTTTGCAGGAGCGCGATGACCTCGCTGATGAACTGTGGAAGCGGCATGGCCATCGGGTCAGACGCCTGACGTTCGCCCATCAGTTGGGTTTGGACATACGGTGGCGGCAGCTCGATGACCTGTACGGCGGTGTTTCGCAACTGATAGCGCAGCGACTGTGTCCAGGAGTGAATGGCGGCCTTGGTTGCGCAGTAGGTGGGGGTGAGCGCGAGCGGAACAAAGGCGAGTCCGGAGGAGACGGTCATGAGTGTGGCCGCGGGCTGAGCGACAAGATGGTTCAGCAGGGCCGCGGTGAGCCGGATCGGTCCGAGAAGATTGGTGGAGATGATCGCTTCGGCATCAGCGACGTTGCCGTCAAGCAGGCGCTCGTTACGCATGATGCCAGCGTTGTGGATCACGGCGTTGAGGGATGGAAAGCGATCCATGATCTGCGCTGCCACGGCGGCAATCTGGGCGGGGTTGTCGATGTCGAGAAGGATAGGCTCGATGCCCGGATTGGCTGCGGCGACGGCCTCGAGCATGGCGGCGCGGCGTCCGGTGATGAGGACGCGGTTGCCGAGCGAGTGAAAGGCCTCGGCCAGACCGCGACCGATGCCGCCGCCTCCGCCGGTAATCAGGATGGTGTTGCCGCTCATCTTCATGTGGGTCAGCTCCTGGGAAAGTGTTTTGTGAAGAGTGTTTGTCGATGGCGTCGTTCGTTGGATGATTCCGCGGAGAATTTGGATGCAGGGAATACGGATTTGCCCCCATTCGTGGAGCAGTGTGAAGCGTATTGACGCAGGGATGGTTGGGGTGATGGCGAGGGGTAGTTTATTCTGGCCATTACGCATGATGACAAAGAAAATGGACGATCGGGACGCGAATGTCGAGGCCCCGAATCTCTCGGCGCGGAACGTGGATGCGTCGGAGTTCGAGAAGCTGGAAGCAGAGGCACGCAGCGGTGCTGCTGAACTGACCACGGCTGAGGCTGTCGAGAACTTCCGGCTGGAGTGGCTGGGCCGCAAACAGGGCAGGCTGAAGCTGCTCTCGGAGGCATGGCTGCAGCGTGCTCCGGTGGAGCAAAAGCGGCTGCTTGGGCAGCGATTCAACGCGCTGAAGACCGTGGTGGAGGGCCTGCTGGACGAGGCTGTGGCGCGGAGCCGCAACACCGGCTGGAGCGATGAGGCGCTGAGCCATGAGCGGCTGGATGTGACGTTGCCCGGCACACGACGACGAATGGGTGCTGAGCATCCGATTGCGCGGACGATGAACGAGTTGGTGACGATCTTTGCCGGTCTGGGCTATTCGGTGGGAGTTGGACCGGAGGTGGAGACGGATTTCTATAACTTCGAATCGATGAATTTTCCGCCCGGACATCCGGCGCGCGATACACAGGACACGCTCGTGGTTGCGGGACAGGAACGGCGCAGCCAGCGGGATCGGCTGCTGCTGCGAACGCATACCTCGCCGGTGCAGATGCGCACGATGGAACAGCAAGCGCCGCCGGTGCGGATTGTGATTCCGGGCAAGGTGCATCGCAACGATGCGGCGGACGCAACGCACTCCCCGGTTTTTCATCAGGTGGAGGGGTTATGCGTGGATGTTGGCATCACGTTCAGCGATTTGAAGGGGACGCTGGATTATGCAATGAAGGCGCTCTTTGGTTCGTCTGTCAAAACGCGATTCTTCCCTTCGTTTTTCCCGTTCACCGAGCCGAGCGCCGATGTGCAGATTTCCTGTATCTTCTGCGCGGGCAAGGGCTGCAGAAAGTGCAAGCACTCGGGCTGGATTGAACTGCTGGGTTGCGGGATGGTGGATCCGGCAGTCTTTGCCTTTGCCGCGGAAAAACAGCCGGATTACGATGCGCGCAAGATCAGCGGCTTTGCATTCGGCATGGGTGTGGAGCGGATCGCGATGATGAAGTATGGAGTGAGCGACATCGGACAGTTTTATGCTGGCGATATGCGCTTTCTGGAGCAGTTCGCATGAAGATATTGACGATCTGGCTTCGCACATTGCTCCCGCAGTTGACGGTTTCAGACGCGCAACTGGGTGAGGATCTGACATTGCGGGGCATTGCCGTGGAGGGGATTCACGATCTGGGCGCGGGCAATGGTTCGCTGTTTGAGATGGATATCACGACCAACCGCGTCGATGCCATGAACCACTACGGGGTGGCTCGTGAAGCGGCGACGATCTACGGATTGCCCCTGCCAACGATTACCGTGCAGATGCCCGCCTTGCGGCCTTCCGTTGAGCCGATTCCAGTCCGCATAGAAGCGGAGGATGCCTGTGGGCGATTCACGGCGCGCGTGTTGCGCGATGTCAGGATTGTGCCGACCGGCGAGGTTCGCGGACCAATGAGCGAGTTTGCTGCGCGCATGTTTACATTGCTTGAACAGAAGCCGATTTCGAATGCCGTGGATGCGTCGAACTTTGCGTGGCTTGCAATGGGGCATCCAACGCATACCTTTGATCTGGATCGGATCACGGGCGGGATTGTGGTGCGGCGCGCACGCAAAGGCGAGAGGCTGAAGACGCTGGATGGTGTGGAGCGAACGCTCGATCCGGAAGACCTGATCGTGGCCGACGCAGAGAAGCCGCTGGCGCTGGCGGGCGTCATGGGTGGCTGGCAGACGATGATTACTCCGGCGACAACCAACGTTCTCGTCGAGGCTGCATGGTTCGATCCGATGGCGGTGCGGCGCACGGCGCGACGGCATGGTTTGCACACAGACGCATCTCACCGATTTGAGCGAGGAGCCGATTTCAATGCCGCGCCGCTGGCTTCGGAGATTGTCTCCGCGATGCTGCTGGAAAACGGCGGTTCTGTCGAAGGCGAGATGATCGATGTTCGGGTGGCCACGATTGAAAAGCGGACGGCGTGCCGCGAGCCGATTGCGCTGGCGTTGAGCGAGGTGCATCGACTGCTGGGCAAGACGGTCGAGCCGGAAGGAATCAGCGCGACGACGGTCGAGGCTGTGCTCCGGGGATTGGGATGCGAACTACGGCGCCAACCATCATCAGCGGACAGCGCCCAGTGGCAGGTGACGCTGCCAAGCTGGCGGTTGGACGTGGAGCGCGAGATCGACTTGATTGAAGAGGTTGCGCGCGTTTATGGCTACAACCAGTTTGCCAATACACTGCCGGCGTTTGTTGGTTCTGTGAAGGTTCGTAGTGAGGCAGAGGTCGAAGCCGCTGTGAGCGTCAAGCTGCGAGCAGCAGGGCTGCATCAGGCGATAGGGAGCACCTTTTGCTCGATGGATGAAGCGCATCTCTTTGAGCCGCAGCCCGGCATGGCAGTCGAGCTGGGCAATCCGTTGAGCGCTGAAGCAGGGATGCTTCGCCCTTCGCTGATGCCGGGCATGCTGGCGATGGTGGCGGGCAATTTGCATCGCGATGTCGCGGATGTGCGGCTGTTTGAGATGGGCACGGTATTTGGCGGATCGCCGGACCGCGTGGAAGAACGGACGGCTTTGGCGCTAGGGCTGGCCGGGGGTGACGCGACCGAGGGTGTCTTTGCGCAGAGGCGAGATCTGGATTTTTTTGATTTGAAGGGCATGGTGGAGCAGGTGGTGGAGTGCTTTGCAGCGCGGAGCTTCTACTTTGACCAGTTTGCACCCGAAGAGAAACTGACACCGGAGTGGCTCCATCCCTGGCGTGCTGCGCGTCTCACGGTAGACGGGATGGCGGCAGGATGGCTGGGCGAGTTACATCCTCGATTGGCAGCCGAGCGCAAACTGAAAAAACGTGTGCTGGTCGCCGAGATATATTTGCACCGGCTTCAGGAAGTGCCACTGCGCAAGCCGAAGAGCCGCGAGATTTCCCGCTATCAGCCGGTTCGGCGAGATTTTTCTCTCTTGATGCCGCGGCGGGTGAACTGGGCGGCGCTCGATAGCGCTTTAGCGGAGCTGAATATCGGGGAGATGACGGAGTGGAGCGCGCGAGAAGTGCTGACGGCTGGTGCCGGTATTCCGGGCGAGAGCTTTGCGCTGCTGTTGGGCGCAACCTTCCAGGCCACGGATCGTACATTGCGTGAAGACGAATTGCAGGAGTTTGCCGCGCGTATTGTGGCGGCAGCGGAGAAGCTGGGCGGCCGGTTGCGTGCTGAATCCGGCAATGGATTGCAATGAGCCACGATTCGCAGTGAAAAAGTTAGAAAGTTTTCAGCGGAAAGCTGGAGGCGGAGAGCGAACGAGAGTATGCTGCTGGAGATGAATGGTCTGGACGAGAGAAGTGGCTTTGGCAGCGATGCGTTTGCCGCGCTGGAAGCGCGCGTATTGCGTGCGGTGGAGATGGTGAAGGCTGAGCGAGCTGCGCGCACGGCCGCAGAGGCTCGCTGTGCAAAGCTCGAAACAGAGCTGACCGTTGCCGCTCCGCTGGCGGAGCAGTTGAGTCGCGAGATGGCGGTGTTACACGATGAAGTGGCCGCGTTACGTGCTGAACGGCAGATGGTGCGCGAGAGAGTGGAGAGGATGCTGAGCCAATTTGACGCGCTGGAGTCAAGCGGAAAGCCGGACGAGCACCGACAGCCGGAAGTGCAGATGGCACTGCATGATGCTGCGCAGACCAAGGTGTAAGCGATGACGGCGGAACGCATGGATGGGCAGGAGTTTGTCACTGTCGAGATCTATGACCAGCAGTATCATCTTGCAGGCACGGATCTGGCGCGTGTGCGCAGACTGGCGGCGAGGGTGGATGAGCAGATGCGCGCAGTTTCGGCGCAGGGGCGCACAGTGGATTCGCTGCGGGTGGCAGTGTTGGCCGCGCTGAATCTGGCCGATGCGCTGATGCGCGCCGAGGAGCGCCTGGCGGGATTATCAGCAGAGGCGCATGCGGATACGAGCATCTCCAGGGAAGAACTGCTGGAGCGGGCACGGCGGCTGAGCGGAATTCTGGAAAGCGTACTCGATACGGCCTCCGGTTCCTAAAGTCGCTACCGCAGGGCAAATCTCGATCCGGTGTTTCCAACGATTATGCGTGAGGATTGCGGAGATCAGGCGAGCCGCAGAAGGATTCAAACCATCGGCTGATGTAGACCTGTGCGTGGGCTTCGCCGCAGAAGTGGAGCGCGTGAGGCCGATCAGCCTCTTCGCTGGCCCATTTGCAGACCTGAAGCCGCGCGTCCGAGCAGTGGATGACATACCAGCGATTGGGTGCGGAGCTTTCGGTCTGGCAGATTTCACACTTGTAGATGGTGCCGATCATGAGCAAGCTCTCCGGGAAGCGTGAGGACTGACGATGCAGGGAAAACGCACGGTTCTGTGGGTAATTGTACCGTCTGGCAGGCCGTTGCAGGATGGGTATTCCGCCCTGCAGATGGGCCAGAAATGGGTGCGGCTTGCCAATCCGAGCGCAATGCCCTAGCATCCAACCAGAGACCGGCCTGCAAAGCAGGTAGGAAAATAACTGCTGGTTGAACCAACATTCAACGAACAGGGACTCGACTCGAACAATCGGTTCTGTGTGCCGTGCCCGCCAGTCCGGGATGCCTAATGAACCGCGGGGAGTCCCACCGTCTTAGGACGGGTTCACCAGCACATTGACCTACGGCCCAG
>JAJZEA010000027.1 GCA_021851335.1 Acidobacteriota bacterium | reverse complement strand
TACCCGCCGTATCCGCCTCCGTATCCCCCGCAATATCCGCCTCAATATCCGCCCCAGACATAATCCGTCTCGTGCCATCCCCAACTCGCTCCAACCGCTGCGAATGCTAGCATGAAGAAGGCTCCCGCGCGCGGGCTGCGTCCGGAAAGCGATCATTCCTTCATGTCTCAAATCACAGATTCTTCTGCGCCTGTTCGTGTCCGCATCGCGCCTTCGCCCACCGGCGACCCGCATGTCGGCACCGCCTACATCGGCCTCATCAACTACCTTTACGCCCGCCAGCGCAACGGCCAGTTTGTTCTCCGCATCGAGGACACCGACCGCACCCGCTTCGTTTCCACCAGCGAGCAGATGATCTTCGACTCCCTGCGCTGGCTCGGCCTCAATTGGCACGAGGGTCCGGACGTCGGTGGCCCATACGGCCCTTATCGCCAGTCCGAGCGCACCGAAATCTATCGCGCCCACGCCGACCAGCTTCTCGCCTCCGGCCACGCCTACCGCTGCTTCTGCACCGCCGACAAGCTCGAAGCCGATCGTCGCCAGCAGATCGCCGCCAAGCTGCCGCCGCGTTATCCCGGCACCTGCCGCGCACTCACTCCGGAGCAGATCGCCGCTCATCTCGCCGCCGGAACTCCCTCCGTTGTCCGCATGCGCGTCCCGCTCGAAGGCTCCACCACCTTCACCGACGAGCTGCGCGGAGCCATCACCTTTGATCACCACAACGTGGACGATCAGGTCCTGCTGAAATCCGACGGCTACCCCACCTATCATCTGGCCAACGTCGTCGATGACCACCTCATGCAGATCACCGACGTCATCCGCGCCGAGGAGTGGATATCCTCCACGCCCAAGCACGTCCTGCTTTACCGGTCCTTCGGCTGGCCGCTTCCGCGCTTCTGGCACATGCCTCTCCTGCGCAACCAGGACAAATCCAAAATCTCCAAGCGCAAGAATCCCGTCTCGCTCATCTACTACCGCGAAGCCGGCTACCTTCCCCAGGCCGTCCTCAACTTCCTCGGCCTCCTCGGCGGCGGAATGCCCGCCGACTTCAACAACGGCACGGAAAAATTCACACTCGACGAGATGGCCGCGAACTTCCGCCATGAAAACATCCGCACCGGCGGTCCCGTCTTCGACCTCACCAAACTCAAGTGGCTCAACGGCGAATACATCCGTGCGCTCGCGCCCGACGACTTCTACGCCGCGCTCCGCTCCAACATCCTCGCCGACAGCTACCTCCGCCCCATCGCCGCGCTCATCCAGACGCGCATCGAGCTGCTCAGCCAGTTCGGCGACCTCACCGGCTTCCTGCTCAACGACAACACCCATCCGCCGGAGTCCGTCTACCTGCCCAAAAATCGGAGCAGGGAAGAGACGCTTGCCTTTGTCGCCGATCAGCTTGCCGCGTTGGAGGCCGCAGACTGGCAGCACGAAGCCATCGAGTCCGCGCTCAAGCTGCTCAGCAGCGAAAAACAGTGGTCTGTCAAGGAAAACTTCATGCTCCTGCGCGCCATCCTCACCGGCAGCACGATGAGTCCACCGCTGGTGGAGAGCATGATCCTCTTTGGCAAGGCTCGTTCAATTGACCGCTTGCGGCGATTTCTCGAAACCGAGAAAAAACGCCCTGCGCCGAAGGCATAACCGGCAGCGATTGGCAGACGTGCGACTCATGCGACGGAATTATCATGAGTGGCTTCTCATGCCTGGGTTTGTCATGCCCGGGCATTGCTGTGTTCATCGCGTCCGCCGTATCATCCAGGCGCTGGCGATGGGCTGCATTCCGATCTTTGGGTAGTAGGTTTCTGCCGCTGGTGCTGCTGTCAGCAGCAGCGTCGTATCCTCGACGCCAGCCCTCCGATGCGTTTCAGCCACCAGCATTCGGCCAATGCCTTGATGCTGATACGCAACATCTACGGCCAGGTCCGACAGATAACAACAGTAGGCAAAATCCGTGAGCGCACGGGAGATGCCGACCAGTCGCGCGCCATCGCGCGCCGTCACGATCAGGTCGGCTTCGCGCAGCATACGCTCCAGTCGCTCTGGTTCATTGACCGGCCGCCGCCGGTCCAGCGTGGAGGCTACAAGGACTGCGCGAAACTCTTCGACGGTCAGATTCGGCTCACATCCGATGCAAATGGTCATGGTTTCCTTTGGAGGATTGCCTTCATGCGGTGCGGTTTGGGATTGCTTATTTGCTCAACTGCAGCAGCGCGGATCTCGGCATGACCACGCCGTTGACGACGAGCGTCTGAAACTGTTGCAGATTCCACACGCTTGCCGTCGGGTCTGCATCCAGCACCAGAATATCGGCGCGGCGCCCCGGCTCAATCGAGCCAAGCTCGGTCCAGTGTATCTGGGACGCATAGTTGCTGGTGGCCGCGGCCAGCGCCTCGCGTGGAGACAGACCGAGCCGTGTGAGCATCTGCAACTCGATCTGGAGGGAGATGCCGGGCAGCGCGCCCAACTCGGCGGCGCCGCTGCCGGCCAGATAGTGCGGATACGATTCAAAGATTGCCTGATTGATGGCCCAAAGGCGGTTTGCCTGCTGGTTGGCGCGTTTGCTCAATCCGGCCTCCAGCCATCGTTGTGTGATCTGCGGCAGTTTACGCTCCCAGTTGGGAAGCGGATAGATCATCTCGCCGGTGGCGCGGTCGGTGACGCCGTCGGCCAGATGAGGATTGAGCAGGCGCGCTGCGGGAGATACCCACAGATTACGGTGGTCGGGCAGGCGCAGAAAATATTCGCTGAAGGTTGGCATGAGCGCCGTGCGATGCGCCGCCAGAAACCGCGCATACGCGCGCAGATGCTCATCCATGGGCGGCAGGTGCTCGGCGTATCCATAGGCTGTTCGCGCCGCTGCATCATAGGCATCGTCGGCCAGCGGTTGTTGCAGTTCATCGGGTACTACGCCAATCTCATATCGGCCCATGTGCAGGAGAACATCGACGCCATCGTTGACACCCAGCCGCACCGGAGTTGCGGCAAAGACGCCATAGGTTGCTAGGCCCAGTCCTCGGGCATGCTCCAATATCCACTGGCTGTTGGCGGCTGTCACGGCTGGCCCAATCATCACCGCGCGAACACCCATCTGTTGCAGCGCTGTCAGTTCCAGCGCCGTTTGCGCCGGTGTCAGTTCCGTTGGATGCGCGCCGGTCAAGGCGAGCGTCTGTTTCCATCCTGGCAAGGCTCGCAGCGGATTGTCGTTATCGGTGGTTCCGACGGTGGCGATGCGATAGACCTGCGGTCCGGGTCTGGAGTACAAATCGGGCGGTCCATCATTGCCGCCGGTCCGCGCCACCACGGTCGTCACGCCCATGTAGAGGTTAGCCTGTGCCTCGCCCTGGCTGCTCATGGTTGCGTAGCCATCGACCAGTCCCGGCACCAGATATTTGCCCGTGCAGTCGATGACGGTTGCGCCTTTGGGAATGGGAATGGCCGCGCGTGGTCCCACCGTTGTGATCCGGCCATCGCGAATGAAGATCACAGCATCATGCAGATCGTTGGCGGAGTGGCCCCAGTTGCTGAGATCGATGATGGTTCCACCGGCCAGCACAAGCGGCGGCGGGGTGGGTTGTGCCTGTGCTCCTCGCGCGGCAAGGGCAGGTAAAACGATGAGTCCCAGCAGGCTCAACACAGAGCCAAGCCAGCCAGCCGCACGAACTGCAAACGAGCAGCGAAGTCTGCGCTCATCCGCGGCGCAAAGGCCGCTTCCACTTTTTTGCATGTTGCCTTGCGGCTGTTTCACCCGGCGATCCTGCGCGTGGTGTGCGCTGGCCATGTTTCGGCTTCACGTTCTGACGGTCGACTCGCAAGAAGCGATCGGACGCGTTCCAGCGTAGCCTCCACCGAAAGGCCATATTTCTTCCGCAGCGAATCAACCTTGCCGTGCTCGATGAACTGGTCTGGCCAGCCCACGCGCACCACCGACGCGCTCAGCTTCATCTCGTCCAGTGCCTCCAGGACCGCCGCGCCAAAGCCGCCCATCAGCGCGTGATCTTCCATGGTCACCAGCACGGCCCCTTGCAAGGCATATTCGCGGACAGCGTCCTGGTCAAGCGGCTTGACAAACCGGCCGTTGACCACGGCTGTCGAATATCCTTCGGCTTCCAGTTGATCGGCCACGGATTCGGCCATGGCCACCATCGGCCCCAGCGCAAAAATTGCAACATCTGCGCGGGAGCTGCTGCCGGCTCGAATCCGCTCCGTCTTGCCCACGGCCAGCACTTCGGGCCTGGGTTTGCAGCCTGCGCCGGTTACCACTCCGCGCGGGTAGCGAATGGCGCTTGGACGGTCGAGCGTCAACGCGGTCTTCATCATGTCTGCAAGTTCATCCTCGTCCTTCGGCGCCATGACGACAATCTCCGGAATTCCACGCAGATAGGCGATGTCAAAGAGTCCGTGATGGGTTGGACCATCGTCGCCGGATAATCCTGCGCGGTCCATGCAGAAGACGACGGGCAGTTGTTGCAGGCAGACGTCATGCACGATCGGGTCAAAGGCTCGCTGCAGGAACGTGGAGTAGATGGCGCACACCGGCTTCATGCCCTGCGTTGCCAGCCCGGCTGCGAAGATGACGGCGTGTTCTTCGGCGATGCCGACGTCAAAGTAGCGGCGGGGGTGGTGCGGGCGAAAGAGGTCGAGCGCCGTGCCGTTGGGCATGGCCGCAGTAATCGCCACCACGCGCTCATCCTCGTTGGCCAGTTCGACGAGCGTCTGGGCAAAGACTTCGGAGTAGGTCTTTTGCCCGACGGGTTTTGTCTCGCCTGTCTCTGGATCGTAGGGTCCGAGGCCGTGAAATTTTTTCTGCTTGTCCAGCGCCGGCTGATATCCCTTGCCTTTTTGCGTGAGCACATGCAGGAGGACCGGCTTGTCTTCACGCTTGAGAAACTCCAGTGTTTCAATCAGGAGCGGAATATTGTGCCCGTCGATGGGACCGTAATACGTCAGCCCGAACTCTTCAAAGATCATCGAAGGCCAGAGCAAGCCCTTGGCTGCTTCTTCGGCCTTGCGCGCCACGTTGCGCACCGTCTTGCCGCCCAGCCGCTGCAGCAGCCTGGCCGCGGAGTCGTGCAGGTGTTTGTAGTGCTCGTTGGTCACGATCCGGTGAAAGTAGTTGGCAATTGCGCCGACGTTGCGGTCGATGGACCACTCGTTGTCGTTGAGGATGACAATCATCCGTCGCGTCTGCGAGGCGATGTTGTTCAGTGCTTCATAGGAGATGCCATTGGTGAACGCCGCGTCTCCAGCGACAGCGATGACATGGTTGTTGCCGCCCTGCAGGTCACGTGCCACGGCTATGCCAAGCGCAGCAGAGAGTGCTGTGCCCGCGTGTCCGGCACCGTAGGCATCGTGCTCGCTTTCGGTGCGCAGCATGAAACCGTTTAACCCACCCTCCTGGCGGATCGTCGGGAAGGCATCCAGCCGCCCGGTCAGCAGCTTGTGGACATAGGCCTGGTGGCTGACATCCATGGTGATCTTGTCCGCAGGTGTTTCAAAGACACGATGCAGAGCGATCGTCAGCTCGACCACCCCCAGATTTGGACCCAGATGACCGCCCGTCCGCGACAGGTTCTGGATGAGGTAGGCGCGTATCTCAGCCGCCAGAGCCTCCAGTTCCGTCGCTTTTAACCGTTTCAGGTCCGCTGCCGAGTGAATGGTTTCCAAGATACTTGCCATGCTTGCTTGTCCCGCTTTTTCGCTTTGGGCCATCGAAAATAAGCCAATGGAGGCAGCCGTCCGCCTAGTATCTGCGTCTCATTCTGCGCCCTATTGAGTATAGCAAGTCGTCTTTTCCGACTTTTCGCTTCAGTGAAAGAAACTTTCTCCCAAATCTTCCGGTTCGCAGTTGCCCCCTCTTCCAGGCCTGCCTCGGATGCACTATCCTCATCCCACCGAAGTTGCAGAAATTCAACTCTGGAATTGCGCGATACTACATTCTGGGTAACCAGCGCCGATGTCCGTTTCATCTCCCATTCCGACGCCTGAGCAGAATGCCGCCCCGGTCAGTCCTCTGGCCCGGATCGCGCGAGCTGATATCTCTCCGCTGGAAGAGATTCTGCATCTGGCCGCCGTCCTCTCAGGAGCCGACTTTGCCTACATTGCCTGGCAGGAGGGTCCAGCGCTTCATTTTCGCGCGACATGGGGATTCCTTGCTGAGCACCAAGCCGCGCTTTCGACTGCCTGCTTCCGGACCCTTCACCAGCGAAAGCCGCTCTTCATTGCGAACGCTGCGGAACATGAGCGCTTTGCGCCGCGTGGCATTCCGCTCGAAAACACAGCCTGGTGCGGCTCGTATCTTGGTATCCCGCTGCCCGCTTTGACTCACGATCGCGCGGCATTGCCTTTGGCTGCTGCGGAATCGCTTGCGGACGATCCTTCACTCGTCCAGAATCCCATTGGCACGCTTGCCGTGCTTGCGATTGAGCCGGATCGCTTTAGCACGCACCATATTCCGCTGCTCACCATGCTTGCTCATCAGGTGACCGCTCAGGCGGAGCTGCTGTTGCAATCCACGACACGACAGCAGCTTGTGCATGCTCGGCAACGACTTGAACGCGCGCTGGCGATGGAACGCGGATTTCTGACCACGGCGCTGGAGTCGACGCCAGCGCTGGTGGTAGTGCTGGATAGCGCCGGGCGGGTTCTGCGCTGGAACCGCGCCTGCGAGTTGCTGACCGGGATGCTGTTTGACGAGGTTGTGGGCAAGCCGCTGGTCGAATCGCTGATGACCGAGCGCGAAGCCTTTGGCTGGACGATGGCCAAGATTGCGGAGGCGAGCAGCGGACAGATCGTTGGCCCATATGAAAACTATTGGCGCGGCTTCGATGGCATGTCTCGCCGCATCCAGTGGACGCTTCGACCGCTGCCTGGCTCCGCTGCCGGTGAGCAGCCCCAGTATTTGCTGTTGGCCGCGCAGGACATCACCGCGCAGCGCAACGCTGAGCTGGCGCTTCTCTCGACGGAAACGCGCTATCGGCATGTGGTGGAGAGCAGTCTTTCCTTCATCTTTACCACGACGCTCGATGGGCGCATTACTTCCCTGAACACCATCACCGCATCCAGCCTGGGTTATTCGGTCGAGGAGATGACGGGCAAGCAGCTTGCGGAGTATCTGACGGAACAAGGCAGAGCGCTCTTCAGCGAATGTCTGCGCACGGTTCCGGAGTCTGGGGAATTTCGTAGCGTCATTCCAATGCGGCGCAAAGACGGCACCGCCCGCCGCATTGAATTTTCCAGCCGGCGCATGGATATTCCTGGTGTTCCTTCCTTTATTCTGACCCACGGACTGGACGTGACCGATCAGCTTGTGACCGAGGGCGAGCTGAATCTGGTTCGTCGCCAGCAGCAGCTCATCCTTGCCGCTGTCGATGATGGCATCTTCGGGATGGATCTTGAAGGCCGCTTCACCTTTGTCAACTCTGCCGCCGCGCGAATGCTGGGCTTCAGCGCCGAATATCTGATTGGGAAATTTACCCACGAGACGATTCACCATCACCACGCCGACGGCTCGATCCACTCAGCCTCGAACTGCGCCATTCTCAAGGCGCTGGAAAGGGGTGAACCAGTTCGCATTCGCGACGATGTCTTCTGGCGCGCTGACAACACCAGCTTTCCAGTGGAATACGCGGCCAACCCGATTCTTGACGACGGTACAATCTCCGGCATGGTCGTCTCGTTTCAGGATGTGGCTGAGCAGCGTCGACTGGACCGCATGAAGGACGAATTTATCTCCACCGTCAGCCATGAACTGCGTACGCCGCTCACCTCGCTGCGCGCTTCCCTGGGCCTGATCGCTTCAGGATCACTGGAAAAACGTCCGGAAAAGCAGAAGCAGATGATCGAGGTAGCTCTTGCCAACTCTGACCGGCTGATTCGGCTTGTGAACGACATTCTTGACTTTGACGCAGGCGAGCGCGAAGGGATGGCGCTTGATCGGAAGGTCATTCCCGCGATCGATCTGCTGCGCCGCGCCTCGGACATTGCTCACTCCGAAGCTATCCGCGCCGGCATCGCCTTCCGCTTTGACGCGCCGGCGTACACGGTTTACGCCGACGAGGAGCGCGTGCTGCAGGTCGTCACCGAACTGATTCACAACGCGATCAAATTCTCACCGGAGCACACGGTCATTCGACTTTCGGCGGAGCAGTTCACCTCGGATCAGGTGAAGATCACCATCGCCGATCAGGGGCGCGGCATTCCGGAGGACAAGCTGGAATTTATCTTTGAGCGTTTTCGCCAGGGGGATGCCTCAGACTCCCGTGACCTGGGCGGAACCGGCATGGGCCTGGCTCTTTGCCGGCAAATCATCCGCCAGCACGGCGGACGCATCTGGGTGGACAGCGAAGTGGGCAAAGGCAGCAGTTTCCAGTTCACGCTGCCTGCCGGATCGACCGCGCCGACTGCGAGCTAAAACTGCAATGCCTAAGACCTCCGCCCCCCCGAACCAAGCCCCCGGACTGATACTCTAGTTTAGGCATTCCAATCCGCCCCTGCTGCGTCTATTTGGAAGCGATACGTTTCCTGCACGCATTTTTTCGAGGAGTCTCTGGGTGAAGCATCTCTCGCTTGTCATTGTTGTGTCTCTTGTCGTTTCGTGTGCGGCCTTTGGCCAATCCTCATCGTCCTCTCTGCCTTCCCAGTCCACCTCGTCCACGCTTTCTTCGTTGCCGGACGCACCCAAGCCCGTGCAGCATTTTGACCTTTTTGGCGGAGTTGCGTACTCCTCTGCCAACCAGGTGAAGAGCGCTTCGTCGCTGATTGGTGGCGCTGTTGCACTGGATGGGAAAGTGAAACCGTGGTTTGGCGGGACGGTTGACTTCGGCTATTACGGTTACGGCTATGGCTTGGTCAAGCCCACGATGTACACCATGCTTGCCGGTCCCTCCGTTTTTCTGAATCAGGACAAATTCGAGGGTTTCTTCCACGTACTCTTTGGACTGGCGCACACCGGCGGCGTTGGAGCTACGCCGAACCTGGCGTTTGCCTATGCCATCGGCGGCGGTATGCAGTACGACATTCGCAAAAAACTGGCGGTACGGCTCTCGGGCGACGGGATATTTTCCGCGTTTGCCATCGATCCAAACCACCTGGGCTACTCACAGAACATGCGCGTGAATCCTCGCGCCACAATCGGCGTTGCCTATCACTTCTAAAGCGTGCTTCGTAGCGTTCGGGAAGCTTACATCAGAATGAGCATAGCCTTCCTCGACGAAGGCTATGCTTGTTTTGGCGTCTGTGGTTGCGAGGGAATGGGCGTGCCCCGTCTGGATGGCGGGCCGGGTTGTTTGGATGGGCGTAAAATTCAATTCGCTGCGGGAACAAGTGAGGAAGCGCGGCGGAAATGAGGATGAAGGGATGAAGCGGAATCGAGTAGTGGTGTTGGCCGTGATGTGCGGCGGAATGCTGATGGGCGGGTTGGGTTTGGCGACGGGACTGCAAGCGCAGGCACAGATGAGTTCGGCCCCGATGACCGATCAAGCGGCGTATGCGGCGGATGCAGGCAATCTGGGGCGGAAGTTTTCCGCGCTGGCCGGAGCGATGGCGGGCAAGTATGACTGGCGTCCGATGGAAGGTGTGCGTTCGGTTTCCGATGTTTTCAACCTGATGTTGCGTGAGAACGGAATGCTGACACGCGTGCTGGAGAATGGCACGATGCAGGGCGGTGCAAAGCTGGAGCCGATCAACGATCCAGCGAAGATGCAGGATGCGTTGCAGGCCAGCTACGATGCGTTGCAGAAGACGATCCGCGGGATGAGCGCCAGCCAGATGATGGAGCCAGTGAAGATGTTTGGCCGGGAGATGACGAAGGAAGCCGCGCTACGGATGCTGCTCGCAGACCAGCATGAACATCTGGGCCAGTCAATTGCGTATGCGCGGATGAATCATGTGGTGCCGCCGTGGTCCAAGCCGCGAAGCTGAAGGAACGGGAAGCGGACGGAAGCAGCGAGCGAGGGTGAGGGGAGCTAAATGCCTCACCGGAGCTTGTTGCGCGGTTTTGCGGGTGATGAAAAGGCTGTTGTCGGAATGAGAGCCGGGGGAACGATGGCTACGTTGAAAGCGAAGTGGCGGAGCGGTCCGCCATGGTTGGGTTTGTGCCGTTATGATGAGGAGTAGTGAACTGGCTTGGAACGACTGGGAACGCGCTGAGAAAAATTTTGGCTACCGAACGGGAAAACATACGCATGAAGATGCTGTCTTACGGGAAATCGACCTTACTTGTGACATTTCTGGCAATGGTTGCATGGGGGGCTGCATGGGGTCAGACGACGCAGCAAGGCCCGGCGCTTTTGAACTCGAACTTTGCAAATGCAACCGGGATTGCCGTGGATGCGCGCGGCGATCTGTTTATCACCGATGCAGGGGCGGCGCAAGTCGACGAGATCGAGGCGGGAACGGGCGGCGCATTGTCCGGATCGGTGAGCGCGAGTTCGACGATGGTGACAGTGGGATCCGGATTTACCAAGCCGATGGGCATTGCCGTGGACGCCGCGGGCGATGTGTTTGTGGCGGACGCAGGTTCGGCGCAGGTTTTTGAGATCGAGGCGGGAACGGGTGGCGCGTCTGCCGGGATGGTGAATTCTGCCTCGACGGTGATTCCGGTTGGGTCAGGATTCAAGCAGCCGAATGGGGTGGCCGTGGACGGTCATGGCGACGTTTTTGTCGCAGACCTTGGAGGCTTTGCGGTCTATGAGATTGAAGCCGGAACGGGCGGCGCGTCTGCCGGGATGGTCGATGCAAGCTCGACGGTAATGGCGGTGGGCGCGGGATTTTCGCAGCCGAGTAGCGTCGCCGTAGACAGAAACGGCAATGTATATGTGGGTGACACAGGGAACAAAAAAGTCTTTGAGATTGAGGCCGGGACGGGGGGCGCGGCGACGGGCGCTGTGAATGCCAGCTCGACGGTAACCGCGATCAGCTCCGGATTCACGACGCCGCAGGGCGTGGCGGTGGATGCCAACGGGAATATATTTTTTGTGACGCCGGTGCCGGGCAATGTGTATGAGATTCTGGCGGGGACGGGCGGTGCGGCGGCGGGATCGGTGACGGCCAGCTCAACCGAAGTGGCACTGGGGAACTGGTCGGCAGAGCCCACGGCGGTGACGGTGAATGGCGCGGGCGAAGTGTATGTGGTGGCCTCGAATGCGGTGTGGGACGTCCAGGCCAACTCCAGCAGCGGGACGACGCCGGTGGGCAACTTTACGCTGACGGTGAATCAGGGAACCAGCACGGTGAGCGTGCAGCAGGGCGCAAGCGTGACGGTGTCCTACAGCGTGACCTCGATGAGCGGATTTACAGGGATGGTAGCGATGAGTTGCGCGTCGCCCTCAGGGTATACCTGCACGTTCAGCCCAATAGCGGTTTCGCTGACATCGGGAGCAACGCAGACGGGATCGATGACGGTGACCCCGTCGGCATCCACGACCACCGTGGCGTCGAATCCAGTAAACCGGACGGGCGCAGGGGCGCTGCAACTGGCGTCGTTTCTGTGGATGCCGGGATTGCTGCTGGGAGGATTGGCGTTTCGGCGGAAGCTCTCCACCTCGATGCGGGCGACGATGCGGATGATCGGGTTGGGGCTGGTGCTGGTGAGCGGCGCGGGGGCAATCTCTGGCTGTAACTATCCAAACGTGAATATTCCGACGAAGACGACAAGCTTTCAGGTGGCTGTGATGGTGACGGCGACCGGAGGCACGGTGCAACAGAACTTTCCACTCTATCTTCAGGTGCAGCTGGCAACGCCGATTGTGGGCGATCGCGGTTCGAATACGAACCACTGAGGCAGCGACGCACCAAGCTGCTGAGCGATTTTTCGACAACAAAATCCCGCGACAGATGGCTGTCGCGGGATTTTGATTTGCACGGGGAAGTGGCGCTTGCCGTGATGCAGACGATGCTTAGAGCGAAGCACTGGAAGGCTGGCGAATGAGCGAGAGGAACTCGGCGCGGGTTTGCTGTTCGCGATAGCAGCCAACCATGGTGGAGGTGACGGTGGTGGACTGTTGTTTTTCCACGCCGCGCATCATCATGCACATGTGGCGAGCTTCGATGACGACGCCTACGCCACGTGGCTCGATGGCCTCCTGAATGGCGTCAGCGATCTGTCGCGTGAGCCGCTCCTGAACCTGAAGGCGACGAGCGAAGACCTCGACGAGTCGGGGGATTTTGCTGAGTCCGATGACCTTGCCGTTGGGGATGTAGGCGACGTGGACGCGCCCGAAGAAGGGCAGCATGTGATGTTCGCAGAGGGAAAACATCTCGACATCCTTGACGATCACCATCTCGTCGTAGTCGACATCGAAGAGAGCGCCACGCAGAATCTGGGTTGGATTCTGGGTATATCCCTTGGTGAGGAAGCTCATGGATTTCTCGACGCGCCCGGGGGTGGCGAGCAATCCGTCACGGTCCGGATCTTCGTGCATGCGAGCAATCAGCTCACGGTAGAGTTGCTGGGTGGAGACGGTTGCCAGCGAAACGTGCTCCTGCTCGAGTGTGGCGGACCTTGGGGATTTGGGAACGACAACTGCATGAGCCATGATTGCTCTCCTGAGCCAGAGACTGCGTGGTTGAATGCCTTGATGCCCCTAAGCCGCGTGTGAGGCGGAGGGAAGGCTGGTTCCAGAGTACTCGAAGAAGTTATTTTCGGTTTCTTCGATGCGGACGGAGCGAAGCGAAACAGGCGCAAGCGCAGTAGCCAGCAGGGAATAAATTTCACGGCAGAGATTCTCGGTTGTGGATGTCTGTGCGGCAAAAAGGGGATCGTGGTTGAGGTTCTGGTGGTCGAAACGGTCGAGCACGATGGCGCGGACCACGGCATCGAGCGCAGCCATGTTGAGAACCATGCCGGTGGCCGAGTCAACCGGACCGGCAATTGTGACCTGGAGGACGTAATTGTGACCGTGGCCGTGAGGATTGTTGCATTTGCCGAAAGCGCCGCGATTTTGGTCCGCTGTGAGCGTGTCCACGTGGAGGCGATGGCTGGCGGAGAAGGTGTATCGGCGCGAGAAGCGAACGATCATGGCTGTCATGCCTGGCCTCCACTGAATTCGGCAAAGATCTCCGGGGTTTCATAGATGCGCACGGTAGTGAGACGCGCGGTGGAGGCCGAAGCGATGGCTGGCACGAGCCGATTCCAGATGGCGATGGAGATGTTTTCCGTCGTGGGAATCGTATGTGCAAATTCGGGAACTTCGAGATTGAGATGGCGATGATCATAGACATCGAGGACTTCGTGCTCGATGAGGTCTTTGAGCCACTTGAGATCGACGAGAAATCCGGTGACGGGATCGACGGAGCCGGAGACGGTCACTTCGAGGGTGTAGTTGTGGCCGTGTCCGGCGCGATTGGCGCATTTGCCGAAGACGGCGAGGTTCTGCTCCGGGGACCAGTCAGGGTTCCAGTAGTAGTGCGAAGCGGAGAATGTGGCGCGCCGTGTGATCAACATAAATTATCCTGTGTACGAATTTTAGGATGCTAGAGCGGGGTAGAGGTTTCGCCATTGGAAGAAAAGAATCGACGAGATCAACAAAATGGGCAGTAGGTTTTCCGTTTTGTGCATGACGAAATCTTCACGGCGATGAGACGAAACAGGCGATTACGTGTTGTATTCGCGGCCTTTCCAGGAGACGCTGTGGCGGACGCGATGGAGGAACCAGCTTTGAGTGAGGATGGCGGCAAATAGGGGCAAGGCGAGCGGTGTGAGAGCGCAGTCAATCGGTGAGAAGTGAGATTTGAGGACGCGGGCATAGAAGCGGACGATGGTGCGAATCCAAAGCAGGGCGATGAGAAAGCCGGCGGTGAACCAGGGCAGGCCGCGCACGGGTGCGTGCCAGTAGAGGACGGCGAGAGTGGGGAGCAGGAGGAGCAGAACGAGATCGAGGATGCGCCAGGCGGCAAGCGAGAGGCAGTTGCCGAAGAGCAGGGCAAGATTTTTGGTCCAGCCTTCGATCATGGCGGAGGTGCTGCGATACATGCGCGTGGCCAGGGCGTCGGGCGCAGTGCGGAAACGCAGGCCGAGCTTGCGATGCTTGATGATGGAGGCCAGCTCGACGTCTTCGAGGATGGAGTTTCGAACGGCGGCGTGACCGCCGATCTCCTGATAAGCCGAGGAGCGGAAGAGCATGAACTGTCCGTTGGCAGCGACCAGTCGGAGGGCGGGATCAGAGACTTTCGCGGGTGGATAGGCAAGAGCGAGTTCGGCAAAAACTAGGGGCATGAGCGCGCGCTGGAGCAGGCCGGAGACAAGCTGACGAGGCGAATAGGAAAGCAGCCCGACGGAGTATTTTTCGGCTTCGTGGAGCGCGCGGCGCAGGCTGCCTGGCTGGTGGACCGTGTCGGCATCGGTGAAAAGGAGCCATTGGCCGCGGGCGCGCTGAGCAGCGGAGAAGCAGGCGTTGGCTTTGCCGGTCCAGCCAGGCAGGAGTGGATTGGGATCGAGGAGGGTGATGCCGGTTCTGTGGTTGGCAATGGATTGGGCGATGGCACGGGTGGAGTCTGTGGAGCCGTCATCGACGACGAGTATCTCCCAGTCGGGACCAAGAGCGAAGATGGATTCGGACTGGTCTGCGAGGGATTGAAGGCAGGCGGCAATGCAGTCGGCTTCATTGCGAGCAGGAACGATGACGGATAGCAGGCAAGCTGGTTCCTGGGTCTCAAACCGTGTGAGGATGCGATCCGCGCTCATGAATTCGTATTATAGGGAGGTGATGATGGGATGGTATCAGCGTGGCTGGATCTTGGCGTCGGTGCTTTGCGTGGCGCTTGTGGGCTGTGATCGGGGCAACCATCCGGTGCAGCCGGGAACGGTGGCGCCGGATTTTACGGTATCGGATGGGACAAATCGGGTGCATCTGGGGGATTATCGAGGCCAGGTGGTGCTGCTGAATTTCTGGGCGAGCTGGTGCGCGCCGTGCGTGGCGGAGATTCCGTCGATGGAGGCGCTGCATCATCGTGATCCGAAGCTGGTGATTCTGGCGGTGAGCGTGGATGAAGACGAAAGCGCGTACCGGGAGTTTGTGAAGGAGCACCAGATGGACCTGATGACGGTGTGGGATCCAAAGGAGACGGCGGCGGCCAAGTATCACTCGGAGATGTGGCCGGAGACGTATGCAATTGACCGGCAGGGACGGATTCGGAGGAAGTTTGTGGGCGCGACGGACTGGACCAGTCCGGAGGTGGTGGACTATCTGAAGATGCTGGAGCGGTAAGGCGTTGAAAGGCTGAAAGGCTGAAAGGCAAAGCATGGCGGGCTGGAAGTTGCTATGATCGAGCTATGACGACGGTGGATGTGGAGTTTCGATTTGAGGGCGAGCCGGGCGCGGCGGTGGCGTTGGCGTTGGCCAGCGCGAAGGACGTGTACGGGATTCGCAAGTTGTGTTTGAACAGGGCGGAGCGGAGGGTGCGGGTGGAGTATGACGCGACGCGACTGAATGGGGCGACGGTGGCTGGATTGCTGAAAGGCGCGGGGTTGCAGCTTGTGGAGGAAGTGTCGCTGATTCCGAAGCAGCCTGAGGTTACAGAAGCGGCGAAGTGAGCGGAGCGATTCAAGGAACACGCGATGTGGTTGATCGAGCGCGGGAATCCTGATATTCTGCAACAGTTATATTCATTTGTGCGCCCATAGCTCAGCTGGATAGAGCGATTGACTACGAATCAATAGGTCGGGAGTTCGAATCTCTCTGGGCGCACCATAGATTGAGAAAAATCGAGTTGAGACTGGCCGCCTGCAAAGGGCGGTTTTCGCATTTTTGAGGGCAAAAACTATTTGTATTCTATGAGCGTGCGGTGGCGCGAGCGCAGGTGGTCGAAGAACCAGTTGAGCTGGCCGAACAGGAGCGGAATCTGCTGGAACTGGGAGTGGATGCCGTAGAGAAAAAGCGTGATCCGAGAGTCGCTGCGTCGACGATAGCGCCAGGCTGAACGCATGGAGGCAGCAGAGAAAATCGCCAGCCAGAGGCCGATGGAAGCGATGGCGCGAGCAGGAAGGTGCAGAAGCGCGAAGGAGATGGCGAAGGCCAGTGAGGCCACCAGGCTGACAAGCCAGAAGCTGCCTCGCAGCACGTTGCGCCGGGAGTCTCCGTACCAGAAGCGCTCCGGGGTATGGCGGAAGCGCTCGGCGACGTCGGCGTAGGCGTAACCGGAGCGGAGCAGGCGTGACCAATACTGGGAAAAGCGGAGAATGGCCAGATCGTGCGTGGTCATGAGGCGGTCAAGCTGGAGATGACGCCAGCCGAGGGTGCCGATGCGGTGAGAGAGTTCAGGATCTTCGCCGGCGATGAGGGAGTCATCGTAGCCGTCGGAGGCGAGCAATGCGGAGACGCGAAGGAGCACATCGCCGCCGAAATGAGCGTGCTGGTGCGAGTCCTGGAGCCAGTCGAGAGCGAGAACCCAGGTGTAGATCGACTGCTGTGGGTGAGATTCGATGCGGAGGCCGAAGACGCTTGCGATGGAGGATTCGGGGATGGCCTGGGAGCAAGCGGCGGGAAGGAATTCCGGGTCGAGAACGGTGTCGCCGTCGAGAAAAAGAACCCAGTCGATGGGATGAAGTTCGAGAGCGGCGCGCCATCCAATGTTGCGACCGCGAGCTGCGGTCCATGGGCCGGTGGGCAGCGCAATGATATGTGCGCCGAGCGAGCGGGCCACTTCAAGGCTGTTATCGGTGGAGTTGGAATCGACGTAAACAGTGGCGGCGTGATGGATCCCCGGCGGGAGCTTGAGGGAAGCGACAGAGTTCAGGCAGCGGCGCAGACGCTCGCCTTCGTTGCGTCCAATGACGACGACGGCGAGATGCTGAATGGACGAGTCTGAGTCTCGGGACATCGGTCTCCGGATTTGACGGAAAGAAAGGCGCTGGAATGCAGAGCGCGAGTCGCTGAGTGCGAGTATAAATTGCGCGGCGAGGTGAGTCGGCCGGGTAGGGGATGGATTTACCAGGGTTGGGGCGGGCTGACACGTCCGCCGCGTGTGTCGCGCCAGGCCTGTCGCATGAGGGCGATGAGCTGAAGAGCGTGGCGGGCGCGCGTTCTGCGCTGGGGGCTGCGGCTCCAGCGGTTGCGTAGCCAGCGCAGGCGATAGAGAGCAATCTCCAGAACGGCAGCCCCCCAGGCTTGTATCCCGTGCCATTTGCGGTAGTACAGCAGCGTGCTGCGCATACGCCAGAGGACGACCTGATGGCTGGGCGGAGAGTCGAGAGCGGCGTTGATGGAACCGGCGCTTTCACCGCCAATGTGGAGGACGGAGTATTCGGGTAGATAGACAACCGTCCATCCGTTGCGGTGAGCGCGTTTGCATAGATCGACCTCTTCGACGTAGAGGAAGAGCGCGGGGTCGAAGAGGCTGACGTCTTCGAGCAGCGTGCGACGGATGAGCATGAAAGCTCCAGGGATCCAATCTACCGGAACGGGATGGCAGACGCCATGCCATTTGCGGTCGAGTCCGCCGAAGAGTGCAGCCCAAAGAGGGCTGTTGGGGAAGAATTCGGCGAGACCGGTCATCATGCAGGCGTCGCGCCAGAGAGTGTGGAATCTACGCGCGGAAGGCTGAGGAGAACCATCGCGGCTGATCTGAGAGATGCCAAGGATTCCAATGGATTCGTCACGATCCATGGAGGCGAGCAAGCGGTCGAGAATGGGTGATTCAAGAAAGGCGTCGGAGTTGAGCAGCAGCAGCAATTCGCCGCGTGAAGCAAGCAGAGCGAGGTTGTTCGCTCCGCCGAAGCCAAGGTTGACCGAACTACGAATCAGCCGTAGATCGGGGAAGAACTGCTCGACCATCTCGGCAGAGCCGTCGGTGGAGGCGTTGTCGACGACGAGGATTTCTGAGGTTAATCCCAGTCGCGCGATGCGGAGCAACTCCACCTTGGCGAGTTGCAGGCAGTGGCGCAGGGTGTCGCGCGTGTTGAAGGATACGATAACGATGGAAAGCTTGAGCGAAGGCAGCGCGATCGGCGGAAGCTTGGGTATGGGAGCGGAATTACGCATGGTGAGCCAACCTGTGCGAAGACAGTGCGCAGAGATCGCGGAGATGGTCGGCGAGTGGATCGAGATTGCGCTCAAGGTTGTATTCCTCGGCGACAGTTTGGCGTGCGCGCTCTGCGAGGCGCTGGCGTAGGGATGGATCATCGATGAGCCGCTGGATGGCGGCGGCGAGCGCGGCATGATCGGAAGCGGGAACAAGCAGACCATTTTTGCCATTCTCGATCAGCTCTGGAATGCCGGCGATGAAGGTGGAGACGCAGGGAACGCCTAGTGCCATGGCTTCCATGAGCGCAACGGGCAGACCCTCGGCGAAGCTGGCGAGGACGAAGAGATCGGCGCGAGCGACACGTGCTAGGGTGGAGGCGTGATCCAGCGCGCCGGTCCACTCGACCTGCGCGGCGAGTCCGAGCGAGGCTGCGAGAGACTGGAGTGCGGGTTGGTCAGGCCCGTCGCCGATAAAGACGAGCCGGAGCGGATTGCGCGAGGTGAGCGCGGCGAAGGCTTGCAGGAGAATGCGCTGACCTTTAGCCGAGACGAGGCGTCCGGTGCAGAGGATTTCCAGCGGTCGCGCTGGGTCGCCTGGATGCGGGAGTGGCTGGGCAAGCAGATCGGGATGGACACCGAGGCGCAGGATGACGGTTTTTTTTTCGGCTTCCGGGGCGATACGCAGAATCTGCGAGCGAGTGAAGTGACTGATGGCGAAGATGCGCGTGGCGGAGAGGATTTTTTCGCGTAGCCATGTGGGGGTTTCGTTGTGGAATTCTCCAGGGCCATGAAGGGTGAGCGACCAGGGAATCTGCCAGGCGCGAGCGGCCAGCAATGCGACGCTGGAGACGGGCCCTCCGAAGTGGACATGCAGGTGATGAAGCGAGTGGCGACGCATCCAGCGACCAAGCAGAAGCGCTTCCGCAAGATAGGCCAGGCGAAGCGACCAGGCGACCGAGGCGCGTGGCATGGCGGCGACGGCGCGTAGCCCTCGAAGCGCGACGGCAGGGTGCGCGAGCAGCGCAGCGAGTATGGAGAGCAGCCGGCTGAGCCAGGCAGAGGCGGTGCGAAGCCGGGAAGTATCGCGAGGCGGCTTCAGGTAGAAGGTGGCAGCGGCTTCCTGTTGTTCTTCCTGGGGAAGCTGGCTGAATGAGCGGTCGGGTGGATTGACGGAAGCGGTGTGAATCTGGAATCCACGAGCGCGGAGAGCGATGATTTCGCGGAGAAAAAAAGTGTGAGATACGGCGGGATAGACGCTCAGCAGATAGGCCAGACGTGGGGAGGATGCAGTAGGCGAGCGAGCGTTGGAATGGAGCGCGGCGCGGTCGTTCAAAGTGAGGTCAGTATAATATGCCATCGAGTGAGCCGACGGAAGATGCAGGTGCGTTCAGCGCGAATGGATTGGCGCAGTGAGGACAGGATGCTAAGCGGAAGTGGTTGGAGGCGCGCAGTGATGGCGCTGGCAGTGTGCGCGACGGCGGCAGTAGTTTGCGGGATTCCCGCCTCTTCGCGAGCGCCGGACGTGGCAGTGACGCGTGTGCGGATGACGGATACGGTGATCGAGCCGCAGGCAACACGGCTGGGCATCAATCTGGGCGAGCAAAACTTTTACGACTCCGGGCAGATGCTGCGGAATCTGGTGGGGCGCAATCCTGGATTTGAAGGGATGACGTATCGCTCGGTGGTGCATTGCAATCGAGTGCAGGATGGCTGCACGGAGACGATGGGTGGTGTGCGTTGGCCGGCGGGATTCTGGGATGGCGGTAGCTATGAGGCGCTGGTGCGATTGCAGCCGGGCGCTACGGATGTCTATGTGCCTGCGACGGCGAGCGGGTGGATTGGGCAAAGTCTGCCGAGCGCGGATGGATATCGCGTGGAGGCGGTGAGCGGCAATGCACCCATGGAACCGGGCGAGTGGGTAAGGCTGAGCAAGGATTTTCCTGACGATCCGGCTGCGGGATGGTGGACGAGTCTGTATGGCGGCGCGAGGCTGAGCGCGGAGCGGAGAGATTTGTCGCAAAAGACACTGGGAAAACAGGCGCTGCGCGTGGAGGCAGCGATGGCCGGGCAAAGTGCGGATGTGACATCGTACTTTGACTCAAGCACAGAACGCTCGTTTGTGTGGCTGCATGGGGTGTATGTGCTGCGATTTCTAGCCAAGCCACTGGCAGGAAACCGAAGCTTCCATGTGGATGTGGGACGCGAGGGGCGCGCGGAGTTTTTTTCGCAGCAGGTTGCGCTGCGGAGCGGATGGCAGGATTACGAGTTTCGGTTTGTGGCGGATGATTGGGCGGGTGCCAAAGCTGCGGCTGCCAGACTTCGCTTTCAGGTGCAGGGCGCAAGCGTGCTGCTGGACGATGTGTCGCTCGAAGCTGTGCCGAATGCGGCGATGCAGAATCCGACGGCGTTTCGCGATGCCGTCGTGCAGACTCTGCGTGCGCTGCATCCGGGGTTGATGCGGTTGATGGCGGGCGAGCAACTGGGCGCGTCGATGCATACGCTGCTGGAACCGCGGATGGCGCGGGAGCGCGCGGGATATTCAGTGTGGAAGACGCGTGAAGAGGATGTGGCGGTGGGTGTTCCGGAGTTTCTGGAGTTGTGCCGCGCGGTGGGAGCTGAGCCGTGGATCGTGGTTCCTCTGGGGATCGATGCGCAGGATGCGGAACTGCTGGCGGAGTATCTGGCTGGAGACAACCGAAGCCCCGGGGGCGCGCTGCGAGCATCGGAGGGTCAGGCGGCTCCGTGGACGACGGTGTTTCCGCGTATTCATCTTGAACTGGGCAATGAGGCGTGGAACAGTATCTTTCACGGCGAGTCGATGGAGGATGCTGGCGCTTACGGGGCGCAGGCGCGGCAGGTGTGGACAGCGTTTCGACGGCGTGCGAGCGCCTACTCGAGTGAGGACAGGTTTGACCTGGTGGTGAATGGGCAGGCGGGAACGCAGTCGCTGCCCGAAAGCCAGGATGCGCTGGCGTTGAGCGCAAGCGGTGTGGCGGATACGCTGGCGATTGCGCCGTACCTGATGCATACCGTGGATCACGGAGCGACGGATGCGGAGCTGTTTGATCCACTGCTGGCGGAGACGGAGTATTTTGAGATGCACGGAATGCTGGCAGAGGCACGTCGCGCGGCAGGTGGGAAACGGCTGGCGGTCTATGAGGTGAATCTGCATGCGACGGAAGGTGCGGCGAGCCAGGCGGCACTGGATCGCTTGACGCCTTCGCTGGCCGGCGGGATTGCGGTAACGGATCTAATGCTGCGAATGAAGCGGGATGAGGGCGCGCGCGACGCGATGGTCTTTGGCTTGCCGCAGTACGAGTTTCGACGCAATGACGGCAAGCAGGTGCGATTGTGGGGCACGGTGGTGGATATGGGGCCTACAATGCGGCGCAGGCCCTTGTTTCTAGCCGAGGCGATGGTCAACGGAGCCATGGCGGGCGATATGGTGCGCTTGACGACAAGCGGCGCTGATCCTGTGCATTCTGTGGCCCGAGGCAATGATGGGGTGGAGTTGGCAGCAGCGCACGATCTGGATTTTTTTGGATTTCGGCAGCGAAGAGATGGGCATGTGCATCGGGTGGTGGTGGCGTACAACCTTTCGCGGACAGCTACCCACACGGTGCAGTTGGAAAGAGTGGCTCGGGGTACACGGATTGCGTGGAGCCGACTGTGGAATGCGGATCCGGGTGCTTCCAATGAAAATGTGGATGAAATTAAGCCACAAAGTGGAGAAAATCTTGCAGAAAATTTTCTCCTTCCACCTTGCTCAATCACTGTCTTGCAATGGGATGAGTAACTTATCGCGCACAATAAGAGATTACTTTTCGAGATAAAGTAACCTGCTCAAGTATTACCTTTGTGGGATATGCGGTCGGTGCAGGTTTGCAATGGGTTCGCTATTCCGAAGGAAATCTGTCGAATTCCCAAGTAAATCGATGATTCAAAGGACTTCCACTGTACCTGGGGTGTGGTGCAGATAGTTTTGTGTTGGAGATTTCAATAGTGATCAGCCACAGAAAGGTAACCACTGAAGAGAATCCAAAAGAGGGATGGGGCGACTCTAACGAGTTATCTGTCGCGTACTTAACTGTCATTGTTTTCAGATAAATTGAAAGCTACGCTAACAACATTGAAGAGCGTTCTGGTGACTTACCTGATCGGGGAAGCAAAAAACAGGCGGAAAAATCCAGAATCAACGCTCGGTTTCTAGCCTTGTCGTTAGGTTGGACCAGACTGGAACAGAAGAGGCGAAATGCAGATGCAGCAGAAGCACTCCGTATCCGTGATGGGATTGCCACTGGCACCGGTGACGCTTGGGGAAGCGGTAAACCGAATCGACACGATGATTCAAGAGGGCGGCTTTCATCAGGTGGCGACAGCGAATCTAGATTTCTGGCTGAACAGCACGCGGGATGAGCATCTGCACAGGATTCTGGCTGGCTGCGAGATGGTGGTGGCCGACGGAATGCCGCTTGTGTGGGCTTCGCGAATGCTGGGAGATGCGTTGCCGGAGCGCGTGACCGGCGTGGATCTGGTGCCGGAGTTGATGGCAATGAGTGCGCGGAAGGGCTATCGCGTGTTCCTGCTGGGTGGTCGCGAGGGTGTGGGCGAGCGAGCTGCGGAGATGTTTGAAGCGCAGAATCCAGGCTTGAAGATTTGTGGCGTGTTTGCACCGCCACCAGCGGAACTGGAAGAGATGGACAACGCCGAGATTGTGGCGCGAGTGAAGGCTGCCAAGCCGGACATGCTGCTGGTGAGCTTTGGGAATCCGAAGCAGGAGAAGTGGATATGGATGAACAAAAAGCGACTGGGCGTGCCGGTTTCAATTGGTATTGGCGGGAGTCTGGACATGCTGCTGGGCGATTTGAATCGAGCGCCGAGGTGGATGCAGAAGACGGGTCTGGAGTGGGCAATGCGTCTGGCTCAGGAGCCGAAGCGTCTGGCGCCACGTTACGCGCGGGACTTCATCGGTCTGGTGACGAAGCTGCCGATGGCGTTGTTGGGCAGATTGACGCAGGGTAAGGCGACGGAGTCGGCGACGACCACGCTGCGGGAGTCTGAAGAGGCTTTGCACTTGCATATTCACGGGGATTTTGACGGAACATTGGCCGAGGCGATCGACGACGCGGTGGATCGTGCCGTGGCTGAGGGCAAGGTGGTCTGCCTGCACATGAGTGGGGTGAAGCGGCTGACGACGACAGGCGCAGGACTGATGCTGGATGGCCGCCGACGGCTGTATGATGCTGGTCTGGTGGTGAATACAGTGGAGATGACGCTGCGTTTGCGGATGCTGATGTATCAGTGGGGTCTTAGCCCGTTATTTGGCACAGATATGCTGGGCACTGGCCGCCGATTGAACGCACAGACTCAGCCAGTTTGGGGCACAATCAAATAGACCGATCTGCGCGTTGGCCTGTCAGGCAGCCTGGGTTGCAGCGGGGACGAGGACGAAGCAGGCGTGCACCTGAGCGAGACGATACTGTTTGTGCCGGCCGGGATCGCCGCTGTGGTGGTGATGGCAGGCGGTGCGCGTCGCGGATTCCTCTGGGTCTATCTGCCAACGCTTCTGCTGCTGCCGATGTACTACACGATCCGTTTTCCGCATCTGCCACCTGTGACATTTCTGGATATGGCCATGGTCCCGGTGGCCCTGGCATTGATGGTCGAAGGGTTGCCGGGCTGGCGTCTGCGCGTAATGGATTTTGTGGTGCTGGGATTTGTGCTCTCGGCCGGGTATTCCGAGGCGCGAGGCGGAACGACGCCCGATGGTGGCCTGCAAGTGTATGTAAACCTCGTTGCCGTTGCTTTTCCTTACATGATGGGACGGCAATGGATGGAGCCGCGCAAAGGCGCAAGTCATGAGGAAGCTGTTCAGTGGCGCGCGCAGTTTGTGCGAGTTTTCGTGAGCTTGTTGACGATGGATGTGGTGATTGGGGTATACGACTTTCTCGCAGGAAAGTCGAGTAGCCAGCGCGTGTGGAAGGCATTTTTTCCAGAGCAGACGGTGGACTGGCCGGAGCAGATGCGGTGGGGATTCGGGCGAATTCAAGGGCCGTTTGCACAGGCAATTCTGGCAGGCATGATCTTTACGATGGGGATTGCGTATTGCATGTGGCTGCAACGCGCCGATTCCCGCTGGGGAATGCGTCCGCTGACGACAGAGTTGAGGGTGCGCTGGCGGAATGTGGTGATGGTTGCCATGGTTGCGGGGTTGTTGATGACGCAGTCGCGCGGTCCGTGGATTGGAGCCATGATCCTGTTTGCAGTGCTTTGGTTGCCGCTTGCGAGTTCGTTTCGGCAGGCGTTGGCGGTGGTGCTGGTGTTGTTGGCAGTGGGGGGAACCGGCGCGTATGTTTACGGGAAAAAATATACGGCGGGCAGCCGTGAGCATGCGCAAACGGTGGAGCAGGAAGATGCGATCTATCGGCGAGAGTTGATTGGGAACTACATGCCGCTGGTGCTGGAAAAACCGCTGACGGGTTGGGGTGTTTCATTTTATCCGTCTGTACGAGGGCAAAAATCGATCGATAACGAATATCTGTTTCTGGCTGTGATCCAGGGCGTGCCGGGGCTGTTCTTCTTTGTGTGGATGAGCGTGGGCAGTTGTGTGCGAGTGGCGAGGTTGTTGCGGTATGCGGAGCGCGCCGATGATCGATTTCTGCTGTATGCGCATCTTGGCGTGGTTGTTAGCTTGTTGGTAACCATGACGACGGTGTATGTGGGGCAGCAGGTGGCTCCGCTGTATTTTCTGGTTCTGGGATGGATGCAGGGGATGGATCGAGATCGGCTGGCGGCAGATTCGGAGTGGAGCCGGAAGCAGTTGCAACGCATGCAGTGGACTGCGAGCGTGATGGGGTGAGGCCTCGATGCTGAGTACGGTGTGGGAGATGGTGGCAGGAACAGCATGCGTGCTGAATCTGCCGCTTTTTGCCGATTTGACGCTGGTATTGGCGGGCAATGCGATAGCCGCTGTGCGGTCAAAGCGGAGCAGCGAAAATCGTCGCCGGAATGGGCTGCTGGGTGTGGTGATTCCTGCGCACAATGAAGAGTCGATGATTGGGCAGGCGGTCGAGTCTGTGACGGCTTCGGCGAAGGCGTGCGGGGGGGATCGAGCGAGGATCTTTGTCGTTGCGCACAACTGCACCGATGGAACGGCGGCAGCAGCGAGGGCGGCAGCGGCCCATGTTATCGAGTTGAATGATGATGGCCGCGATGGCAAGTCAGCAGCACTGCGAGCAGGATTTGCATTTGCGCGAGGGCAGGGTTGCTCAGCGTTCGCGGTGGTTGATGCGGATTCGACGGTGAGCTTGAATTTTGTGGCTGCCATGCAGGATGCAATGGCGTTGGGTGCGGAGGCGTTGCAGTGCCGCTATGAGCAGACGGCGCGCGAGGGAGCATCGGTCAGCCATCCGCGGCGGCTACGGATGCTGGCTTTTCGGGGGATGAATGTGGTTCGAGGACGTGGTCGCGCGGCTCTGGGATTATCGTGCGGCATCTTTGGGAATGGGTTTGCGCTGCGGGCCTCGCTGCTGGAGCGTGTGCCATATGAAGCGCGGAGCATTGCAGAGGATCTGGAGCACCATGCGGAACTGGTAGCACAGGGATGTGTGGTGCGGTGGGTGGATACGGCGCGAGTGACGGCCGGGTTGGCCGAGACAATGGCTGCGCACGATAGCCAGGAGACACGGTGGGAGGGTGGTCGGCTGCGCGTGGCGTGGAGCGTCGGGCCACGACTACTGCGCGCAGTGTTGCGTGGAAATCTGCGCGCTAGTGAAGCGCTGCTGGCGGTGCTGAGTCTGCCTTTTTCCCTGGGCGTGGCTGTGGCGTTGTTGAGTGTGGCGTTGCCGGTGGTCTGGAGCAGGGAATATGGGCTGGTGTGTCTGGGGATTGGCGGATTGTATGTGGCGACTGCGGCGCAGATGGGCGCAGAGCCGGTGAGAGAGTGGCTTGCTCTGGGAGCAGCGCCAGCGCTTGTGTTGCGAAAGTTGATGCTGACTCCACGGATCGTGGCGCAGGCGGAAAGACGCGTGATGTGGGTGAGAACGGGACGGGAACGCACGCATGATGGAAGCTGAAGAGTTGCAGCCAGCGGGCGCTGGAAAATCGGCGACAGGTCAGCAGGAAACCGAGCGGAAGATGGTCAGCAGGAGCGATCCTCCGCGGCTGCGGAAGAACGTGGCAACAACGATTGTGGCGCGTGCGCTGTACATGATTACGCGCGTAGGCATTCCGCCGTTTGTGCTGGCGCGGATCGGGCTGGAAGCCTATGGCTTGTGGACGACGATCTTTCTGCTGGTGTCGTATCTGGGGCTTTCGACACTGGGTATATCCAACGTGTACATCAAGTACGTCGCGGAGTACCATGCGCGGCACGAGTACGACAAAGCGAATACGCTGCTTTCAACGGGGCTGTCGATCACTGTGCCGTTGTGTTCGGCGCTGTATCTGGCAATCTGGCTGGGCTGGAGCGGAGTGGCGGAGATGCTGCACCTTCCTGCTTCGCACGCCGCCGACGGCAAGGAAGCCGTGCTGATTGTGGTCGGGATATTTCTGGCTTCGATTTCACTGAATGTGTTTTCGGATACGTTGAACGGAATGCAGGAGATTGCCGCGAACCAGTACTTCTGGACGGCAGGATTTCTGGCGGAGTTTGTGCTGATTGTGGTGCTGGTGGGTGGCGGTCGCGGCATTCGCGGATTGGCGGAGGCGTATCTGGCGCGGACGGTGATCGAAGACGGGCTGAAGATGTGGTGGGCTTGGCGAAAGTTGCCTTGGCTCCGACTTTCTCCGCGGCTGGCGCGGAGATCTGCGCTGAAGACGGTGATTCACTTTGGCGGGCTGGTTCAGTTTCAAAGTCTGCTGACGACGATGATCAATTCGATCGAGCGGATGCTGGCTCTGCTGCTGGTGAATGTGAGCGCGGCAGGTCTGATGGATTTTGCGAAGAAGTGGCCGCAGTCGTTTTCCAGCATACCGATGGCGTTTTTTGCGGCGTTTCTGCCGGCTGCGTCGCATCTGGAGGCGTCTTCGGAGGCGGAGTCAAAACAGAGGAATCTGGGTGGATTTTATGTGCGAGGCGCGCGCTATTCCAATCTGTGCACGGCGTATTTCTGCTCGATGATGGCGATGTGGACGTATCCGATCCTGCACGTATGGTTAGGCGCGAAGATGCCCATGCCGGATGTGCTGACGAAGTTGTTTTTTGTCTTCAGCGTGTCGTTGCAGTTTCACATGCTGACGGGGCCGGGAACGTCGATTTTGCGTGGGATGGGTATGGTATGGGAGGAGTTTTACTATTCAATTCCCAACTTGATTTTTCTTGCGGTCACGGTGCCTCTTTCCTATCTATACTTTCATTCATGGACAACACTCGGAATCGGCGTGGCGGTGGCAGCGGCCACGGTGTGTTCGTCGTGTGTCCTGATGACGCGCGTGATCTTTGTACTGCGACTGAAGGCAGGCGACTATTGGAAGCAGGTATTGCTTCCGGGTTGTGTGCCGTACCTTTCTGCCGCTCTGCTGACGGGTCCGGTGTGGTGGGCGACTGGGCGACTGGGTCGCTGGACTGGCGCGGGCGTGGTGCTTGTTACAGGTTTGGTGCATGGAGCCATGATGGTGGCTCTACTGTATGGAAGCGCGTTGAACGCAAAGGAGAAGCAGCAGGTGCTGGGAATTCCGAGGTTGGCCAGCCGTTGGCTGCAATTCGCGCGAGCGACGGCGGAGTGAGGCTCATGCGCAGAGTGCGGTTTCCTGGGGTTTGGCTACGGGTAGCGATGCTAATGCTGTGGGCGTCAATGGCTGCGCTTGCGGTCGAGGCGCAAAGTGCCGATGTGCAGACTCTGCCGACGGATTCCGGCAAGGTAAGCGTAAGCGAGACGCCGAGCGTGGATGCGTTGTTGAGCGCGTTTGAAGCAGGGCCGGAGGACGAGTATCGGCTGGACGCGGGCGACGAGCTGGAGATTGATGTAACGGGCCGGCCGGAGCTGGCTCGCAAGGAATCGGTGGGTCCGGATGGACGGATCACGATGACGTTGCCGGGCGAGATCAAAGTGGCTGGATTGACGCGACGTGAGGCCGAGGCGGCGATCGAATCGCAGCTCCGGCGTTATTATGTTGAGCCTTCGGTTTCCATTGTGGTGACGCGGTATGCATCGAATCGCGTGCTGCTGCTGGGTGCGGTGCAGCATCCTGGAGAGATCACGTTTGACGGCCCGCCGACGTTGCTGGCGGCGCTGGCCGGGGGTGGAACGCTGACCGCTGGCGGCAACAATCTGGTGAACAAGACGCAGGACCTGCCGGAGCGGTGTGAGGTTTTTCGCGGCGGCGACCGGATGGTATGGGTGAATGTGAAAAAGCTGGTGGAGACGGGTAACAGTCTGGCCGATCTGCGGCTGAGACGCGGTGATGTGGTCTTTGTGCCCAGTCCGGATCAACGGTATGTGACGGTGCTGGGTCAAGTCACGCATCCCGGCGCAATTCCGGTGACGGATGAATCGACGATTGCCGAGGTTATTGCGCAGGCAGGTGGTTTGACGCCGGCAGCGGGCGGGAATCCGAAGGTGCATATCTTTGACCCAGAGACCAAGGCGCAGCATGTGGTTGCGTTCAAGGACATGAAACGTGCAACGAATCACCCGATACCCTTGTTGCATGAGGGAAGTATTCTCTACGTGCCGGAGACAGGTGTGGCAAAGATCGGATACATTCTGCAGCAATTTGGCGGCATCACGGACCTGGGGACTCTGGTATTTCTGACCTATCATCCATGAGCGACGCGCGGACGACATCGACGGAGCCGATCTCTTCACGGAGCATTGGCGGCGTCATCTCCGGAGCCGATCTGAATCGTGAGCCAGTGGGGGAGCAGCCTCTGATTCGATTGCGGCTGCGACGCGCGCTGCGAATGCGCAGGCGCTGGGTGGTGGGATTTGCAATTGCCGGATGTGTGCTCGCAGTTGCGTTTGTGTTGTATCGTAAGCCAGTGTATTCCGCGACGGCGATGCTGTATGTGCCTCCATCTCCACAGCGGATTCTGCCGAATGGGATTCCCAATTGGCCGTATGACTCGCCGACGTATGAGATGCATATCCAGGAGCAGATCAATGCGTTTACACGGCAGGATGTGCTGGTTGGCGCGCTGAAGCGGCTGCGCGGGACGGGATGGCAGCGCGCGAAGGAAAACGATCAGATCGCCGAGCAGAGGCTGTTGCATTCGTTTACTGCCGCTCGGGATGGCAACAGCTATCAGATTGCCGTGAAAGCACAGGCTTCGACGGCTGAACTGGCTGCGCGAATCGCCAACGCTGTGACGGAGAGCTATCTGCAGAATCAAGGCCGACAGGAAGAGTATGGAGCGTCAACGCGGATCCATTTGCTGCAGGAGGAGCAGAGACGCGTGGAGACACTACTGGCGAGCGATCAGCAGCAGCTCGTTGGAGTGAATCGGCAGCTTGGAGTGGGGACGATTTCAGCCAACACACCCGATCCGTATGACCAGGAAGTTTCTGATTTGAGGACGGAGCTGGCAAAGGCGCGGAGCGCACATGATCTGGCTGTGGCGCAACTAATGTCGGCGCAGAGCGGGGCGTATATTGGCGACACGGAAAACCAGGCGCAAAGCGATCCGGGGCTGATCAGCCTGAAGACGGGACTGTATCAGCGTCGCAGCGCGCTGATCGCGCAGATGGCCGGGCTGACGCTGCTTCATCCACTGTATAAGCAGGACGCGATTGAGCTGCAACAACTGGATAAGGCGATCGACGAGGTGACGCAAAAGCTGGAGGCATCGGCTCGTGAACGGATCGGCAAAAAGCTGGACGGCGAGGTGAAGACGACTGAAGATGAGGTGGAAAAACTGAGCGCGGAGCTGTCGCGAGCGACGGTGGCAGCCGGGGATTCAACTCAGTTTCTGCAACGGGCGAACGGATTGAGCGCGGAGATTGAACGACTGCAGAAGCGGTATGGAATGCTCGATGAGCAGATGCATGACCAGATGCTGCAACTCGAAGCGCCGAATGGGATTCACACTGCTGCAGAAGCAGTAGCACCGATCAAGCCGGATACTTCGAAGACACTGCTGGAAGCGGTAGCATTGGTGATCTTCTTTGCGGCGCTGGGGATTGGCGCGGCGGTTGTGCGCAACCGACTCGATCCGCTGATCTATGTGAGCGAGGATATGGAAGAGGTGACCGGAGCGAAGCCGCTGGTCGTAATGGCGGATGATGCGGAAGTCTCCGAGCGGTTCCAGGAACAGACGATGCTGCGCGTTGTGGCAGCGCTCGAGGATGTGAGAAGAAGCCGAGATGCTCGCAGATTTTTACTTCTGGGAGTGGCAGAGGAGACGGTATTGGAGGATGTTGCCGCACGGCTCCAAAGCTGCCAGCGAAGTGTACATACGGGGTGGGAGTGGGCGCGGATCAGTGATTCCGAGTCGGATGGAAATGGGAAGGATATCCCTATGCGTTCCTTTGAAGAAGCTGCGACAAACTTTAGCGAGGAGACGAGAACGGAACGATGTCTGGCCGTGGTGTGTGCGCCGTTTTTGCTTTCCGGAGAGACGGAGTATCTGGCGCGCTTCAGTGACGTGGTGCTGATGGTGGTGCAGTCGGGCGTGACGCGTCGCGAGGAATTGCAGACGGTTACAGATGTCCTGCAAAAGATGCCGGTGAAGCTGGCTGGATTTCTACTGACGAGCCTGAAGTTGACGTATGTGAATGCGCGGGAGGCGGAACGATTACGCACTCTGGACGAACGGGCGCGGAGGCAGTTGAAGCAGGACGCGCGGATATCGCGGCTGATTGGCAAGGATCCTAGAGCAAAGTCAAGTCGCTCCGTGAACGATGCCGGACAGATTGCTGATTAAAACAAAATCAGTGTGTACGTCCTCGCAATAACGCGAGGTTGTCCTTTCGTGGAGAAAGAAGGTGTCCTGGCATCGAATCGGTCGAGTGTAGCCGCTCTGATGCTGCTTCAACGCTGATGGATGGGGTGCACAATGCGGTTATAGAGCAGCAACCAAGAACGCCGCTGAGGCCAGACATGGCGCTCCATTTCGACGACAATCGCCGGGTTGTCGGGGCGATCTATGGTCGCTGTTGCAAGGGCTGGATCATCGGAGGGAAGCGTAAGCGCCTGAGGGAAAAAAGCGAAGCGAGCATGGATGGGGAGCGGAGGAAGCTGCTGCTGCGGGATATTGCCGCTGGCAGCAAAGTAGATGGCATCGGCCAGCGTGGCAAAAGCGCTTTGCTCCGGGTCAAGCGGGATGTGGCAAAGCTGTGTCGCCCGCGGGTTGATTTCGAGCAGAAATGGTTCACCGGTTTCAGCGTGGAGAATGAAATCCAGCCCGAAAAAGCCTGAAAGCTCAAGCCGGGATGCGATCTTTTGCGCTGCGTCGAGAATGGCAGAATGTTGGATGCGATCGACAACGACAGCGGCTCCGGTTTCTGAGAGTGCGCGGACGACTCGCACTTGGATGTGTGCGAGAATTTGTCCACGCTGCGCAACAAACAGTCCATTGGCCGATGCGCCGGGAATGAAGGACTGGAGAGTGATCTCATCCGGAGGAAGGGCGAGTGGTCGATGCAGGGCGGTTACGTCGGCGTCGATGAGAAAACGCTTGAGGTTGCGCAGAGGCAGACGGTGGCGTTTCAGCATTCTGTAGCCGAGTTGAAGCTGATCGGGGTTGCGCGCTAGAACGACACCGTAGCCGCCACTAGTGCCGTCATATTTCAGCACAGTGGGAAACGTATTCGCAGCTTCGATGGCGTTGATCCTCGCCGAGGATTCAATCTTTGACGTCAGTGGGCATGGAATGCCGAGCGACTCCGCCAGCGTCAGAAATTGCCTGCGGCTTCGAAGCAGCGAAAAGTGACGCGACGAACCGAGCGAGCGTTCGATCAGCGGGGAAAACTCCGAATATTGTTGTGCAAAATCATGCAGCAGTAGGACCGCGGTATCGTCGGCAGGAACGATGAGATCTGGCTTGGAAGAGAGTACGGCCTGGCGTATGGATGGGAGAAGGGTGAAAGGGCGGAGGGTGTGAAGAGAGGCAAGTTCAGGCACGGCCAGCATCATGTGATGGCGTGGAACAAGCGCTGAAACAGAGGCTCCGAGCTGGATCAGTCGGAGAGCCAGTCGCGTGGAAAGTGGCCACCAAGTGGTAGCAAAGAGCAGGATCGATGGTGCAGTCACGGGAGTCGACTGCGCAGTGGAAGCGGAAGGAGCAAAAGACAAGACTGCAAATCCTCTCAGGCTGCAGATGTGCGGGGATCATCTACTCGAGTCAGGGGTAATGACAGAATTGTAATGCAGCGATCGAAAAATGCAGATGGAAAAGAAAAGATACAATTCATGCGCAGCGGGAGAAAGGCTGCGCATGAATGTAGGTGGGGTTTATTTGTCGGTGAGAGCTTCGATGCCGGGTAGTTTTTTGCCTTCGAGGAACTCTAGACTAGCTCCGCCGCCGGTGGAGATGTGAGTCATCTTGTCGGCGACGCCAGCCTGGTTGACCGCGCTCACGCTGTCACCGCCGCCGATAATGGAGGTGGCTGCGGTGTTGGCGGCGATGGCGCGTGCGATGGCGTTGGTGCCGACAGCGAAAGCGGGGAACTCAAAGACGCCTGCCGGGCCGTTCCACAGGATGGTGCGAGCCGAGGTGACAATGGTGGCGATCTTTTCGACGGTGCGCGGACCGATGTCAAGCCCCTGCCAGTCTTCGGGAAAGTTGACGGACGAATCCCAGGGTTGAGTTTTTGCGTCGGGGCTGAAGCTGTCGGCGAGGATGTTATCGACGGGCAGCACAAGCTGAACGCCCCTGGCCGTGGCCTTGGCCAGCGCTTCGCGGGCTACATCGATCTTATCTTCTTCGACGAGGGATTTTCCGGTGGTGACGCCCAGCGCGCGCTGGAAGGTGTAGGCCATACCGCCAACGATGACGAGCGTGTCGACCTTTTCGAGCAGGTTGTCGACGACGTCGATTTTGCCGGAGATTTTTGAGCCGCCGATGATGGCGACGAAGGGTTTTTCCGGCGATTCGAGAGCCTTGCCGAGGTAGGTCAGCTCCTTTTCCATCAACAGCCCAGCGGCGGCGGGTTGGAGGAAGTGGGTGATGCCTTCGGTGGAGGCGTGCGCGCGATGGGCCGAGCCGAAGGCGTCATTGACGTAGACCTGAGCCAGCACGGCAAGCTGCTGGCTGAAGGCTGCGTCGTTGGCTTCTTCTTCATCGTGAAAGCGGAGATTTTCAAGCAGCAGCACCTGGCCGGGCTGAAGCGCGGCGGCGGCTGAGGTTGCCGGTTCGCCGACGCAGTCCGAAGCGAAGAAGACAGGAACATTGCGGCCCATTTCGGCGGCGAGCAACTCGTGCAGGCGCGCTTCGACCGGGCGCAGTGAGTATTTGGGATTTGGCTTGCCCTTGGGGCGGCCTAGGTGCGAGGCGAGTACTAGCGAGGCATTGTGCTCCAGCGCGTAACGAAGCGTGGGTAGGGTGGCGCGGATGCGCGTGTCGTCGGTGATGGTGGAACCGTCCTCGGTGAGCGGGACGTTGAAATCGACGCGCACGAAGAGGCGTTTACCTGCCAGGTCAAGGTCGCGAATAGAAAGTTTTGCCATGAAGTCTCTCCGGATCGAAGCGCCTGCCTCGGCAGGGTAAAAATGTGCCTGAAGATGACTGCGCCGGTAGCGCTGCCCTGGACTGGTGTCCAGAATGATTGCGCCGAACCCAATTACTGCGCCGAACCAAGCCGCAAAGGGATGTGCTTCGCCGAACGCGGCACATCCCTTTTGCGAGGTGCGCGGTCTAGAGGCCCTTGTTGACGATGTAGCCGATGAGATCGACGACGCGGTTGGAGTAGCCCCACTCGTTGTCGTACCAGCTCAGCACCTTGACCGAGTTGCCGATGACCTTGGTCAGCGGTGCATCGACGATGGAGGAGCGTCGGTCGCCCTTGTAGTCGGAGCTGACTAGTTCATGCTCTTCGTAACCGAGAATGCCCTTGAGTGCGCCTTCGCTGGCTGCCTTCAGCGCTGCATTCACGCTGGCCACGTCGGTCGTTTTTTCGCTGATGAAGGTCAGGTCGACGATGGAGACGTTAGGAGTGGGCACGCGCATGGAGAAGCCATCGAGCTTGCCGGCCATCTCCGGGATCACCAGTTTCAGTGCCTTGGCCGCACCGGTCGAGCTTGGGATCATGTTGAGCGCGGCAGCGCGGGCGCGACGGAGATCCTTATGCGGGAAGTCGAGGATGACCTGATCGTTGGTGTAGCTGTGGATGGTGGTCATGATGCCGCTGACGATGCCGAAGTTTTCCATGAGCACCTTGACGAGCGGGGCCAGGCAGTTGGTGGTGCAGCTCGCATTCGAAATGACGTTGTGCTTGGAGGCATCATACTTGTCCTGATTGACGCCGAGTACCAGCGTGATGTCTTCATTGGTGGCCGGTGCGGAGATGATGACTTTCTTGACCGTGGTGCCGAGGTGCGCTTTGGCCTTGGTGGCGTCGGTGAAGTGGCCGGTGGATTCGACGACGATCTGCGCTCCGACTGCGGCCCAGTCAAGCTTGGCAGGGTCACGCTCGGCGTAAACCTTGATCTTCTTGCCATCGACGGAGATGAAATCCTCGCCGGCGACGATCTCGTTTTTCAGATTGCCCAGAATGGAGTCGTGCTTGAGCAGGTGAGCAAGAATTGCGGGGCTGGTGAGGTCGTTGACGGCGACAAACTCAATTTCAGGGTTTCCCATTGCGGCGCGAAAGACGTTGCGGCCAATGCGACCGAATCCGTTGATGCCAACCTTAACTGCCATGAATGATCTCCTTTAGTTGTGTGCTGAAATAAGGGTTTCTGGAGCAAAAACAGGAGTTGCGAGCAAGTATGTTTGCCGGAGCGAGAAGCCCGATGCAGACGGGCCATGATTGCGAGGGCACCACCAAACTCATCAGAATATCACTGTTGTCAATGGGATGAAAACGAATTTACAAAAGACAGTTGCGCTGAAAACACGAGCCGCGATGGGGGTGACAGAAATTGTCCCGGCTGGAAGGATGGACAGAGATGCGGGGCGAGGAGCGGAGATGTGCGTGGGATAATGGCAGGAGCAACGGGCCCGCACGAGGCGCAGAACAAGCGTCGTCAGAGTTTCGCAACGAAGCGGCAGACGGAGTGGAGCAGGCCGGTCCGGCAAATTTATATGACTCCAGGAAAAGCCATGCGAAGACGTTCCCGACGAGAGCCGAATACATCGGAAGCTACCGGTAAGACCGGACGTGAGATCCCCGTCAACCAACCTCGGCCGCTCAGTCCAAGCTATTTGCAGGAGCCGGCTGTGTCTCGGACTGCGACGGAGCCTCGAATATCTGAACCTAGAATTTCCGAAAGAGTTCCTGTTCCCGTGCCGACAGCCACTCCCGTATCCTCGCCGGAATTGACTGCGAGATCGGCGGAGGATATGTCGAGATCTCGGAATGGACGTCGACCCGAGCGTCGTCGGTCCGAAGCGCGCAAATCAGAAGGTCGGAAGCCGGAGCGAATGGCACCGGAGGCAGCGGCGCCGCAGCGACGGATGGAAGTGGAGACGCAGCCTGAATCCCCGGCGGCGTCGAGTGCGGGTGGCGCTCTGTCGAGCCAGGAACCGAAAGGTTTTGTTGTATTGACCATCGGGCTGCCGGGCTCAGGCAAGACCACCTGGTACAAACGCCGAGGCGTTACGCCGCTGAGCAGCGATATGCTGCGCACGATTCTGTTTGACGATATTACAGAGCAGCGTTACCAGGGACTGGTATTTGCGACGCTGCGTTCGTTGCTGCGAGCGCGGCTGATTGCCAAGATGCCCTGGAATTATGTGGACGCTACGAACCTCTCGGCCCATGAGCGCAGGCAATGGATCAAGATGGCGCAAAGCTTTGGCTATGAGGTGCAGGCGGTCTACTTCGATGTTCCGCTGGAGGTATGCTTGGAGCGGAATGCTCAACGTGATCGACCGGTGAGCGAGGAGGCGATGCAGCGCATGGCCGAGAAGCTGAAAGCGCCGGATTTTGAAGAAGGATTTGCCAAGATCACTGTGGTCCGCGTGAAGCAGTCGTGAAGCACAAGGATGAAGCGCCGGAAGCCGTAATCCGCGTAAATGAGCCGGAACCGTGGCTACGGGGCACGCATACGGAGATTAGATCGGTGGCGCGTGCGGTGGTGCATGCGCTCGAGCTGACGGCTGAAGATGTTGTACGGTGGACAAGCGGGTTGACCGAAGAAGAGCTGCATCAAAGAGCGATGGCATTGCCTTCGGTGGCATGGCAGATTCAGCATCTGGCGCGCAGCGTGGATCGGCTGCTGAGCTATGCCGAAGGGCGACAACTCAGCGCTGCGCAGATGGATGCGCTGCGAAGCGAGGGAGAACCGATATCGGCAAATGCTCTGCGAGCGGAGCTTCAGACGGGCTTGCAGGAGGGGATGCGTCGCGTGGTGGCGCTGGCGAGCGTGGACTTGGAGACGCCTCGCTGCGTGGGACGCAAAAATCTGCCGACGACGGTGGGTGGGCTGCTGGTGCATGTGGCTGATCACACGCAGCGGCATGTGGGGCAACTGGTGACAACAGCAAAGCTCCTGCTTGAGCTGCGAAACGCGGACCGATAAAGGCGCAAGGACGACGGGCAAGCCTTCAGGATGTCATGGCTCAGTTCCGAATTTCATCGAGAATATGGCCCATCTTTTGCTGCTTGGTCTCGAGGTAGCGGCGGAAGGTGTCGAGCGGCGGAACTTCTGCCGATATGCGTTCTGTGACGCGGATTCCTGCCGATTCAAGCGCGGCCACTTTCTCCGGATTGTTGGTCATCAGGCGAACCGCGGAGACTCCGAGAAGATGAAGCACGGCGGCGGGCAGCTCGTAGCCGCGGCAGTCGGCGGCAAAGCCGAGTTCGAGGTTGGCTTCGACGGTATCGCGGCCCTGGTCCTGTAGCTCATAGGCCTGGAGCTTGGCCATCAGGCCTATGCCGCGCCCCTCCTGCTGCTCATAGAGCAGGATGCCAGCGCCTTCAGCGGTGATGCGCTGCAGGGCGAGTTCCAGTTGCGCGCGGCAGTCGCAGCGCAGGGAGCCAAAGACATCGCCGGTGAGGCATTGCGAATGGATACGGATAATCGGCGGTGCGGCGTGAATGTCGCCGTGGACGAGTGCAACTAGGCCATCGACCGAAGATGTGGGATCGGGCTGGCAGCCCGGTGCGTGGTTTGCCCCAAGAGCCTCAAAGCCAAGAATGCGAAAGTGACCCCAACGGGTAGGGAAATCAGCTTCAGCTTTTTTCAGTACGCTGGTGTACGACATGATCTGATTGTAAGATGCACGGGGATGGTGAAGGATTCGCGGCAGGCAGCGAGGTGGAAAGGAAAGCGTGGCGGATCACAAACTGATTTTGATTACGCTTCTGGTGAAGCTGGGGATTGCCGCTTCGGTGGCCAGCGCGGTGGGCCGGTCACGCGCTTTCCAGCGGCGGTTGCTGGCACAGCGGAGAACGAAGCGAGAGACGCTGGAGATGCTGGCGTTTGTGCTCGTTCCGCTGACGCTGGGTGTCTGGGTGCGGATTGAGGTGCCGAATTTTCTGGCGGCGGATATGTCGCTAGAGACGGTGACGCTGGTGGGTCTGCTGGTGGGTCCGGGATGGGCAATGCTAAGCGGGATGCTGATGGCCGTGCCCGCGATACTTCATCGCGAGTATCTGGCGCTGCCGTTTCTGGCAGGTGTGGGAATAGTAGCCGGCATCGCTGGCATGGTGATTGAAAAAGAGGAGATCTGGTCGTTTACGCCGTTTGTTGACCTGAGCCTGTGGCGGTGGGTGAGACGGACGCTGCGCCAGCCGAAGTTTGATCGGCAGATTCTGTTACTGCTGCTGATTGCGGGTATGGAAGCGGCGCATAGCTGGCTCGCATGGGAGTTTCCTCGAAGGATCTTCGCGCTGCGAACCGATGCCTGGTGGCTACGTGCACTGGTGTGGGTGAGTGCGCCCGTGGTTGTTGGCATTTGGCTGAAGATGTGGAACGTGCTTCGGGTCGAGATGAAGCTGGAGGAGCAGAAACGGCTGCTGCTCGAGGCCCGGCTTGACGCACTGCAACGGCAGATCAATCCGCATTTTCTCTTCAACACGTTGAACTCGATTGCTTCGCTGGTGCGGCACAGGCCCGCCGAGGCGAGAGTGATGATCGGCAAGCTGGCGAGCCTGCTGCGAGCGATGCTGAGGGATCATGACACGCTGGTGCCGTTGCGCGAGGAACTGCAATGGATCGACGATTATCTGGAGATTGAGATGGTTCGGTTTGGTGCAGAAAAGCTGCGCGTGGTCAAGGAGATTGAGCCGTCTGTGCTGGACATGCGCGTACCAAGCATCTTGTTACAGCCGTTGGTGGAGAACTCGATCAAGCATGGACTGGAGCCGCGCATCGCCGGTGGCACAATTACGCTGCGCAGCCGCCGAGGTGAGGACGGACTGGTGATTGAGGTGGAAGACGACGGCGTGGGCATCTCGGAGCAGACGCTGAGCAGCGGTAACGGAATCGGTATCAAGCTGGTGCGCGACCGCTTGCAGATGCTTTATGGGAGGATGGCGCGCTTTGATCTCGAGTCTCGCCCGGGACGCGGGACGCGCGTGAGCCTGACGGTTCCAGTGGGAGATGCAGCAGGCGGTCATCCAATGAGCGAGCGATAGAAATCGACGTAGCGCGGAATGATGCGCGTCGAGCAGAAGCGGTCCTGTGCGGTCTTTCTCGCAGCGCATCGCATCGCGGCGTGGCGTTCCGGATCACGCAAGAGTGCGATGGCGGAGTCGGCCATTGCGTCCACATCACCGATGGCAAAGAGCAGGCCGTCGTGGCCGTCGGTGATCAGTTCCGGCACGCCGCCGACGCGCGTGGCGATAGCTGGTGTCTGGCAAGCCATCGCTTCCAGTGCGGCCAGGCCAAAGGATTCGTTTTCGCTGGGCATGAGCAGCAGGTCAGCCAGCGGGAGCAGGTCATGGACGCGATCCTGCTTGCCGAGGAAGTGAATGCGGTCATGGATATTCAGGGAGTGGGCGAGCCACTCGGCGGTGGAGCGGTCCGGGCCGTCGCCGATTAGCGCCAGCCGCGCGGGAATCTGTCGGGCAATGCGGGCAAAGGTCTGAATGACGTCGGCGATGCGCTTGACGGGCCGAAAATTAGAAAGGTGCATCAGCAGAAACTCATCCGCAGCCGCCAGTGGCTGGCGCAGTCGAGACCGCTCTTCCTCGTTGCGAATCGGCTGATATTGATCGCAGTTCACGAAATTGTGGATGACCTCGATCGGCCGTGTTACAGCAAAGTTTTCCACGGTTTTGTCGCGCAGCCAGCCAGAGATGCTGGTGACTCCGTCGCTCTGCTGAATGGCGTATTGCGTGATGGGCAGATACGAGCGGTCCATGCCGACGAGCGTGATGTCTGTGCCGTGAAGCGTGGTGACAAAGGGAAGATGGCGACCGCGCGCAGCCAGCATCTGGCGAGCCAGCAGTGCGCTGACGGAGTGAGGAATCGCGTAGTGGACGTGCAGCAGGTCGAGGCCATAATACTCGGCAACCTCGGCCATACGTGAGGCCAGTGCCAGATCGTAAGGCGGGAACTCGAAGAGCGGATAGTTGGACACCGGCACCTCGTGATAGAAGATGCCGGTTTCGCGGCCAGAGAGACGAAATGGCTGCGAGTAGCTGATGAAGTGAATCTCATGGCCCAGAGATGCCAGCTCAATGCCGAGTTCTGTGGCGACAACGCCGCTGCCGCCGTAGGTGGGATAACAGGTGATGCCGATACGCATGAAAACCGCTTTCTTGCTAACCAAGTCTTGCCGCAGCTTGTCGCGATGATTCCGTACTGTTCTTTGGACGTTGCAGCATCCGCAGACGATGCGCGAAGTTTGCGCATGCAGAGGAAATTTCAAGCAGACGACGGCAACGAGCCGAAGTGGAGCAGGGAAGCCTCACGTAGAGTAACGTCGCGCAGGGCAGCGACGGCGCCGAGAGCGTCGATCTCAATCTCGCGCGAGGCGCGGAGACGGGTGCGAATCTGTTGTAGAGCGGCATCGCTGTAACCGGGATGCGTCACCAGCTCCCAACAGCCGTCGGGCAGTGCGGCAAGCAGCCGCTCGACCAGCGCGCGATCGAGCGAGCCTGTAGCCAGCACGCCGAGGGCCCCATCGGTGGTTGTAAAACCGGCATCGGCGACTGCGCGGTGAAAACGCTGCCGAAACATCTGGAGCAGGCCAAACTCCAGTCGGCGCGCAGCGGGGACGAGCGGCGTGAGACGACGGCTCCAGAGTGGTTCAAACGGATTGCGAATGCGGCGGAGACCGGCGCGGCGAGCGGCACGTAGCACGGGCCGCATTATGGCAGGGAACTGGTGAAGATGCTTGTGTGTGTCGAGGTGCGTGAGCGCGAGTCCGGCCTGTTGCAGGCGCGTGATCTGGGCAAAGGCTTCAGCTTCGAGGAAGGCTTCGCTGTGAGCACGCGAGACGCCCGGAGCAAAGATCCCGCGCAGAAGTCGCCCAGGAGTGGCAGGCAGGCGACCGTCGCGTTCAATCCACGCAAAAGTACGCTGCGTGTCAGGATCGAGGCAGGTGAGTCCATCGACAAGCACAACGTGACAACCGACGCCAAGCGAAGGAGACTGGTGCGCGAGCTGGATGGCGTCCTCGGTGGCAGGCGCGGAGGCCATCAGCGTGGCGCTGGTCAGGCAGCCCGTGCGGGCAAGCTCAACAATGGCTCGGTTGACGCCAGGCGTGAGTCCGAAATCGTCCGCGTTGATGATAAGTTGTTTCACGCGGTTGAGTGTATCAGGCATGCGCGCACGGAACGCACTCAGGCTGCGGCAAAGTCGATGTAGCCCCGTTCCGGATTTGTGCCGACCAGACGCACCTGAAGTTTGTCGCCAACATCAAGCCCCGCCCCGCCGTGGACGAGCATGCCTTCTACGTGCGGCTCCAGCGCGCGCACAAATGTGCCGGAGTGGGAGACGCCGGTGACGATGGCTCTGAAGTGCTGGCCGATACGTTTGTGCAGCACGACGGCGGCGATGCGCTTGGCCATCTCTCGCTCCACATGGCGCTCGTTGTCTTCCATCAGCGTGCAACGCGCGGCAACGGCGGCAATGCGCTCGGCGGAGTAAGGAGTGGGTGCTGCGGCTAGATGAGCCTTGAGCAGGCGCTGCGTGACAACGTCGGCGAAGCGGCGATTGGGTGCGGTGGAGTGGGTGTAGTCCTGCACCGCGAGTCCGAAGTGGCCGGGAGAATCCTCGCCTGGGCGGACCATGACGTATTCGCCCGGACCCATGAGCTTGATGACAGTGAGGGAAAGATCGGGGAAGCGAACGGGATCGGCTTTACGCTGCGCGCAGAGGAAGTCGTTCAGCGCTTTGGAGTCAGGCATGGCGGGCAGCGTGGTGCCAAGCTCGGCTGCAATCTGAAGGATGCGATCCCAGCGCTTGGGCACGCGCACAACGCGGCGGATGGAGGCGATGCGCGCCTCGTCCAGAGTGCGCGCCATGACACCATTGGCGGCAACCATGAATTCTTCGATGAGGCTGGTGGCGCGGTTTTTCAACTGACGTGCCAGGCTCACGGCCTCCTCGTTGACCATCACAGGACGTGTCTCGATGGTTTCCAGATCAAGCGCTCCGTGCTGGAAGCGGCTACCCACCATGGCGCGCGCCGCTTCATCCTGAAGCTTGAGTTGGGTGGCCAGTTCTGCGCTCTGCTTCACCTTTTCCGGCGCTTCGGCAACTCCGGCCAGCCATGCGCCGACCGCGTTGTAGGCAAGCTGCGCCTTGTTGCGCACAAGCGCGCGATAGATGCTGCCGTTGCTAACCACGCCCTGGCTGTCGACGGAAAACTCCGTGACAACGGCTGCGCGATCCTGATTTTCATTGAGCGAGGTCAGTCCTTCGGAGAGTTCGACAGGGAACATGGGAAAGACTGTGATGCCGGTGTAAACACTGGTGGTTTCGCTTTCTGCATGAGCGTCGAGCGCGGTCGCCTGGGGAACCGTTCCGTCCACATCGGCGACGGCTACGCGCACGCGAATTCGCCCGTCCTTGAGGCGCTCGGCCCACTCGATCTGATCAAGGTCACGAGAGGTATCGTTGTCGATCGATGACCACAGCAGCGCTCGAAGATCTGCAATCGTGGTGCCGCGACCCGCCTGCGGAAGCCTGAGTCCGTGCGACAGAATCAGCGCCAGCTCGCGCTCAGCCTCCTGCGAAAGCTTGGGCTGAAAACCGTGTTCCTGCATGGAGGTCTCAGCGGCGGCCTTCAGGTTATAGGAATAAGAGGAAGTCAAAGCGGAACGCTCCTTGATGCAAAGATCAACAGTCAACCATGAAGCCTATCGCATTCCACCCCGCTGATGCACAGCCATGCGCTCACTATCGCGAATCCTGGATGCTGCTATGATGAAATCGGAAGCGTGCTCTTAGCGCGTTTTTGCCCGCAGATCAGGGGCGGTTAGCTCAGTTGGTTAGAGCGCCTGCCTTACAAGCAGGATGTCGGGGGTTCGAGTCCCTCACTGCCCACCAAAACCCCTTCCCGAGTCATCCGAGAATATTCTAGTGTACTGAGTCATTAATTCGTTTACAAAAGCGGGCAACGGAATCGAGAATCTGATCTGCGGTTTTGTGCCAGATGAAGGGTTTCGGATCGCGATTGTGGTGTTCGATGAAGTCGTTGATGGC
>JAJZEA010000026.1 GCA_021851335.1 Acidobacteriota bacterium | reverse complement strand
ACGATGGGCGACTTGACGATGTGAAGCTGCTCTTCGACGGGTGCTGCGGCGACAGGAGCCGAAGGCGGCGGCGCGGCAGGCGAGGAATGGGCAGGCTGCGCTGCGGCAGCCGGAGCATTCATGGACATCATGCGAGCCATGGCGGCGAGATCGAAACTGGCGGCTGGCGGCGCGGCAGGCACGATGGCAGAGGCGAACTTGAGACGGATCTTTACGTCGTCGCGGTCAAGGTCAAATTCCGCAACGTCGTTTTCCTTGAGATAGGCGATGAGTTCTTTGAGGTGATCGAGTTTGCTGGGTTCCATAGCTTGCTTTCCTGCTCCTGTGGCGGAGGGTGTTTTTTACAACTGAATGAGCGCGGTGGGCGAGGCAGCGGTGAGGTTGCGGCAGCCCCCGCGCTGGACAACGACGGTATCTTCGATGCGGACACCGAATTGGCCTGGAAAATAGGCTCCGGGTTCAATGGTGACGACCATGCCGGATTCAAGTTTCGCTTTCTGCCGTACTGCAAGGCGCGGCGCTTCGTGAATCTGCAATCCTACACCGTGGCCGGTGGAGTGGGAAAATGCCTCCGCCATGCCGGCCTGTCTCAGGATGGAGCGAGTGGCTTCATCGACCTGCTCGCAGGTGGCTCCGGCACGGACGCAAGCAAGCCCCGCCTGCTGCGCGGAGAGCACCGCATCATAGACCTGACGCTCGCGAGCAGTGGGCTGGCCAAAACAGACTGTACGGGTCATATCGGAGCAATAACCTTTGAGGATAACACCGAAGTCGAGGGTGAGAAATCCGCGGCGAGGCAGGCGAGCCGTGGTGGCGCGACCGTGCGGCAGGGCCGAACGAGGGCCGGAGGCGACGATGGTCTCAAACGACATGCCTTCGGCGCCGCGCAACCGCGCCTGATGCTCCAGTTCAGCGGCTACGGCGAGTTCGGTGATGCCAGGTCGGAGGAAGCCGAGGATGTGATCGAAGAGCGAGCAGCCAAGCGCGGCAGCACCTGCCATGATCTCAATCTCGGCCGCATCCTTGCGCATGCGAAGATGGGCGACGATTGGCTCCGAAGCCGACACGAGAAACGAACGGCGAAGTCGAGCCGGCAAAGCGGCGCGGAGGCGATCGAGTTCCGCCACGGTGGTTTGTTCGGCATCGAAGTGCAGCGCTTTGACGCCGGTTTGCGCGGAGGTCCAAAGAACAGCGGCGCGGTCAGGTGCGGAGTCGATGATCTCGACCTTGGCTCCGGTGACCTGTTGCGCTGCCTGAGCACGATAGCGGCCATCCGTGAAGAGCGTCGCCGCAGACGCAGTGACAACCAGAGCGGCACTGGAGCCGGTGAAACCGGTGAGCCAGAGAACGTCTGGAAGATGGGTAATAAGAATGGCGGCGAGTCCTGAGTCGCGCAGACGACGGCGCAGGGATGTGAGTCGGCGTTGCATCACTCGATCATGTATACCATCCGAGAGGGTGGGATGGCGACTGGAAATCCGGAAATGAGTTTCGCGAAATGGCGGGGAGAATGGCTGCGACCGGCTTTGAGGCGGCAATCAGGCTGAAGTTGGCCTCGGGTTAGCCTGGCTCGCGCCGAAGATGTGCCGACAAGCGGTCGGCTGACAGCCAAAGGCACTCAGTGAATGGACTTTACGGGTTTCCTGTCGTCGGTTGCGGGAGCGTCGGCTTGCTGCGAGGAATTGCGGCTGGACTGCTGATCCATCCACTCATCGAGGCGAGAACGCTTGAAGCGCCAGCGATTGCCAAGTTTGAAGGCGGGCATGAAGCCCTCGGATGCGTATTTGTAAAGCGTATCCGGCGAGATGCCAAGGTAATCGGAGGCTTGACGAATGTCCATGACTTCGCGAATCTCTGGAACGAGCAGGTTACGTTTTTCAGCGAGACGCATGAGTTCCTCCGAAAGTGGCGAACGAATGACCGGGAATCAGCCGGATGCCGGACAGACTGAGCGGCTGTATTACCGGTATAGCCCCGTTGCGGCGGAGATTCAAGGGGTTTTCCGGGATATTTGCTGCGCGTGGCGAAGTTTGAGCGAATACAAAGATAAACACTGGCGCGAGTCCACCGGGGATTGCGGGGGATGGATGGCGGAGCGCAAGCCTTTGGGGTTGCCGGTTATGGTGCAAACGAGACGCGCCCCGTCGGATGGAAATCGGCCGGGGCGCGCTGGTTTTTATGGAAGTGGTAGTTAAACTTTTGATTCCAGATCGCTGATGACATTAAAGAAGCGTTGATCGAGGCGGCGGTTGGTGGCCACGGCTTCCTTGATGGTGATGTCGGTGATGTCGGTGCCTTTGAGGACGGCGATGCGGCCCCACTTCTGTTGGTGGACCATATCGATGGCGTGGAGGCCGTAGCGCTGGCCGAGGATGCGGTCATAGGCCGTGGGTGAGCCGCCGCGCTGGGTGTGGCCCAGGTTGACGGAGCGGGTCTCGAAACCGGTCTTCTCTTCGATGAGTTTGGCGAGCGCTTCGCCGATGCCGGACAGGCGCGCGTGGCCGAAGGAATCGACCTCGCCGGAGCCGAGCACCTGGCCGACTGCTGGAAGATGGCAACCCTCGGCGACGACGACCAGGCCGTAGTGCTTGCCGCGGTCGTAGTTGTACTTGAGGAGCTTGGAGACGTGGTCGATATCAATCTCTTTTTCCGGAACGAGAACGACATCGGCTCCGCCGGCGACGCCGGCAGCGTAGGCGATCCAGCCGGCATCGCGGCCCATGACCTCGATGACGACGACGCGGTTGTGGGAGTCGGCGGTGGTGCGAATGCGGTCGACAGCTTCGGTGGCGATGGCGACGGCGGTGTCGTAGCCGAAGGTGGCATCGGTGCCGTTGATGTCATTGTCGATGGTCTTGGGCACGCCGACGCCGGGGATGCCGGCTTCGGTGAGGGCGAGGGTGACGGACTGCGTGTCGTCGCCGCCGAGCGCGATGAGCGCGTCGATCTTGTTGGCGTGCAGGACTTCCTTGACCTTGTCGATGCCGCCGGGGATTTTTTTGACGTTGGTGCGGGAGGAGTGAAGGATGGTGCCGCCCTGAAGCTGGATGCCGTCGATCTTTTCCAGAGTGAGCGGAATCCACTGGTTGTCGAGGACGCCGCGCCAGCCGTTGAGGAAGCCGACGAATTCATCGCCGTAGGTGTTGATGCCTTTGCGGACGGCCGCGTAGATGACGGCGTTGAGTCCGGGGCAGTCTCCGCCGCCGGTCAGAAGTGCTACACGCATAGTATCCAGTCTCCTTGCAATAAGTATTGGGTTGCAGCCGCGCGGAGGGCGCAAGCGGTCAGGGTTGAACCGCCGGTTGAGGCGGCGAGATCAGGTCAGGCTCGTCCGGCGAATTCGCGCGTTTCCGTGTAGACGCGGATTTTTTCTCCGGTTTTGACGAAGAACGGGACTCGAAGCTCGAGTCCTGTTTCAAGCTTGGCTGGCTTGGTGACGGCTCCGCTGGCGGTGTCGCCACGAACGCCGGGTTCGGTGTATTCGACGGTAAGCTCGACCTGCTGAGGCAGATCAAGACCGATGGGGTTGCCGTTGAATTTGTTGAGGCGGACGAGTGTGCCTTCAAGCAGGAATTCCAGCGCGTCGCCCATCATTTCGCTGGAGAGCTGGAGGGTCTCGAAGGATTCCTGGTCGAGGAAGTAGGAGCCGTCGGCGTCGGAGTAAAGATAAGTCGCATCGACGGTGACGAGATCGGGCTCGCGAAATTTTTCGCCGGCCTTGAATGTCTTGTCGAAGACGGCGCGTGTGAGCAGATTGCGCATCTTCAGGCGAACGAGCGTCTGTCCGCCGCGCGCAGTGGGCGTGGAGATCTCAAAATCGAGACAGACGTAGGGAACGCCCTCGTATTCAAAGACCATTTTGCGCTTGATTTCGATGGCTTCAAGAAGAGCTGCCAAAATTGGATTCCTTTCCGTGTCTCCATTCGCCTGGATGCTTTCGAGCAGGCGTGAACAAGGTGGATGACAGAACAGAATATCAGCTTGGGATGCGGCGGACGCGCGATTCACAGAAGCAAACACGCCGCTGCGGATGCCGTTGGTTGGCCAGCTTCCGTGGCCTGCACATACGGGCCTGTTCACACTGGCCCAAGTCACTGACTCGGTGGTGTGAACAGGCCCCGGCTTCGTTCCATCGGAGTTGCTGGCGGACTGCTGCGTCGCTTTACTTTGTGGCGGCTGCGTAGAATCCGTCGAGATCGTGACGGAAGCTTTTGAGCGCAGCGACGTTGAGATAGACCATGTGACCGGCTGGATAGTAGCCGAAGGTGATGTTGTGGCTTTGCTGCTGGCTGATGCCCATGTGCGCAAGCTCCCACTCGGTGGCGCGGAACGGAGTGGCGAGATCGTAGAGTCCGTTGGCGGAGAAGACGCGCAGGTGCGGATTCTTGCGCATCGTGTCGCCGAGGTCACCGGCAACGTAGGGCCGCGGCTGAGTGCGCATGTAGCCGAAGCTCATGCCCGCGGCGTGGTGTTTCCAGTCCCAGTCTTGAATGAGGCCGGGGCCTTGCAGGGCGTAGGTTTCCTTGCTGGTGTACTTGAGGTCGTTGTGCAGATAGTCCTGAAAAGCTGCGACAAAGGCTCCGGTGATGCCCGTGTCGGAGGGATCGTAGCCGGGCACATCGCCTGCCGCTTCCGCGTCAGGGCCTTCAAAGCGTGCATCGTAGCGACCGAGAATGTCGTTCTGGTCGCGCAGCAGTTCCTTGCGGAATCGCGAAGGCGAGATGCGCAGATTGCACTCTTTGATGAAGGTGGGCGAGACGCCGATGAAGGCGCTCATCTGGTTGGCGATGGCGTCGGTCTCAGCGGGACTGAGCGCATTGCCCGCATAGAGCGCCTGCGCGTAGGGTCCACTGGCGAAGACGCGCGCCTTTTGCACAAAAGCAAGGATATCGGCGGGCTTGTTCTGCACCTTGTTGTAATACCAGGCGATGGCGGCGAAGCTGGGAAAATCGGTCAGGTAGGTGTTGTCCAGTCCCGGACTGCCTGCGTTGTAGTTGAGGATGGACGAGAGCAGCACGATGCCGTTGAGCTGAACGCCGGCGGAGTTGAGCGTGGCCGACAGACCTGCCGAGCGGGTGGTGCCGTAGGATTCTCCGAAGAGAAACTTGGGCGAGTTCCAGCGATCGTTGACCGTGAGGTAGCGCACGATGAAGCGCGTGAATGCGGTCAGGTCTTCATCGACCCCGGCTACATCCTTGATGGTTCCCTTCCCGACCGGGCGGGAAAATCCTGTGCCTGGCGCGTCAATGAAGACGAGATCGGATTTATCGAGCAGGGTGTATTCGTTGGGGACGATCTTGTATGGCGCGTTGTGGGTGGCGTCGGGACTGTCGGTGACGACGCGCATGGGGCCAACGGAACCCATGTGCAGCCAGATGGTGGCTGAGCCGGGGCCGCCGTTGTAGAGGAAGGTGACCGGGCGCGTCTTCGCATCTGCGCCGTCCAGCGTGTAGGCGACGTAAAAGATGCTGTGATACGGCTCTTCCACTTCATCATGCGCCATGCGGGAGATGAGTAGATTGCCTGCGGTCGCGGTGTAGTGGAGGGTCTGTCCGGAGACGGTTGTCTGGTGCTGCGTGATGGATTTTGTCTCCTGCGGAATGGGGATTTCCTTGGTTGCGGGCGGTGCGTCAGGATGGGCATCGGCTGGACGCGACTGAGCCAAGGCAGGGAGCGCCAGTGTGAGCGCAAGGGATGCAACGGAAAGGGCGACGAAACGCGGAAAACGAGACACGTGAATCCTCCTGGACCGATGAAATGCAACTGGAGTGGATCAAGAAGCAGGCAAAAAGCGGGGCTGCCTGCTGAATGGAAATCAGCATACCATGCGCTTCAGGGCTTTGGGCCGGGAGTGTTTCGAACCATGAACCGAAGGCGAGGCACGGGCTGAATCTATCGCTCGCCCCACTTGAGCTTGCTGCGCAAGGCGTCAAAGAAGCCATTGCCAGCCGTTCCCGGTGTGCTGGATGCGCCAAGACGGATGAGACGAATGGAAAACTCGGAGCGGCGGCAGCGCAGTTCGTCGGCGGGAAGCAGGTCGATCGCCTGCTGACCATCGACGGTGAGCAGTATCTGGCTGGCTGCGCTGGCGCGTGTGCCGCCGACGCGCAAGACCAAAGCGGATCCGCCGGGGACGACCATCGGACGCAGCGTGAGCAGATGTGGACAGATCGGCGTGATGACCAGCGCATCGACACCTGGGACGAGGATCGGCCCGTTGGCCGCGAGCGTGTATGCGGTGGAGCCGGTGGGCGTGGAGACGATGACGCCGTCGGCGCGGAATTGCGCGGCCACCATGCCATCCAGCTCGATGCCGAACTCCCCCATGCGCGCGATGGAGCTTTTGGAGAGCACCATGTCGTTGACGGCTTCAAAGGCTGTGATGCACTCTCCGCCGCGCCACAGTTCCCCATGCAGCATGGTGCGCACGTCGAGCGTGTAGCAGTCCTGACACCAGCCTTCGAGGGTTTCAAAGAGGTCGGCGAGGCGAACTTCCGTGAGGAAGCCAAGTGAGCCGAGATTGACGCCTAGGATCGGCGTTTGCAGCCGGGCAAAGATCCGTCCCACGGAGAGCAGTGTGCCGTCGCCACCGAGCACGATGACAAGCACCGGATGGGTCTGCGGCATCTCTTCGCGATCCAGCACGATGCAGCCGTGAGTGGTGGAGTGTCGGTCGGGATCAGCAGGATGAGATGCGATGGCTGGATTGTGGTCGCTGGCTCTTTCACGAGCAAGACGGGCGCTTTCGCGGTCGAGATAAGAGGCGCTTTCGCGGTCGAGTACAGGCTGAAAGGAGTGAGCCAGCAGCCAGTTGGAAAGCATGGGAATGAGCGTGCACAACTCCTCCTTTTGCGGCTTGGAGACAATGGCAATCGGCTTCATCAAGCTCTCAGTGTATCCCAGAGTCAGAGATCGGGTGGGCAGTCAGCCGGGCGTGAAGTAGAAATTCAAAGTTGCCTTCGGCGCCGGTGATAGGCGAGGGGATGGTTTCGATCTCGGAGGCGCCAAGAGCGGCAAGCGAGGCATGCACGCGATCGATGGCGAACTGATGGGCTGCGGGATTGCGCACGATGCCGCCCTTGCCGACATGCTCGCGACCGGCTTCAAACTGTGGCTTGACCAGGATGACGGCCTCGGTCAGTTCGGTGGCCGCGGCAAGCACAGCGGGAAGCAGAAGCGTGGCCGAGATGAACGAGACATCCATGACGAGAAGCGTGGGAATCGGACGAGCGGGGAGTTGCGGTGATGGAGAGAAAAATCCCGCTGGAAGCAGGCGCGCGTTGGTGCGCTCGTGCAGATGAACGCGCGGATGGTTGCGGAGCGTGACGGCAATCTGGCCGAAGCCGGTATCCACACAGGAGACACTGGCAGCGCCGTGCTGAAGCAGGCAGTCTGTGAACCCGCCGGTGGAGGTGCCAACGTCGAGGCAGTGACGTTCGTGAATAGAAATCTGCCAGTGCTGGAGCGCGTGTTCGAGCTTGAGTCCACCGCGGCTGACGAAACGCGGCTGCTCGCCAAGGATGCGCAGAGTTGCGTTTGCAGGGATGGAAGCGCCAGGTTTATCGATCTTTTGTTCATTGACCAGAACCCGGCCAGCAAGGATCAGGCCGCGGGCGCGTTCTCGGCTTGAAACCAGGCCACTCTGGGCCAGGCAGTGGTCGAGACGAATTTTGGCAGAGGCAGTCAACCGGGTCTTTCCTTTATTCTTCTAACATGAGGTGTGCCGGATCAACCGCTGAGAATCAGAATTTTAGCCGATAACGATCCGGAGCAGAAATCCAATCCCCAGCCAGCCACGTACTTGATACAGGCAGGCATCAATCACGGACCCAATGGAAGTCAGGCAAAATATGGAAGATGCCGAGTTGCTGCAAGCTATAGCGCGACAGGATCAAAGTGCGATGGCAGAGTTGTTTGATCGGTACTCCCGACTGGTGTACTCGATCTCTCTGCGCGTGCTCAAGGAGCCGTCGCTGGCGGAGGACGTGATGCAGGAAGTGCTGATGCAGGTGTGGCGAAGTCCGGGCGGTTTCATTGCGCAGCGAGGCAGCATGGGAGCCTGGCTGGCGGTGGTGGCACGAAATCGCTCGATCGACGTGCTGCGGCGAAGAGCGCATCAGGAGCCGCTGGAAGGTTTGACGGTCGCGGAGCAACCTCGATCGATGCTGCGTTCAGTCGAGGATGAACTGCTGATGAATCAGGTGAGAAGTGTGGTGATGCAGTTGCCGGAAGACCAGCAAAGTTCACTGCAAATGGCCTATTTCGATGGCATGAGTCACTCTGAAATCGCAGAGCGCACTGGGATTCCGCTGGGCACGGTAAAGACGCGGATTCGGTCGGGACTGAGTGCCGTGAGAAAGGTTCTACAGGCATGACAATGCGAAAACAAGTCCATATCGAAGAAGACGATCTGGTTCAGTATGCGCTGGGCAATCTGAGTGATGCTCAACTGTTTCAAATGACGGCGCATATCTCGATGTGTGGGGAATGCCGGGGCGAAGTGGAAAAGATTCGCAGCACGATGGCGGCCTTTGGCGCGACGACAGAGATGGAGTCCTTGCCAGCAGGCGCCAAGGATCGCTTTATGGCCCGGCTGCAAAAAGAGACGGCGCAAGCAGAGGCAGCTATGACCTCGACTGCGAACTCGAAACCTAGACGCGCGCGACAGCTCTTTGCCTGGACCCGTTCTCCGTTGCCGTTTCAGATTCTCTCCGGTGCTCTGGCCGCTGGCATGGTGTTTTTTGCTTATGACGATGCGATGCATTACCACGAGATGCGCCAGATGATACCCAAGGTTGCGCGGTTTGAGGTGCAGATGGCCAAGCTCTCTGACTTGCAGCAGTTCCTGCAGGGCAGTAACGTGCAGGCGGTTGCGCTGCATACCAAGCCGGTAGACAGGACGGAGCCGGAGGGTCATGCACTCTATTCTTCGCGTATGGGCAAGCTGGTGTTCACAGCCTCCAATCTGGCTCCCGTGCCGGCTGGCAAAGCCTACGAGCTTTGGATTCTTCCGCGTGATGGCAGCGCACCGATTCCGGCCGGAGTGTTTACCCCGGGGCCGACCGGCAATGCGGCTGTGGTCTATCCGCAGATTCCCGCTGGAGTGGATGCAGCGGGGTTTGGCGTAACGCTGGAAAATGCTTCAGGGGCGACGAAGCCAACGCTGCCTATCCTGCTCAGCGGCGAATAAAAGTAGATGTGTTCGATCGCTGCTTCCCTGCTCCGATGAAAAAGCCGGTACTTGCATATGCAAGTACCGGCTTTGTGATTGAGGGTAGAGAAATCGTCAGCCAATCAGAGCTGTGTGGGATCCTGCAAACGGCAGTTCTGAATGGTGATGGGTGCTCCGGTTGAGGTGAAGTCCGCCGGAGGCAGATTGCAAGGTTGCCCGGCGCCGGGGATGCGGCTCACCGTATTGGGATTGTTGCTGGATGTATCCGGTGAAGTGACGCGAACATCGAGAGCGTTGCCGGAGACCAGAATGCTGGTGCCGACGATGTCCTGGTCAGTGCGGATGATGGTGACGTAAGGGCTGTCTGGCGAAACCACGTAGATCTTGCCGTAAAGCGAGTTCTGAATGGAGGCAACGGTGCGTGGGTGACCATTGACGGCGAGCGTCTTTTCCACGGAGTGGCTGATCATGTTGATGATGGTGACCGTGCCGTCGGACTGATTGGCGACGTAAGCGCGGCTGCCATCCGCAAGCACAGTAACAGAGGCTGGATTGTGGCCCACTGGAACGGTGTACGTGGTGCCGAAGGTCGGGCTGTCATTGCCGTATTCGTCCAGGCTGACATCGATGATGCTGACCGTGTCGCCATCGTAGTTGGCGACGACAAGCTGCTGTGTGGCCTGATTGTACTCAGCGTACACAGGCCCCGCATGCGGCAGGCCATTTGCAGGGGCGAGCGGCAGGCTGGGATGGCAGGTAACTGGCTGTCCGTTCTGGTTGTTGAACGGCGCGCAACTGTCGATCGCGTTGATCTCGCTGTTGATGACCGAAACGCTGTCACTGCCTCGATTGAGTACAAAGACACGCTGACCGTCGAGCGAGCCAACCGCGTAATCCGGGCAGACGCCCACGGGGATATGGGACGAAACGGAGTACGTGCTGGTTTCGATGCCGTCCGCGCTGCCGGTGGGCAGCGACGGAGAATAGGGATCGATGTTGCAGGCAACACCGCCCTGAACCGAGGTGCCATCCAGCGCGATGTTGCTGAGATATGGAATGTTCTGGGATACGGTGTAGTAGCGTTGCGCCAGGCTGACGCCCTCCATCGTTACAGGGGACTCATCGACCGGAACGACCAGTTTGAAAGCGTCTGGCGCGCCGGTCAGCACGTCCACCTGATTCGCATTCACATCCAGAGCATAAAGACCCACTGACCCTGAGAAAAGGTTCACGCGCGGATCGATGCCGGAGTAAAGGCTGAGGGTGCTGAACTGGACATTCTTCTGCTGAAGGTTGGTGCTGACGGGGATATTGGCGATGGTGCCGTCTCCGTTGAGCGTCCAGGCAAGCGAACCGCCGGAGTTCATGGCAAAGCCCACGGGAGTGGGTCCAAGCGGAGAGGTCGCCATGACCACGTCGCCCGAATAATCAATCACGGTTCCAATTCCGAGCACACTTGTGGACGGCGCGGAAACGACAAACGCGTAGGCAGAAGGAAGCTGCGCGGGTCCGGAGGTGACGATGGGATAGGTGACGGGGCGATAGTTGCTGCCGCAGGCTGCCAGAACGAGAGCAGCGGCGGCGACGAGAGACAGCTTTGCAAGAGGTCTTTTCAATGGAGAAAAAGGGTGAGTCGTGTCACTCATTCAATGATTATCCTGCGTACTATCCGATTGTAAATCACACATTCGGGAAGTGGCCGTAGACAACCGGCGAGAAGCGGACATTCCTGAAAAAACTATCGATCTTACAGCCTGACGCAGGCAACGCGAAAACAGGCGACCGGACGGTGGAAGCTGATAGGTTGGACGCATGAGCGAGGAAAAGCGAAAGCAGGCAAAGCTGGAATTGTTGCCCAGCGGGATGACTTCCTGGATGTCTCGCGCCGTGCTGCTGGTGGTGGCTCCGTGGACCGCGGCGCAGGATTTGCTGGAGTTTCACGCATGGCTACAGACGATGCCGGGCGTGGCCTGGATTGCGCTGGGAGTGTGCGTGCTGCTGGCTGCGCTGGTGTGGAGACTGCGCGCGGGCACACCGGGAGCAGCGGCGCTGGGCGCGGCGATTACCGGATGCCTGATGCTCGGTACGCTGCAATATCCCTATCGCAACTGGCTGCGGAGCGGGTTGACGCCTCTGCTCGTGACGCTGATTCTGACTCTGGCCGCGACCAGGATTGCTCGAAGCCGGAGGAGCGAGCATGACTCAAACGAGGCTCGACGGGGCCGGGATGCGGCGCAGGTGGCGGCGAATCTGGGAGCAGCGGCATTGGCAGTGACGCTGATTCCCTTTGCACCGCGCGTGGTGGCGCACAATCCTTATTTTGCGGCGCTGATTGCCTATGCGGCGCTGGCTGAGGCGGCGGCAGATACTGTCTCTTCAGAGATCGGACAGGCCTTTGGCGGTGCGCCGCGGCTGGTGACGACGTGGCGGCGCGTTCCACCCGGAACAGACGGCGCCGTGACCGTGAAAGGGTCACTGGCTGGCCTGATGGCTGCGGCGGCGGTGGCTGTTGCGGGCATCTGGTCGTTGACTGGAGCTGTGGGATCGCAGGGTCTGGGGGTAGCGCTGATTCTGTTGGGAGCGATGGTCGGATGGGCAGCCGACAGCCTGCTTGGAGCAGTGGCGGAGCGGCGCAGCTGGCTGAATAATGACGCCGTGAATTTTCTGAGTACGGTGATCTCCAGCGCTGCAACGCTGGAGATGGCGCGTATGGTGGCCGCTGTACTGCGCATACACGGATGAATCATCCATGATGGGCGCACAACCGCAGACAATCAGGCAGAGCTGACTTCGCTCAACAGCCGGCTCCAGGTCTTCTGGTTGCGACGATACGTCTTCTTCAAGTCAACCAGAATCCGGCTGAAGTCGGCATTGGTATGCAGGTTGTTCCAGACGGGATTCTTCTGGAACCAGGGGTAATTTTCGTTGCCCAGATAGATGGCGCGGCGCAGCCAATGCAGCGCTTCGCCGGCATCGCCCTCCACTGCAAAATAAGAGGCCAGGCGATAGGCCATTTCACTATCCGCCTCAGCCGCGGCCAGCGTATCTTCGCGCAGCAGCGTGGCGGCGAGGGAGCGTTCGCCGGCCTGGACATAACAGAGCGCAAGCGTCGGAACAGCGATGCGCATGGAGCTGTCATCATGAATGACCTCCTCCAGAATATCGATGGCGCTGCGCAGATTGCCCTGGCGCATGTGTTGATACGCGGCGGAGGTCCGTAACAACGGGTGTCGAGGCTCCAAAGCCAGCCCTTTGGCCAGCTCATCATCGGCCACATCGAGTTGGTTCTGGTAGTGGTAAACGCGCGCGCGATGGTTATACAAAATCGCGGCGCTGCCTGGATTCAGCTTGAGAGCGCGGCTGAACTGTGCCAGAGCCTCCTCATACATGCCATCCAGCCGCAGCGTGATGCCCGCCACCAGATGCACGTTCCAGTCATTGTCCGCCTGGCTGAGCAGGTTGGCGATTCCATAGCGGGCAGATTCCTTGTCGCCGCGCGTGAGCAGCATGTAGACACGGTAGAGATTGGCCTCAATCGAGTCTGAATCGATGGAAAGAGCGCGATCAAAAGCACGGCGCGCCTGCATCAGATGCACCTGCCCGGCGAATCCATGACGAGCGTACTGGAGCTGCGCAATGCCAAGTCCGCTCCAGCCTGAAGCAAACTCCGGCTCCTTGACGGTGACCCGCTCGAAGAGCATGGTGGCGCGATCAAGGTCAGCGCGCGAGCCGGTGCGGGTCATGAAGGAAGTAAGCAGAGCGCGGGCCTGAAGATATTCCTCCGAAAGCGTCTCTGGCAATGAACCCTGGCGCTGAGCGGGCGGCTCGGCGGCGCTGCCGCGAGGATCGACGCCGCCGATGGCATGAAGCGCAGCAAAGACTTCGCTGGACAACTCATTCTGCACGGCAATCAGATCGAAGGATTCAACATGAATCGCTCCACCGGAACGAACACTCTGGCCCTGCACGTCGAGAAGCTGCCAGTTGAGATCGAAACCATTCTCGGATCGCATGAAGTTGCCTGCGAGGACGTGCGTCACCAGCAGCCGCTGCCCCATTGCAAGCGGATCCATCTGTGCCGTGGGAAGATTCATGAGCGAACTGGAAGGTCGAACGACCAGCCCGGGAATGCGCGCCAGCCGAGCCGCGATGGCATCCGCCAGGGCAAAGCCATAGAGCGGCGCGACAGGCTCTGGGCTGAGGTTGTGAAACGGCAGGACGACGATCGAGTTCTGACGTGGTGCGTCGGGCGCCGATTCGCGAAATCGCTCAGCCAGCATGGAAAGAAAACTGGTAGCACGCTTCTCGGATTCCGCACTGGTGGGCACCAGATTGGCCGCTGCATCGCCGGGAATACCGCCTGTTTCAAGCTGCATCGCCTTCATGATGGTCTTCAGCGCCTCACGCACCTCCGCAGCAGAGGCGTAGCGCGCGGCGGGATTCTTGGCCAGGCAATGCTCGACGACACTTTTCATCTCTGGCATGATGCCTGGGACAATCTCGACGAGGTCCGGAGTATCGACGAACTGGATGGCGCGGATGACTTGAAAATCCTCAGCGTCAGGACGTGCAAAAGGATGCCGTCCGCTGAGCATCTCAAAAAGCAGAACACCCAGCGCCCAGACATCGGACTGCACGCTGGACTGGCCGGTGACGAACTGCTCGGGCGCCATATAGCGGATGGTGCCGCCACGCGCCGTGTAGGTTTCAGCTATGGATGCGTCGCGAGAGACCGAAGGCTTCGATGGATCAAAAGAGGCATCTTCCGGGCGCAGGCGACGAGCAAGGCCAAAATCCAGAATCTTGACGAGTCCGCCATCGGTGAGCATGACGTTCTGCGGTTTCAGGTCGCGATGAAAGATGCCAAGCGAGTGCGCGGCATGGAGTCCATCCGCGATTTGAATGCCCACGGAGAGCACAAGCTGGACGGTCGAAGCGCCCCTGGCAATCAGCGCATCGATAGACTGGCCGGGGACAAACTGCATGACGATGAAAGCCTCATCGCCGCTTTCGCCGATCTCGTAGATCGCGCAGACATTGGGATGCTCGATGGCCGAGGCCAGTCGCGCCTCGCGCAGGATGGTGGATCGCATCTGCTGCTGGGTGAGCAGTCCGCGACGCAGAATCTTGAGCACGACAGGGCGCGTGAGCAGCGTGTCATTGGCCAGATACACGACTCCGCTGCCGCCCGCTCCCAGACGGCGCAGGATTTCATAGTGCTCGATGACACGACGCTTCATGACTGCTACCAGTCTAGCCGGAAATCGAGCGTGTGCGTCTCACGCCGACAGATGCCTGTCACGATGGCGGTCTGGTAGTTTTTCAGTATGACGCGGCAGTGCAGACAGCCGGAAATCCAACGGCAAGGAATCTGGCCACTACGGTCAGCGCGCTGGCTTGGCGCAGCCAGCGTCGTGCTGGGTCTGGTCTTGTCGGCCAGCCAGATCACCCCTGCGCAGCAACCGCCGACGGAGCAGAATCCTGCGGCACAAGCTCCCGCGAACAAGCAATCCAGTGAGCCAGGATTGCATATTGCCACCGGCTCCGTGATTGGCGATACGGCAGACCAAACCCAGCGAATGCTGAATCTGATCGACGATTTGCAGTTCCATCATCTGGAGCAGATGTTAGCGGCCGGCGCGGATGGCCAGTCCGCGCTGCAACCTGCGCAAAGGCAGTTTCTGCGCGGAATACTGGACAATCGGGAGAATCATCCGAAGAAGTCCATTCAGGAGCTTGCGCCGCTGATGGATGCCATCGCCGCATCGGGCAATGTCACCGAAGAGAAACTGGCTCGCCAGACACTGGCTGAAGATTATCTGCGCAGCGGGCAACTGGCCCAGGCAGCCGCAGCCTATCAGGCGCTCGATACGCGCATGCACAACCGCATGAGCCAGGACGAACGCGACGATCTGGAGCAGCCGCTGAAACTGTTGCCGCTTGCTGAGGATCATCCGCCGATGACCGTAGAGACTGGCGCACCGTTCTCTCTGCCGTATGAACTGGATCCGCTGGGGCTGACGGATATTCCGGTTTTTGTGGACGGAGTCTCCCACTCATGGATGCTTGATCCGACGGAACCCTTCAACCTGATCAGCAGATCCACGGCGCGAGAGGTGGGCTTGAAGCTTTCCGATGAGGTTGCCACAATCCGTACACTGACCGGGAAGCCGATGACTGTGCACTCCACAGTGATTCCACGGCTGACGCTGGGCAATGTGACCTTTCGCAACATGACGGCATTTGTCTTCAACGATGAGGACTTCGCCTTCCCGCAGTCAAACTATTCCGTGCGAGGGGTGCTTGGTTTTCCGGCAGTCTCAGCGCTTGGCAGCCTGACCATTACCTCGGACGCAACCATCGAAGTACAGCCCGGAGCAGCGGGTGCGCGGTTAACCGACGGCGCGCCTTTTTATCTGGATGGAGAGCGCGTGCTGGTCGCGCTGGGCAAACCCGATGGCTCCGATGATCGCCTGTATGCCGTCGATGCAGCCGGACAACAAAGCTATCTTTCCTCGCGCTATTTCTCAGAACATGCGCAGGATTTTACAGGTAGTCGATTGCAACTGCTGCAACTGACAGGAATGGAGGATGCAGCGCCTGTGCCAGCCTATCTGGCACAATCGCTCACGCTGCCCGTGGGCAGAAAACACGTGGTGATTCACGACGTTCAGGTGCTGAGGCAACCACTGGGCGCAACGGCAAGCGACGACACCTATGGCACGCTGGGAGTGGATATCCTGCAGCAGTTTGCCAGCTATACCTTTGACTATCGAACGATGCGCTTTACCGTTACGCCGCACTGACTGCTTATGATAGCAACGTTCCTCATGGAGAGCGCAGGCATCATCCACGCATTCGCCGCTGATGCGTGGATGGAATGCGCAGATCCTCGCGATATTTTGCGACCGTGCGGCGCGTGACCTGAATGCCCTGCGTCTGAAGCAGCGCGGCAAGCTGATCGTCGGTCAGCGGTCGCTTCGGATCCTCTTCGTCGATCAACTTGCGGACCTTGCGCTTGAGCACAACCAGCGGAGTGTCGGCACCCTCCGGTCCGTTGGACCCCTCAGAAAAAAATGCGCGCAGCTCAATGACACCCTGTGGAGTATGCGCGTATTTGTTGGCGACAGCGCGACTCACCGTCGACGGGTGCACGCCGATCTCTTCGGCGACTTCCTTGATCATCATGGGGCGCAGCGCTTCCATTCCCTGCTCCAGAAAATCCTGCTGGCGGCGTATGATCACTTCGCACGTTCGGAGAATGGTGCTTTTGCGCTGGGCGATGTTGCGCATCAGTTGCATGGCCGAACGCAACCGGTCTTTGACATAATCGCGAACTTCTTTTTCCGTCGATTTGGCAGCCAGCATCCGGCGATAGCGATGGCTGAGTCGCAAGCTGGGCAAGTTTTCTTCGTTCATCAGCGCGACCCACACTTCATCGCGTTTGACAAAGGCGACATCCGGCTCAATCCACTGCGTCTCTCGGCTGCTGTAGCGCGTGCCCGGGCGTGGGTCGAGCGATCGAATCAGACTCAAAACCTCAGTGGCCTCCGCCGCTGTGCAGCTCAGCGCCTTGGCAATCTCGCGCGGGTCGCGATGCGTGAGCAAAGCAAAGTGGCTTTGCAGAACTGCCGAAGCAAGCTCAAAACAATGACGGCGCTTCTGCAACTCGAGTTGAACGGCAGCGTGCAGGCTGTGGTGGGGTGAGTCCAGCGCTTCTGCGGTCGGCTGTTCATCGTCCTGCACAGCAAGCATCGTTGCATCGGAAAGAGGGGTGCTTGTGGAACGGGATGGCGCATAGAGCGCGTCCAGCTCATGTAACTGGGCACGCACCTGAAGCTGAAGGCACTCGCTGAGAGAACGCGCACCGACACCGGCAGGGTCAAGTGAATGAATCACTTGCAGCGCATGAAGGAGAATTGCCAAAGCCGCCGATGCACGCATCTCCATCGATGCAGCATAGACGGCAGTCAAATCATCCAGCGAAGAAGCGAGGTAGCCATTCTCCTCCAGATTGCCGATCAGAAACTCTGTGGCCTGCGCGACCTCCGGAGCAAGATTCTGTGCGCCAAGCTGCCATTGCAAATGATCGAAGAGCGAGGTGGGACGGGAAAGAAACTGTTCGAAGCCCGGCTTCTCAATCTCTTCAAACTCACGCTGAGAACGGAATCCTGGATCGAGATACTCCTGAAAATAATTGCCAAAATCAATCTCTTCAAAAGGGTCTGCGGGAGCGGCTTCCGTCGCCTGCGCTGTCAGCTCGCGGGCAGATTCACGTTGCTCCACGTCATCCAGCATGGGAATCGACTCGTCCATCTCCTCCAGGAGTGGATTCTCGGCAATCTCATTCTGGATCATCTCAGCCAGTTCCATCTTGTTCAGCGCAAGCACACTGACCATCTGCATCAGCCCAGGAGTGAGTATCTGGCGCTGCGAGACTTTCAGATTGAGTCTTGGCTGCAACAGTGGCATGGAGTTGACCCTTGAGTGCAAGTGTAAATCCATACCGTCTTTCAGGTGAATTTGCCGGCTGAATTTCGAGACGAGTGTTCCAGAATGGGTCGTTGCGGAATTGGAAAAGAAAGGAAGCGATAGAACAGGAATCAAACGCGCTGAAAACGATCAACCGAGGGTAAAACCTTCGCCGAGATAGATGCGTCGCACGTCCGGATCGTTGCCGAGTTCGCGTGGAGTGCCGGTACGAAAGATCTGACCTTCGGCGATGATATAGGCGCGATCTGTGACGGATAGAGTCTCGCGCACATTGTGATCGGTGATGAGAATTCCGATGCCGCTCGATTTGAGTTCAAAGATGATTTTTTGCAGATCCAGAACGGCGATGGGATCGATGCCGCTGAAAGGCTCGTCCAGCAATAAAAAACTGGGCTGAATGCACAGGCAACGCGCAATCTCCACGCGACGCCGCTCGCCGCCGGAGAGCGCGTAGCCACGCGTGGAGCGGATGTGACGCAGATTCAACTGCTGGATCAGGCGATCCGTTCGGCTTTGTCGCTCGCGCTCGGAGATGGGCTGATTCTCAAGGACGGCGAGGATATTCTGTTCGACCGTGAGCTTGCGAAAGACGGATGGCTCCTGTGGCAGGTAGCTGATGCCGTGATCGCGTGCGCGCAGATACATGGGAACATGCGTAATCTCGGTTTCATCGACGCGGACATGGCCGGAGTCCGGACGGACGAGTCCGACGATCATGTAAAAGCTGGTGGTTTTGCCTGCGCCGTTGGGGCCAAGCAAGCCAACCACTTCGCCGCGCGAAATCTGTACGCTTACATCGCGAACGACCTGGCGTCCGCTGTAACTTTTTGCGATTTTATCTGCTGTCAGAGTCTGCATCGTCGATGATGGTGAGCCATTACAGTTTAACGCTGCTTTTCGGTCGAGTGCGCATTTCCGATTGCATCAACGATCGAGATGCTGTCATTGTCCAGGTGGAAGCGGATGGTGCGCCCCCTGACCGTGCCATGCAACTGATCGGTCAACTTTGGCTCCTGGGTCGAGGTTCCGGTCAGAATCATCGTCGAGTCTTCGCTGGAATAGTCGAGGTTTTCGCCGCTGCCCGAGCGACCGGGCGAAAAAAAGTGTACCTGCCCCCTGCAAATCATACGATCCACAGCGGACAAGGCGGACTGACTGAGAGGCCAGACAGCGGGGTGGGGTTGATCCGAGTGGAGGTAGACGCGGACAGAGTTGGAATCAATCTGCGCGGTTCCTCCGGATGCGGTGGCCGCGATGGTCACATGCGGCAACACTCCGGAAGAAAACACGGCAAGCTGCTGAGCAAACGACTCATGGACAGCGCCGCTGGTAAAGCGAAGAATGTGAGCCAAAGCATCCGTCTTGCTGGCAGCTTTGTGAACAGGCTGCGGCGATTGAGCAAGGACTGTATAGACGGGACGAATTGGCGAGGCAGCCTCTGCATCGAGCGTCTGAAGCGCTCGATTCAACACAATCTTTGGCGCAGTGATGGAACTGGCATCCTGCCAAAGATGGACCGGCGAAACGGCAGTCCCGATGAAGGTGATCTTCTGCGCGTGACCATCGAGAGCCGCTTTGCTGGCCAGAACATGGACGGGCGACGAAGCGCTGGATTGGAGCGTGCCGGTCAAATCCGTCCAGGTGGCTTGCACGGCTCGCTCTGCAAGTGCATTTTCATGGATGCGATCCAGGTCGATGCTATCTGCAAGCAGCGAAAAATTGTCCCCTCGCAGTCGAGGTGGCGCGTCAGAAGTTCCGGTAAGGTGAAGCACGCCGGTCTCGCCATCGTAGATGGAGTGTGTGGCAACGGCATGCATGGTGGTAGCGGGCTGATCGGGCTTGGACGACGCCTGAATCATGTCCATGTGAAGATGACCATCCTGCACGATGCGCTGAATCTGGTCAGCTCCCGATTGATCGGCTGAGGCGCCTTCGATTCGAGGCTGCCGCCGACTCACATCATCTCTGAGCTGCGAATCCAGCGTGTCCGAGGCGCTTGTCCACTGGCGAATCGGATGACCTTCAGGTCCGGTCGTCTCGCGATACCGGGTATTGCCAAAACCAAGAACTCGGTGCAGCGTTCCTGTTGCTGAAAAAAATGCCTGTACATGATCCGCCTCAAGCGAAGACCTCTGGGGCGGTTGACCCTCAGCGAGTGTCGTGGAGAGGATGCTTACGTGACCATCTCCACGAATCTGCTGAAGCTGCGTGGTGGGGTGTGTTTCTGTATGTGCGCCATGCTGAGTTTCAGGATGATCTTCCAGACGAAGCGCGGACTGCTTCGTTGGGTGAGCAGATGGCGCGAATTGCAAATCCGCTGTCTCCGAGCGCCATTCGCGCACGATGCGTGTAGCTGTCTTGTGCGCTTGCGGCACGGTTTGATGATCCTGAAGTTCGGCTCCGTCGAGAAGTTTTGCCCTTTGCAACTGACCATTTCCATCAAAGTAAAGCTTTGCGCGTGGCGATTTTCCTGCAAGCTGGCGGTTCTCACGATTCATCTGAAAGGTTGTTCCACCGGACATCACACCCGATGTCGGCTGACTCCTGGAATTCAACAGGAAAACTGCCTGGGAAGCCTCCGCATCTGAATTGGAATTCGTGTGCAGATGAACGTTGTCCGAGGCATACAGCGAAGTGATGGAACCATCGGCGCGAAAGAGAAGATGCGCGATTCCGCTGGAGGCGGCTCCCCCGCTGTAGTCGGTGTGCATGTTGAGGAGTGTGGCACTTTGCGAGGTGCGCTCCAGTACAGCATGATCGGCACGAATGGTCATTGGCGCGGCATTGCGCTGTACATGGATATCTACGGCAGAGTCCAGCGTGATCTGTCCGTGAGCAGCGTCATAGGTGGCTCCGACGGCTGAGCCATTGCCTTGAGGTAACAGGAAGTCCAATTCGCGGCTGGTAGTGGCGACTTCGGTTTTCTGGTTGAAGCTCAGTCCACTGGTCCGAATGTGAATGGAAGACTTTGCCGTCGAAGCTGGGTCCGAGGCGTGGGATGGATTGCCCACATCAATCTCGACTTCGCCCTGAGCCACCGCGATGCCGGCAGCCTGGTTATATTGAAACTCATCGCCACGAATCGTATCCTGACGCTCGCCCTGCGGATTGAAGAACTCGATCTGGACATGATGCAGCATGGTTTCGCCACTTTTGCGCGTCTGTTCCGCGCGCTCTGCATGAATGCGAAAGAGCGTTTTGCCGCGTCGCGTCTGGGTGTAATCGAATTGATTGGCCTGCAACTGAATGTCGGCGCCAAGTCGGTGCGGCAGATCCTGCAGCAGAAAATGACGCTTCCACTGGCCGGAAAGCAGAAAAACCACAACTGCGAGAAAAAGCACCGCTCCCAGGACAAGAATGAGATTGCGGGTGCGTTCGATGCTGAAGAGTGGTTTCATGGCGTATGCGGTCGATGCCAGCTCAATGCACTCGGTTGAGACGCGCCTGAAGCCGCGCCGCGAGGGACTCGCCGAGTTCTGACCAAAGCAGCCGTGACGATGGCTCAGTCTCCCGCTGGATGGATTCGACGAGCGCAATCAATTGGCGAATATTCTCCTCGATGCAGCGCAACGCGTGCGAATCCAACTCCACTCCCTCCTGCAGAAATGCCTCGTCGCTGCCGAAGTCAATGCGGATATGTCCGTCCTGCGCCCAAGCTCCTTCATCAAACTCCGGTCCGTAGGCAAGCACTCGCACAAGTCTGCGCCGTTTTGCCCACCCGGACGCTGAATCGGTCGAAGCATCCGGCTCCCAAAGATTCCAGCCGATCTGAAGCTCGCAGGCATCATCGGGATGGAAGAGTTCCAAGGCATGGCTGACGGCGTGATCGATTCTGGCGGCATTTTCCCCCGCGCCATAAATCTCCTGAAAAAGCGCGGTCTCGCGCCAGTTGATGGGCCACACGGTAACGGAAAAAATACCTGGCTCGCCCCCATGCGCCGCAAACTGCGCAAGCACGTGATGGAGCTTTTCTTCCAGGTCTTCCATGCGCATCTGCGGGTACCAGAGACTGAGAGAAATCGAATCGGACATAGCTCCTCTATTTTATCTGGAGCCAGAGCCGGTCCCGCAGTTCCGTTTGGCCCGTGATATTTGGTCGTGATGCGATTGATATACTGCGGCTTATGTTCCAGCATCGAATCCTTCTCCGAACCCTACTCCCTGCTTTGCTGCTTGCTTTGCAACCCGCGTTCCTCACCGGGATCGCCCCGGCGCAGACCGCCCAAGACGACAGCCAGGCGAGTCCGCAGCAGTTTGCGAATCTTGGTGTGTGCCCGCTGGAAAGCGGCGAAAAGGTACTTGACTGCCGCATCGGATATCGGACGTGGGGCATCCGAAATGCCGACTCAAGCAATGTCATTCTGGTGCCACTGTGGTTCACCGGGAATACAGCCAAACTGGCCTCTTCTGTCGGCGCCGGAAAGATGCTGGACTCTTCGCGCTACTTTATCGTCGGCATTGATCCGCTGGCAGACGGCGTCTCCAGTTCGCCGTCGAACAGCAAAATGCAGCCACGCATGACCTTTCCCGCAATCACCATTCGGGATATGGTTGAGACGGAATATACACTTGCGACAAAAACACTTGGTCTGAAGCACGTCCACGCCGTTGTGGGAACATCGATGGGCGGAATGCAAACCTTTGAGTGGATGGTCGCCCACCCGGAGTTTATGGATGATGCAATACCGATCGTTGGCTCTCCACGGTTGACCGCCTATGACCTGCTGCTTTGGAAAGCGGAAGAAGATGCTATTCGCTCCAGCGCTGCGTGGCAGATGGGCAACTACAACGAAAACCCATCGATCCCGATGGTGCAGATTTTGCACTCGATGAACATCACCACGCCACACCACTATGCGGCAACGGTAAGCCGCGAGGCGTTTCCAGCCACCTACGCCGGATATGGCAACTGGAATGCCGATGGATTTGACGCGAACGATCGCATCTATCAACTGGAGGCGATGATTCATCAGGACGTGGCGCACGGCGGCAGCCTGGATGAAGCCGCGCAACGCGTGCATGCAAAGGTGCTGGCCGTAGTCTCCGAGCAGGATCATATGGTCAATCCCATACCAGCGCAGGAGTTTGCGCCAAAGATCCACGCGCAGGTGCTTGTCTTGCACTCCGACTGTGGCCACCTGGCACCCAACTGCGAAGCGCAAACGGTGAGCACCGCGGTAAATCAGTTCCTGGGTGGAAAATAAGCGGCTTTGCAGGCTGAAAACGCGTGCGGATGAACTGACCAGCAACCTGGCGCCCCTCCGCACGCGCAGAGTGGAGTTGCAGAGCGAATTGTCCGGATCAGGCGTTGACGATCTCAGCGAACTCTGCAATGCCGGAGATGCTGGCCAGCACGGAGTCGATCAGACGTAATCGAGCCGCGCGCAAATCCGCTTGCGGAGCCATCACCATGATCCTTGCAAAGAAGGCATCGACGGTCGGCGCCAGGCTGGCAATTGCTTCCAGCGCCAGGGTGTATTCGTGGCGCAAACGCAGAGCCTTCACCTGCTCGGAGAGCCGCTCGGAAGCAGCCAGCAGCGCCTGCTCCTCTGGCTCAGCGAGCAACCCGTTGTCTGCCGCGGACCAATCGCTTCCTGCCTGTTTTGCCTGAGCCAGAATGTTGCGAATACGCCGGGATGCGGCAGCTACAGCCATAAAATCCGCAGAGCCGCGAACCCTGGTCAACGCTTCACAGCGCGCACAGGCATCCAGAACATCGTCCGCATCCGCAGCCAGAACCGCGGCGATCACATCGTAACTGAAGCCGCGAGATTCCTTGAGATAGAAACTGAGGCGCTCGCGCAGAAAAGCGGCAACCGGTGTCTCCGCCTGCCCGGCAGCGGCGATCAGTTCGCTCAGGCGCAGCGGCAAGGCCGCCTCTGCCAGAATGCGAATGATTGCATTTCCCGCGCGACGCAGGGCAAATGGATCACGCGAGCCGGAAGGAATATTGCCGATCGAAAACATGGCGGAAATGGTCTGAATGCGATCGACGAGGCCGAGTATCTGCGCTTCGATGGTGGACGGAATCGAGTCCTCCATCGAGGCAGGCGTATATTGCGCATAGATGGCGGCGGCTACGGTTTCGCCCAGTCCCTGAGCGCGCGCGTAAAGCCCGCCGACGATTCCCTGCAACTCGGTAAACTCCTTCACAAGCTCCGCCGTCAGGTCCGTTTTCGCCAGCAGGACGGACTGCAAAAGCGCCGCATGATTCAGAATTTTTCCGCGACTTTGAATAGTCTTACTGACCACTTCGGCGATGCGCAGATTCTGCTCCGTCTTCCAGAAATAGCTACCAAGCTCTTTTTGAAAGGTCACAGCGCGCAGCAATTCCACGCGCTCGGCAAGCGGCGTCTTCTGATCGGCATTCCAGAAGAATTGAGCATCCTTGAATCGAGAACGCAACACACGCTCGTTGCCATGGCGAATGATTGCCTGCCCTGCCTCGTCCACTTCGGTGTTTAGCACCGTAAGAAAGTGAGGCAACAGCGCGCCATGTGTGTCTTCGACGGCAAAGTACTTCTGGTGATCCCGCATCACGGTCACCAGCACTTCCTGAGGCAGCGCCAGATACTCGGCTTCAAACGCGCCAGAAAGCACCGTAGGCCATTCCGTCAGGTGAACCACCGTCTCGATCAGTTCCGCATCCTCGCGCCATCGAGCATTGGGGATCAGCCGCGTTGCGCGATCCAAGGCTTTGCGAATGATGTGGCGACGATCGTCCGGATGGACGAGGACAAAGGCTTCACGCAATCGACTCGCGTACTCGGAAGCGTGGTGCAGCGGAACGGCTTCAGCGCCGTGAAGAATGCGATGCCCACGACTGGAGTTCCCAGCGACCTGCCCGGCAAAGTGGAACGGAAGAATCTCTGAATCCAGCAGCGCGACAAGCCAGCGCACAGGACGGACAAAACGCTCGGGTTTGCCTTCGCGCCAGTACATGTTTTTAGGCCATGAAAGCCCTGCAACACAGGCTGGGAGCGCAGTGGCAAGAATCGCAGACGCTGTTTCTCCTTGTCGCAGCACGGTTGCTCCCACGTACTCGCCTTTGGGAGTGGCAATCTTACGCAGCGCATCCACGGTGACCCCGGCCTTGCGGGCGAATGCTGTTGCTGCGGGAGAAAACGACTCCTGCTGCCAGGCAATCTTCCACGAAGGACCGATCAACTCTTCTTCGATGTCGGGTTGGCGTGGAATGACTCCGGAGACCAGAATGGCAAGCCTGCGCGGGGTGGAAAATGCTGTGATCTGGAAAGCCGATTCCAGCAGACGATGCTCGTGGAGCAGCGTGTCCACGCGTGCCGCCAGCTCTTGCTGAGCAGCAGCCAGCATCCGCGAAGGTACTTCTTCCAGTCCAATTTCAAGCAGAAAATCAGGCATCGGCAGTCACTTTCCGGGCAGCCGTCTGCTGGCTTGTGTAGGCGCGCGCCACGCCCACGGCCAGTGCGCGAATTCTTGCGATGACGCCCACGCGCTCGGTGACGGAGATGGCTCCGCGCGCATCCAGCAGGTTGAAGAGGTGAGAGCACTTCAGACAAAGGTCAAAGGCGCTCAGCAGCGGGTAGCGACGAATCTGCGCAACATCGTCAAGCGCCGCCAGCGTCTGCGCTCCGTCAATGAGCGCCTGGCATTCGGCCTCATAGAGTCGCAGATGCTCCCAAAGCTTCTCTACGTCCGCGTATTCAAAGTTGTAGACGGAAAACTGCAACTCGTCTTCCAGGCGAATCTCGCCGTAGCGGATTTCGTAACCCGTATCCGGATCGCGCATCCACACAATGTCGTAGATGGAATCGACATCCTGCAGAAAGGCCGCAATGCGCTCCAGGCCGTAAGTAATCTCCGCCGTGATGGGGTCAAGATCAATGCCGCCGCACTGCTGAAAATACGTGAACTGGGTAATCTCCAACCCATCGAGCATGACTTGCCAGCCGATGCCCCAGGCGCCGAGTGTTGGCGACTCCCAGTTGTCTTCTTCAAACTTCAGGTCATGTCGGCGCAGGTCAATGCCAATCGCGGCCAGCGAGTCGAGATACAGCTCCTGAATGTTGGCCGGTGGCGGCTTAAGTATGAGCTGAAACTGCGTGTGTTTGAAGAGCCGATTGGGATTTTCACCATAACGGCCATCGGCGGGCCGACGGGACGGCTGCGCGTAGCCCACGCGGTAGGGGCGAGGCCCAAGTACACGCAGAAACGTCTCCGGGGACATCGTTCCCGCGCCAACTTCCACGTCATACGGCTGTTGGAGGACACATCCGCGTGAAGCCCAGAATGTTTGCAGCCGAAACAGCAGTTCCTGAAAAGTGAGTGGAACGGCGGGCTGGTCCGTGTCGGCAAGGTTGCCGGAAGAAAGTGGTGGATGGAATGCAGACATGCTTTGGTTTTTCACCGCAAATGGATTGGTTTCATTCTAACTGAGCCGCATGCGTGATGGAGACGCTGTGGCCACGGAAGTGCTCAGCCTGCGCAGCGCTTCCGCCGTGCGCAGGCGACGCTCCAGATGGCGCTCCAGCGCCTGAATCGCAAATCGCCGCAGATCGGCTGCGCGCTGCGCACTCCACGGCTGCGCAGCAAACTCGGCGATCGGGCAACGCAGCATCTGCTGCGCCAGTCGCAGAGATTCCGGCAACAGGGATGCACTTGTGGGCATGGCGTGTTGATGGCAACGCAGACCATCGGCGGAGGGATGAAACCAGGCTCCGGAGTCCAGCACGGAAGCGGTGCAGACCGTGCAGGTGTTCAGGTCGGGCAACCAGCCCATCAGCCTCGTCATCCACAGTGAAAAATAGGTGATCGAGAGCCACAGATGATCCGCAGTGGCATGATCGAGCACGGTTGTGAGCAGGCGAAACGCAAGCTCCTCCGGATTGCGATCCGGCAATGCCTGCTCTGTAACCTCGGCAAAAAAACTGAGCGCAGTCATCCTTGCATAATTCACGGGCGCGCGCAGCGGTGAGGCAATCAGTTCAAAGTGATCGATACGAACCAGTTCCTGGCGAGGCCGATCGACAAAGGTGGCTTTGACCTCGGTCATCATCTCCAGCGCGCCGCCAAAGCGACGACGGCTCTTCAAGGCAGATTTTGCCACGCCCTTGAGCTTGCCAAAATCCCGCGTGAGAAAGCTGACGATCAGGTCTGCTTCATTCACTGGCCACACGCGCAGGATCACCGCATCACTGGAAAGCTGCATCGTCGCCCCTTACGTATCTTCGCTGATCAACCACTGCAAAAACGGCGCACAGCCTTTGCAGGCCATGCGCCGTCGATTGTATCTCGGAGCGGGAATGTATCCAGAGGTCCGAGCTGTGATGAAAAGCCTATCGCCCGAAGTGCTCAGCATTCTTCGTAGCAAAATGCGCCCACTTCTCCGGCAGATCATCGGCTGCAAAGATGGCCGAAACCGGGCAGGCGGGAACACATGCGCCGCAGTCGATGCACTCGACCGGATCGATGAAAAGCTGATCTGCTTCTCCGTGCTGTCCTTCGTCTTTTTTGGGGTGGATGCAATCGACGGGACAGGCGTCTACACAGGCGGTGTCCTTGGTGCCGATACAGGGTTCTGCAATGACGTATGCCATGACTTGAGCTTCTCCGTGGAGTTTTTCTGCCAGCCAAATAGTAGCACAACAGACAGATGGGTTAAAAATGTGAACGCACAGGTCGATTCCCTGTCGTTCTCACTTGGTGGGACTTGCTTCGGCAGCTCTTCTGCGGCGTTCCGCATACTCGGCGGGTGTTGGAATCGGATCCAGATCGCGCCCCGCAAAGAGAGTCACAAAGGTCTCAAGCATTTCACCGTGAATACTGCCGTTGGTGGCCAGCACTTCCCTGCTGTTCAGCTCGCGTGGACCACCGTCAAAGACGCTCACTCTGCCGCCTGCTTCTTCCACCAGCAAAAAACCGGCTGCGGTGTCCCAGGGGTTCAGATGAAACTCCCAAAATGCATCCAGTCGCCCGCTGGCGACATAAGCCAGGTCGAGCGCGGCAGAACCGGCGCGGCGCACTCCATGCGAACGAAGCGTGAACTCGTGGTAGAAGTGAATGTTGGGATTAGCGTGACGCTTCCTGCTGGGGAAACCCGTGGCGATGAGGGACTCGGCCAACTGCGATGCCGACGAAACGCGGATAGGAAGTCCGTTGCACCACGCCCCTTTTCCTCGCTCCGCTACAAACAATTCCTCACGCATGGGATCGTAGATCACGGCGGCAACCAGAGGGCCGTCGCCCACCAACCCTGCGCTCATCTCGGCCTTGGTTGTGCTTCGCTCTTCCAGACCCAATGAAACGCAGAAGTGAGGAAAACCATGCGCAAAGTTCGTCGTACCATCCAGAGGATCCACGTACCATCGGAAATCGGCGTCCAGACGGTCACGCGTTCCTTCCTCACCGAAGATGCCGTGCTGCGGAAAGCTCTCTGCCAGTGCCTGACGCAGATATGCCTCCACTGTACGATCGGCCACGGTCACCAGATCCACTTCACCTTTGTACTCGGTAGCGACTCCAGCCTGAAAAAAGCAGCGCAACTGACTGCCAGCCTTGACTGCAATCTCGGCTGCGGCAGGCACCCAACGGAAATTGGCTTTCGCCGCATCCGGCAACAGCAAGCTCATACTTTCCCCGACACGTTGGCTGACGAGACCGATGCGCGGCGATGCGCGCTCTCCGTAATAGTACGAATCTGATTTTTATAGATAAAAAGATTGGGCTGATTTTCGCGCGTCAGACGGATCATGCCATCGTCAAAGTATTCGATCCATCCGGTCACCGACTCTCCGTCATGCAGAACCACATTGACTGCAACCTGTCGAGAACTGAGTGAGCGCAGATAGAGCTGCTCCTGCCCGGTTTCGACGGGGGGCGTGGTGCGCGCGGAACGAAGATTGCGAAACGGTGTCATAGAGCTGATAGAGGATGGGAAGCAAAGCAGAGTGCCAGGGTTGTCTGACGGCAAAATACGATGGCTTGTATCTACGACGCAATTCCTGCGATGTGAGATAACAGCATCCTTGCCGACGCCGCCAAGAATGCAAACAATGGCCCCAAGCAGCGCGACGGACTGTCGCCGGGGAAAGCCGAAAAGGAAAAAATTCGCTAACGACTGTTGTCTGAATAATACCCTGAGCGATAGCGAAGCTGATACGCGTCGCCCCTTGCGCGGGGAATTTTGACTGTGATGCGGTGAAAATCCTCTGCATCGTTTTGTCGCGCGGGATAGTATCCAATCAAATACTGTGTCCGCAGTTCCTGAGAGATTTTGCTGAACGAAGCATCCGCGCCGACCCGGTCAAGATAGAAATATCGCCCGCCCGTCTGCCCGGAGAGCGTGATGAGCGCATGTTCCCCGCCCAGGTCACGTCCAGCGCTGGCTTCAATCGGGACATCGATGAGTGAATAAACGATGACCTCCGCGCGCAGTGTCGATTCCAGCGCCTGCCGATAGGTCACCGTGTCCACCGTATCGCCGCCATCGGTCACCAGCACCAGCACTCTGCGTCCTTCACGCGAAGCCAGGCTTTGCGAGGCCTTTTGAATCGCCTCATAGAGCGCTGTCGCCGCGCCGCGGTGCAGTGTATTCAGCCCGTGCTCAATGCGCTTGACATCGCTGGTGAATGGGACAACCTGATGCACCTCCGTGGCAAACTCAATCAGGCTCATGCTGTCCTGCGAGCGCAGAATGGAGCGGGCAAAACGGCGCGCCGCCGCGCGCTCCGCATCCAGATCCTTGCCTACGCTGCCGCTTGTGTCCAGCGCCAGCACCAGATTCAGCGGGCGATTGGTCTGCCGCTCAAAGAGTGCGATCTTCTGCGGCTGTCCGTTGTCCTCCACGGCAAAATCATTTTGCCCAAGGCCGCCAATCGGAGCGCCGTTTGCATCCGTCACGCTGGTGAGCACATTGACCAGGCGCACATCCACGTGCAGAGTGGGCACTGGCTCATTCGGGGCAGAAGCATCCTGAACAGACTGAGCCGAAGCGGGCAGCGATGCCAGCGCAACAGCCAGCGCGAGCACGGCAATCGCTTGCAGGCGCTTCACTTCTCCTGCTCCGGCTTTGCAGGCAATGCGGCTGCGCCGTGCAGCGCAATCGCATCCGGAAACGGCTCGCCATCGGCCCAGACAGCACCGTCTTCAAAGGTCTCTTTTTTCCAGATGGGCACGGTGCGCTTGAGCGTGTCGATGAGCCAGCGGCAGGCATCGAGCGCAGGCGCGCGATGCGCGGACGCAACCAGGATCAGCACGGAGGTTTCACCGATCAACAGATGCCCCAGTCGATGCACAATGGTGACCGCGCGCACCTGAAACTGCTCCACAGCCTGCTCGGCAAGCTGTCGCATCTGCGTTGAGGCCATCTCCTCGTATGCCTCGTAATCGAGAAAAAGCGTGCGGCGCGTACGCGTGTGATCTCGCACCACTCCATCAAAGGAAGCAACGGCTCCGTCCGCTGGCTGGCGAATCGACTGCATCAGCGAGGCGGTGGGAATCGGCTCACGCGTGAGATGGGTGACGATAGCGGGTGAGGAACTGCCACCGGAGACTGGCGGCAAAAGACCCACTTCATCGCCCTCGTGAAGCACGTGGCTGGCATGCGCATACTCGGCGTTGACGCTGACTGCGATGCCCTGCAGCAGCCGTTCTTCCAGATGACGCGCAGACAGTTCACTCTGCAACTGCGCAAGCAGACCGCCAACCGTTGTTGCGTCTTCCAGCGTCAGGGTGGACGCGGGAATGACGTTTTTCAGAATGCCGAAGCTGAGAATTTTGACTTGCATCGCTTTTTACAGAATACAGAGTCGACGCAGGCCTTGGAACCGCGTTGAGCCAAGCGCTTCGAGGCCGGTTTCAGCCTTCGTCCGCGGTCTGCCGCCTGTCACCCAGGCCGCCATCCTGCGCAAGCCGCGCCTCGTCTTCCGGCGTGTCCAGATCAAGTGATGCAGCCGGGCATGGCACAACCACCGGACCAGCCTTCGCGTCAGATGATCGCAGCAGCGATCGCGCGCCCGCGTCGCCGCTCAACTCCATCAGAGCAGGAAATGATGCGACAGGAAAAATCGCCGGAATTCCTACGATCTCGTCATATCCGCTGGCCACAATGCGCTGGCGCTGGTGCGCGTCAAAGGCGCGTAGCAGCGTTTGCAGATGAACTGAGCTGAGATAGGGCTGGTCACAGACCATCAGCAACGCGCCCTCACACTGCGGCAGCGCCATCGCGTGTTCCACGCCCAGTGTGATCGACGTGGAAAGTCCCTGCTGCCAGCGCATGTTATCGAGCATGGTGAGCCGAAGACCCGTTGCCTCCAGGACCTGGCGAATCCGTTGCGCGTGAGCGCCGAGCACGACCAGAACTCGCTCCACGCCTGCCTGATGCGCAATCCGCACGCTGCGCTCGATCAGCGTCTCACCGTCGACCTGGCTCGCAACTCGGGCATTGACCCGCACAAGCTGCTTGGGATGGCCAAGTCGTCGACTGGCTCCGGCAGCGGTAATGATGCAAACAACGGCCATAATGTGGATTATAGGAAATCGAATGCAACCACAGAGCAAACCCGGCGAGCGCGCAGCTTTTTCACAGCGTCGCATCGCCCCCGGCACAATCGCCGCGCAACTTCTATACTGAGGGGGTGCGTCTTTCGCAGACGACTTCAGGAGAAAACATGTCGAACGAATCGAAGTGCCCATTTACAGGCGCAATGCTCCAGCACACCAAAGCCGGCGGAAAAGGTATCCGCGACTGGTGGCCAGAGCAGCTCAACCTGCAGATTCTCCATCAGCACTCTCCGCTTTCCAATCCCTTGGGTGAAGAGTTCAACTACGCCAGTGAATTCAAAACTCTCGACCTGCACGCCGTCGTCAAAGACCTCGAGGCCGTGATGACCGATTCGCAGGACTGGTGGCCGGCCGACTATGGTCACTACGGGCCGTTTTTCATTCGCATGGCTTGGCACGCCGCCGGCACCTATCGTATTCACGACGGACGCGGCGGAGCCGGTCATGGCGCGCAACGCTTTGCCCCGCTGAATAGCTGGCCCGACAATGCCAGTCTGGACAAGGCTCGGCGTCTGCTGTGGCCGGTGAAGCAGAAGTACGGACGCAAGCTCTCCTGGGGCGACCTGTTGGTTCTGGCCGGCAATGTCGCTCTCGAAACGATGGGCTTCAAGACCTTCGGCTTTGGCGGCGGCCGCGAAGATATCTGGGAGCCACAGTTGGACATCGACTGGGGTCCGGAGACAACCTGGCTGGGCGACCAGCGCTACAGCGGTAACCGCGATCTGGCCAATCCGCTGGCAGCCGTGCAGATGGGACTGATCTACGTCAACCCCGAGGGTCCGAATGGCAATCCTGATCCGCTGGCTTCGGCGCGCGACATTCGCGAGACATTTCTGCGCATGGCCATGAACGACGAAGAGACCGTCGCCCTAATCGCCGGTGGGCACACTTTTGGCAAGACGCACGGCGCAGCCTCGGCCAGCCATGTGGGGCCGGAACCGGAGGCCGCTCCGATTGAAGAGATGGGCCTGGGCTGGAAGAACAGCTTTGGCACCGGCAAAGGTGGCGACACCATCACCAGCGGTCTGGAAGGCGCATGGACACCGAATCCCGTCCGCTGGGACAATGGTTACTTCGAGACGCTCTTCGGCTATGAGTGGGAGCTGACCAAGAGTCCGGCTGGCGCGCACCAGTGGAAGCCCAAAGGCAATGCAGGCGCGGGCACTGTGCCGGACGCGCACGATCCATCGAAGCGTCACGCTCCGTTCATGCTCACCTCGGATATCGCGCTGCGCGTCGATCCCGCGTACGAGAAAATCTCGCGCCACTTCCTCGCAAACCCCGATGCCTTCGCCGACGCCTTCGCTCGCGCATGGTTCAAGCTGACCCATCGCGATATGGGGCCGGTTGCGCGCTATCTTGGCCCGCTTGTGCCCAAGGAAGCGCTCCTCTGGCAGGATCCCCTTCCGGCTGTCAATCACAAACTCATCGACGACAACGATGCCGCGATACTGAAGGCGGAAGTGCTGGCTTCAGGTCTGTCGATCGCTCAGCTTGTCGCGACAGCATGGGCATCGGCTTCTACCTTCCGCGGCAGCGACATGCGCGGCGGAGCCAATGGAGCGCGCATCCGCCTGGCGCCGCAAAAGGACTGGGCGGTCAATCAGCCGGCCGAGCTGGCGCAGGTGCTGGCAAAGCTGGAGGCGATTCAGCAGAAGTTCAACGCGGCACAAACCGGCGGCAAAAAAATCTCGCTGGCGGATTTGATTGTGCTGGCCGGTGGTGCTGCCGTCGAAGCAGCGGCAAAGAAAGCTGGCCATGCGATCACTGTTCCGTTTGCGCCGGGACGCACCGACGCCACGCAGGAGCAGACCGACGTGCACTCCTTTGCCGTGCTGGAGCCTGCCGCTGACGGCTTCCGCAACTACGTCAGCAATGGGCTGGCGAGCAAGACGACCGATCTGCTGCTGGACAAGGCGCAGTTGCTGACGCTGACCGCGCCGGAGATGACTGTGCTGATTGGTGGTCTGCGTGCGCTGGGAGCGAACTTTGGCCACTCCACGCACGGCGTCTTCACCAAGCGCGCGGGCGAGCTGACGAATGATTTCTTCGTCAATCTGCTGGATATGCGAACGGCATGGCAGCGCTCGGCAAAGGACGAAAACGTGTTGGAAGGTCGTGACCGCAAGAGCGGCGAAGTTCGATGGACGGCGACGGTTGTCGATCTGGTCTTCGGTTCCAACTCGCAGCTTCGCGCGTTGGCCGAAGTCTACGCCGCCAGCGACGGACAAGTGGCCTTTGTGCGGGACTTCGTTGCAGCCTGGACCAAGGTCATGAACCTGGACCGCTTCGACCTGAAATAAAATCCACTTGCTCCGGTCAGTTCACCCTGGCTGGAGCGCGATCGTTCACGCAAAAACCAAAGCCCGGCTCCGCACAAAGCGGAGCCGGGCTTGATCTTTGATCTCAGCAACCGAGCGCAGACTCCCGCGCTTGATTGCTGATCGGCTTACTTGATCTTCGCGAAGATGATGACCAGCGTGAAGAGCGTGAGGGACTCGATGAAGGCGAGACCCAGCACCAGCAGAAGCTGAATACCGGCGCGCGCTCCGGGGTTACGAGCCAGCGCTTCGACGGCGCTGCCGGTTGCCTTGCCCTGTCCCAGTCCGCAAAGGCCGGCGGCCAACGCGATGCCAAGACCCGCGCCGATCGGCGCCAGATCGACCACGCCGCTGCCACCATCGGCCAGAGCCGGAATGGCGAAGCAAAGCGTGGACAGAACCATCAGAATCGATTGCAGTTTCTTCATTACATTCTCCTGCTTCCCTGTTTTGCGGTCGCCAGTGGGTGGTTGAGGCTCACCGTGCTGGCCCCCTCACACTTGCGACCTTGCCTATGTCCGAAGCGGAAGCGCTCTTCGGCAGCAAATTTTGTCAGCGCCCGGCCTTCGCTCGGGCTTTCCGCATCAATGCTCGTGCGCAACAGCCTGCGAGAGGTAGATCATCGCCAGCAACATGAAGACAAAGGCCTGAATGATCGAAACCATTGCGTGCAGGCCGAGGAAGATGACGGGGACACCCAGCGGGACAAGCGAAAAGAAGACCAGTGTGACCAGATCGCTGGCAAACATATTTGCGTACAGACGAATCGTCAGCGACATCACGCGCGCGCAATGCGAGATGATCTCAATGGGAAAGAGCAGCGGCGCAATCCACCAGATGGGGCCGGCAAAGTGCTTCAGGTAGCCAACCAGTCCCTGCTCGCGGAATCCGTGATAGTGGTAGTAGACAAACGTGGCGACGGCAATGCCCAGTGGAACCACCGGATAGCTCGTCGGCGTATCGATGCGCGGGATCAGGCCCAAGAAATTATTGCTCAGCACAAACAGAAAGATCACCGTTACAAAGCTTTGGTAGCGCTGATAGTGGTGACCGATGATCTGATCCGCCTGTCCGCCCACAAACTCATGAATGATCTCGGCAAACTGCTGCGGCAGCGAGGGCTTGTCCACGCTCAGCGTCAGGCGCACGAGAAAGAAGAAGCACAGCAGCAGCACGGCGACGAGCAACTCCAGCGCGTAGGCGTCGTCGATCGGCGCGGCAGGATACTTCGGCTGCACCCCAACGGCGTGCAGCAGCGCGGTGACAGGGCCACCGAAGAGATGATTGATGAGTCGAGTCCAGGCAAGTGTTTCGGGCATTGGTCGCTGTCTTTCCTAAGCCGCATCGGCTCCGCGCAAAACCTTGAGCGCCTCCCAAACAAGCGCCACGACGGCCAGAGCTAGGCCGCCGATCAGGCTGAACACAGAACCATGCAGAAACTTCAGGCTACCATAAATTGCCGCTGCAAAAAACAGCAACCGCACCAGAAACAGCACTACCGAGAGTGCAGCCCCTCGTGGCAGCCTTTGCGCGTCCATGCGCGTGTTGAAGAGCCGGATCAGCCGCCCCCACTCAAAGATGCTGGCCACGGAGATCACCGCGCCCACGGCCAGCAGCGCGCCACTGCCCCAGCCCATCGCCACTCCCACCACAATGGCCAGGACTGCGCCCAGCACAGCCGTCAGCCTTGCGGAGCGGCGCAGTAGCCGCACCAGATCGGCATCGCCAAAATCGAGAATCGGATGCTCCGCCTGCGTCGGGTTCTCAAGCAGATTCGGAGTCTGTTCACCGGAAGATTGTGGGTTTTCTTGGCTCATCGGCGTCCTTTGCGATTGCCCGCCTCCAGCGCCATACGCACCGCAGTGACCATGCCGGAGACAATGCCGAAAATCAGACCTGTGAGTGTAGCCCAATGGCTGTGAAAGTGATGGTCGATCCACCAACCCGCGCCCCAGCCAATGACCAGCGCGCACGGCAGCACGAGTGCAATCTGCATCAGGCTCTCGGCCTGCGCCAGACCACGCAAAGCCGCTGAGCCTTGCGGTAATCTTCCATCCTTCTGCGGCAGTGGATTCTGATAGGGCATCCCTGATGGTTATACACAACCGAGCCAAAGTTACGAAACGCTCCATGCGTGCAACAGATATACTTGGCCTGTGAATTCATTGCAGCAAGAGAAAGGAATCCCGGGTGTCGGAGTGGGTCTTTGAGTCGGAGTTTGAGCGGAATCTGTTTGCGCTGCGCCAGGAAAAGCTGGAGGCGATTGCCGCGCTGGGCCAGTCGCGATTCCCCAACCAGTATGGCGCAACACATACGATATCCTCGGTGCGCGCGCAGTGGGGCGAAGTCTCCGCCGAAGCGCTGAACGGCACACCGGAACAACCCGCGCCGCGCGTGGAGGTTTCGGTAGCCGGGCGAATCATGGCGATTCGCGCGCAGGGGAAAGCCGGTTTCGCCACGCTTCAGCAGAACGGCGAACGACTGCAAATATACGTGCGTCAGGATGCGGTCGGCGAGGCGGGCTATGCGCTCTACAAGCTGCTGGATATGGGCGACCATATCGGCGTGACGGGCTATCTGTTCCGCACACGGACCAACGAGTTGACGATCCACGTGGAGACGCTGACCTTCCTGGCCAAGGCGATGCTTGCGCTGCCGGAAAAATATCACGGACTGGCCGATGTGGAGCTGCGATATCGCCAGCGCTACGTGGACCTGTTTGCCAATCTCGACAGCCGTGAAGTCTTCGTCAAGCGCGCCCGGATTCTGCGCGCCATTCGCCGATTCTTCGACGAACGCGAGTATCTGGAAGTGGAGACGCCGATGATGCAGCCCATCGCCGGAGGCGCGGCGGCCCGACCGTTTGTGACGCATCACAACGCACTCGATCTGGACCTCTATCTGCGCATTGCTCCGGAGCTGTATCTCAAGCGGCTGGTCGTCGGCGGCATGGATCGCGTCTATGAGATCAATCGAAACTTCCGCAACGAGGGCGTCTCGACCCAGCACAATCCTGAATTCACCATGCTGGAGTTCTATCAGGCGTACGCAAACTACCACGACCTGATGAACCTCACCGAAGAGTTGATCGCGCAGGTGGCGAAGGATGTGAACGGCACCACGATCGTCGAGTTCAACGGCCACACCATCGACCTGGCAAAGTGGCAGCGGATGACGATGGCCGAAGCCGTGCGCCGCGCAGTTCCCGATGCAGACCTCCACGACGGCAAAGCACTCTATGCGCTCTTTGAACAGCACGTCGAACACACGCTCATCCAGCCGACGATCATCTATGACTACCCGACGGAAGTTTCCCCGCTCTCCAAAGCCAAGCCCGACGACCTGGCTCATGTCGAGCGCTTCGAGTTCTTCATCGGCGGCTTTGAGGTGGGCAATGCATTCAGCGAGCTGAACGATCCGTTCGAGCAGCGCAGACGCTTTGAGCAGCAGCTAGCCGCGCGCGAAGACGGCGACGAAGAGGCGCACCAGATGGACGAGGACTATGTGCGCGCGCTCAGCTACGGCCTGCCGCCCACCGCAGGAGAAGGCATCGGCATCGACCGCCTGACGATGTTGCTCACCGGCTCGCGTTCCATTCGCGACGTGATTCTCTTTCCGCTGCTGCGGCCAGAAAAGCACAGCGACGCGCAGGGCGGCGAGGTTTCTGAGTGAAAATCCTCTTCGTCGGCGACGTATTCGGAAGCGCGGGTCGGCAGATTGTGCGTGAGCATATCGGCCATCTGCGCCAGACGCATTCCGTCGATCTCACCGTCATCAATGGCGAAAATGCGGCCGGCGGCTTTGGCATTACGCCTGCGCTGGCCGAGGAACTCTTCGATCTTGGCGCCGATGTCATCACCACCGGCAACCACGTCTGGGACAAACGTGAGCTGATGGATTATCTGCGTTCCGCCCCGGCAGACAGCCATGAGCGCGCGCGGCGCGTGCTACGCCCGGCGAATCTGCAGCACGGCCTGCCGGGGTTTGGCCTCTATCAGGGAACCATCGCGCAAGGGCCGGAAGCAGGCACGCCGTATGCCGTGATGAACCTGATGGGACGCGTCTTCATGAACGGCACGAATGATCCCTTTTACGCAGCCGAAAACTTGCTGAAACAAGTTTCGGCCAAAGTCATCCTGGTCGATTTTCATGCTGAGGCAACGAGCGAAAAAGTCGCCATGGGATGGCATCTGGATGGTCGCGTGACTGCTTGCCTGGGCACGCATACGCACATTCCCACGGCGGACGAGCGCGTGTTGCCGGGTGGAACGGCCTACCAGACCGACGTCGGCATGAGCGGCCCTTACGATTCCGTGATTGGCGTCGAAAAGGATCTGGTTCTTCAGCGCTTTCGCACCGGCCTGCCCGGAAAGTTCGAGGCCGCGAAAGGCAACCCGAAGCTCTGCGCCGCGCTCATCGACTGCGACCCGAAGACCGGACGCGCCCACCGCATCCAGCGCATCATGCTTGGAGAGTGACTGAGCAAGGCGAATAACTGCGCGGCAGAAACAGAAATGCCCGGCGCATAGCCGGGCATTTGCCTTTGCTGTTTTCAGCGTTACAGCTTCTCGTAGAACTCGCAGACCGAGCAGGAGATGTACACACCGCCGGGAATCCCGCGCTCCCTGTCCTTGACACGCTTGACGATGCGCGTCGGTTTGTTGCACTTCGGACAATCCGTCGACTTTGACGTGTCCATTGCTTTTTTGCGGTCACCTGTTTTTGCAATCTTAGCCATTGGTAAATTTGCTCTCCTTGGATTGTCTCTGCACACGCCCCATGGGCGGCTTCAACGGCGTGGTCAATCCGGTGCGTTCGACTGCCATTTAGGAGTCCTGGAACCACCCCCTGCAACGGCTCGAAGCGCAGTCATCCGCGCGACTCACTCAGACTAGTTTACATGAGTTTCCGGCGCGTCCGTGTGCGGGTGAGCAGCGGTTTGCGCCGCGCTCGCAGGAGAATACGACGGATTAGGTGAAGCAGCGGGCAGGATCTGCACCAGCGGCTTCACCTCCGGCATTTCTTCGCGCGTTGCCGCCTCATGCTGCCGCTTGGCGGCTGCGTCCAGATCGACGGGAATCCCGCCAGGAATCAACACCGGCGCGTTATGGCGATAGCTGAGTTCGCGCGTCATACGAAAAAGCACCGGCAAAGCGGCCAGCGCCAGCAGCACGGCAAACCAGCTTGCATTGAAGCCGTAATCGCCGCCGGAAAAAAACGGCGGAGCGTAGGCATCGCTTTGCACCACCGGCGAATAAGCCGTCGCGCTGTTGACCGGCAGGCCAAAAAGCAGTGCCTGTACGGCAATCCAGCCAAAGTGAAGCCCCCACGGCAGCCACAGCGCGCGCGTGCGCAGATAGGCGATGCCGAGCAGCAGACCAAAGGCGAAACAGAATGCCGTACTGGCGCGATTCGCTCCGGGATACCCAATCTGCATCAGGCCGAAAAGAATCGCCATCAGCAGCGTCGCCGATGGCTCGCCGAAGGCACGAATCGCCGTCTGGAACGGATACCCCTGAAAGGCCACCGTAATCACCAGCGCGGAGAGAGCGAAGAAAACAGTGTCCGCTAGAAGCCAGCCAAACGAAGCAGCGGAAAAATTGAAGTGGACGACCAGCCCGCCTGCGACGATCACCGGAATCAGGCAGGCAATGGCCATCGCCCAGCCCAGCGCAATCCCCAGCCCGGCTTCGCTGCGCCAGCCCGCACGCCGGACAAAGCCCTGCTCGGCGATGGGATCACTTTGTTTATCCTGCGTCAGCCCGAGAAAGGCAAAGCCCAGCAGCAGCATGAAGGCCAGCATCGCCTGCACCAGCATTGGCTCCCAGGTTGGGTTGGCAAATCCATGCGCGCTGCGCTCGGCGATCACGCGCGCCAGCAGAAAAACAACAAACGCCAGCAGCAGCCGACTGACGGCGCGAGCACGATTGAACTGTGAGTTGCGCGGATCAACCATTCTGCGGACTCCCTGCCATCTGCTGCCGTGGATCGCGCCCAGCCAGCGCGCGCGTCAGGCAGCAGGCTAAAGTTCGTTGTAGAAGCGTGCTATCTCGCGGAATTTCCGTTGCCGCTGCGCGATCATTGCATCGATCGATAACGCATTCAATTCGGCCAGATGTTTCTGCAGATGATCGCCAAGCAACGCGGCCGCCGCTTCGTGATCCTCGTGCGCGCCCTCGGGCGGCTCGGGAATGATTGCATCGACGCAGCCCAGCTCCAGCACTTCCTGCGCCGTGATGCGCATCGCCTCGGCAGCGCGCTCCTTGTGCGCGGCGTCGCGCCACATGATGGCCGCGCAGGCCTCCGGAGTGATGACAAAATACAGCGCGTTTTCCAGAATCAGCACTCGATCGGCCACGGCCAGCGCGAGCGCGCCGCCTGATCCGCCTTCGCCGCTGATGATGGCAATCGTCGGCACGCGGAGACGAGCCATCTCGATCAGATTGCGAGCAATCGCCTCGGCCTGTCCGCGTTCCTCCGCGCCCAGGCCAGGAAACGCGCCCGGCAGGTCGATAAACGTGATCACAGGACGATGAAATTTTTCGGCAAACTTCATCGCGCGCAGCGCTTTGCGATAGCCCTCGGGATTAGGCATGCCAAAGTTGCGGCGCATCTTTTCCTTGGTTGTACCGCCTTTGCGGTTGCCGATCACCATCACTTCCGCGCCGCGAAAACGCGCCATGCCGCATGCGACAGCTTCATCGTCGCTGAAGGCGCGATCTCCGTGAATCTCGCTGAAATCGGTAAACAGACGTTCGATCAGGTCCATCGGATACGGGCGCTTTGGGTGCCTTGCGCGCTCCACCTTCATCCACGCGGGCGAAACAGCCCGCGCCTCAATTGCAATTCCCTGCGTAGTCTCGCTCATTCGCTACTCGATCGGTTTTGCCGACACAATTCCTCGACCACATTGATTGTACGTTCCACCAGCGCCCGCGTCCAAACCAGCGGCTGCCCTCCGCGCAACAGATTCACGCCAGCACCTGTACCGAACCGCGTCCGAGAATCTCTTCCACCGACTCGATCCAGCCCCGATCCGCAGCGACCGAAGCCGCGCGCGGCTCTATCACCACCTCAAAGAAGTCCGCTTTTTTCAGGTGAATCATCACCTTTCCCGGACCCGGCGCGGCATCCATACGCTGCCTCACGGCCTTCATCCGTTCTTCGCTCAGGCTCTCCAGGCTGGCGCGAATGCGCACCGCGCGCGGCAGCTTGATCTCGACCTCATCCAGCGGCTGCAAAGCTTCAATCGCCAGCTTCGGCGCCGAGTCCTCTTCACCGATGAGCACACCGCGCAGCAGCACCGGGGCCTCGGTCTTCAGTTGCTCAGCCAGCCGTTCATAGTCCCGGGCAAAGCAGATAACCTCCATCTTTCCGGTGGCGTCTTCAATCTGACCCTGCGCATACATTTTGTCGTTGCGACGGCTCTTGGCCGCGCGCATGCCCACCAGCACACCTGCAATGGCAATCTCTGCACCGGGATCGCGCTGCTGCCCCCAGCGCGGAGCCGCCGGCGGCGTCATCTCCAGGGCATCGGCCACGCTGACCACGCCGCTTAGATTACGCAGCTTTTCGGCATATTTGTCGAGCGGATGCCCGGAGACAAAGAAGCCGAGAACTTCTTTTTCTGCCGCCAGACGTTCGTTTTCCTCCCACTCCGCCACGCGTGGCAGGTCATCGGCGCTTTGCCCGGATGCTGCCTGCTCGGCAAACAAGCCAAAGAGTCCGTGCTGCCCCTGCGCCGCGTCCCGCTGCGCTTTCTGTGCGCGCTCCATCGCCTTGTCAATCGCCGCCGTCAACTGCGCCCGGCTGCCCATTGCGTCCAGCGCGCCCGCCTTGATCAGCGACTCCATCACGCGCTTGTTCATCAGGCGCAGGTCCACGCGCTCACAAAAATCCCAGAAGCTGGTAAACGTCTTGCCTTCCGACTCCAGCGCGCGCCGCGCCGCCAGAATCGACTCAATCGCGTTCCCGCCCACATTCTTGATCGCCGTCAGGCCAAAGCGAATCGCATCGCCGCTGGGCGTGAAGTGCGCGCCGGAATATTGAACGTCGGGCGGCTCGACGCGGATGCCCATCTCGCGGCACTCCTGAATGTACTTGACCACATTTTCCGGCTTCGATATCTCCGAACTGAGCAACGCCGCCATGAACTCGATCGGATAATGCGTCTTCAGATACGCCGTCTGGTAGGCAAGCAGCGCATAGGCAGCCGAATGCGATTTGTTGAAGCCATAGCCCGCGAATTTTTCCATCTGGTCAAAGATTTCGCCCGCTGGATCTTTCGGCAGGCCAAGCCCGGCTGCGCCCTCCATGAATCGTGTGCGCTGTTTGGCCATCTCTGCCGGATCTTTTTTGCCCATGGCGCGACGCAGCAGATCGGCCTCGCCGAGCGAGTAGCTGGCGAGCTTGTTGGCGATCTGCATCACCTGCTCCTGATAGACGATCACGCCCAGCGTCTCTTTCAGCAGACTCTCCAGCTCCGGCAAAAGATACTCCACCTTGCGCCGCCCCCACTTGCGCTCGATGAAGTCGTCGATCATCCCGCCCTGGATCGGGCCTGGTCGATAGAGCGCATTCAGCGCCGTCAGGTCTTCAATCGTCTCCGGTTTATAGCGGCGCAGCACGTCTCGCATGCCGCCGGATTCAAACTGGAAGACGCCTGAGGTGAGCGCGCGATGAAAGACTTTTTCGTAGGTCGGCTTGTCGTCCAGCGGAATCGTCTCAATATCCAGCGTTTCACCGCGATTCTGTTCGATAAGCTTCAGGGCGTCGGTGATAACCGTCAGCGTAGTCAGGCCCAGAAAGTCCATCTTCAGCAGGCCCATCTTTTCAATCGCCTTCATGTCATAGGCGGTCACGATTTCATCGTTCTTGGTCTTGGCGATGGGCACCAGTTCGGTGAGCGGACGCGGCGCAATGACTACACCGGCGGCGTGGACACCAGAGCCGCGAACCAGTCCCTCCAGCCTGCGCGCCGTGTCAATCAGCTCACGAATCTGCGCATCGTTCTCATAGACCTTGCTCAGTTCCGGCTGCTCCTCGAGCGCCCTCTCAATGGTGATGCCGATCGTGGGAGGAATCAGCTTTGCGATGCGATCCACGTCACCATACGGCATGTCCATCGCACGACCGCAGTCCTTGATGGCAGCTTTGGCGGCCATCGTGTTGAAGGTGATGATCTGCGCCACCTGCTCGCGGCCATACTTTCGCGTCACATATTCGATCACTTCACCGCGGCGGTTCATGCAGAAATCCACGTCAATATCCGGCATCGAGACGCGTTCCGGATTGAGAAATCGCTCGAAGAGCAGCGCATTCTGCAGCGGATCGACGTTGGTAATCTCCATGACATAGGCGACCAGAGAACCGGCAGCCGAGCCACGACCCGGACCGACAGGAATGCCCTGCTCGCGGGCATAGCGGATGAAGTCCCAGACGATGAGGAAGTATCCGGAGTACTTCATCTGTT